>CAJTWL010000004.1 GCA_910579845.1 uncultured Muribaculaceae bacterium | reverse complement strand
CGACCTTCGGAACCACAATCCGACGCTCTAACCAACTGAGCTAATCTCACCATGTCGCTTTCTCAAAAGCGTTGCAAAGTTATAACCTTTTTTTTATTCTTGCAAATTTTATCTTTATTTTTTTACTAACTTTGTAAGAAATACAAATCCAATATACCGGATATTAATGACGAGACATATATATATACTATCTCTGCTTTTAGCCTTTGCCTTCCCTGTTTTCGCCCAGATGAACCAGACCGGCATAAGCTCTGGAAAATCGAAAGACGGGACTGCCGAAAAGAAGGAGACATACAAACCGGGAAACGCCTGGAAAATCACATATCCTCTCGGCACACACGAGGAGTCGACAATAGACACACTCCTTTATAACTATCAGCGCAATTTCATTCCCGCTCTCAATTCCGACGCATGGGCAGGAACGGGAAGCTTTGCGGCCGAAGGGATAAACATGATTTATTTCCAGCGTCCCGAACCGGGACAATTCATGTTTACCGATGCCTTGAGCCATTATCTGCCGTCGTTCAGCAAGGAGAAGTTCTACAACGTATATGTGCCGATGACACTACTCGACTACAACTTCGGAGGTAACCGCGACAACCATACCGACAGACTCAAAGGGGTCTTCGCCGGGAATGTAAACAGGAAAATAGGGCTCGGCGCCAATATAGACTACCTTTATACGAAAGGAGCCTATAACAGTGATGCCGCAAAGAATCTCATCTATGGCATACAAGGATATTTCAACTCCAACCATTATGAAATGCAGGCATTCTTCAACCACTACAATTCTGTAAATCAGGAGAACGGAGGTATCACCGATGATCTCTATATCACAGATCCGGCTCAGTTACAGGGTGGAGTCTCACAGATAGAACCCAAAAGTATTCCGACAAGGCTGAACGGAGCGCAAAACCGTGTCATAGGAACCCGTGCATATATGTCACACGCTTATAAAATAGGATTCTGGCGTGACGACACCCAGCCGGGCGACACCACAGAGCGGATGACACTTGTACCGGTCACCAAATTCATCTACTCGCTGGATTACCGTTACAATCACCACATCTTCAAGAACACAAGAGCCGAAGAGGAGGAGGCATTCTGGAAAAACACATATTTCAATACGGAATCCACCTTCGATGATACCCGTTACACATCAGTCACAAACACTTTCGGCATCTCAATGATCGAGGGATTCCAGAAATGGGCTAAATTCGGTCTCTCGGCATACGCGTCATATGAATACGACCGCTTCAACCAGTCATACCGTGTGCAGGAGAATCAGGATAATCCTGAGCAGCCTTCCGTACCGGATGAGAATCCGGGTGATCAGCAACCGGAAGATGATTCAGGTGACACCGGCAACCGCGGTCTCACCCCCCTTCCTGCCGGAGTGTCGCTTGATCCTGTACACACACGCAACCGGTTATGGGTCGGAGGCAGACTTGAAAAGATGAAGGGATCTCTTCTCAAATATGCGGTCAATGCAAAATTCGGTCTGCTCGGGGACGCCGCCGGCGACCTCGATATCAACGGATATGTGGAAACGAAATTCAAACTCGGCAAAGACAGCGTACGTATCTCGGCTGAGGGTTTCTTCCGCAACCAAACCCCGTCGTATCTTCTGCGGCACTACATATCCAACCACTTCATATGGGACAACGATTTCGGCAAGACCCGTTCATTCCGCGTCTCGGGTCACCTGCACATTCCATGGACAAAGACAGATCTACGCGCCGGTGTGGAAAACGTGCAGAACATGGTATACTTCAACCCGGACTGTCTCCCGACACAGCATGGAGGAAGCGTACAGGTATTCTCTGCCTCTATAGAACAGAAACTGAAATTCGGAATCTGGAACTGGAACAACACCGTGACATACCAGACATCTTCAAACCAGGATGTTCTGCCGTTGCCGTCGCTGGCTATTTACAGCAACATGTTCCTTGACTTCAGATTTGTAAAAGTGCTTCGCGTACAATTGGGCATAGACTGCGATTACTATACCCTGTACAACGGTCTGAACTATCAGCCGGCCACCATGTCATTTGGCGTGCAAGGTAACGATCCGATAAAAGTGGGCAATTTCCCTATAGCCAACGCCTACCTTACGGCAAAGCTTTACAAAGTGAGATTCTTCGTGTTGTGGAGTCATGTCAACCAGGGACTTTTCGGGAGCAAATATTTCGCTCTTCCACATTATCCTATAGATCCGCGGCAACTGCGATTCGGACTCTCCATAGATTTTGCCAACTGATTATTAAAATCTGATTATTAGAGCGTAAAATTATAATTAAAGAATTTTAACAGAATAAAACTGGAAACCGTAACAAGGTTTTCAGTTTTATTGTTTAATTTTGTGCTCACTTTTAGAGAGTGTTTACTTTTAACATTGGTTTACATAAAGAGAAATTCACCAAAAAGATCCTTTGTGGGAACCAATAGAATTTGTAAATCATTCTTTTATTGTGAATTCGTGTTAAAAGTAAACACTCTCTTAGAATTATGGACGAACTGCCTATATCGACACACATCCCGAAGGAGACTTACAATCGAATCCTTGAAACGGTTTTCAAAAGTCTGCGTGAACGTGGATTCAAAGCAACGACTATGGATTCGATTGCCACGCAACTCTCCATGTCAAAGCGTACGCTTTATGAGATTTTCGAAAACAAGGATCATATGTTTGTCGAGACAATAAAGTATTTTCACAGAAAATTCAGAACAGTCATTACCCGTATATTCACACAGTCGTCCACTGTGATCGAAGCACTTGTAAAGGCATTGCAATATCATCTGTCAGAGATAAAGCAGGTAAATCCGACGTTTTTCCGGGATATGGACAACTACGCCAAAAAGATGCGTCGGCATTACGACGACCGGCAAGGCGAGGATATCGATTCCGGGATGATGCAGATACTGAAGACCGGAGTGCAACAGGGTGTATTCAGAGAGGACGTCAATTACCGTATCTCTATACGCTTATTCAACATTCAGATGGAATCACTCAAACGCGCCGAGGAGTTCTTTCCCGAGGATGTGGTCATCTCCGATATATACACTACCCTTGCAGTTAATTTCTTGCGCTCGATTGCTACTCCGAAAGGTTTATCCATTATAGACGATTATTTGAAATTAGAAAACTAAAGCTCCATTGAGCTCTAAAATATATCATACATGAATCGCATCAATTTAATTTTGGCAGGCATTTTTTTTGCAGGAGGCTCTGTTGCGGCTCAGGTCCAGACCGATACACTCCGTCTGAGTCGTGAGCAATGCGTAGACATAGCCCTTCAGGACAACCCCACCATCCGTGTGGCGGATCTTGAAGTAAAAAGAATGGACTATTCGAAGAAGGAGGTTCTTGCAAACCTTTTCCCCTCCATTGATTTCACCGGTGCTTACCAGCGCAGCATAGAATTGCAGACGCTGAACATGAGCATGGGAGGACAGACAAATAAGATCAAGATGGGTATGGACAACACATGGAACTTCGGTTTCTCGGCAGCCATGCCGCTTGTCAACGCCACTCTATGGAAATCCATCAGGATCTCCGACACACAGATTCTGTCCACTCTCGAATCGTCGCGGGCATCGCGCATAGATCTCGTAAACAACGTCAACAAAGCGTATTACAGCCTGCTGCTGGCAATAGCTTCCCGCGATGTAATCCGTCAGAGCTACGATATAGCCAAGGAGAACGCAAGCATCTACGCAAAGCAGTTCGAACAGGGAACCGCTTCCGAGTTTGATGTATTGCGCACCGAAGTGCAGGTAAAGAATGTGGAGCCGCAACTTCTCGAAGCCGATATAGCCATACGCCAGTGTCAGCTGCAGCTCAAGGTGCTTATGGGTATAGACAACACTGTGGCTGTAATGCCGAACATCACCCTTAAGGAGATGCAGCGCGACATGTTCGGGGTCACTGCCGCCCGTAATCTGTCATTCGACAACAACACTTCGCTGCGTTCTCTCGACATCCAGACCGAGATGGCACGTCAGAATGTGACACTCAAGAAATTCGCATGGATACCTTCACTCTCCGTGACTTATAATATGAACTGGAATTCAATGAATAACGGCAATGCCTTGAAGAATCAGGAATTCAACCCGTATTCCACAGTGGGTCTGGCACTTCAGGTACCTATCTTCTCAGGCGGTTCCAAATATTACGGATTAAAACAGGCACAGGTACAGGTCAAGGAGATGGAGTATCAGCGTGAAAACCTGACCAACTCCCTACGTATGCAGGTTGATCTTGCCGTCGACAACATCAACAAACAGGTCAAGCAGATAGCCACAAGCGAGGAAGGGATGCGCCAGGCGGCAAAAGCCCTGGAGATATCTCAGAAAAGTTTCGAGATCGGAGCCGCGTCCTATCTTAACCTCCGTGACAGCGAACTCGCGAACACACAGGCCCAGCTTGCCTACTTCCAGTCAATCTACAATTACCTTGTATCAACCAGCGAACTGGAAGCGCTGCTCGGTAATGACTCATCATTCTCATCATATAACTCCAAAACAAGATAATACACCACACTCATGAAAAAAATATATCTTCTGCCTCTCTGCCTTTCACTGGTTGCAGCAGGCGCATGCTCCGGCAATAAGGAAAAGGAGGACGCTGAAGCCAAAGAAGAGCTTCAGGTTGTAAAGACAATGACGGTCAACGACCGCGAAGTAAACCAGATAGGCACATACACGGCAACAGTGGAACCGGAGATAATAAACAACATCTCCGCATCCGCGCCCAACCGTATCAAACATATTTATGTTGACGAGGGTATGCGCGTGTCCGCAGGTCAGAAACTGGTGGTTCTCGACGATGTCAATACCGCCAGCTATCAGCTGCAGGTCGACAATGCCAGAGCCAACCTTCACAACGTGCAGGTCAACTATGACCGCGCGGTAGAACTCCTCAAGATCGGAGGAGGGACAAAACAGCAGGTCGACCAGATGGAGATACAGCTCATAAACGCAAAGAACGCGCTTGCTTCTGCGGAGCGCACACTGCGCAATGTGAATGAGAATACAGTACTCACCTCCCCTATATCGGGTGTGGTTACAGCACGCAACTACGATCCCGGTGACATGACAGGCAATCTTCCGGTGCTGACAGTTGCACGCATCAACCCCGTGAAGATTGCAATCAACGTTACAGAGAGCGAACTTCCCAAAGTGAAGAGAGGTATGCCGGCAATCGTAAGCTTCGACACATACGGCGACGAGATATTCAACGGCACCGTAACTATGGTCTCGCCGACTGTAGACCAGGCAAGCCGTACTTTCGGCGTAGAGATAACGTTGCCTAACGGAGACGGCAAGATTCTTCCGGGTATGTTCGGACGTGTACAGCTAAGTCTCGGCAAAGCGATGCACGTTGTGGTTCCGGACAAGGCTGTAGTCAAACAGACCGGTTCAGGCGATCATTATGTATATGTCTATAATCCTGATGGCACTGTAAGCTTCAATAAAGTGGAACTCGGTCAGCGTCTCGGCGACACATACGAGCTTATATCAGGTGTCGAATCCGGCTCCGAGGTTGTGATCTCAAGCCAGGCAAAACTGTCTAACGGACTTAAAGTCAAGAAACAGAAATAATTCCAACAATTTCGCAACAACTAACAGAAAAAGAAAATGTCATTATACGGTTCGGCGGTAAAACGCCCGGTTATGACCACGCTCTGCTTCGTGACAGTCATAATCCTCGGTCTTTTCTCTCTGGCAAAGCTGCCTATCGACCTCTATCCGGATATCGATACCAATACAATCATGGTCATTACCATGTATCCGGGTGCGAGTGCCAAGGATATAGAGCAGAATGTCACCAAGCCTTTGGAGAACTCCCTGAATGCTGTGGAGCACCTGAAGCATCTTTCCTCTACCTCCAGAGAGAATACTTCGGTCATTACACTTGAGTTTGAATACGGTTATGATATCGATGTGCTGACCAACGATGTCCGGGACAAGCTGGATATGGTCAAATCCTCTCTTCCCGACGACTCGGAGAACCCTATCATATTCAAGTTCTCGAGCGACATGATTCCGATCTGTCTTCTCTCCGTAGAGGCAAAGGAAAGTATGGCGGGACTATACAAGATTCTTGACGAGAATGTCGCCAACCCTCTTGCCCGCGTCGACGGTGTGGGTTCTGTATCCATTTCCGGCGCTCCGAAACGTGAGATTCACGTATATGTGGATCCCAAACGTCTGGAAGCATACAACCTGTCGGTGGAACAGATATCGCAGGTGATCGGCAATGAGAACCGCAACGTCCCGGGAGGAGCGTTCGATATAGGCTCCAACACATACGCGTTACGTGTCCAGGGAGAATTTGAGGAATCCTCCCAGCTGGAGAATCTTCCTGTAGGTTCATATGAGGGACGGACAATCTATATCAAGGATGTGGCAAAGATAGCCGACACACTTGAGGAACGTACCCAGCAGACCTATATCAACGGCGAGGAGGGAGCGATGATCATTATCCAGAAACAATCCGGAGCCAACTCGGTAGAGATCTCCAATAAGGTGATGAGCATGCTGCCGAAACTTCAGAAAAGACTCCCTGCCGATGTCAAATTAGGTGTGATTGTCGATACATCCGACAACATCCGCAACACCATCAGCTCTCTTGTGGAGACGGTGCTCTACGCGCTCCTCTTTGTGATGATCGTCGTATTCCTGTTCCTCGGAAGATGGCGTGCCACACTTATCATCGTGATTACCATTCCGGTGTCTCTTATCGCCTCGTTCATCTATCTGCTGGCTACCGGAAACTCGCTGAACATCGTCTCGCTCTCGGCGCTCTCCATATCCATCGGTATGGTTGTGGACGATGCCATAGTGGTTCTCGAGAACGTCACCACCCATATAGAACGCGGATCCGATCCGAAGCAGGCGGCTGTCCATGGAACCAACGAGGTGGCAATCTCGGTTATCGCCTCTACCCTCACCCTTATCGCCGTATTCTTCCCGCTCACACTTGTGACAGGTATGACCGGAGTATTGTTCCGCCAGCTCGGATGGATGGTGACCATCATGATGATCATCTCCACCACCTGTGCGTTGTCGCTCACTCCGATGCTCTGCAGCCAGTGGCTCAGACTCAAAGGCAAGATGACCTCCGGAGAGAAGAAGAACTGGTATTCATACGTAGAGAAGGCTCTTGACAAATTCGACAACGGCTATGCCTCACTCCTCCGCAAGGTTGTGGCACACCGTACCGTCACCATAATAGTCTGTCTCGGCATATTCATAGGCTCCATATATCTTATGAAATTCGTGGGAACGGAGTTTTTCCCCACCCAGGACAACGCACGTATAGGTGTCAATCTTGAAATGCCTATCGGAACCCGCGTCGAGGAGGCTTACGCCACCACGGCAAGACTTGACTCTCTCTGGCGCAAGAAATATCCTGAAATCAAGATAATGACGTTTACCGTAGGTCCGGCAGGAACAGACAACACATTCGCCTCTCTCTCAGACAACGGTTCGCATATCATCTCGATGAACATAAGTCTCACCGATCCGGGAGACCGCAAACGCGGCATCACAGAGATTGCAGATGCGATGCGTACCGACATCAGAGAGGGATTCCCAGAATTCAAGAAAGCGTCCGTAATGGTCGGCGGCGGACGAGGCGCCGGAATGGGCGGACAGTCTACTGTAGATTTCGAGATCTACGGATATGACTTCGACGAGACCGACAAGGCTGCGCATGAGCTTCAGCAGATCCTCGAAGGTATAAACGGAACCGCTGATGTGACCATCTCCCGTTCCGACTACCAGCCTGAATATCAGGTCGACTTCGACCGTGAGAAACTGTCGATGTACGGCATCAACCTGTCGACCGCGGCATATTACCTCCGTAACCGCATCAACGGTGCTACCTCGACACAATTCCGCGAAGACGGTGAGGAATACGATGTGAAAGTGATGTATTCTCCCGAATACCGTACAAGTATCGAGGACATAGAGAACATCGTGATATACAGCAGTCAGGGTAAAGGCATACGGCTCAAGGAATTAGGCAAGGTTGTGGAACGTTTCACACCTCCTACCATCGAACGTAAGGACCGCGAACGTATAGTGACCGTATCCGCTGTTGTGGACGGAGCGCCTATGAACCAGGTTGTCGCCGATGCCGAAGCCGGAATCGACTCCCTGAATCTTCCATCCGGAATATCCATCCAGATTTCGGGTAGCTACGAAGACCAGCAGGATTCATTCAGCGACCTCCTGATGCTTGGTGTGCTCATAATAATCCTTGTCTATATAGTGATGGCGGCTCAGTTTGAGTCACTGACCTATCCGGGAATTATCATGACCTCACTGCTCTTCGCATTCTCCGGAGTGTTCCTGATTCTGTGGCTTACAGGTCACACGCTTAATGTGATGTCGATGATCGGTGCGATCATGCTTATCGGTATTGTTGTGAAGAACGGTATTGTGCTCATCGACTACATTACCCTCAACCGTGAACGCGGAATGTCGATACGCCGTGCCGTGATCGACGGAGGACGCTCGCGTCTGCGTCCTGTGGTCATGACCACACTCACCACAATACTCGGCATGGTGCCTATGGCATGCGGCACAGGACAGGGAGCCGAGATGTGGCGTCCGATGGGTACGGCGGTGATCGGTGGTCTTACATTCTCGACCATTCTGACTCTGCTTTTCGTTCCGGTGCTCTACTGCGTATTCGCCGGCAACGGAGTGAAACGGACACGCCGCAAGCTCCGCAGGAAATCTGTCGAAGATGCCAAGTGAACATACTCTAATCTAAGCAAATAAAATGAAAGCGATATTCATATCATTCGACCAGGCTCACTATGAAGCCGTGGTAGATATTCTCACCCGCACATCATGCCGAGGCTTCACAGCCTTCGGCGATGTGACCGGGAGGGGTTCAAAGACAGGTGATCCACATTACGGCACACATTCATGGCCGGCGCTGGGATCCGCCATACTCACCTTCGTGGAAGATGACCGGGAGCAGACATTGCTGACGAAACTGCATGAACTTGACAAGTCCAAGCCCATGCTCGGTCTCCGCGCATTCGTCTGGCCGATTACGGCGACTGTCTGATCCGGATTCGTTTGCGGATTCGTTTGCGGACAGCATTCCACTCTATACCGATATTTTTTACAAAAAAAATATTGCGGGATGTAAAATTTGTATTAATTTTGCATCCGTATCGCGCACGTGGCGTAATTGGTAGCCGCGCTAGACTTAGGATCTAGTGTCTAACGACGTGGGGGTTCGAGTCCCTTCGTGCGCACCAAAAAAGATATAGAAGCCGCCGAATGTATCGGGCGGCTTCTATACATTAAGAGCTTGTTAAAAAATGAAATCCTCAGTCCTCTCCCTACTCCTCATGCTTCTCCTCACAGGCTGCGTTTCCGACAAGGAAGAACCTGTATGGTCTCTGCAGCCGGGAGATGAACTCCCCGAATTCACGGTAGAGGTAAACGGCACTCCTATTTCCACAGGGATGTTGCGTGGCTGCAGATCCGTTATCATATTCTTCAATACAAACTGTAAGGACTGCCATGCGGCTTTGCCGAAGATTCAGGAAGCCTATGACAAAGCCGTCGCCTCGGATGAAGATGTCAGATACCTGTGCATCGCACGCGAAGAGGGAGAGGAGGAGATCCGGGAATACTGGCGACGGCATGATCTCACACTGCCGTATGCCGCACAGACAGGACGTACAGTCTACAATATGTTCGCCACATCCGGCATACCACGGGTATATATATCAAACGAAAATCTCATAATAGAAAAGGTTTATGAATAAGGTAAATCCAATCAACTACAACCGTAACGACATCACATGCGGCATACTGCACATAGGAGTGGGTAATTTCCACCGCGCCCATGAGGAATTTTATACAAATGCACTCCTTGCTCTGGATCCGGCACAAAGGAATTGGGCAATCTCTGGCGCCATGCTCATGCCATCCGATGAAAAACTTTATCATGCGCTGAAAGATCAGGACGGCATATATTCGGTAACAGTCTGCGGACGCGACGGACACGACGAGACAACGATGATAGGCTCACTCAAGGAGGTGAACTGGGCTGTGACAAATCCCGAAGAGGTGATAAACCGCATTGCCGACAAGGATATAAAGATCATATCGATGACCATCACGGAAGGAGGCTACAATATCGACAAGGCTTCCGGAGAGTTCATGCTTGACAATGAGGCTGTGGCAAACGACATGTCCGCACCGTCAGATCCGATGACTGTGTTCGGCTACGTGGCAGAGGGGCTGCGTCGCAGGCGCGACGCGGGAAACGGCCCCGTCACAATCTTGAGCTGTGATAACCTGCAGCACAACGGAAACACCGCAAAGAAAGCGTTTATGTCCTTCTTTGAGGCTCAGGACAAAGAGCTGGCTGAATGGGCAAGAGAGAATGTCACATTCCCCAACTCGATGGTAGACCGCATTACCCCGGCAACGCGACCCGATGACATAGAGCGTCTCAACAAAGCCAACAATCTACAGGACAAGGCACCTGTATATTGTGAAGATTTCATCCAATGGGTTGTGGAGGATAACTTTGCCGCCGGACGCCCTGCATGGGAGAAGGTCGGGGTACAGTTCACCGATGATGTGACAGCATACGAAAATATGAAACTCTCGTTGCTGAATGCCTCCCATACCCTGCTCTCCTATCCGTCATTTCTTCTGGGACACCGCAAAGTCGATGCGGCAATGCGCGACGAACGTATCGTAAAACTCGTTCGCGACTTTATGGATATAGATATCACTCCATATGTGCCCGCACCCGGAGATACGGATCTTGATGAATACAAACAGACACTTGTCGAAAGATTCGGCAACCGGTCGGTCAGCGACCAGATTGCAAGACTGTGCTTCGATGGTATCTCCAAATTCCCGGTATATATCATGCCTAATCTCAGCAAGATGATCAAAGATGGCAAGGATCTGAGCAGAATGGCATATCTGATTGCGACATACAGAAGATACCTCAAATACCACACCGATGACAATGGAGAACAGTTCGAGATCGCTGAGCCATGGATGACGGATAAAGACCGCGAATTGATCGCCTCTGACGACCCGATTGTGTTCCTCGGCTTGTCAGCCTTCGACGCACTCGACCTTGCCGGCTCCCCCGCATTTACTGCTGCCTACCTCGAAAACATATAAAAAATATTAGATTTAGTAAACAGGGTGTTCAGTTTCTTTGGAACAGAAACTGAACACCCTGTTTATATTTTAATCGAAATGCATCTATGAATCTGGGCTCAAGACCAAGGCTGCACCGGACGGTTGGGAGGGGAGTTTGTCCCAAACTCCCTTGAACGACTTAAGCTATTGTGTTTTGGTGGTTTGGGGACAAACCGCCCTCCCAAACGTCCGGTAAGGCATAAGCCGTAGAATTAAGAAGTTGTTAAAAAAACGTGCTGTAAAGGTTCATCGAGTAAAAGTAAACTGTAACGCGACAAATGTTTTCACACAATTTTTTATAATTAACTCAATAAATTCTGAGTTTCCAAATTTTTAACAAAAAAAGATTGGTCTAAATTATACATTTCTTGTTTTTTTGATATAAATTTGTATTATATATTTATTTGTTAAGTAAGTGTTCATTGCAAATATGTTGAAATCATGAAGCAACTGATTTCTAATACAATTACAACTAACAGATACACAGCGCTTTACCCCCCCCCCCCGAACAAATATTGCGCATTTCCGGCGGCAATTACGGGTCAAATAAAGGCACCGATTTATTACCTTGATCGACAAAAGTTAGTTTATTCTTATAAACTAACCTTCATCTGTATACTGATGTATACTTTTTATTTAAGGCATATATGAAACGGATAAAACGGGTCAGTTAATTAACCCATGACAATTCCATGTTTCATACTATCGTGAGTAGCGAATGTCAGTCGAAGACCGGTTCGCGGTGGCAAAGCCAATTATGCAAGTCAAATAAAGAAAATCAATTAATAACTTTATTAAATACTAATATGAAACATTTAGCAAATTTTGCTCTTGGAGCAATGGCGCTTCTCGCTGTATCATGCAGCAGCGACGAGCCATTAGTAAACGGTCCCGACAGCCCGGATGCCGACGGTGACGTTTACGCTACTCTTAACCTGAAACTTCCTACCGGCACTCGCGCTACGAACAACCCCGTGGGTGAAGAATTCGGTCAGGACTACGAAAACTACGTAAGCAAGGTTATAGTTGTTCTCACTCAGAAATCTGGAAATAACTATATGTTTCTCACTTATGACGAGGCGGACACTTTCGAAGATGGTATACTTGAAGGAGATAACCACGAAAATGTCCAAAAAGAGTTGAAATACACTCTCAATTTCAACGCAAAAGATTTGACTCCCAATGGTCTCGACGTATCCGGAGAAGACGGCAAAGACAACGTCTATGTATTCGCGTTCTGCAACCCGACAAAACGTTTGCAGACTATAATCAGCAATATGACCCCCGGATCAATTGCATTCGATGGGAATAATACCGGTCTTATAGACACAGATAACACTATCTGGAACGAAAAGAAGTTCCTCATGACGAACTGTCATATCCCCGCTGCCGTGAAACTTCCCTCTAAAAATGAACTTGTGGCCAATTATAACAAGCCGGAGAAAGCATTCAGTCTCGGGACTGTTCACGTAAAACGCGTTGCCGCCCGCTTTGACTTCGCTCTCGGAGGTGAAAATAATGACAACAAATACGTAATACAGAACTCCTCCGCAGAGGGAAACATGGGAACTGTCGAGCTTACCGACATGGCAATGTTCAACATCGCAAAGAATTTCTACTATCTGCCACGTTCGAACGACCAATGGGACTGGAAAGGTACAACAACACTCTGCGGTGATCTTGAGAATGCATATGTCATGAGCTATAATTTGGGCGATTTCAAATATAATCCTCTGAAGGATGAAACCTACAAAAAGTATTATTTCGCAAACCTTATAGGCAACAAATTCACAGAAGGTGAGACCGAAGATCCAGGCGCAGGATTAACCGGAGGCTCAACCAAACTCACATGGACTTCCATCCGCCCTGCCGACTGGAACACTAAGACCGAGGATACCAACGATGGATGGACACAGGATCCGAAGAACGACTATCGTATCTGGAGATATGCCACCGAGAACACAATCCCTGCCGCCGATGCGCAAAACAGCACTTCCTCCCAGAAAGTCGGCATCACTACCGGCGTCGTATTCAAAGGTGAGTTCACACCTGAGAACAACACTGTCTGGAACGGCAACGTGATATATATCCACAATGGCATAGTATACGGTGACTTCAACGCCCTCAAGGCTTACGTGACAAAATATCCTGAGACAGTTGTGGCAAAGGATTTTGCAGAAGTCAGTAAGTTTAATGGCGCAGACGTCTCTGACCTCAAGAAAAATCTTCTTGACGATGTGTCAAAAACAAACCGCCACGGTTTCAAGGCATACGCTCCGAACACCGGTACGAACAAGTATACAATGTATTACTTCTACTACAACCGCCACAACTCCAACGGCAACAACTCACATATGGGCGAGAACGAGTTTGGCGTTGTGCGCAACAATGTGTACAAACTAAGGGTTACACAGTGCAGTTCTCTCGGCGAACCCACAGCTCCTGAAGATCCGGATGATCCGAATGAGGAGGAGAGCGCATACTTCACTGTAAGCTGCCACGTGATGCCCTGGACAGTCCGCATCAACAATATTGAATTTTAAGAAACAGTTTCTAAGAAACTGACCCGGATACCGGAACAGACCGGAATCCGCTCCATAGGTCTGAGGAGGGTGGAACCTCCTCGGATCACCAATCAAAAAAGATTAATAAAGAATGTTTCCCATAAATTCAACTCTCAGAAACATAACGTCCGTCGTGATTGCCTGTCTGATGATCTCTTTATCTCTGAGCTCATGCTCCGGAGTATATGATGACCTCGACGAATGTCCCCGCGGTGTTACGATACGTTTCATTTTCGACTACAATCTGGAGTTTGCCAACGCCTTCCCCACACAGGTGGATTGTCTCTCTCTCTTCATATTTGACAAAAAGGGGAATCTTGTTGAACGACACACAGAGACGACATCTGTTCTTGCGGATGAGGACTGGCGCATGACCCTTGATCTGCCTGCCGGCGACTACCGAGCTGTGGCTTACGGCGGTATGGAATGCGACCTTGCATCCTTCTCCCACACCAAAGATGTCAAAGAGATCAAGACTCTTGATGATCTGCAGGTGATAATCAATGAAGAGCATGTCGGAGACGAGGCGGCACGTCCAAAAAACAAGCTCCATGACCTGTTTCACGGAGCACAGGATTTCACGGTGACCGAAGGACTGACATACGACCAAGTCACTCTTCGCATGATGCGCGACACCAACAATATACGCATCGTGCTCCAGCATCTCGACAACACCCCTGTAGACGACAAGGATTTCCGGTTCGAAATTGTTGACGACAATATACTTTTCGACCACGCCAACAACGTGTTGCCCAACCGCACCGTGACATACACGCCATGGACCACCGGTACTGCAAATGCCGGACTGAACGGCATTCCTGACGACGGTTCCCGTGCCGGCAGCGACCCTGTACAGGTGGCTTTCGCGGAACTGAGTGTATCGCGCCTCATGTACGAATCAGATTTCAGCTGGACAAACATCAACGGCAAAAAGCAACGCGGACCACGGCTGCACATTATCTCGAAGGAGAACAGCCGTACGGTATGCGACCTGCCACTCAACAATTATCTTCTCCTGCTCAAGAGCGAAGCGCTCGGCAAGATGGACAACCAGGAATTCCTCGACCGCGCTTCACGCTACAACCTCGTGTTCTTCCTTGACCGTGACAACACCTGGGTAAGCATGAATATAATTGTCGACGACTGGACAGTACGCATAGAGAATATCGACTTTGACTGATGCAGAAATGCAGATTAAGTGCATGATATATAATTACAGATAAGATAAATGAAGATATACCAATACATATTGATCGCTGTCGCGCTGTTTATCGGAGGATGCAATTCATCCGTCGGTGAGCTGCCCCCTGTTCAGGAGCAGACGGACATATGTGAGCTGGTGGTATCCGTCAGTGCCGAGACTACCGTGGCTAAAGAGCCCGCTACTCGCGCAGACACAGAATGGGATGAAGATCCGAATCCGGAAGATCCGATTACGCCATTGGAATATGCTGTAGACCATATATCTCTCTACCTTATTACCGGCGACAACTCGGTTCTGTACCTCACCCCCACATATATGAGTGAATCTGACAATAGATATACCTATAAAGTAAAGGTAAACCGCAATGCCTCTTATGTGAACCGGCAGAACGGTTCCTATTACATCTCGGGACGAATCGCGGCTATAGCCAACTATCCCGACGGGGTGACACCGGCAGAGCCGCTCGGCGATGTACCCTATCCCCTGTCAACCATTGAAAGATCCGGACACATACCGATGTGGGGAGTCACTACGCTCGACAGACTTGAACTCTTGACCGACCGGACCGTGTCGGCAGGTGAGATCAGACTGTTGCGCTCGGTGCCTAAAATAACCATCCAAATGGCTGAAGATTTCAAGGATATATATAAGATAACAAGCGTCGTTCCCGACCAAAAGGATTATCTCGCCACAGCAAACTGCTTTCCGACAGGAGGAAACACTGCGGCAACTACCGGTTCACTATTGATCGAAGGCTGCTTCAACGGCACATCCGACCTGACGGATCATGCAGCACCGGTATTCTACAACCTTGGAACTGACAAGGTCTGGACATACCTCGCGGAACGCGAATGCCTACAGGTAACCGGCGAAAGCGACAGACCTCTCAGCTTCACAGTGACACTGGAGCGGAAAGACGGCGTAACAGACGCGCCATTCACCGGAAAAGTATATCTCTGCGACTATACCGGCGGCGCCCCGGACTACACCACGGCATTCCCGCGACTCGTGAGAAACCACGACTATCAATATAAGATTTCATTGACACCACTCGAGTTCATAATCTCTTTCAAGGAATGGATATTCGGAGGGAAAGTGCACGTAGAGCTTGAATGACAAATAGGAGTTGACAGATCATGACAATAAAGAGATTATTATATATTCTGATTCTTCCGGTTTTAATGCTGACCGGCTGCACGGATGATTTTTTCGGTCCCGATCGTGAAGATCTCGCAAATGATCCCAATGTGATCTCATTTACGGCAACAACGGGATGGTCGGATATGCGCACACGCGCCCATGGAGAGAAACAGCTATACGAACCCCTGGAGCTTACAGCACCGGATGCGCCTACTCTTTATCTTCACACATACGAAGCGGAGAAGATAGGTTATCAGCCCGGTGAGGATTCAGACACAGATACCCGGGGGAATCAGGTAGAGACAGCCGACGACCTTGTAAAATTCCACAAGAATTTCAAAGTACACGCACAGTATAAGGACACTCAGGAAGAGTATATAGAATGGGCTGACACAAAAGTTATATCCACCGACAACAAAATCTGGCGTACCGAACAGACACGCTATTGGCCGTCTGACAGGATGCTCTCTTTTCATGCCGTGTCGCCTATCTCTGAATTCGCCAATATCAACAACCCGGTAATCTTGGACTCCAATTCGATATCCTTCTCATACTCTGCCCGTAAAGGAAGCAACAACAAGGACGCGGAAGCCCAGACGGATCTCCTTTTCGCGGCAGGTTCATGCGACAAGTCCGGAAGCGTACAGGGACGCGCTCCGCTTAAATTCCACCATGCCTTGTCAGCAGTGAAATTCGCCATCCGCGATGTACTCGACGGAGAGATCGAGAACATCCAGATAGCAGGGGTACATGGAACCGGAAAGTGCATATATACCTCCGACGACGACGGTGAGGGAGGAGCCTTCTCATGGTCTGACCAAAACGGAAACGAGACATATTCGCAGAATTTCAACTACTCTGTCAACAACCGCCCGATCGTAGATCCCTCAGATGATACGCAGGATGTGGTTCTCAACGAGACAATGCCTGAGAAAACGTTCATGCTTATTCCCCAGCGGATTCCGGATGATGCAGAGATAATCGTGACTTTAAGCCGCACAAATCCGGGGAATGATGAGGACGGAAGACCGCTGCCCAAAAGAATAACCGTAAGAGGCAAGATCAAAGCCAACAATGTGACCGAATGGCTCCCGGGTCATGAATATATCTATACCATCTCCACATCCAAAGACAACTGGGTATATGTATTTGATGCACTCGGTAATGAAGCCGAGGGAACAGAGAACATTTATGTCTATGATCCGAACGACACTCGTTTTGACACTTACCACAATACGGCATATTATAGTGTGCGGAGCTACCGCTATCGCGCGAACGATCAGTCAAGGGTGGAAGCCTGCCCCTGGACCGCAAACAACACAGGTTCCTACTCCTACAGTGTAAAGGGAGCAGAGGAGGCGCTGTACCCCTCGGCAGATCCGAAACTTAAGTGGGTGGACGGACCGACATGGATAAAAGACCGATTCGCAACACCTATGCGCGGAAACGGGAATAAAGACAAAAGCTACGAGAAACATGACATAGACCTTATCGCCCACTATGTGACCACCGACTGGATCGGAGACGAAGATATGCAGGGCTATAAACCGTATCCGGAACATGACAAAGACAAACCATACGACTTGTCCAAACCGGGAGGAATGGCGCGCAATACGGCAAATTGCTATGTAGTGGACCGTGGTGGATGGTATATGTTCCCGATTATATACGGCAACGCCATAAAGAACGGAAGCACAAATGAATCGGCTTATAAATGTCAGAACACATCGACAGACGCACCATTATTGAAGACCATGGTCGATTACCGTGGAAATGCCATATCACAGCCACAAATAACAGCTCCTGCAAATGCCAAGGCCGAACTTGTATGGCAGGACGCGTATGAACTTGTAGAAAGCATAGAACTTGTCACCATAGGCGGAGAGAAAATGATCCGCTTCTATATCAATCCGAACAATATACAACAGGGAAATGCCGTAATAGCATTGACAGACGGATCAAGCAATGTTGAGGGGAAGAGTACCATTATGTGGAGCTGGCAAATATGGGCTACGGAACATTGGATCGATAAGGATACACGTAAACCGCACGCCTACGACACGGGAAACTCCCGATTCAACACTTTTACAAGATCTGCTGTAAAAACAGAAGATGGTATGCTCATAGGTCGCCGCCAGTGTGGAGATGTTGCTGTGACATACAACCAGCATGGTCGTTCATTCATGATGGCCGCCTATAACATAGGATGGTGCGATCCGAAGAAGGTTCTGTATCTTAAACGAAAAGGGACAATGAAGTTTGTCCAGTACCGTCCGGACGGCTCTCTCAGCGGCAAGACAGACGAACTGCCTGTTATCCAGCAGGGAGAGACTATCGACTACAAATATGCAAACACATCATATTATCAATGGGGAAGGAAGGATCCGATGCCGGGTTTCTACAACCATGAAAATTCCACAAAAAGAGTTTTTGGTTCCCGTCTTCCTGAGAAACAGAAAGACCAAAGAATAAATATCGGTGACGCGATACAGCATCCCAATTACTATTACTGCAGCACCCAGGCATCCGGTTCTGTATTCGAAAACTGGCTTACAGACAACCGAAAATCAAATCTATGGAACAACCACCAAGATACCAGAATGGATAACAGAGATGACAACAACGATCATGCAGACTTATGGTGTCACACAAAAACCATATACGATCCGTCTCCAGCCGGATATATGGTTCCTAATGCAGGAGTCTGGCATGTGATTCAAAAGAAATGGGAAAACAATAGTACAGGGAAATGGGCAGGCAGCAACTGGACTAAAAATGAATTCAATGATAAGATTAACGGGGCGATAATTGACGAATTCAACTACAAGGTCTGGGGGCAGGGCAATGCAAAAGACGAAGAGGCGCTGTTTTTCGGTTCTACAGGAAACAGATGGTGGTCAGACGGTCATTTACCCGATAAGTATAAAGCGGGAGACAATTTCAATAAGAATATATCATACACTTGGAGTTGCAGATCATATGGTAACGGGCATAATGCATACGGAATGGCATTAGGGTTAGATCTGGATAGGGAGAGTATCGACGATGTACCCGATACTGAATTTCGCTACTTTATAGGAGGGCAGTTTATCGGTCGTTGCACAATGGCACGTTGTATCCGCTCCATCAGAGAGTATTAAACATATTAAATCAATAACTCATCAAAATGAGACTAAATAGGATAATATTATCAGGGATTGCCGCTGTGGCGGCGCTGTTTGTCGCTACCACGGCAAACGCGCAGGATGTGGCGATCAAGACGAACCTTATTAATGATATCGCTCTCAGCCCTAACATCGGTGTAGAGGTCGGTCTCGCTCCAAAATGGACTCTCGATATGACCGCGGAGATGAACCTCTGGAAAGTCGACGGTCGCAGTTGGAAACATGCATATTTCCAACCGGAAGCCCGTTACTGGCTCTGCCAGCGTTTTGCCGGTCATTTCTTCGGATTTCATGCCCTCGGCGGAATCTACAATTTCGGAAATCTCAACCTGCCTGTCAATTTCCTCGGATCAAATCTCAAGGAATTGAAAAATAAACGATATCAAGGATGGGCGGCAGGCGCCGGTATTGTATATGGCTACGCATGGCCTGTGCATAAACATTGGAATATCGAAGCCGCACTCGGAATAGGATGGCTGTATACCCGTTTCGACAGTTATCCTTGCCAGATCTGCGGTTCTAAGATCGACCGCCGCCGACCACATAATTATGTAGGTCCTACAAAACTGGCAGTGTCGGTTGAATATCTCTTCTAATTATTATTTAATGTCTTAATTTGCAAAACGACATGCGTAAATATATTATGACTGTTCTGACTGCGGTAATGGTTATCTTTTATTCCGCAGCACAAAATAATTCAACTTATCATGTTTTCGGTATAAACATAAATCAGGAACATGGTCTGCTTAAAGTATCGATGACGGTAAACCCCAAGGATTACCGGCTCAGCTATAACCAGCAGTTAGAGGTAGTTCCCGTACTGAAATCGCTCGACTCGAATGATTCGATAGCACTCCCCTCTTTCATAGTTGCCGGACGCAATGCCTACTACAACACGGAGAGAGCCGAGAAATTCGATGGAGCCTTGTTGCGCTCCGGTCATGGAGAAGCCTACACATATTCCACTTCATCGGAATGGCTCGGCTGGATGGATCACAGCCGCATGGAGTTTCAAACTTACTCCACAGGCTGTTGCGGCGTCCCCAACGGACCGGTGGCTAATGAACCGATTGCCGATCTCGACTGGCGTCCTGTAAAATACAGACCGGTTTTCCATTATGACGTGCCGAAGGCAGAAGAGCGCAAAGAGCGCCGCATAGAGGGAAAAGCATACGTCAACTTCCCTGTCAACAGGACAGAGATCTACCCCGACTATATGGTCAACCCACAGGAACTGCGCAAGATCACAAGCAGTATAGATACAGTCCGCATGAATCCGGATGCTGCCGTAAAATCGATAACACTTACCGGTTTCGCGTCACCTGAAGGTCCGTATCTCAACAATGTGCGCCTTGCAAAAGGCCGTACGGAAGCTGTGAAAGAATATATAAGAGGGCAGTATACGTTCCCCGCTTCCGTGTTCCACACAAACTCGGTTCCGGAAGACTGGGAGGGTCTGCGCGACTCGGTAGCGGTAAGTATACTTCCGGATCGTGCGAAGATTCTTGAATTCATCGACAAAGGGAATATCGCGATAGAGATCCGCAACGACGAACTTCGCAGACAGTTCCCGACCGCATATGCATACCTGCTGAAGAATGTGTATCCGTCACTGCGACACACGAACTATGCGATAGATTATGAGCTCCGCACATACACAGACATCAACGAAATTCGCCGTGTACTGAAAGAGCGTCCGCAGAATCTCAGTCTGAATGAGTTCTTCCTCGCGGCAAATTCATATCCCGTAGGCTCCAAAGAGTTCGACAAAGTATTCGAAACCGCAGTGTTGTATTATCCCACAAGCGATATAGCCAATCTTAACGCCGCAAACTCGGCAATGAATGAGGGCGACCTCCGCAGGGCGAGAATGCTGCTTGAAAGAGCAATGGAATCGCCCTCGGCAACATATGCCATAGCTGTGCTCGATGCACTGGAAGGGAATTACGACAAAGCCGAAGCCGGCATGAAAACCGCACAGGCAGGTAGCATCAGCGAAGCCGAAGAAGCGCTTAAAGAGATCGCAAGAGTGAAAGCGACCCGCAACCACGTAACCTTCATCGACTGAAAAGAAGGAAATTGTGGGAGCTTAGAGTCTTTAAGGTCTTTAAGGACTTTAATGACCCTAAACTCCTTAAGAACCCTAAAAATAAACAAGCAAGGAGCACAAGGCGTTTGCCTTATGCTCCTCCTCTTTAATCTTTCTCTCCTTAATCTTTGCTCTTTTTCAAAAGCCGCGGTTCTCTCTGCGCAATCTGCTCATGCGCTCTGAAAATCCGCCATTTTTCACAAAATCTTTTGAAAGGCGCTCAAGCTGTTTGAAAAGAAGATAATCAGCCTGGTTTATCAGAATAATCGCCATATTGGCGATTGTTTCTGGAGGACGCGTCTCCACGATATTCATAAAATACTCTCCGTCGCTGTGTTCGCGTCCGAGACGTCGCATTGTCTCATACTCCGCTGATCCCGACTCCCACTGACGGGAACCACGCGTTTTCAGATAATCCTCATAATCCTCAAGCAGCTCTTTGAGACTCGCTTTGGCGACATTCAGGAGTTTGATCTCTGTTTTGGATGATGTCGCCGATGCGGCACAACCTTCGATTATATTCTGCTTTCCGCTGCGTGCAGCCTGAATCATCTGATCCACTGTCCGGTCTCCCTTTGCAAGAAAATGCTGACAAAAGAAATAGGTGATTCTGAAAATCACCTCACTCTTCTGATAGCTGAGTAAATTTTTGTAATTGCCGACACGCGGAATCAATTCAGACATTTCAATCGGAATTTAATTAAAAATTTTTCTAAGGGCTTTAAAGTCTTTAAGGGCTTTAGGGGCTTTAAAGTCATTAGAGTCCTTAAGGACCTTAAAGACCCTAAGAACCCTAAAGACTCTAATGATTTTTAGTTGAGGCTTAGTTTTAAGCCGTCTTGACAGAGGCTTTCTTGCCGGGGACGGCAGGCTTGCACAGTTTGTAAAGTACAATCGCCGCGATAGGATGCAGGAATGCCATGCAGTAGAAGAGCATGTCGCCCATTGTCTCCATAAGGTTGCCTACCACAAGGTTGAATATCGATGCTCCAACAGCTCCCGAACCACATGCAAGACCGAGTACGGATGCTACGTTCCTTACAGGAACTGTCTCTGCAATCACCATACCTATATTGTAAAGCCATACGAGACACATGAATGCCACAACAGCGAACACGGCTGTAATGAGAGCCAACCGCATATTGAAAGATACTGCCTCCCAATGGCTCAGGAACGGCACGAGGGCGATTACCGGTGCAAGACAGGCGGAAACACCCATTACCACCTTACGTGATTTCAATGCTTTCCAGCCACGGGATACGAGTTTGTCGGAGTATGCCGAGGCAAGCACTCCGCATGTGGCGCCGATTAGGAATGGTATACCGCCGATATACTGGATCATGTCGAGTGTAGCCTGCGGATCAAGTCCTTGTTCCTCACCGAGATTCCTGAGGAATCCGGGGAGCCAGAAATTGATGAAATACCATACAGGGTCGCTGACAAGACGTATAAGAATCACACCCCACAGAGCGCTGGTGCAGAAAAGTCCGAAGAATGAGAATGCGGGCTGATTGTCAGGATTTGTGTTTGCAGGCTCGTCAAGAGTCATATCGAGGTAGTCATTGCTCGGACGGCTGTAGGTTAGCCACCAGATGGCGGCAATCACAAGACCTATGACACCGGCAACAATAAACACATCCTGCCATGGGAGGAAACGTGTCATCCACGCGATAAGAAGAGGAGCACACATTGTACCGACAGATCCACCCGCCTGACAGATAGAGTTGGCAGTAGCGCGCGATTTCTTGTCAAACCATAGGGTGACAGCCACAAGCTGACCTGTAAAGATTGTAGGTTCCGCGAGACCGAGGACACCACGGCATGCCGCAAAGGTGTATACGTCCGTAGCGATACCGCCGCCGATACAAGCCAACGACCATGCCACGATACCGGCCATCATCACAGGCTTCGGACCGAATTTGTCTACAAGCCATCCGGAGACAGGATACATTACGGCATAACAGATGAGAAATACGTTGAGAATCCATGCGAATTCCACATCGCCGATGTTGAAATGTTCAAGAATCTCCGGTTTCAAGATAGAAAGCAACTGTCTGTCAAGATAGTTGCAGACTATCGCAATCACAATCACCGCAACGATGATCCAGCGGTGTGTGTAGGGATTGATTTTTTTTAGTAACATTGAATTATTCGAAAAAGTATTAGTTAGTCAACGCAGGGAATCCGTATCACCCGGACCGGAAGTCCTAAGTGATACGGATTCAAATATCAGTCGCGCAGATATACATCCTCGTCGAGGAGTGCCTGACGCAGTTTCTTAATATCTATGTTTCTGGGTTCAACGCCCTCCTTGATAGAGAGAGCGGCAGCCTTGCCGGCAGCCTCGCCGGTAGCCATGGCAGGACCCATCACGCGGGCAGACGCAAGCGCGAGGTGTGTCATGGAGAGACAGCGACCTGCCACAAGAAGTCCGTCAATCTTTCTCGGAACAAGCGTACGATAAGGGATATCGTAGCAGTCCGGACACCATTCGAGTGTACAGTCACCGCCTACAGGATGATGCTGATCCACAGGATATGCACAAACGGCAATCGCGTCATCAAATTTCGCGCAGTTGAATATATCCTGCTCTGTCATCACATATTCGCCATCTATACGACGTGTCTCGCGGATACCCATGAAGGGGGAAGTGCGGTCGACATATGCATTCTCGAATCCGGGTATATATTTCTTGAGATATCTTACGACTTCCTGATTCTGCTCGGCGCATCTAACCTCTCCCTCGGTATACTGCTCGGGATCGGTAGCATCCACACCGTTGATACGCGACATGTTCACCCACCACTCGTCGGGAGCCATACCGGTCATGAAGATGGTACGCGCTACGGGAAGTTTGAAACCGTCCTTTTCAGCCTGCTTCATCTGATTACGGAAGCCGACCATTGTACAGTTGTCATCGGCACGGAAGAACTCGTTGGGTATAAAGTCAATATCATAGAGGTCAGGATTATCGGCAACCGCATCGCGAAGCTTGCGTGAATCCACGCCACGCATCGAGAACATCAGTGTCGCCGGCTGCGGTATACCGTTCTCATTGCCATAATTCATCGGAGCACCGGCACGGAAAGCTATGTCACCGTCACCTGTACAATCCACTACCCTCTTGGCAAGTATTGCCTCGCGACCCTTCTTGGAATCGATGATCACACCTTTGACAGTGTTACCTTCCATTATGACATCTGTAGCCAGCACATACATCAGAAGCTCGATGCCGCATTCCTTGATGATCTGGAAAGCGAGACGCTTTGTACCCTCGGGATCTATCATTGTAAGACTCACGTGAAGCGGGCATGCGCGATGGTGTGTAGCAAGACCCTTCTCCTGAAGGCGCTCCACGAACTTGCCGGGAAGACCCTTGATTACCACATTGCCTTTTCTGCCAAGGAATCCGAGAAGCGGAAGTCCTATGGTCATATTACCGCCGAGAATACCGCGGTTTTCAATAAGCATCACTTTTGTACCGGGCACAAGGGCGGCAGCCTGTGCCGCCATAAGTCCCGCAGGACCGGCGCCGACAACGAGTACGTCAACCTCTGCGCGAACCGGGATTTCGGCTGCAGGAACATGAATCGTTTTCATTTTATTAGTTTTTTATAGTTATGGAGGCTTCAAAAGCCACTCTGATTAATTAGAGATTGTCTGATGACAAGCAATATTCTGCTAATTTAATAAATAAAGAGGAGAGAACGAAGCGTTCTCTCCTCTTTATTTATAAATCCACCGATAATTATTCGAAATCGTTCCCTAAGGCTGATACAGGAAGCGCTTGATCGAGCGTTTCGGTGTCTTCTCAAACTCCTCGTTCATCATCTTCAGTTTCTTGACCTTGCTATAGGCGGGCAGATCCTGATTGAGCAATTCGAGATTCTCATCCATCATCTTCTGAATTTCATCACGGGTCTTACCCTGACTGATAAGGTTTTCCATATCCGGATAAACAAGTGCCTCGAGCACCCCATTATGATCTATAATAAGGGATTCGGCGACATAGGGAAGATTGTTGAGCTTGGCCTCAATCTCTTCGGGATATATATTCTGTCCGGAAGGACCAAGTATCATTGTCTTTGAACGACCCATGATCCGTATAAAACCGTCTTCGTCAATGATACCCATATCACCGGTATTCATCCATCCGGAATCGTCGGGCATCACTTCGCGGGTGGCATTCTTGTTTTTATAATATCCCTGCATGACATTCATACCCTTGACCCATATATTTCCCGGAATATTCTCCGGATCAGGAGAATCTATCTTCAGTTCCATGCGATCCATCAGTCTGCCGACAGTATGCGGCTTTGTCTCATTTGCCGGAGCATATGTCAGCAAAGGACCGCACTCAGTCATGCCATAACCTACCGTAACAGGGAAATCTATTCTTGCAAGGAATTTCTCCACATCCGGATTCAGCGGTGCGCCTCCGACTATCAGCTCATGCAAATTACCGCCGAACGCCTGCAAAAGATTATCCTTTATCTTGCCGAGAAGTTTCGTATCCACATAAGGGATATGCAACAGAACCTTCATCAGCGGTTTCTCGATTATGGGGAAGACCTTGTTTCTTATTATCTTCTCGAGGATTAGAGGGACTGTGATTATAAGCTTCGGCTTTACCTCCGCGAAGGCATTGAGAATCACCTTCGGTGAGGGGAGACGGGTCAGGAAGCGTATCTGACATCCCTGGCAGAAGGGATGAAGCGCGTCTATCGTCATGCCGTAAAGATGCGCAAGAGGCAACATATTCACCACTCCGTCACCGGCATGCAGGTACTTGATATTGTCGAGACAGAAACGTATGTTGCTCCACAAAGAACGATATGGGAGCATCACACCTTTCGACATACCCGTGGAGCCGCTTGTATAGCTGATAATTGCCAATTCCTCAGGCTTGTCCTCGACAAACTTCACATCCTCTTTGGTAAAGCTGTACGGATATTCCTTACCGAAATGCTCGTTTATATTGTTGCGCACCTCCGTAAGTCTCTCACTACGGGAGAGCGGCATGCCAAATTCACTTATATATATCGCCCCCACAAGATCGGGAAGTGCTTTCTCGTCGAGGTTCTCCCAGATGGAAGCATCCACAAAAAGGAGTTTGGAACCGCTGTGTTTCAACAGGTAAGTGATAGTGTCCGGCTTAAACTCGTGAAGTATGGGCACTGCAACCGTTCCCGAGGCAAAGCAAGCCAGAAGGACAGCGAGCCAATTTGATGAATTCCTGCCACAGATGGCAACGCGGTCGCCACGCCTGACGCCGGCGGCTTTGAACATAAGCCTAAGTTTCTCGACAACCTCGGCGACATCCTTGTACTGATAATTGATACCACCCATATCGGAAAGGGCAAGATGATCCCAGTTCTTCCTTATGGATTCAACCAACAACCGATTCAATGACCCGGGGTTATATTCATTAGTTTTTTTCTTATCTTCCATATGCACCTTGATTACCAAGTATCTTTGTTTCAACCGGACATGTTTGAACGACCATATGCAGATTGAACAAGAGATACCTTAACATTAAAATAAGATTAAAGTCAAAATTGTTCAGGGCGGAACCGTCAAATAGGCAACTGACCTTTGCGGCTCTGCTCTATCTTCTTGTTGCGCCAACAGTTTCGGCACACTGACACATAACGGTCGTTCCCGCCTATCTCCACCTGATCTCCCTCTGTAATTATCTCTCCGCGCGAGTCGATACGGGCGTTGACAATCGTTTTTCTACCGCAGTTACATGTCGATTTCACCTCATCGATGGTATCGGCGATCTCAAACAGGCGCCGTGACCCTTCGAAAAGGTTTGTCCTGAAATCGGTACGCAGACCGTAGCAGATAACATTGATACCGAATTTATCGACAATAAGAGCCAGCTGATCGACCTGTTCGGCAAGAAGGAACTGCGCTTCATCGACGAGTATCCAGTCAGGATTTGTATCGGAAGCGACAAGCCCGCTGATCATGGCGAAGAGATCCGTGTCGCGATAAATCCACTGGCATTCACGTTCAATTCCTATGCGGCTGCGAATAACGTTTTTCTTTTCGCGTGTGTCTATCGAAGGTTTAAGGCAGAGGTAGGACATGCCTCTTTCCTCGAAATTATATGCTGTGGTCAACAACAAGGCTGTCTTTGCGGAGCCCATCGTTCCATACCTGAAATACAGTTTGCCGAGTTTCTTCATGTCGCTAATTTAGTAAAATTTTACCGGACAACAAAAATAGTTACACTGCATGCAACCAAATCGCATGATATTCAGAACCTTTTTCTCTAAAATATGTTATAAAAGTATCAAGCGACCCGACATCTCCAACATGAGTATGCTGAGTTTTAAACCAAATTTAACACACTCTTATACCGATACGCTATGAATGAGTTCACAACAAGCAGCTGTTCCAAGGTTATCTCGGTTAATCCTTCGCAAAAGACTGTAGGAGCGATAAAATCCGGGATTCTGTCATCAATGGCACGCCGTTGCCGTCCGATAGAGTTGAATATCCGGACAATGAGACTCAAGACACTTGTGAACATTATATCAGGTATCAACAAAAACGTGAATATGGTCATGTCGGGAAAGCTCCTGCTTGCGCGTTGTCTTGCAGGTGCGCTACTGATATGTTTCGCCACATTCAACGGTTTCACATCCCATGCATCATGGTTCGCATTCGGAATAGGTCTTGCATTTGTCATCGGGTTCCAGACACGCATAACGGCTACATTATCAGCTCTTGCCCTTCTGATTGTCTCTGTTTTTAAATTCTTCCCCGATATATCAATTATAAATGCATCATCGGCAGATATATTTTTCGGAAAGATGGCAGCAGGAATACCGTTATCATGGGTGGAATGCATTCTTACAGCGCTGATATTCACGACACTCGCCTTCTTTGGTCCCGGAAGATACAGCGCCGACCAGATAATACGCCGGAAAACATTCAAAGCTATCAAGCGCAACGCAAGCAACCGCATACGCAGGCAGCGGAAGCAGCGTGCCCAAAACCGCATGAGCTACAAGGCGTTTCTCACCGAATGAGAATTTTCTTCGTGTTCGGAAACTATTTGACCTTCTGCGCGGTTTTGCAATATCGGCGCAACGCGCATTCCGGACATTCGGGTTTGCGCGCCTTGCAGACATAACGACCGTGCAGAATCAGCCAATGATGAGCCACCGACAACAACTCCCCGGGGATATTCTTCACCAACGTACGTTCAGTCTCCAATGGAGTCTTGGAATTGTCGGTTAGACCGAGACGGTTGCTGACACGGAAGACATGAGTATCGACCGCCATGGCCGCCTTGTTCCAGACTACGGCAAGCATTACATTCGCGGTCTTACGTCCGACACCGGGCAGTTTCATCAGATTGTCTATGTCTCCCGGCATCTCGCCGCCAAACTCGTCTACAAGGACACGTGCCGCCCTGATGAGATGTCGGGTCTTGTTATTCGGGAAGGTGACACTTCTGATATATTCATAAACCTCCTCTTCGGAAGCCACAGCGAGCGACTGAGGATCGGGGAAGCGCTCGAACAGCGCAGGAGTGACCATGTTTATCCTCTTGTCGGTACACTGTGCTGAAAGAATAACCGCCAATAAAAGATGAAACGGAGTGTCGTAATGCAACTCCGTTTTAGGTTCAGGCATTATATCCTTGAAAACGGATATAATGCCTTCATATCTTTCCTTTACAGTCATAAGCAAATAATAGAACTGTGTTATCTTGCAGATTCGAACTCGCGCAGGAAGCGTGAATCATTCTCACTGAACATTCTGAGATCCTTGACCTTATATTTAAGGTTGGTTATGCGTTCGATACCCATCCCGAATGCATAGCCTGAATATATCTCTGGATCTATACCGCATGCCTTCAACACATTGGGATCAACCATTCCGCATCCGAGAATCTCCACCCAACCTGTGCCTTTGCAGAACGCGCAGCCTTTGCCACCGCAAATGTCGCAACTTATATCCATTTCAGCAGACGGCTCGGTAAACGGGAAGTATGACGGACGGAGTCTGATATTTGTCTCCGGACCGAACATACGCTGTGCGAAACCGAGAAGCACCTGCTTAAGATCGGAGAAAGAGACATTCCTGTCGATGTATAATCCCTCCACCTGATGGAAGAAACAGTGGGCACGCGCACTTATCGCCTCGTTTCTGTAGACTCGTCCGGGGCATACGATACGGATAGGCGGCTCCGTTTTCTCCATAACACGGGTCTGCACCGACGAGGTGTGTGTGCGCAGGAGAATATCGACGGGATTACGCGAAATGAAGAATGTGTCCTGCATGTCGCGCGCAGGGTGATCGGGAGGAAAATTCAGCGACTCGAACACATGCCAGTCATCCTCGATCTCGGGACCTTCGGCTATAGTGAAACCCATGGAGGCGAAGATGTCAAGCATCTCGTTCTTCACTATCGACAGCGGGTGGCGGGTACCGAGTTCATAGGGAGTTGCCGTACGGGTGAGATCAAGATTCTCAATCTCTGAATCAGCGGACTCTGCAAAACTCTCTTTCAATGAATTGATCTTATCTGTCGCGAGATTTTTCAATTCATTGATCTTCTGCCCTATCTCCCGCTTCATCTCTGCGGGAACAGAACGGAAATCCACCATAAGCTGTGAAATGAATCCCTTTTTACTTAAATATTTGATGCGTAAATCCTCCACAGCCTGTTTATCGGCTGCAGAGATAGAATTGATCTCCTCTTTTAACGCGTTAATCTTCTCGAGTATCATAATAACTTAGAATGCAATCTTTAATGATATTTGCAAATTTACTATTTTTTATCGAAATTGTGAAATCAAAGAAGCGCTATAGTTTGTTAACAGTATATATAATGCCCAAACATAAAAGAGTCATGAAAAAAATAATTATAGTAGGAGCATCATCAGGTATAGGACTGTCGGTAGCGGAAGCATTGGCATCGAGAGGTGTCAAAGTCGGGCTTGCGGCCCGTCATGTAAAAAAATTGCATGAACTGAAAGAGAAATACCCTGATTTTGTAGAATACGAATCCATAGACATCACACACCAGAACGCACCCGAGCTTCTTGAAAAGCTGATAAACAAGACAGGAGGTATGGACATATATGTCCACGTCGCCGGCATAGGAGCGGAGAATCCTGAACTGACGCCTCAGAGCGAGACTGAGACTGTGATGACCAATGCTGTAGGATTCGCACGAATGATGTGTGCGGCATATAATTATTACCGCAGCAATCTGCACAAAGGTCAGATTGTAGGAATAACCAGTGTTGCCGGTACAAACGGAATAGGAAGCATTCCGGCATACTCCGCATCAAAACGTTTTGCTTCGACATATATGACAGCTCTTGAGCAACGGGCCACGCAGGAGCGTATGCCGGTCATATTCACGGATATACGTCCCGGATGGATACGCACTCCACTGCTTGACGAGAATAAATCATATCCCATGGAAATGACATTGGAATATGTCACTCCTCAAATTATCAAAGCAATCGTAAAACATCCGAGAGTTCAATATATAGACTGGCGTTACGGACTGCTTGCAGGCGTGTGGAAAGTGATTCCTGACGCCCTATGGATAAAAATGCCTCTGATAAACAATTTTATGGATAAGCTCGGACTATCACTTTAACCAGCTTCCAACCAAATTATAAACTGTTACATTACCGTCTGAATAATCCGGCATGGCGCTTCAGACGGTTTATTTTTCACCCATCACCTTTCGTTACATAAGGAATATATTAAATTTTGAAAGTTTCTGCTTAAATTATGAAACCGTTAACATAAATTTATTATCTTTGCAACTGAATTATCGAGTGCTCTTTATAGCACAGCAAATTATTATACGCCTATATTTATAAAAACATATACTTATGAACAAATTTGACAAAATTCTGGAGAATGCCTCGGACACCAAAGCTCTGATTCTTGGAGAGGGCGTACTTAAAGAGACTCCCGCGTTGTTTGCAAAACTGTTTCCGGGAAAGCGTCCTGTAATAATCGCAGACCCCAACACCATGCGTGTAGCAGGAACAGAACTGCAACAGATGCTTAAAGATGCAGGACTCAATCCGGAGGAACCATACATATTCACAGACAAGGATCTACATGCAGAATGGGAATACATAGAGAGACTTGACGATTTCCTCGGTTCTACCGACGCCATTGCGATCGCTGTAGGCTCAGGAACAATCAATGACCTCACCAAACTCAGCTCACAGCACAACGACAAGCGCTACATGACAGTAGGCACCGCAGCCTCCATGGACGGCTACACGGCTTTCGGAGCCTCCATCACCAAAGATGGCGCAAAGCAGACATTCTCATGTCGCGCACCACTCGGATTTATAGCTGACATAGATGTAATAGCAACAGCACCTTCGGAAATGACAGCAAGCGGTTACGCCGACCTCTTCGCAAAAGTTCCGGCAGGCGCAGACTGGGTTATCTCAGACGCTTTAGGAGTAGAGCCTCTTGACCATCTGGCATTCGACACAGTACAGGGAGGACTTAAAGAGGCTCTCGGTGATCCGGAGGGTCTGAAGAAGGGTGACAAAAAAGCCCTCGGCCAACTGATAGAGGGATTGCTTTTGGGCGGTTTTGCAATGCAGATACACAAGACCAGTCGTCCGGCAAGCGGTGCGGACCATCAGTTCTCACACCTGTGGAACATGGAGCATCACACAATGGCTGACGGCACCACTCCCTCCCACGGTTTCCAGGTAGCGATAGGAACACTGGCATCAACAGCTCTTTATGAGGAGATGCTGAAAGAGGACTTCAGCAACCTTGACATTGACGCATGCATGAATCAATGGCCTACTCTCGAGGATGCGAAGACCGAGGCTCTGAAGATGTTTGAAGGAACAGATTTCCCGACAATCGGTGCCACCGAAATCGAGGCAAAATATGTGACTAAGGAGGAACTTGCAAAACAGCTTACAATCCTCAAAGAAAACTGGGAAGAGATCAAAAGCAGACTCAAAGCACAGCTTCTTCCGCTTGACCAACTGAGAAAATCTCTCGCAACAGTAGGCGCTCCCGTAAAACCCGAGGATATAGATATAACACCGGAAAGACTTCGTGAAAGCGTGTTCCGCGCACAGCGCATCCGCCGCAGATTCACAATCCTCGATCTCGGCGTACGCACAGGCAAACTCGCCGACTGGGTAAAAAACGGTCTTTAATTTTTAAACAGGGACTTAATCCATAAAACATCATATATTTCCGGGAGTGGCAAGACGCGAGTTCTGCCACTCCTTTTTTGAATTTAGAGAGGGTCTTTAAGGTCTTTAGAGTCTTTAAGGACTTTAAGGGTCTTAAAGACTTTAAAGGCACAAAAAAGATGCGGACTTTTAGGAGCCCGCATCTCTTGTATTTTCAGTTTATATCTTACCTCTTCTATTTGCGAAGTGCTTCCTCTTCGGCAGTAAGTTCGGGATCTACGCCCCAGCTCTGCGAAGCAAGACGCTTGTAATTGTTGTAACGCCATTTTGCATTAGCCTTGGCCGCCTTGAACAATTCATCGGCATCCTGCGGGAACATCTTATAGAGGGATGCAAAGCGGACTTCACCTTTGAGGAAGTCCTCGAACTTATCCCAATCCGGTTCCTTGCTGTCCAGAGAGAAAGGATTCTGACCAGAAGCCTCAAGTGCAGGATTGTATCTCCACAACTGCCAATAACCGCATTCAACGGCAAGTCTCTCCTCTTCCTGGCTGTGACCCATACCCTTACGGATACCATGGTTGATACATGGAGCATACGCGATAATCAAAGATGGTCCGTCATAAGCCTCAGCCTCACGTATCGCCTTAAGGGTCTGGGCATTGTCAGCACCCATAGCGATCTGGGCAACATATACATAACCATATGTGGTAGCGATAAGACCAAGATCCTTCTTACGGATTCTCTTACCGGCAGCGGCGAATTTAGCGATAGCTCCTATCGGGGTCGATTTGGATGACTGACCACCGGTGTTGGAGTAAACCTCAGTATCAAGTACAAGGATATTCACATTCTTACCGGAAGCGATTACATGATCGAGACCACCGAAACCGATATCGTAACTTGCACCGTCACCACCGACAATCCACTGGCTGCGTTTTGTAAGATAATGACTCAGATTGACTATCTGTTTGCAGTCGTCGCATTTGTCGGCATTCTTCTTAGCCTCCTCAACCAACGCGCAACCGAGATCGTTAGAAAGTTTTGCATCGTTACGGTTGTCATACCAAGCCTTAACCGCATTGCGGAGAGCCTCCGGAGCATCAACGTTATCCTCTATTCTCTTGCAGATCTCCTCAAGACGGTTTCTCATCTTCTCATAACCGAGATACATACCGAGACCGAACTCGCAGAAGTCCTCAAACAGGGAGTTGGCCCATGCCGGACCGTGACCATCGGCATCCGTCGTATATGGAGTAGAAGGTACGGAACCGGAATAGATTGAAGAGCAACCTGTAGCATTTGCCACCATCTGGTGATTGCCGTAAAGCTGGGATATCAGCTTCAGATAAGGAGTCTCGCCACAACCGGAGCATGCACCGGAGAACTCGAAAAGAGGCTGAGCGAACTGACTGTTCTTGACATTAAGAGTAACATCGACAAGATCAGCCTTGTTCTTGACATTATTGACAAGCCAATCCCAGTTCTTCTGCTGACCGAGCTGGCTCTCTTCGTGAACCATAGTAAGAGCCTTGTTACCCTTCTTGCCCGGACATACATCGGCACAGTTGCCGCAACCGAGACAATCAAGGACGTCAACCTGCTGAACGAAACGCATGCCTGTCATAGTCTTGCCCATTGCCGGGATAGAGTGCTCCTCGCCGAAAGGCGCCGCGGCAGCCTCCTCGGGAGTAAGCACGAACGGACGTATACAAGCGTGAGGACAAACATAAGAACATTTGTTACACTGTATACAGTTTTCCGGATTCCATTCAGGTACAAAAGCCGCCACGCCACGTTTCTCATAAGCTGCCGTGCCCTGCTGCCATGTACCGTCGGCACGATCGGCAAACGCGCTTACAGGAAGAAGGTCTCCATCCTGTGCGTTGATAGGACGAACAACATTTGTGATGAATTCAGGAGCGTTATCGGCTACAGCGGCATCATCCTCAAGATTTGCCCATGCTGGGTCAACATCAAGTTTATGATACTCACCGCCACGGTCAACGGCAGCATAGTTCATGTTCACAACGTTGTCACCCTTCTTGCCATAAGATTTCTGGATGAATTTCTTCATCTGCTCAACGGCAAGATCAACAGGAATAACCTCCGTGATACGGAAGAAGGCACTCTGGAGAATAGTGTTCGTACGGTTGCCGAGTCCTATCTCCTGAGCGATCTTCGACGCATTTATATAGTAAAGGGTAATGTTGTTCTTGGCGAGATATCTCTTAACCTTGTTCGGAAGGTTCTTGGCGAGCTCCTCTCCCTCCCAGATTGTGTTGAGAAGGAATGTACCATCAGGCTGCAGACCACGAAGCACATCGTACATATGGAGATAAGCCTGAACATGGCAAGCAACGAAGTTGGGAGTATTCACCAGATATGTGGAACGTATCGGGGAATCTCCGAAACGAAGGTGGGAACATGTGAAACCACCGGACTTCTTGGAGTCGTATGAGAAATAAGCCTGACAGTACTTGTCTGTATTGTCACCGATAATCTTCACAGAGTTCTTGTTGGCACCTACTGTACCGTCGGCACCGAGACCGAAGAACTTTGCCTGGAACATGCCCTTGTCACCCACATTGATTTCCGGGCTGAGAGGGAGCGAACGGTATGTGACATCATCGACTATACCGATTGTGAAATGGTTTTTCGGTTCCTGAAGCTTAAGATTATCATAAACCTCTACGATCTGAGCGGGGGTAGTATCCTTTGAGCTGAGACCATAACGTCCGCCGACGATAAGGGGAGCATTCTCCTTGCCGTAGAAGCAGTCTTTAACATCAAGATAAAGAGGCTCGCCGTTGGCACCAGGTTCTTTTGTGCGGTCGAGAACAGCGATGCGTTTCGCTGTTGCCGGAACTGCAGAAAGGAAATGTCTGGCAGAGAAAGGACGATATAAGTGTACGCAGACCAGACCGACTTTCTCGCCTTTCTTGCGAAGGTAATCGATTGTCTCTTTGATACATTCTGTAACACTGCCCATGGCGATGATCACACGTTCCGCTTCCGGATCGCCATAATAGTCGAACAGACCATAGTTACGGCCTGTGATCTTATTGATCTCTTTCACATAGTTCTCTACAATCTCGGGGATTGCATCATAGTAGGGATTGCTTGCCTCTCTGTGCTGGAAGAAAACATCGGGGTTCTCAGCCATACCGCGAGCTACAGGAGCATCGGGATTGAGAGCACGCCGACGGAACTCTGCAAGAGCCTCGCGGTCCAACAATGGAGCGAGATCCTCTTCGCTGAGTGCCTCGATTTTCTGAATCTCATGAGATGTGCGGAATCCATCGAAGAAATTGATGAACGGGACACGACCCTTGATTGCCGACAGGTGTGAGACAGCGGCAAGATCCATCACCTCCTGAACGGATCCCTCGCAGAACATTGCAAAACCGGTCTGACGAGCAGACATCACGTCCTGATGGTCGCCAAAAATACTTAATGCATGAGACGCCAGTGTACGGGCAGAAACATGGAATACGCACGGAAGAAGTTCTCCGGCAATCTTATACATATTCGGTATCATCAGGAGCAATCCCTGTGATGCCGTATAAGTTGTTGTCAACGCACCGGCCTGCAGTGAGCCGTGTACCGCACCGGCGGCGCCAGCCTCACTCTGCATCTCCTGTACGAGAACAGTCTCACCAAAGATATTTTTGCGTCCGGCCGCCGACCAGTCATCCACATATTCAGCCATCGTGGACGACGGGGTGATCGGGTAGATCGCGGCTACTTCGCTAAACATATAACTGATATGCGCCGCGGCCTGATTGCCGTCGCATGTCAGAAATTTCTTTGCTTTGCTCATAATTTATTTAAAATTTTGGATTTTTACTTTGTACTTTATGCTTTCGCTTCCAAAAGAAATAAAATTGCCTTTTAGTGCGAAAAATTTCCTTCAAAATTACGAAATTCCAACGGGTTTACAAAATTTAAACCGCATATATAAGTCTTTTCTCACCTTTTATTTTCCTGCCCCTGATATTCGACAACAAAGCCTCAACCTCATCATCGGGCACCGCGGCAAGAGCATAATGGTCATAAACATCTATCTTTCCGAGTCGGCTCCCGTCGGCTCCACCCTCTTTTACAAGAAACCCTACAATATCACCCTTGGAGAGTTTCTCCTTCTTTCCGGCAGAGAATCTTAACGTGACATAACCCGACCCTACGGGGTGCGCGGAATAATGACCCGACACATAGCGGGTATCGTCAAATTCCACAAACGGCTTGACATCCTCCTGAGGACCGACAATCACAAACACATCGCCGTCCTTGTCAACACGGGCTGTACGTCCATTCCTGTGCGTATAGTTTTCCGGAGTAAGAGCCTGATGATAATGTACGACAGAGCGGACATCGGTAATGTCAAGACCACGGGCAGCAAGATCCGTGGCAACAAGAATTGGATTGCAGCCGTTGTTGAATGTCGCCAGCGCTGTCTCACGTTGCTGCTGGTCGAGTGCACCGTGGTACAAGACAGCAGGATAACCGGATCTACGCAAAAACTGCGCGACACGTTCGGCACTCTCCCTGTGGTTGACGAATATTATCGTACGCTCCCGTTTACCGTCTCCAGCCAGATCGTCGAGCAGAGACGCGAGTGTCTTCAGCTTGTCATTGGCATCGGAATCCACTCTGTGGACACGCAACCTTTTCCGGAGATCGGCATTGTCATCCAGGTAATTGAGAACAGCCGGATCTTTCAGCCTTACAAAATCCGGTAAAATATCGGAATTCGTGGCAGATGTCAATATAACACGGCTTACATTCTTGAGACGTTCTATTATTCTTTTCATCTCCTTCTCGAAACCGAGCTCCAGAGATTTGTCAAATTCATCAAGCACGAGTATTCTCGTCGGAAGCAGATCGATATTCCTCCGGTTAATATGATCAAGCAAGCGCCCCGGCGTAGCCACCACTATGTCTGTTCCGGCAGAAAGGGAATTGACCTCATCCTCAACTTTATGACCGCCGTACAACGAAGTTACTTTGAAACCGGGAGCAATGGAATTCATAATACCTGAAATCTGAATTACAAGTTCGCGCGAAGGAGCGATTACAACAACCTGTACCCTGCCACTGGAAGGGCGAAGGAGTTTAAGAACCGGCAAGATGAATGCCAGCGTCTTGCCACTGCCCGTGGGCGACAGCAATATTATATCCCGGGACTCTGAAGCCTGCCGCATCATTTTCTTCTGCATCGGATTCAGTTCAATGATACCCAGCTTTCCCTCTATAAACGGAAGAAATTCCTTCTCTCTCATTATTTTTCACTTTAAAAGTATGTCAACAACAGGACCGATGCCAAAGTACAGCCGTGAGACTGCTAAGATATCTGCGACCAGTCATAAGTTTTAGCAAACCGTTTTACCAGTTCACCGGACAATACGTCAAGAGAGGTTGTTGACAGCCACAATTTCTCTCCGGCATATTTCACATCGTTGCTTTCCAGCACTTTCAACAGCTCCGGATGAGCATTAAGCACACTCTCAGCTGCGTCTCTCGCTACCGAAAGGATCTGCCCGTCCGTGACAAGATCAGCCATCTTCAAATTAAACGCCAAACCACTCTGTTGGGTTCCCTCCATATCTCCGGGACCGCGCATTTTCATGTCAGCCTCGGATATAAGAAATCCGTCTGTGGTCTCCGTCATGATTGACAGACGCTTTCTTGTATCTCCTGAAATTTTCTGTTTAGTCATTAAAATGCAATAGCTGTGCTCGGCACCTCTGCCGACTCTGCCTCGCAACTGATGGAGCTGAGAAAGACCGAAACGCTCGGCATTTTCTATAACCATGACTGATGCATTCGGCACATTGACTCCGACCTCGATCACTGTAGTCGCCACAAGAATGCGCGCTGCGCCTGAAACGAACTGTTCCATCTGATAATCCTTCTCAGCCTGTTTAAGCTGCCCGTGAACCATACATACCTTCACACCGGGAAACAGCCCGCGTATTCTCTCAACCCCCGTCTCGACGCTGAGCAATTCAAGCTTCGGGTTTTCATGTACGACAGGATACACAATGTATATCTGATGACCAAGTTTAAGCTCGCGGTTAATCAGAGCATTGACCTCCATGCGACAATTGTCGAATTTAAGGAAAGTCTGTATCGGCTTGCGACCCGGAGGCAGCTCATCGATTACCGAGACATCGAGATCACCGTAGACGGTCATGGCAAGCGTACGGGGTATAGGTGTGGCTGTCATTACAAGTACATGAGGAGCAGTGTCTCCTCTTTTCCACATTTTTGCCCGTTGTGCCACACCAAAACGGTGCTGCTCGTCTATGATTGTAAGACCGAGATTGCGAAACTGCACAGTATCCTCAATCAAGGCATGAGTTCCCACAAGAATATCTATCTCACCGTTGAGCAGACCGGCATGTATGGCGGCGCGTGCTTTGCTACGGGTGCTTCCGGTAAGAAGTTCAACCTTAAGTCCTACGGAATCGCCCCATTTTCTGATTGTCTCGTAATGCTGGTTGGCGAGAATCTCTGTAGGCGCCATGATCGAAGACTGAAAGCCATTGTCGGCAGCCATAAGCATTGTCATAAACGCCACCATAGTCTTTCCACTTCCGACATCGCCCTGCAACAGACGGTTCATCTGCCGTCCGGTACGCATATCGTCACGAATCTCGCGCAATACCCGTTTCTGGGCGCCTGTGAGTTCAAACGGTATATGACACTTATAGAAGCCATTGAAATATTCCCCTATTTTCGGAAAGAGAAAACCGCGTATCTTTCTGCCCCGTTCTCTGGCATAACGAAGGATGTGCAGCTCAAGATAGAACAGCTCCTCGAACTTCATTCTTTCCTTAGCTTTGCGAAGCATATCAGGATTTTTCGGGAAATGAAGGTTGACAAGAGCATCCCGCAAAGGCATAAGCGAGAACTTATCCATCACTTCATGCGGAAGAGTCTCGCCGATATCGTTAAATCGGGGATGCTGTATCAGATTCCGCGCCAGTTCCCATATAAATTTCGGAGAATATCCTCTTTTCCGCATCTTCTCAGGTATCGAATATATTCCTCTGAAACCTTGCGGAGGACGCGACACATCGTAGTTGCTGACTTCCGGATGCGACATCTGCCAGCCATTATAATAAGTCGGCTTACCGAACAGTATATATGGGATTCCCTTCTGATAGGCATTCTTGAAGTAGTTGATCCTTGAGAACCAGGTCACCTCCATGAAGCGTGAACCGTCATGAAAGGAGGCTTTGAGCCGCTGTCGGGCTCCCTCCCCTTCTGCTGCAAAGCCGACAAACTTGCCTAACACCTGAACGGCAGGCATCTCACCTGAGAATTCGTCTATTTTATAGAACCGGCTCGTATCGACATAGCGGTGCGGGAAGGTATAAAGCAGATCGCCGAAAGTGCGTATCTCCATTTCGGCATCAAGCAACTTTGCTCTCTTCTCCCCTACTCCTTTGAGGAACTTTATGTCTGTTTCAAGGAATGACAATCTCTAAAACCTAATACCTAATACCTAATACTTAATACCTAAAACTTCCACAATCCTGAAATCTTCCGGATTAGTAACTTTTATATTATGGGAATCTCCCTCATACAAGGCTATCTTTGCGCCGAAAGCCTCGACGACAGACGCATCATCAGTCATCTCATCCGCAAATGGCTGTGAATACGCTTCTTTGAGAAGACGACATTCAAAAACCTGAGGTGTCTGTACTCTTACGAAGTCACGTCGGGCAACTGCAACACTGCCATCCTCTGTAAGGCGGCGAAGCGAATCCGTTTCCGGTATCACAGGTATTGCAGCCTCATCACGCTCTGCGGCTGCCCATCCCCGGGATATCATCTCTACGGAGACAAGCGGACGCGCGGCATCATGCACGGCAACATATGTATCTTCCGACAGAACGACCGAATTCAGTCCGTTAGCCACAGACTCCGTGCGCGATCTTCCGCCACAAACAATCTTTGTAGAAATCAATCGGTCGGCTTCCGGCAATTCCGAATGCAAAATATCCCAGTAATCAAAGTATCCAGGATGCATGACAATGATGATTTCCGTTGACGGATCTTCTTTATGAAACGCACGGACAGACCACCACAACATCGGAACCCCCCCGATAAGACGGAATTGTTTGGGAACAGAGCCGCCGGCGCGGTTTCCCTCCCCGCCGGCGACAATAACTGCATATTTTTTCATAAGTAGATTCCGTTTCAGTATATTTTACTTCGAAAAAATATAATAGAAGCGTTTGAATATTTTACATATTCATACCGCCATCAACCTGGATAACCTGACCGGTAACATAGCCGGACATATCAGAAGCAAGGAAGGTTGCGACATTTGCAATATCCTCGACTTTTCCGCCACGACGCAATGGAATCTTCTTGCACCATTCCTCACGAACCTCGGCAGGAAGAGCTTCTGTCATTGCAGTCTCGATGAATCCGGGAGCAATGGCATTCGCACGGATACCGCGAGAGCCTACCTCCTGAGCAATACTCTTGGCCAATGCTATAAGACCGGCTTTGGATGCGGCATAGTTTGCCTGACCGGCATTTCCATGAACACCTACAACCGACGCCATGTTGATGATAGATCCGTTTTTCTGACGCATCATGATGGGAAGAACTGCGTGAATATAGTTAAATGCGGATTTCAGGTTAACGGCAATGACTGCATCCCATTGCTGTTCAGTCATGCGAAGCATGAGACCATCTTTTGTGATGCCGGCATTGTTGACAAGAATATCAATTTTACCGAAATCATTTTTAATCTCGGCTACAGTAGCTTCTGTGGCTGCGAAATCAGCCGCATTAGAAGCATACCCCTTGCATTTAACACCGTAAGCGGCTATCTCCTCCTCTGTTTTCTTGCCATTCTCATCTATTACCAAATCGGTGAAAGCAATATTACAGCCCTCGGAAGCATATTTCAATGCAATCTCTTTACCAATACCTCTGGCAGCACCGGTAACGATAGCTGTCTTTCCTTCAAGTAATTTCATAATATTTTAAGTTTATAGTGTGTTTAATTGGGTTAAAAACATACTCAAATCTCGACAATGAAACATCCACAAGAATATCCACCGCCGAATACCATCACAGCAACTTTATCTCCCTTTTGTAATTTATCAAAGTTCTCGGCAAGCACAAGTGCGGCTGACGCCGAACCGGTGTTACCATATTCCTCGATATTATTCAGGAAACTGTCCATTCCGAGTCCGAGCTGATGGGCAACCTGAGCGACTATACGCTTGTTTGCCTGATGGGTAATCAATTTATTTATGTCATTCATATCCATACCTATCTGTTTAAGCGACTTATTCAATGAATAAATCATATTTTTACAAGCATGGATGAAGACATCCCGACCATCCTCCATTCTAATACCCTCCTCTTTCGGACGCAATGTGACACCGGCAGGACCCTTGCCCACATGACCGAGACCTTCAGTAAATACGTCGAGTATCCGGATATCAGAGTCTGCCACCCGATCTTTCGAGATAAAATATGCTACAGCCGCATCTCCCCACAGATGACCGGATTTAGTATCTGTGTCATCTGAATAATATGAGTTATGTTCACTGCAGACAAGCAATGCCTTTTCAGCCTTTCCCATTGCGAAATAGCCTTCGACAACCTCGAGTCCATTTATGAAGGATGAACATGCCGATGAAACATATACGGCTTTCGCACCCTCGATTCCATATTCACGCTGAACCTTATGTGCCAAAGTAGCGACAGAATCATATGTACAATAATGTGCCGATACTATCAAATCGACATCCTTTATATCATATGGCAGCTTACCGAGGGCATTCTCGACAGCGCATATTCCCATAGTATCGACGTTCTCATCCGCACCTGCTCTCGACCTGGTGCGTATACCGGTACGCTGTTCAATCCAGTCGGCAGTAACGCCCATCTTAGAGGTAAAAAACTCATTGGAAACTCTCCCCTCTGGAACATAATATCCGGTTGCGTTAATATACATGGTAATATTTGAATTAAATTAAGTTATATTATATGCCGATTGACAAATCAGATTATTTCTTGATACCGTATAACAAAAGGTGTGAGATAACACGACTTATACGGGACTTGTCTATTCCATATGTGGAAAGACTGTCACGTATATACGGGACATCAAGACCGTGTATGGCATTTATGATAATCACGGCAGTCTCACGGGGTTTCTCGACATGAAATTCACCGGTTTCATTACCCTCCTGGATAATTTCTGCAAGCAACACTGTCTCTTTGCGTGAGATAAGCGCGCGGGCACGGTCTACCTTGCGCACATCGCGAAAGAATCCTGCTCTAAGGGATCCGTTCCGTGAGACAATCTCACGCATTGTCTTTAAACGGCAATTAATGTATTCCGATATTTTTTCCGTCGGTGTAAGCGCAGAATTGACAATACTTCTGAGTTGAATCAACAAATCATCGGACTCACTGCTGATTACAGCATTGAAAATATCACGCTTGCTTTTGAAATAGGTGTATATAGTGCGGCGTCCCTTATCGGATGCCGAAGCGATATCGTTCATCGTGGTATTCTCAACTCCTTTTCGTGCAAAAAGCTGACGTGCCACCTCTATGAATTTCTCTCTTGTTTTCTTAACCATATTCGTCCTGTAAATGCACAAACCGAGCATTTGTGAGCAAATTTAATAAAAATTCCTCATTCTCACAATGCAATCATTTACACACACGATAATTTTAAAGTCTATTTGATTTTAGAAGTTGTTCAGCAGCTTTCGCATCTCAGGTGTGGGTGGCAATGTTATGTCTATTGCATTTCCGGAGACAGGATGTATAAATTGAATCCTGTGGGCCTGCAGCGAGATTCCCCCGTTTGAATTGCTTCTCTTTGCACCATATTTCAGATCTCCCTTTATAGGATTTCCGATAGCTGCCAATTGACATCGTATCTGGTGCTTACGTCCTGTGAGCAGATTAATTTCAAGAATTGAATATCTCTCACCATTGGCAATGGTCCGATAATTCAGAACTGCATGTTTTGCATCAGAAAAATCCGGATTCATTACAAATGTCTTGTTGATACGACCATCCGACTTCAGGTAATTTTCAAGTGTCGCTTCTGACTTTTCAGGCTTCCCCTCGACCATAGCCCAATACGTTTTGTGTATCTCTCCATCCCGCAGCATCTTGTTAAGACGCTCCAGAGCTTTTGACGTTTTGGCGAAAACGACAAGCCCTTCTACCGGTCTGTCAATCCGGTGCACGACACCGCAGAAAACATTGCCGGGCTTATTGTATTTTTCTTTGAGGTATCCCTTGACAATCTCGGAAAGAGGCATGTCTCCGGTCTTATCACCCTGCACTATTTCGCCAGCTTCCTTGTTTACTATTATCAGATGGTTGTCTTCGTAGACCGGTTCCATTCAGTTATCGTTCTAAGAGTATGTTTCTAAATAAAAAAACCGGCTGATATAGCCGGTATTGGTAGCGGGGGCAGGACTCGAACCTACGACCTTTGGGTTATGAGCCCAACGAGCTACCACTGCTCCACCCCGCGGTGTTATTTTCGAATGCAAAATTACAACAATATTTTGAAACTGCAAAATTTTCGGTCATTAATTTTACAATTTTACTGTATAAAAAAGATTGACAATATAAAAAAGGGTTCGCAATTGCGAACCCTTCTCGTTATACTGTAACAGATATTAGTCAGCAAGTTTGATTGTAACCGCACGATCCAGAGGAGCACCCTTAGCACCGAAGTCGGTAAGGTTGTTAGCGTCGATGCGAGCGTCGAGCTGGTCAGCGTTAACACCACATTTAACGAGGAATGCCTTAACAGTATTAACACGGTTATTGCGGAGACGAGTGTTGATCTCATCATTACCGGTGTAGTTGTCAGCCCAACCTGTAAGGATATATTTCTGGTTAGGAGTCTCTTTCATAACCTCAGCCATAGATTTGAGAATAGTTTTCTCACGGCTTGAGAGAGAATACTGGTTGATAGGATAGTAAACAGTTGCAAGACCTTCGCAGCTTACTTTCTCTACAGGACGGTTCAGACAATCGTCAAGCTGTTTCTGCAAGCTTGCGATCTTAGCCTCAGCCTGAGCAAGACGAGCTACGAGAGCGTCACCTTCAGCATCTGTATATTTCCATGTAGGACAAACAGCTGTAACAGGGCAGCTCCACTCTTTCTTACCGAAGTGAACGTTCAAACCGGCAGAGAGCTGAAGATCCTGGCAATAGTGGTTGTAACCTGCACCGCCCAAATGGAAAAGCTGATACTGTACGTCAATGAAAAGATCCACTTTCTTGCTTACAGCGAAGTTGTTCTGCAAACCTACGTTAGCGAAAAGAGGAGTATCCTTTGCAGCATGCCATTTAAGATCACCTTTGGTTGTGTTCTGTAGTCTGTCATAAGCGCGACGATACATGATCATTGCACCACCACCTCCGTGGAGAACAGCATTGTAAACACGACCGGGACGATAGCCACACCACCAGTTGGTAAGGTTGATCAACACATCAAACTGAGGATTGATGCTCTGGAATTTCTCAGGATACATACCGTTTTTAAGAGGAGCGGCATTCATTTTACGGAACATTCCGTATGGAGAAGCAGTCACGCCTTTTGACATCTGATATTCCGCACCGAAACGGAAACCGAAGTTAGGATTAACCCATTTACCAAAGAAAAGACCGGCATTGCCACCAAAACGATTTTTAAGATCAGCGTGAACATCGTCCTTACCGAAAAGAACGTTAGAACCACCCTGAACTGTCATAAACCAGTTGTCTTTAGCCTTGTTCATCAGATAACCCTGAGAACAATCCTCAACATAAGTAACCTCCTGTGCGTTGGCGCTGAAGAGACCACCAGCGAGAGCTACGAGTCCAAATAATACACTTTTCTTCATATAACAACAAATTAAAAATTATATAATTTTCTGTAATAAAGTTCTATCGCTTGTAATTTGCAGAATGAAAAAACCGGCTATAAAGCCTTATTCTTTCACATTTAAATGTTAAAATTTACAATTCCTGCAAATACGGCTACAAATTTAGTACTTTTTTACATATAAACATTATATTTTAAGAAATTGTTTTACGTTTTTCAGCACATTTTCCACTGTATAGCCAAATTTTTCTTCCAAAACCTTTGCCGGAGCGGATGCTCCAAATCTTTCAAGACCCATAATTTCATGATCAGCACCATTCAGCAACGGATATAAAGTTGCGGGCAGACCTGATGTAAGACCAAAGAATTTAGTTCCCGCCGGGATAACACTGCGCCGATATTCATAAGGCTGGCTAAGGAACAGACCAATTGAAGGAACTGATACGACCTGAGCTTTTACACCCTCTTTGGAAAGTTCGTCGGCAGCGTGGCATAGCAGAGCGACATCACTCCCGTTTGCAACAAGAACTACATCGGCATTCTCGGCAGGTTTTACAATATATCCGCCTTTTGCAACCTTCTTAGCTTCCTCCCGACGATTCTCACCGGGAAGATCCTCAAGGTTCTGACGTGAGAAAATTAGCACAGTCGGCGTATCCTTATTCTCCATCGCCAGTTTGTAAGCCTCTACAGTTTCGGCAGAATCCGCAGGACGAAGAACGAGTACAGACGGTTTGCCGCTAAAGTTCTTAACTTGTTCCATGAGACGGATCTGCGCCTCCTGCTCAATAGGCTCGTGTGTCGGACCATCCTCTCCCACACGGAATGAATCGTGTGTATAGATGAACTTGACAGGAAGCTCCATCAAGGCGGACATACGGATTGCCGGTTTCATATAATCACTGAACACAAAGAATGTACCACATGCACCGAATACACCGCCGTGCAATGCTATTCCATTTATAAGGCAAGCCATTGTCAGTTCCGCTACACCGGCCTGAAGGAATGCTCCGGAGTAATCACCCTTGACAAGAGCATGAGTTTTCTTCAGGAATCCGTCTGTCTTATCACTATTGGCAAGGTCGGCACTGGATACAATCATATTTCCGACATGTTCCGCAAGAAAACCGAGAACAGTTGCAGATGCGGCACGACTTGCCATATTTGGTTTGAACTCAATTGAATCCCAATCGAGTTCAGGAAGCTTCAGATCCATATAGTCTGCGAGCAATGCCGCCTTTTCAGGATTTGCCTTTTCCCATGCCATGTATTCGGCTTTTCTCTTGGCGCAGATATCAATAAGTTCATTGCGACGGTCGGCATATAGTTTTTTTACATCCCCGCGGATCTCCCAACGATTTGCAGGATCTCCTCCAAGGCTCTTCACTGTCAAATCGAAATCGGCACCGGCTGCAGTAATTGGCTGACCATGTGTAGACACGGCCCCCTCGAGAGAAACGCCATCTGCTTTAACAACACCTTTAGCCATTATTGTATGACCGATAATAAGGGTAGGCTTCTCCGTCTCCTGATGCGCCGCCTCAAGTGCTCCTGCAATAGCCACAGGATCGCTTCCATTCACCTCAAGCACATTCCAGCCCCACGCACGATACTTGGCTGCTGTATCTTCCACTGTAACCTCGGAAACTTTTGTGGAGAGCTGAACATTATTTGAATCATAAAACATGATGAGATTATGCAATCCAAGGTTACCGGCAATACGACCTGCGCCCTGTGATATCTCCTCCTGCACGCCTCCATCGGAAATGAAAGCATATGTTTTATGAGCTATGACTTCACCGAAACGCGCAGCGAGGAATCGCTCTGCGATAGCGGCACCCACAGCCATCACATGTCCCTGACCAAGCGGACCTGAAGTGTTTTCGATACCACGGACTACATCCAATTCCGGATGACCGGGAGTAATGCTGTCCCACTGACGGAACTGCTGCAGATCCTTGACATCAAATTTACCGGCAAGAGCAAGTATGCTGTACAACATCGATGACATGTGACCGGGATCAAGGAAGAAACGGTCTCGTGCTATCCATTCAGGATTCTCCGGATCATATACCAGGAACTTTGAATAGAGGACATTGATGAAATCGGCCGCACCCATTGACCCTCCGGGATGTCCGGACTTTGCCTGCTCTACCATGGATGCGACAAGCACACGAAGGTTATTTGCCGCATTATTCATTGTTTCTACATTCATAATGATTTTTCTGTTTTACTACAATTTTTAAATTAGAATTAATATTATATGTGAATTCAATTATAGGTTTTTTAAAGCCATTTTATTCCACACGGGAATAATTGAAAAGGGCGGGTTATAAATTGCCCCACCCTTTACCTTATATTATAAGTCTCGTAAATCGAACGGTTCCTCCCCAACAGGGATATCTTTATTTACATTTTTGGAACCATATAGCGAATAATACAATATGTATACCAACATGGCAACAACGAGCCAATAACTGTTGATATATCCGAAACTTCTTCCTATCCAATCCTGGATATACGGCATGATACCGCCGCCGACAACCATCATCATAAAGATTCCGGAAGCTTTGGCAGTGTATTTTCCAAGACCCTCGGTGGCGAGATTAAATATACCGCCCCACATTACAGATGTGCACAATCCGCAAAGGAAGAGGAAGAGACATTTCATCGGAACCTGACCGCTCTTTATATCAAGAGATTCAATCGCCGGCGAGGTGAATGTTATTTTTTCCGGGAGGAAGATTGCAATGAGTACAAGTATGATAGCAACCGATGACACGGTAATCATTTGTGTCCGGGGTGATACCTTACCGCTGATAGCGGAACTGAGCACACGACCGATAAGCATCATAAGCCAATACAAGGCCGCAAGAGAACCAGCCACGGCGGCCGCGCCTTCGAATTTAAATTTATTACTGATCCAGGCATTCAACTCACCGGGGATACCTATCTCAATGCCGACATATAGGAAAATGGCGATGACACCAAGCATACAATGACGGAAAGCCAATGGACTATGTTCATATTTCACTTTACTGAGCTGCGCCTGCGGCTCCTGGATCTTGACAAGAGAAATAATTATGAACGATAAAATAAAGATAACAATACCGGTTACAACCAACGGTGCCACTTCAGACATGCTTGTCTTTGCTGTAAGATTACCGATAAGCATACCCACCAAAAGAGGTGTTGCGGTAGCCGCCATTGAATTGAAAGATCCACCCATCTGAACAAGCTGATTACCGCGGTTGCCACCGCCTCCCAAAAGATTCAGCATCGGGTTTACAACAGTGTTGAGCATGCAGACACAGAAGCCACATACCAAAGCTCCAAGAAGATAAATGAAGAGATTAAGTGTTGTCGGGGTTTTGCCGTCGATAACTATTATATCAGCGCCAACCACACTTGAAAGCAATTGAATGCCGAGTCCTATGGCTCCGACTGCCAGAGCTATAAGAGCTGTTTTTTTATAGCCATATTTAATCAGCATATTTCCTGCCGGAATACCCATAAAGAGATATGCCAAGAAGTTCATCAGGTTACCGGCCATTCCGGCCCATTCGTAGCGATAACCCCAAATGTTGCCGAAAGGAGCCGCCATATTTGTCACAAATGATATCATGGCAAAGATGAAAAACATCGTAACGATTGCCACAACAGGTTTCTTCTGGGGTACCGCCCCCTGTGTTGCTTTTGTGCTCATTTTATCTATTAGTTTTTTGGTTTTTTAGATTTTATTGAAAACTTTTCATAAAATTCCACAGTCGGGTTTCTCAATATACCCTTTCACCGAAGATACTACTCCCTATTCTCACTATAGTCGCTCCCTCCTCCACAGCTACAGGCCAATCATGACTCATACCCATTGATATCTGATCGAAACCCCGTAATCCGAGATCCTGAATACCGACAATCTGTCTGTAAACGGAAGCGATTTCGGCAAAGTCAGCACGAACACGCGACATGTCATCAGTATTTGAAGCCATACCCATAATTCCACAGATATGAGTATTAGTAAGGGTTTCAAATCTTTTTTCCCGGAAATATCCAACCAGCTCCTCCGGAAGAAATCCGAACTTGGTTTCCTCCTGTGCCACATGAACCTGCATGAGAACCTTGGAAACGACACCTATTTTACGGGATTCGGCATCAATCAGATTTATCAGTTTTTCCGAATCGACACTTTCTATCAAAGCGGTATTTCCTACCAGCTGTTTAACCTTGTTGGTCTGGAGATGCCCGATAAAATGCCATTCGATATCCTCCGGAAGACGGGGAATCTTCTCGAGCAGTTCCTGCACGCGGCTTTCTCCGAATGCACGTTGTCCGGCATCATAAGCCTCCTGAATCATTGTATAAGGATGGAATTTGGAAACGGCGACAAGCTTGACACCTGCAGGTATCAGCTGATGCAACTCCATTATCCGTCCCTGTATATTTAATTCAGAATCCATGGTTATTCTCCACCAAGTTTTGCCGGAAACACATCCATAATCATCGTTTCCGCTATAGATGCTATCTCATAATCAGACATAGTGCCTTCCATGCCGATCTGGAACTTCTTTAATGCATCTTCCAGATCATTTGCCTGAACAAGAATAAGCTGAGCGCTCTTCTTTTCAGTTCCTGTCTTTTCGTCAAGAGTTACGAAGTTGACCTTAACCTGATAATACCGGTCACCATCCTCATTAAAAAAGATCTCTGCTATTTTTGTTTTTTTCTCCGCTGAAATAGAATATTCACCTGATATATAGGGTTTCATTTCCTCCAGGATGCGGGCTTCCGCCTCGGTAAATGTCAATGCATCCACAAGATATGGTTCATTGACCTTCTTTACCATTCCATTTTCCTGCATCTTGTCATATCTCACTTTACATTCGAACCAGAGTGCCATATTAAAATATCACTTACTTAAATATTATTTAAATATTGTCCAGATATTCGGGATTATCATATCAGTTCTTCCCCCGTTTGCATTTTGTTTAATTAAGAAACTGTTACAGATGGGAAATATTCTGTTCGTGCCTATTAAGCACGTTATACAAAGTTAATCAAATTTTCCATCCTATTTATTCTTTTCCAATTTAAGTTTTCAATTTTTTCAAAATTAATTTCCAATAAACTGCCAAAGAATTAATTTTGCATATAATTATAGGGGACCGGAACCCGTTTATTGGTTCTCGGTTCAAGCATATCAGTATGAGCAATAACAACGATAAAATCAATCAGAAGGAGGATTCCGAGACCGTCACATCCCTTTCACAACTTTTTCTATCCTTTTTTAAAATCGGAGCCTTCACATTTGGCGGCGGATGGGCAATGATATCAATAATAGAAAGAGAGATTGTTGATAAACACAACTGGATCAAACGGAGTGATTTTCTTGATCTGCTCGCAATAGCGCAAAGTCTTCCGGGAATCCTTGCAGTAAATATCGCTACAGCTGTCGGAGATAAAGTGAGAGGCGGCAAAGGGAGCATAATCGCATCTCTCGGCACAATTCTGCCATCCTTCCTCATAATCCTTTGTATCGCCATATTTCTCACACCGGACATGATAAAAAACAATCATGTCATTTCATCTATCTTTATGGGCATACGACCTGCGGTGGTGGCTCTGATTATTGCTCCGGTAATTACTTCGGCAAAAGCAGCCAGACTGAAATGGAAGACCGTGTGGATACCTTTCGTAGTTGCATTTATGATCTCTATGGATTTAGGATTCGTTTCAAATCCCATCCTCTATATTTTACTTGGAGGAATATTCGGATTTCTCGTATGGAAAATTCCACAATTCAAGACTAATAAGCAATAAGTCCGACATTGAAAAGTTTAAATCACTTTATTATTAACAATCTCAACACTCCATGCAAATATATCTCAAACTTATCTGGGCATATCTGAAAATAGGAATTTTCGGTTTCGGAGGAGGTTATGCCATGCTTTCACTTGTAGAGAAATCGGTTGTGGAACCCGGATGGATATCAGAATCCATGTTTACCGATATTGTGGCAATCTCACAAATGACTCCGGGACCGATAGGCATCAATTCAGCGACATATATAGGTTATGTCGCTCCCGGAAATGTAATTCCGGAATTATCAGGTCCGCTATGGGGTATATTGGGTTCCATTCTTGCCACCCTGGCAGTTACAATTCCAAGTTTCTTTCTTGTGCTATATTGTTCCCACTTCATTCGCCGGCATCATGAAAGCGGAGTCATAAAATCCATTTTCAATGGACTAAGACCCGTTGTTGTAGGGCTGATAGCCTCGGCTGCAATAATGCTGATGAATACAGCCAATTTCAACCCGCAAAACATAAGCTGGCAACTATATACAAATATAGCAATCTGCGCTATCGCGTTCCTTCTTGCCTACTTCCCGATAAAAACCGGCAAAAAGGCAATCAAGGTGCATCCTATATTAATAATCATTTTAGCAGGCACGGCTGGATATATCATATATGGATAATACTGAAATTTCAAATCGCTATAAAGAAGCTGTGGATTATCTCTTTTCACAGCTCCCGATGTTTTCAAGAGTTGGCGGAGCCGCATACAAACCCGGTCTTGAACGCACGCTTGCATTAGACAAGCTTTTTGACCATCCTCACAAAAAATTTCGTTCAATACACATAGCAGGCACAAACGGGAAAGGCAGCACGTCGCATATGATAGCTTCCATTCTGCAGGCAAACGGATATAAGACAGGTCTCTACACATCTCCTCATCTTGTTGACTTTCGAGAAAGAATACGCGTAAACGGAGAAATGACTCCAATGGATGCCGTCTTGGAATTCACAGACAAATGGAGAGTTATGAGTAACACAGCCAATATTTCTCCAAGTTTCTTCGAACTGACTATGATACTGGCTTTCGACTGGTTCGCAAGACAAGAAGTCGACTTTGCTGTAATTGAAACCGGGATGGGTGGAAGGCTTGATTCCACCAATATCATCACCCCGGAGATATCGGTAATAACCAATATATCTTACGACCACACACAATTCCTTGGAGACACTCTCGAAAAGATCGCATCCGAAAAAGCCGGAATAATAAAGGAAAATATCCCGGTTGTCATAGGGGAAGCCACAAACAATATCGAGACTGTATTTATCAGGAAAGCTGAAAGTATGAATTCACCTGTCTATCTGGCATACGCTGAACCTGAAGTAACATATATAAAGCAGAACAGCATCTGGGGATGGGACTGCAAGTCGCAGCTGGCAGGAGACTTCAGACTTCCGCTTGCAGGCAAATATCAGAAACCGAATATCAACACAGTCTTAAAATCGGTGCGGGCGATGCAGGACACCGGCATAAGACTTGAACCACAGCTTATAAAAAAGGGAATAGAAGAGGTTACTGAAAATACCGGATTAAAGGGCAGATGGATGAAAACAGCCGACATCCCTCTTACCATATGCGATACCGGACACAATGAAGCGGGAATAAAAGAGATCTCCGCACAACTTGACGATCTGATGAACCAACGTAGCATTACTCATCCCGATGCCAAATTAAGAATAGTATTGGGATTTGTCGCGGACAAGGATGTGGAGCATATACTTCCTTTGTTGCCTGAATATGGTCTTTACTATATAACACAGGCGAACATACCGAGAGCCATGAATGCAGATACCCTGATGAAAAAGTGCGCGAATAGCGGACTTAAAACAGTAATCTCCTCCCCTTCTGTCAAAGACGCTTATAACCACGCTTTATCAGACGCATCGGATAATGATATAATTTATATCGGCGGCTCAACATTCGTTGTTGCCGATTTCCTTGCCTGAACATACATTTCAATGGACAAACGTAACAACGCGGATACCGAATGGTACCCGCGTTAATTTTTTTTAGATTAACTGTTTAGTTTTCCTCTTTACCTCGTGAATTCTGACGAAGGCGATTTTTTGTCTGACTTGAATTCATATCGCTCTCCTCTTTTAAATCTATTTCTTTGCCATCCTCTCCATAGACCCTGTACTCAAGATATGTGAGAGATTCATCGGCAATAACTCTAAATCCTCTGCCGAATGATCTTCTCCATTTACTATAAATGGAGAAAAGACCTTTCTTCAAATAGGCATCGACATAAGGATGCACATACATTTTAAATTTCTTGATCTTAAGGTGTGAAACCAAATACTCCAGTTTCTCCTCAAGCTTGTCGGTAAACAGAATCGATGCCTGAACCTCTCCTTTGCCAAAACAGGAAGGACAAGTTTCACTGGTAGCTATGTCAAGAGCCGGGCGCACCCTCTGTCGCGTGATCTGCATTAGTCCGAATTTACTCAATGGCAAAATATTATGACGGGCACGATCTTTCGCCATAATTGTTTTCATATGCTCATAAAGAGTCTGGCGATGCTCCGCTTTTGCCATGTCAATAAAATCAATCACTATGATACCGCCCATATCCCTCAGTCTCAACTGACGGGCAATCTCTTCTGCGGCTTTCAGATTGACATCCAAAGCATTTGTCTCCTGATCAGCAGATGCCTTACTTCTGTTTCCGGAATTGACATCCACTACGTGCAATGCTTCTGTATGCTCGATGATTATGTATGCTCCGCTCTTAAATGATACTGTCTTTCCAAAACTGCTCTTTATCTGACGCGTAATATTGAAATGGTCAAATATCGGTGTATCTTTTGAGTAGAGCTGTACAATATCGCTTTTTTCAGGTGATATAAGGGAAATGTAATTCTGAATCTGTGTAAACGCATCTGCCTCGTTTACATAAATATTTTCAAATTCAGGACTAAAGATGTCACGGATCTCGCTCACCATACGGGATTCCTCCTCATAAATGAGAGCCGGCGGCATACTTCGCTGCATTTTGGAGATACTTTCTTCCCAGCATTTCACAAGAGTACGCATTTCGTGATTGAGTTCCGCCACCTTCTTGTTTTCAGCGGAAGTCCTGACAATCACACTAAAGCCTTTGGGTTTTATACTGCCCATGACCTGACGAAGTCTTATCTTCTCTTCAGGTGATTTGATTTTCTGAGAAATTGATATCTTGTTCCCGAAAGGAATAAGTACCATAAATCTACCGGTGAAGGAGATCTCTGTTGTAAGCCGCGGTCCCTTGGAGGAGATCGGTTCTTTTGCTATCTGTACCAGCAATTGCTGACCAGGCTGAAGAAGACTTCCGACAGAACCCTGTTTAGAGATATCGGGTTCCATCTTGAATTTTGAAATATCGGGCACATGTTTCTTGTCTGACATCGCCTCCGCGATGTATTTGCTGTATGTGCTGAACTGTGGCCCTAAATCGAGGTAATGAAGAAAAGCGTCCTTTTCATAACCGACATCGAGGAACACCGCATTAAGTCCGGGCATGATCTTTTTCACCTTGGCAAGATAGAGGTCGCCTACCGCATATGCAATATTGCGGCTCTCTTTCTGTAGGGAAACAAGTTTGCCCTCTTCAAGCAGCGCTATAGAAATATCCTCCTGACGGACATCTACTACTAATTCACTTTTCATACATTATTATTAAATTACAAGCAGCTGATGTTTTATAAGAAACTGTTTAAAATTATTTTCAGAGGATTTTGAGAAGTATTTTTGAGAAGTTTTTACAAGCTGAAGAGGGAGAAACCTGACGGTTTCGACCGATGAAACTTGGTGAAAACAGCTAAAAAGACGCTCAAAATGCCTGAAAGAAACACTATATAAAAAATTTTCGTAATAAATTTAAACAGTTTCTAAACAGACTGCTAAAAAAAACAAACTCGCCACGACCGTGTGGCCAGGCAAGTTTGTCTATCTTTCTATTCTTGCGCTTTAAGAAGCTTCAATTATTTCTTCTTATGACGATTTTTTCTCAGTCTTTTTTTGCGCTTGTGAGTTGCCATCTTATGGCCTTTTCTCTTTTTTCCGCTTGGCATGATTACTAAATTTTATATTGTTAATTATTTCTATGGTTTATTATGCACAGATTGATTGTTCAGCAACGACTTATTTAACAACGTCTTTGAACACATTGGATGGTTTGAAAGCCGGAATCTTGCGAGCCTCAATCTTAATTGCAGTATTCTTTGTGATATTTCTACCGATCTTCTCCTTACGGTCCTTGATAATGAAACTGCCGAATCCACGAAGATACACATTCTCACCATTAGCCATGGATTCTTTTACTACATCCATGAATTTTTCCACAGTCGCAAGCACAGCCGCCTTGTCAAGACCAGTGTTGCGTGAAATTTCTGTTACAATTTCTGCTTTTGTCATTTTTATTGATTCTTCTTGTTTCTAAACCGGTCAAATCCATTCTAAGAAACAGTTTAAATTTAAGAAACTGTTTCTAAACTGTTTCTTAAAATTCGAGAATCCGACATCTCGTCTTCCCAATATTTTTCATTTTGCAAATATCGTAATTTTTTTTGATAGTTTATATATTCTAAACCAATTTTATGCTCCGAAAACCTGTTTTCAATGTAAATTATATAATTTTATCGATATCTACTCCCTCTATCTTGCCTAACTTCCCTATAAATACTTCTGCCCCGCTCTCAGGCGACTCAACAAGCAGTGTACATACATTGTCAAAGTTCCTTTCCAGTATTTCAATGTCACCACCTTTGATAAGCCGCATAACACTATCCATATTCACATATGGGAATGTCAGATTCAGCCTTGTCATTTTTCTCATCTCCTTCTTTCCTGCAGCCTCGAGAACAAGTCTTGCCGCCTCTCTATATGCGGCAATAAGTCCCGGCGTCCCGAGTTTTATCCCCCCGAAATAGCGCACAACAATGACAAGTACATTTGTAAGTCCGAAACTATTAATCTGACCAAGAATAGGTTTACCCGCCGTTCCGGACGGTTCTCCATTATCGTTCAGCTGCCACTCGTTTCTATCCGCTCCAAGCATATATGCCCAACAGACATGACGGGCATCATGATATTCATTCTGATATTTCTTTACAAGAGCCCGCGCCTCTTCAGCGGTTGTCACAGGCAATGCAAACGAAAGAAACCGGCTCATCTTTTCTACGAATTTAGACTGACCGGCTTCCCGTATAGTGTAATACAAATCTGTACTCATCCGAAATAATTACCCAGATCAGAATGATTATTGGTATATAACAACATCCCCGATGCAATGGAATCCGCTTTATCCTGACCGAGCTCACTCGCCACAATCGCAAGCGACCAACTTAACGCAAGCGCAGGTCCGGCACCAAGAACAAATTTATCATCCACAACAACAGATTTCTGTGATTTGCGAGCCCCTGCCATCAACTCTTCAAACCCCGGATAGCATATAGCCTCCCTATCCTTAAGTAGTCCCATCTGTCCCAAAACAACGGCAGGCGAGGCACAAATCGCGGCTATCTTTCCATTCTCGGACTCAAACTGGTTTACAAGCAACCCATGCAGAGGAGCGAATTCATACAGATTTGAGGCACCGGGCATTCCTCCCGGAAGAATAATCCATGCCGCGTCTTTAAACATCGTGTTGTCAAAAAGAACATCTGCATTTACTGTTACTCCATGCGCTCCTGTGACTTGAAGGCTACTGGTAATAGAAACCGTCTTTACAGGCATACCAGCCCTACGCAGGACATCCACAGGAGTCAATGCCTCTACCTCCTCAAAACCCTCGGCAAGAAAAACAAAACTTTCTTTCATAAGCATATATTTTTAAATAAGAGCGAATGTCGGCTGAAAAGCCGGTTCGCGGTGGCAAAGCCAATTATGTGAGTCAAATATACGAAAGGATATTCGGCGAAACATAATAGCGAAAGTCGGCTGAAAGCCGGGTCGCGGTGGCAAAGCCAATTATGTGAGTCAAATATAGCAATAATTTTGTTATATTTGCAATACATAACACCACTATCTTTGAATTTAAACACTTATGCATTATAGAAAGTATTTTGAATTTGCTTTTATTTTTTTATTTATATCCTTTTTAGGGGTTTCATGCAGTAAGAGCAAAGCTAAAAACGGAACTTGGAGTAAGAAAGAGGGACTTATATGGAATACGTCATATCATGTGACTTTCAACGGTGCGGAGTCTCTTGGAGACAGTATTACAGCCACACTGCAAAGAACAGGCAAATCACTTTCATGTTTCGATTCAACATCTCTTGTGTCAAGAGTCAACATGCAGGATTCAACTCCTGTAAACACAGATTTCATACGAGTCTATGTAATGTCACGTAGAATCAATAAAATTACCGGTGGTGCATTCGATCCTACTTTGTCTCCTCTTATAACGGCATGGGGGTTTGGCGAAGGGCATACACCAACCGCAGACACATTGCGCATTGACTCACTATTGAAGATTACCGGAATTTCCAGAACAAGACTATTCAATGATGCATTGATAAAGGATAATCCGGGAATAGAGTTCAATTTTTCAGCTATCGCGAAAGGGTATGGATGTGATGCCATTGGAGAGATGTTCGAACGCAATGGAGTAGAAAACTATCTGATTGAAATTGGAGGAGAGATTCTCGCCAAAGGTCATAATCCGGAGAATGGAAACTGGAAAATCTCTGTCGATAAACCGGTATATGGGAAAAAAGCCGCGGACCATATATCGCAGGCAGTAATAGCATTCAGCGACATGGGCATGGCGACCTCCGGAAATTACCGTAATACACAATCCAATGGATCTACAACCTATGGACATACAATCTCTTATAAAACCGGACGTCCTATTCAGACCAATATCATAAGCGCGACAGTCCTTTCAAAGACAGCCATGGAAGCTGATGGTTTTGCGACTGCATTCATGGCTATGGAAAAGGAAGAGGCAGTCAAACTTATAGAACGTCTTGATATTCCGGTAATGCTGATATTTAATGACTCATCAATGTGGTGTTCCAAGAGATTCGAAAAACTGATTATCCGGCAATAACATAAGTAGAGATGGATTTGCTTTACATTCCACTGATTATAATCCTGACAGTCACCTTGCTGATTTTAATTTTCATCATAAGGAATCAGCAATCCAAATCGGCAAAGAGTATTAAAGAAATGCACAATCTCACTCAGATCATTAAGGATTTGCAGCGTAACAATGAAATGATGGAAGACAGGTTCAAAGTAATAGCTTCGGATTCACTTGACAGAAATGCAAATTACATCAAGGAATCGACTTCCTCCGAGCTTGAGAAACTTCTATCCCCACTTAAAATACGCATCGAGGATTTCAACAATATCATGCAGAGATCATACAACGATGCATCTGCATCGCGCAAATCACTGTCAGATCAATTGGAGCACCTCACCCGACTTAATCTGACAATAGGAGAAGATGCGCGTAATCTTGCATCGGCTCTGAAAGGAAATAACCGCATCCAAGGGAAATGGGGAGAATCAGTGCTGGAAAGATTGCTTGAAAACGCCGGATTACTTCCCGGTATAAATTATGAAACCCAGGTAACCAGGACTTCAGAGGGCACATCTCTGCACAACGACTCGGGGGCGAGACTCAGACCCGATATTATTATTCATCTGCCACAAAGTCGTGAAATTATTGTTGATGCAAAAACATCTCTGTCATCATACATCGATTTTTGTGAAGCCGACAGTTCGGGGAAGCAACAAGAAGCGATCAGAAAACACGTTACCTCGATAAAACGGCATATCGATGAATTGGCTGCCAAAAATTACTCCAAATCAATAACCAATGCATTGGAACAGGTGTTGATGTTTATACCGAATGATGGCGCTATGATTCTGGCAATCGATAATGACAGTAATCTTTTGACATATGCATCTTCACGCAAAATCACGCTTGTATCACCATCCCAGATCACAGGTATTCTTATGATTGTCAACCAGCTGTGGCGTAAGGATAATCAGGATCGGAACGCCGCGGAAATAGCCCGCCTCGGTGGTCTGCTTTACGACTCGATAACTTCATTTGTAAAGGATATGCATTCTATCGAAGATTATCTGAAGAAAGCTACTGACAGCTATGATTCAGCGTTTTCAAAACTTATTACCGGACAACGTTCAGTAATCGCCCGGGCTGAAAAATTGAAAAATCTTGGTGCAAGAACAACCAAAAGCCTACCTGATGATATGGTAATTTCAGAAATAGAAACTGAGAAACTGTAAGGAACTATCGCAAAAGTTTTGGAGCTTTGAAGAACAGACCGAAATTTATTCCTACATTCCAATTCTTACTTGGATAGGAAAGATAATTGCAATATACGGATAAACTCGCAAACGGGAAATTATAAACAGCCGCAACCTCGCCGATAAATCTTATTTTCTTGAACCAACCCTCATAACGTGCCCGGTATTCTTCTTTTTTCTCAAGATGACGCATTGGCGAATATACATAAAAGTCTCCCCGCAGCTGCAATCTTTGAATCGGGCTCCAGATCGGAATAAGTCCCGCGGCTATATAGTTGTCAGAACGGAAAGCTTCATTAAAAAGGCTTTTTGTCGACGGTGTCGGAGCAAATTCGGGAGCGTGTATCAAAGTAGACGTGTAATCAAGCTCCAGATGCTGTAAGGTGGCAAGTATATTTGCCATAGCTCCCAGATGGAAACTTCTGCCGACATTATAATACTTAGTCCAATAACATTCCAAAGACGCACGCGGTCTTCCATGGAACGATGTTCGCAGCGCATTATCGCCATGAGGTGTGAAACGTGAGGACTCATAAGTAAGCTGTATATCCGAAAACCATTTCTCTCCTGAGGAAGGATACATATCATCATTTAAAGAATTTGCCGCTACTCCGCATTTTATAGCCCCTATATGATACTGCATCTTATCCTTCTCTGTCTGGGAATAATCAGTTATGTTTGTCGGAAAATACGAATCAGACATATAACCGTAACCAGCATTCAGATAAAATTTCTGTCTATGCCCCAAAGCTCTTTCATAGCCTATTCTTATAAAATTATCATTTTCCGTTATAAAGGTAGGGCTTGATTTCTCAAAAAAAAGTAATTGTGAATCATAGAATTTCTGTCTGCTCAACACACCTTCCAGACGGAAGTATGACGGTACAACCGAACGGATATTGAATCTTGCACTCAACATACCAGCCATATATGACTGGCCAATCCAAGCACCCAGCTTTACATCGAGTGTATTATAGCTAAGTTTATGATACCCTATACCCAGATATAACATACTGTTGGTTGTTGATGTTATCCAGCCTCCAAAGCCCATAGACCATGGCTTTTTAGGTGTTGCCTCAAGGAGCAGTGTATTATTCACATTATCATTCCCAAGTTCAGCCTGAGGAAGAAGATCAGAAAGGGTTCCATCTGTAACTGCTTCATAGTAGGAATCTTCTATCTGATTCAGACCGATAGGCTCATGTTTGCCTCGAGTGAAAAGATATTGCATATAATGCACTTGTCCCGGATCTGACAATCCGGTTACTTTAACATTATCAAATTTTACAATCGGGGTGCTATCTGCAAACGCATTTCTTCTTTCGTTAACATTCTCCAAAGGTTCTCTGGCATATACTCTTTTCTTAATCGAATCAACCATACCCAGACCGGTTTTATAGCCTATCTCATAAATGGTTTTAGCTTTGGCAAAATCCAATACTCCAAAATTCAAAACAGGGATCTGGATTTTTATGCCGTTTTCTGACGGAACAGAATAATCATTATTCTGTATGATCATATCCTCAAGCTGGCTATACACATTTCCTGCTTGCGGTTTCTTATCCGGACTTGATACTGAGACTCCTATTATAAAATCCGGATCGAAATCCTCCTGCATGACATCTACAGGGAAATTATCATATATTCCTCCGTCATATACAAGTACACCATCCAATTTGATCGGTTTAAATACAAACGGAAAACTCATAGAAGCACGTACGGCATCACCTAAAGATCCTTTAGATAACACGATCTTATGTTTACCGTAAACATCACTTGTCACACACCTGAAAGGGACAAACAGATTGTTGAAGTTCTCGCCACACTGAGCTGTATACGGCACATAAAGTTTTAGGAACTCCATATTCATCGGCAACGGACTGATTAAATTTGTCGGCAATATATTCCTTTCGACTTTCTTGTTAATATCCGCATTGATAGAGAACCATTCCGGAGATGGGTCTGGAGACTCTACATAAAATGTTCGATCTATATTTATAGTGCCCGAACTCCAGTCGAGAAAATCCGGAGCAGTGAAAAACTCAATCATCCTGTCAGGAGACCAGCCACATGAATATAGACTCCCGACGATCGCTCCCATCGATGTGCCGGTGACATAATCAATTGGAATATCATTATCCTCCAGCGCCTTGATAACACCGACATGGGCTATGCCTTTTGCACCGCCGCCACTTAGTACCAGACCGACAGTCTGCCTGGATTTGTCATTGCCTCGCTCATTGCGTTGTCCGTATAAACAAAGAGATGATATGATTATCAGAACGGCGGTCAGAATGTGAGGAGCATATGGGTTATTCATAGCGGATGGAATTAATAATATACAACTTAAGTCAAAATAAGTTTAAGTTAAAATTATAACAATTTTAACACACGATAGTTTGAAACCGCAACTGATCCGTAAAATAACATGCAGTATAAACTGGGACCGCATCTCCATTAACAGTTTTATGGGATGCGGTCCAAAAAAATTTATCTATTGTTTTTACGAATAATGGGTTCTTCTCTATTCCTCAAGCTTCTTAAATATATTACTCGAATCTGAAACCCGTCGTCTCACCTCTCCACGCGAATCAAGTACACGACCGTTTCCAAGATCCTCCATTATTTCAAGATTTTCTCCTGAAGATGTCTGAACAGAGTTGAGTGATGAAGACCCGCTTCTACCGGAATTTGTTGCCGCCTGTAAAAATCCCTGAGGATCTGATAGTATACTCGCTATAACTGCATATCCCATGAATACAAGACCAATTGCAGTCTTAAATGACAGAATTATTATCATTAATAATGCGAAAAACAACGGCAAGAATATGATATACAGGATGGATCTGAAATATTGTTTTGTTCTGGTAGCATCTATGATCACCAAAACAGATTCGATTACCTGGACAACAACCATAATCCAGAATACGACATCTACCATCTTTTTCCATACAAGCATACAAAGTACCATCAAAAATGCAAGTAATGCAAGGACCGCAAGATTACCTTTTGTATGGTCTACTGACTTTCCCTTGATTTTTATTCCGGGTATCCTTTCAAATGGAAGCAGATTTGAGAATAATGAGGGCATTACTTTCCATTGCAACAGCAGTGTAAGCACAGATAAAATTACAATCAGGAAATTAAATGCTATATTCCAGAATCCTTCACCGTGAATTTTAGTTGGATCTGCATCACATACACATCCAAGCACAATTTCAATGGCGAAAGCAAGAATAAATGTTATCCACAAACCTATATATATGCTCTTGAATATGGATTGTCTACTCACCACGCCACGCGTCAGCAACAGCCACAGCACAAACATAACGGTTCCTACAGATGCGAGCGCGATATATAACGGCCTTACAAATCTCTGATAGTCGCGGCGGAACATTCTCATAAACTCATCGTTCAGCACGATTTTGCCTATAACCGGTGAGCCGGCATTTGTCAGTTCCTCTCCAAATGTGTAAGCGCGCGTGAGGTGTGTATCATATCCGGTCATTGATACACGTTGCACATAACGTTCCACACGCGGACGAATCACTCTTGTCTCAACCCAACCTACTACCGAATCACTCAGAACAATACGTGTGTATTTCTCGGTATAGTCCACTCTCTCAATGTCTGCAAGTGTCACCTCCGTTGCCGCATCTACCTTAAATGAGCTTTTTTCGATATTATTCTCCCTTTTGATGCTATCAACATCCGGGCGTGAGTAATATACATCGACCGGTCCGGTATAAGTATCATATAGATAATAATGCGTGAAACTCTTTTGTGTCTGTTCACAGCCCATCATTATGACAAGCATCAAAGAATAAAAGAAAATAAAGATCGTTCTTTTCATCATCTTTAAATGTATGCGTCGGGAACTTGTTATAGACTTAGTGTATGGATCTACATTTTAATATAAGAGTCCTTGAAACCCAAGAAATAAAGAACACCGTCTATTCCTATGGTCGAAATACTCTGCTGTGCCTCAGCCTTAACTTTCGGTTTTGCGTGGAAAGCGATGCCGAGACCGGCTTCCGAAAGCATCGGAAGGTCGTTCGCACCGTCACCGACAGCTATTGTCTGGGCTATATTTATATTCTCAACCTGAGCAAGCAGACGCAAAAGTTCCTTTTTCCTTGTGCCGTCTACAATATCTCCGACATAACGACCTGTAAGTTTACCATCTTCTCCAACCTCAAGTTCGTTTGCATACACATAGTCGAAACCGAAACGCTGTTTAAGATAATTTCCGAAATATGTAAATCCTCCGGAAAGGATCGCGGTTTTATATCCGGAACGTTTAAGCACCTCCATCAGACGTTCGACACCCTCGGTGATTGGCAGATTCTCTGCAATCTCTTTCATAACAGAGACGTCAAGACCTTTCAACAGAGCCACTCTGCGTGTGAAGCTCTCCTTAAAGTCGATCTCCCCGCGCATGGCCGATTCGGTTATTCTTCTTACCTCCTCGCCTACTCCGGCGCGATCAGCCAACTCGTCGATTACTTCAGTCCGAATAAGTGTCGAATCCATATCGAAACAGATAAGTCGTCTGCTTCGACGATACATGGTGTCCTCCTGAAGTGAGATATCGAAATTCAATTCAGATGCAAGCTTCATGAAATCGCTTTGCATTTTCTCACGATCATCAATCGTTCCCCTGACTGAAAACTCAATACACCCTTTGGCAAGTGGCTGAATTCGTTCATCAAGCGGCATGCGCCCTGTCAGACGCGTTATAATTTCTATGTTAAGTCCCTGTTCGGTTATTATACTTGCCACAGCGGCGATCTGTTGGGCTGTAATCCTACGACCGAGCAATGTGATAATATATCTGTTCTTTCCCTGTCTGCCGACCCAATTGTTATATTCCTCCTCACTGATTACATTGAACTGCACATGTACGTTCAGTTCGTTTGTCACAAAGAGCAGTTCTTTTAGAATCTCACCACTGCTGCGGGAATCCGTCTTGAATAGAATACCCATAGAAAGTGTATGATGGATATCAGCCTGACCGATATCAAGGATATCTGCATTGTGACGTGCGAGAATCCCAGTAAGACTTGCCGTTATTCCACTTTTATCCGGTCCCGATATATTTATCAGGATCAATTCGCTTTTAGCTTCTTTCATCTAATTGCCGGAATTTTATTGAGCATCAAGAATAGTGATTTTCTCCTCTATCTGTGCTATCTCCTCTTTAAGTTTTTTGATTTTATTTTCCATGTCTCGCAAAAGTGAATTGCCGGCACTGGATTTAATATTAAAGAATCCAAGATTATTCTCGATAGTCTTCAGATCATTCTTTCTGCCTTCAAGAGCCCTTACAAGTTTCTCGCGTTCTTTATCCAGACCGTTACCTTTCAAAGAAGTGACACGATTACGGAAATTTGTTATACGCTGTTTATTTTCTCGGGAATTATATATATTGTACAGATTATCACAGACTTCACGGTATTCAGTAAATATCTTATCCTTGACCTTGAACGGCACAAATCCTATTTTCTGCCATTCGGTCTGCAACTCCTTGACCTTGCCTATCACATCGGAACGGACTCCATCTGTAGGAAGATCTTTAAGCTGAGCGATAATCTGCTGTTTTGCCGCAAGATTTGCAGATTCCTCACTTCTCTTTGCAGCATTTGCTTTTTTACGTTCCTCAAAAAAGTAATTACATGCTGTCTGGAAGCGCATCCAGATCTCATCACTATTCTTGCGTGCCACACTTCCGATTTTCTTCCACTCGGCCTGAAGTTTTACGACCTCGTTTGTAGCTTTATGGATGTCTTCATTCTCTTTTAGAGCCTCTACCTTTTCACACAATGCTTCTTTCTTGGCGAGATTGGCAGCGAACTCATCTTTTGTCTTTTGAAAATATTCTGTCTTGGCAGCAAAGAATGCATCGCATGCCTGACGGAAACGTGAGTATAAAGCATTATTTACCTTTTTGGAAGCAAATCCCAATTCTTTCCATCTTTTCTGAAGTTCTATAACCTTATCGGTTGCTTCCGCCCAGGAATTGAATGAATTTATCTTAGTAAGATCTATAGACTCAATCTCATCACACAACAATGTTTTAGCTTCCTCATTTGCTGTTTCTTCAGCTTTCTTTTTTTCAAAAAACTCCTGATGACGTTTATTGATGACAGTAGAAGCATCCTTGAATTCAGTCCATATCTCTTCACGTAATTCTTTAGCTACCGGACCTATGTTTCTCCATTCCTCATGCAGTGACTGCAATGCTCTGAATGCAGCTACAGGATCAGACATATCTTCAAGCCTGCAAGCCTCTTCGATAAGTGATTTCTTTGCTTCGAGATTCTTCTTGAAATCAAGATCACGTAATTCCTTGTTCATCTTCAGATGATCATAGAACTGCTCTACAGTCACCTGAAAATCTTTCCATATTTCGGTCTCGGCTGTAGCCGGGATATTATTTACAGCCTTGAAAGCCTGCTGCAAATCATGAAACTCCTGGAAGCGGGTATTTACATTATCGATATCTTCCGATACAGTCTTCATTTCATCAAGGATACTCTGCTTCTTGGCGAGATTCTCCTTACGCTCGATCTCCTCTGCCTCAAGATATGCCGCACGCTTATTCTTAAATTCCGCATACAACTCCTTAAACTCGGTCTCTACAGGATCAGCTTGTGATGAGAATTCCTGAGGATTGCCTCCTTTTTCGACATACTCATTTACCTCCTCCAAGGTTTCCTTGCCTCTGATATTAAAGAACGCTTGTTTTATTACCGACACTTCCTTATGGGCATCCATACGGTTTTCCGACAATATTTCACGTAACTCAGATACCAACTCATCCTTCGTCATATTATGGAAATTAACACGCTTCGGTTCGTCTGTATCATTATCATCAGCTGAATTGTCAGACTCGACGGAAGCATAAGATGTTCCGTCGATTGTATCTGTTGTTTCAGACAAATCCTCAGCTGGAGATGATGTTACTGCGCACACATCATCCGACACACAATTTGATTCATCAGCAACAGTGCCGGAAATTGTCTCATCCACATTATCTGCGGAAGCGGGGTTCAGAGACTCCTCTGGGAGTTTCTTCTCAAGATCGTTCATATCAGTAAGTTGTTATTTGTTGATATCAATAAGCAATGACACAAAAATCGAACATACATTACAACACAATACCCGATTATTATTACCACTGCTATATCAATTCACATTTATTTCTATGTTGCCCTCTATAAACTGTTTAATTTATGCGCCAATGATCTTACAAACGATTTAGAATTATTTCCGCAAATTGAAAAATTGTTATATGACTTGCGGAATCCCGACATAAGTATCATTAAAATTTCATCATAAATAAAACAGTTTTAGGATCAGTCAAAGATATATAATTAATTTAATATCACAAAATTTGAATGACTTTTTCAGTTATTTAGAAGTGATTTAAACTTTTTTCATCATTAAGCTTCGTTAAGATTTTGAGTGTATTACGTATGTTGAAGAAGGAGCATAGCGGGCTATGCGACTTATGAAAGATGCGGAATACACCAAAATATTGATGAAGATTATTGTTGAAGATTATTGTTGAAGAAAACTGTTTTTCACTTTTGTTCTATTTTCGTAAAAAGTTTAAATCACTTCTTAATTATTTTAGCAGAAATGATTTTTATATCCTGCTTAGGACGGTCTGCCCTTCCGGTCTCTGCATTCTGAATTTTCTCAACAGTATCCATTCCTTTAAGGACTTCTCCAAAAACGGTATACTGACCGTCAAGGTGAGGTGTTCCTCCTATTGTGGTGTAATCCTGACGCATTTCTTCCGGCAGCGGTTCCTCCTTCACATTGGCTTCCGTCTCTTTTATCAACTCGTCTCTATAGGCGTCAAGCGCAACGCGGTCACCGGCTTTCTGCAGGTCACGGATCTTTGCCTCGTTCTTAAGACATAAGTCGTTGAAATATGCCTGACGCTTATTCATAGTCTGTCTCTGTGCTATAGCATCGAGCTGTTGCCCGGTAAATTTATTTCCGGTCACAATATAAAACTGCGAACCTGAGCTTCGTCTTTCAGGATTGACGTTATCTCCCGTACGGGCAGCTGCAAGAGCACCATATTTATGATAATATTTCGGATATAGAATCTCAGCATCTATAGTATAACCGGGATTCCCGCTTCCAAGCATCTTGGTAGAATCGGCATTTACAGATTCGGGATCACCCGTTTGCACCATAAAATCTTTTATTACACGATGAAACAGTACCCCGTCATAAAATTTATCATTTACAAGTTTCAAAAAATTATCACGATGTTTGGGGGTATCATCGTATAGTTTTACCAAAATGTCTCCTAAAGTTGTCTTTATCTCTACAACAGGTCCTTCCGGAATCTCTTTCTGTGCCTGCGCAACATTCAGTGCCATGGTTATAAACGCTATTAATGTAATTACTATCTTTTTCATATCAGGTTTCTTTACGATTAGCAGATTTACTGTTAAAACGCTCCTGTTGGAAAAATTCTCTTATATATTCTTCTGAAATTATTATCGGACACACAAAGTTCTGTAGCCCTGTTTTTATAGTCATCTCCCCATAACGCCTGTAAAAGAGAACCGATATACTTTCTGTCACGGTCTTTATCAATAGCTGATTCCACAAGAGGAGCTATCCATTGATGATACTTCTTGTCATCAACAGCCGACAGATATCTTGCAGTACTGCATAGAAATTGTCCTGACATATCTGTCTGCTTAAGTTTATCGACAGCTTCCGAGATATCGAAATTCTCAGACTCTGCATTATCTACAATATATTCATAACATTCCATTGCAGCCTGATCTGCGCTCTTTATATTTTCGTCTGACATAATCTATTTTATGAAATCTTAATGTTGCAAATTTACAAATAATTTTTTTTAATTTTGCGATATGGAAAAATTTGTGATTGTTATAGGACGTCAATACGGAGCCGGCGGACGAAGCCTTGGAAAACGTATCGCCAGTGAACTCAACGTGTCATATTACGACAGGGAGTTATTGTCTGAGGCGGCTTCCTCCATGGGTTATACGCCTGATATTTTCACAAATAAGGATGAAAGGAGACCTTCTTTTCTCAGGTCTCTGCTATCTTTTACCTATGGCAACATGAACGACACGTCCAATCCGGACACTTTGTCGGATGAAAATATATATAGGTTGCAAAGTAAGGTCATTTCTGCAATTGCAGAAAGGGAATCTTGCATTATAGTTGGCAGAACCGCCGACTATGTACTTAGAAACCATCCAAAACTTATCAGCGTGTTTATTCATGCTCCTGAAAATGATCGTATAGAAACTGTGATGTCTCGTCAGGAAGCAGACACAAAAGAAAACGCCACAACGTTGGTACGCAAAAAAGACAACTCTCGCGAAAGCTATTATAATTACTTTACCAACAGGCATTGGGGGAAAGCAGACAATTACGATTTTAGTTTTGATTCTTCAAAAATCTCTGAAGATTCAATCGTCAAATTTATCCTTGACATTCTGAACCGATAACCATATACTGATATTACTGGATAACGCACTAAACAATTTTCAGCCGTATTTATTATACTATATAAACGAGACCACAATATTTATTACTAATTTCGTTCATTTTAATAAATACATATGAAAAAGGCCATTTATTTTATCTGTTATCTTGTAGCATTTTGCGTTGGAATACTTTTGTTGATTCTGAACCAACAGGCATCTGTTGTTGACAACTCATTCCTACACTATATTTTCATTAGTGTCGGAATTGTGTTTATTATTCCCGGAGTATCAATATTATTTACAAATCTGTTTAACAACGGGAATATCAATCAGAATAACATATCAAATTCATGGGCTTCAACACTTACCGGCATTATCTCGCTGATATGGGGTGTTCTTATTCTAATTATGCCATCTGGTCTGTTTGGCAATCTAAATATAACTTTGGGAATATCTATAATTATCCTTGCAATCGCACAGGTAACGTGGATTACAAAAGGCAAGGATAAGAACGGAGCCCCGTTCTGGCTCTATATCATACCGGTTATCGTTGCTGCGGCAGGAATAGCTGTCCTATTACTGAAGAAAGATTTTCAAAACCCTGGAAGAGAACTTGAAACAGGTTGCATTATCTCCGGGATAGCTCTACTTCTATGGTGCACAAACGGATTTCTATCCATACCAAGAAGGAAGAAAACCGAAGCCGAATTGGTAATGGAGGAAAAGAAAATACAACGCGACCAAAAGAAACTGAGAAAGAAAGGGAAAGAGAACAAAACTCAAACCAAAATTCCTCACACTGAAAACGAAAACACGATAGAATAAAAAAACAATACTTATATCTCTTTCAGATGATCTGGCAAGTTTTCAAATAAATACTATTTTTCCACGTTATACATACACAGAAATGAGGTCTGTCGCTTGCGCTGAATGCGTAAGAGGAAAGTCCGGGCAACACAGGGCATCGCGCTTCTTAACTGGAAGTCGGTGGTGACATCGGGGCGAATATGACAGAAAATAACCGCCGGTTATGCCGGCAAGGGTGAAAAGGTGGGGTAAAAGCCCACCGGCTCTGTTGGTGACAGCAGAGGCCGCATATCCCGCGAGTTGCAAGGCCAAATATACCGGCAATCAAGGATTGCCCGTCCATTGCCGGGGGGTAGGCTGCTTGAGCCGTCGGGCAACCGATTGGATTAGATAAATGACAGACACCGATTCTTCGGCACATAACCCGGCTTATATCATTTCTGTTTTCATATTAAGGAAGACAATTGACCATCTCGGTCGTTTGTCTTCCTTTTTTATTGAACATTTTAGAGTTTGAATTCGTTTTGACTTCAACTTCTTGATTTTATAAGCTTCTTTTTCCAATCTCCGTTGTTATAATTTTAAAATATGATTCCAATGAACAAGACGAAAAAGACAGACTCAAAGTTTCAGAATATTGTTTCATATATAAAAGATAAGATTTCATATTTTATATCGGGCGTATGGAATGATCCGAGACAAACAATGAAGGTCCGTATCATACGAACGATAAATCTCTCTGTAAATTCGTTTCTGGACAGAGGACTTCAACTGCGCGCTATGTCTCTTACATATTCTACAGTTCTGGCGCTCGTTCCGGCAATAGCTCTACTTATCGCAATAGGACGTGGATTCGGATTACAAAATTATCTGCAAGACGAACTATACAATTTTTTTCCTTCTCAGCACAGAGCAATTACTGCCGCATTGTCCTTTGTCGAGTCATATCTTAACGAAGCATCTCAAGGGATATTTGTCGGAGCTGGAATTATCTTTTTATTATGGACTGTAATTTCTTTACTTTCGTATATCGAAGATGCTTTTAATGCCATTTGGGATATAAAGACCCAACGGTCCATATTCCAAAAGGCATCGGATTATATATCTATATGCCTTGTCATTCCTATACTTATGATCTGTTCATCGGGGGTATCCATTTTTATGTCAACAACAGTTCAAGACAACATATATTTCCCATTTCTATCTCCTATTGTCAACTTCTTTCTCGAACTAATTCCTTTCTTTTTGTGTTGGCTGGCCTTCTCATTGTGCTATTTGCTCATACCCAATACGAGGGTAGAAATCAAATATGCTGCAATTTCAGGAATTATTTGCGCTATAGTTTTTCAGATTTTACAGTTGCTGTTTGTCAATGGACAGATATATGTCTCTAAATATAATGCAATTTACGGTTCGTTTGCATTCTTGCCTTTACTGCTGATATGGCTTCAGCTATCATGGCTGATTCTACTCGCAGGATGTGTATTGACATATTCTCTACAAAATATTTTCACATTTAATTTTAATGATAATTCTGAAAAAATATCATTTGACGGATGGTATTCTGTCGCTTTAATCGTAATGGTTGTTATCGCCAAAATATTTATCACCGGAAAAAAACCTCTGTCACGAGAAGAGATCGCAATAAAATATTCCCTTCCTATACGTATTGTAAACAGTGTCTCTGAGAAACTCCATAAAGCGAACCTGATATATAGTGTAAAACTGGACAATGGGATGTATGGTGAAGTCCCGGCAATTGAACTGCAAAATTTTAGCGTCGGAGATTTTTTACAGTCAATAGACCATGTTGGGGACAAATCTCTTATTCAGCAGATACAAAACATCTATACGGAACTATTCAGAACCCTGGATCCAATAAGGGTAAAGTCATACAAATTGTATTCGACTATACTCATACGTGATCTACCACTTCCCGATCCCTATAAAATTCACGAATTTCTTCTTCAAGAAAACCATCAGTAGAATTTTAAAGTGTGAAATCGGCAATGAGAATTGCAACTTTGAAGTAAGACTAACCAAACATTCTGCAAAGGTGATATTCAACAGATTCTATTTGATGCTGCAAATCCCGCACCTTACCGAATCCCGATGGATACCATTACAACTGACAGAACAAGAGGACTTAAAGGCACCAACTATAACTGGATTTATGCAGAAAAGACAAGACAACCGTTTCAATTATCTGGCACACCAAAATTGAAAGTATAATGACTTATTGGTTTGAAATATTTTTATGCAAAATTTGTATCTCATAGAAATGCTTTTATTGTATTTATCAGTAATTTTGTTTCGTAAATAAAAATGAGTCTAAATTTATGGCTGTATATGAAGACGAGAATCTCGGCCCTATGAAGCTGATATTCAACTATAACAATGTGTTTTATAGCTTTTTCTATGATGATTTGAGCGGTTGCATACACCGTTCACGCGAATATGCGCTTAATTATGTGTATTCGGGTGAAATGATTCTGGACAACGGCACGGATAAAATCCATGTTCGCAAAGGGGAGTGCGTTTTCATCCCCCGTGACCACCATATCACAATGTATAAAAAGACATACGAGGGAGAACGGTATTGTGGGATATTCCTAATGTTCACACGCGGTTTTCTCCGAGAGATGTATGGCAAACTTGCTATCAATAAGGCAAAAGCCACTACTCAGAAACTTGACAACGGAGTGATAAAGCTCCCGAAAACAGTCGAACTCGCCAGCCTGTTCGCATCAATGACACCTTATTTCGACCCCGATGTAAAACCTAAGGATGATTTCATGGAGTTGAAATTGCAGGAGGGGCTTATGGCCTTGCTTGCCATTGACAACCGGTTTATACCGACCATGTTCGACTTCAACGAGCCTTGGAAGATAGACATTCTCGGTTTTATGGAAGAAAATTATATGTGTGACCTCTCCATCGAGGAGATTGCACATTACACTGGACGTAGCCTTGCCACATTCAAACGCGATTTCAAAAAAATCAGTGATCTCACTCCTGAAAAATGGCTGATAAAGAAACGACTTGAACGTGCATACGAACTTATGAAAACAGGAAGTAAAAAAGTTGTCGAAGTATATGCGGAGGTTGGATTCCGTAATCCATCACATTTCTCAACGGCATTCAAAAAGTATTTTGGAATAGCTCCGACAGCGGTAATGGCATAAAGTGACCTTTTCAGTAAGGATAATTGAGCCTCACAGAAACTTTACTGTGGGGCTTTCATTGTAATTTTGCACCATAAAACTCTATATGGTTATTACAATGAAAATCAAAACATGTATAACTGTCCTATGTGCGCTATGCTCAATATCCGCGGTTCACTCGCAATCGGCACAACCGATAGAAAGGGTGGACATGGGGTTGAGCGTTGATTGGGCTACCGTCAATTTAGGTGCATCACAGCCTGAAGAAGCCGGTGGCTATTTCGGCTGGGCAGATCCTACGGGGACCGAAACATCAACAGATGTTTTTGACAATAATCGGAATTGGGTATCCGACCTATACGGAGGAGTTAACCCGCTTTCCGATATTTGTGGAACTGATTTGGATATTGTTCACTTGAGGCTTGGAGAAGGCTGGCGTATGCCTTCACTTGATGAGTTGAATGAACTTCTTTCATGTCCTCGGAGATGGATAAAGCAAAACGGAGTCAACGGATATGAATTCACCGGTAAAAACGGCAATGTAATATTTATCCCGGCAGCAGGTGCAAGGAATGGGGAAAATATGAATTATGTGGGTGCGGTAGGCTATTATTGGACCGGAACATTGGGCGCAGACCCGACTTTACATAATCAACGGGCGCATCGCTTATATATGGGTGCCGAAGGTGTGAACTCACATCCGGCCATTCGTTACAGCGGATTTCAGATACGACCTGTTTGGGATAAGAATTATTCGGGAATCTACGAAGTCCATACAGACTCAATTCCAACTGACAGTGCGATTTATGATTTGACAGGAAGAAAGTTAAATACAATTCCCCAAAAAGGATTCTATATCTGTAAGGGCAAGAAATATATCGCAAAATAATATCACAATATGAAAATAGGATTATTTATAATTTCAGCGATTATGACATTGACAGCGAATGCCTGTTCCAACCCACAGGAAGGAATAGGCGGAACAGCCGATAACGGTGAGAACAAGGGAGATACTCCCGCATTGACAGACAATGGCAAGTTTGACTTGTCGGAGGGAAAGAATGGAAATCCTACTGTTATCCGATTGAGCAGCGGATATGATATGCCTGTTGTCGGGCTGGGGACATACAGCCTTCATGGTGATGAGTGTGTAAACGCTATTCTTTCGGCTATAAAGCTCGGTTATCGTAAATTTGACACCGCAAGTTTTTACGGCAATGAGGAAGAAGTGGGTGAGGCTGTCCGTCAGGCAATCGACGGAGGTTTGGTGAAGCGCGAGGATTTATTCATCTCTACAAAGCTATATCCCAATGAGTTTTCCAATGCCGAAAGAGCGATAGATAATTGTCTGCGAAAACTTGACATCGGATATATTGACCTGATGTTGCTGCATCATCCCGGCTCATACGATGTAGAGGCGTACAAGACAATGGAGCGCTATGTTAAAGACGGGAAGATACGTTCCCTCGGTGTTTCAAATTATTACATCAAAGAAATGTCAGAGTTTCTTCCAAGAGTGAACATAAAACCGGTGCTTGACCAAAACGAGATTCATCCCTACTATCAGGACAAGGCGGTTATAGAATATCTGCACCATAACGGCATTGTTGTCGAAGGTTGGTATCCGTTGGGAGGCCGGGGACATCAGAGGGAATTATTGTCAGACCCTGTGTTGGAAAATATTGCAACGGCTCATGGCAAATCAGTGGCTCAGGTTATTCTCCGCTGGGATTTGCAGAACGGGGTGGTCATCATACCCGGTTCAAGCAATCCGGCACATCAGAAAGAAAATATCTCGATTTTCGATTTTGAGCTTACACCGGAGGAAATGACGGCAATCGACGCTCTTGAGCGTCAGGAGAAACATGACTGGTATTAACAATAAAAGCATTACGATATGAATATGAACTTCAATCTCTACACTCCTACTAAACTTCTTTTCGGGTGTGGAAAACTCAATGAACTATCAGAACAGGAATTACCCGGGAAAAAGGCTCTGCTCCTGATTTCAAACGGGAAGTCCGTACACACCAACGGTTCTTTTAACCGCACTGTCGGGCAGCTCGACAAAGCTGGTGTCGCACATGTGGTGTGCGCAAACATCCATGAAAACCCCTCGAAAGAGGTTGTCATGGAGGCGGCAAAAGTTGCCTGCGACAACGGTTGTGATTTCGTTGTGGCTTTAGGTGGCGGTGCTGTCCTTGACGCGGCAATAGGAGTAGCAGCTATGGCTACCAATCCCGGTGACTTATGGGATTATGTCAATGGAGGAACAGGAAAAGGTCAGCCATTGGTAAATTCCGGTTTGCCGATAGTGACAATAGCCACCACTTCCGGCACAGGTTCTGAAATAAACTGCTGGGGCGTGATATCCAATCTTCAGACAAATGAAAAGATAGGCTTCGGTTACCCGTCGCTGAATCCGGTTCTCGCAATCGTAGATCCGGAACTCATGCGCACTGTTCCCGCCAAATATACGGCATATCAAGGATTCGACGCGCTCTTTCACAATACAGAGGTTATGATTAGTCGTTTCCTCAACGTGCTTAGTGAACCTATCGCACTCTCCGCTATTGAGAACATCGCCAAATATCTTCCCCGTGCGGTAAAAGACGGCAATGACATGGAAGCCCGCACAGGGGTTGCCTACGGAAGCACAATCGCCGGGCTAACAATGCAGCTTACAAGCACCACAGCCGAACACTCGATGGAACACGCCATGAGTGCGTTCCATCCGACACTTCCCCACGGAGCCGGTCTTATAATGATCTCAAACGAGTTTTATCGCTTCTTCGTAGAGAAGCACGTTTGTGACGAACGCTTTATCAAAATGGCTCGTGCAATGGGGATGAAAGACGCTGACAAGCCAGAAGATTTCCTCACCGCTCTTTATGAACTGCAAAAAGCTTGCGGGGTCGAAAATCTTAAAATGAGTGATTACGGCTTTAATCCGGAAGAATTCAGGGCAATGGCCGTAAACGCCCGCGAAACAAATCCCGGTCTATATCCTGCCAACCCATGCGAGTTGACCGATGAGGATGCCGCAGAAATCTATCGCTGTTCTTTCAGATAAAAGCAGATCAAGATGAAAAATATACTCGTAATCTCAACAAGTCTGCGGGCACATAGCAATTCAGAGGCTCTTGCTGATGAATTCGCCCGCGGTGCATCGGAGGCCGGGCACGAGGTAGAGAAAATAACCTTGCGCGGTAAGGATATACATTTCTGCAAAGGCTGTCTTACCTGTCAGAAAACACAGCGTTGCGTTATCAATGACGATGCCCCCGCTATCGTGGAGAAAATGCACGATGCCGATGTGATTGCTTTCGCATCTCCAATATACTACTACGAGATGAGTGGCCAGATGAAAACACTGCTTGACCGTGCCAATCCGCTTTATCCGTCGGACTACCGGTTCCGTGACATCTATATCCTCACGAGTGCGGCTGAAGATGAGTCAACAACTCCTGAACGTGCCGTTACAGGTCTGACAGGTTGGATTGACTGCTTCGAGAAAGCACGTCTCGCCGGAACAGTCTTTGCCGGAGGTGTCAATGACCCCAGCGAGATAAAGAATCATTCGGTTCTTACCGAGGCTTACGAACTTGGTAAAAACATTAAGGCATAAAAAGGTCATAGATATGAACATAAAAAGTATAATGACAACAGTGACTTTCTCCATATTGCTGGGGATAAGTCCGATAAGTGCCGCCAAAACACAACAAAACGAAAATAAAATGGAAAAACTGACTCTTACACAGGAATGGGACAAGACTTTTCCCAAAAGCGACAAGGTTGACCACAGCAAGGTCACATTCGTCAACCGATACGGCATAACGCTCGCCGCCGACATGTATAAGCCTAAAGGCGCGACCGGCAAGCTGCCGGCGATAGCCGTCTGCGGTCCTTTCGGTGCAGTTAAGGAACAGTGCGCCGGTCTTTACGCCCAGACCATGGCCGAGCGAGGCTTTCTCACCATCGCCTTTGACCCCTCGTTTACAGGCGAGAGCGGAGGCACACCCCGCTATATGACCTCACCCGACATCAATACAGAGGATTTCAGCGCCGCCGTTGACTTCCTCGTGACCAACCCCGATGTGGATGCAGAGAAAGTAGGCATAATCGGAATATGCGGTTGGGGTGGACTGGCTGTGAATGCCGCCGCTTCCGACCCGCGCATCAAGGCAACTCTCGCGTCAACGATGTATGACATGAGCCGTGTCAATGCAAACGGATACTTCGACGCGGACGACAGCGCCGAAGCCCGCAACGCTCTTCGTGAGAGGCTTGCAGCACAGCGCACGGAAGATTACCGCAACGGCACTCCCAAACTTGGAGGCGGCGTACCTGACATTCTTCCGGCAGATGCCCCCAAATTCATGCGTGACTATCACGACTACTACAAGACACCACGAGGCTATCATCCCCGCTCGCTCAACTCCAACGGAGGCCTCAATGCCACATCTCCGATTCCGTGGATAAACTTCCCCCTGATGAGCCGTGCAGGTGAGATTGAGAATGCCGTGATGATACTTCACGGAGAGAAAGCCCATTCGTTCTACTTCGGCAGTGACACTTACAAGAAACTTTCCGTTACACCCGGCAAAGAAAACAACAAGCTTTTCATGGTAATCCCCGGCGCCAGCCATACCGACCTTTACGACCGAATAGACACAATCCCCTTCAACGAGATAGAACAGTTCTTTGCAGAATACCTTAAATAACATCCAACCATCTTACAGCACAAGAACATAGTAGATTGATGGTATAATTGCAGCCATCCGAAACATACGAACTATACCCCAAAAGTTAGACTTTTGGGGTGTAGTTCAATTTCAAGTTTGTATCTGTTTATTTTAACAGCGGTACTAATTATTTTCAGCCCCCTTTTTAGCAGTAGATTTCTTTTTATCCGGGGCTTTCCTTAAAGATGTTTTCTTTGGAGCGGTTTCCTCCTTGTTTTCAAGATCCGTACGCAAGGATGTAACTTCTTTCTTTAATGATGTTATCTCTGATGCCTGATTCCTAATTGTAAGCAATAATGAGTTAAGCTCCTCGTTATCTATGGATTCAGGATATTGTTCCTCGACACGGACAAGAAAATCTGCCAGCACATTCATATAATTTGTGAATGCGGCAAACGGGGAATCATACGGGCTAAATGCCGCATGAGATGCTCCATCCGCAAGATTCTTGGTGCTCATATAGTAGAAATGGTCACTACTCTGAAGATATTCCCAATCCTGTTTCAGACGACGGTCATCACACAGACTTACCCGTTCCGCTACAGAATACAGTTTTCTCAGAGCTTCTCTCTGCAATTCATTACCCTTCCATGCAGACACATCGCGCGCCTCATCCATTGCGGACATCGGATATGGCACACTCAGTTCTCCTACCGGTTTCAACTTGGCAACAGACTCTGAAGGCGTAGTGAATTTAATACCATTCTCTTTGGCAAACTGCGGCAAAGCGCGCATAAACTGAAAGATTCCAGTGCTTTCCGGAAGGAATGTCCCGAATGTATCCATGCTCATCAACAGATTTACAACCTGTTCCTCCTCCGGAAGTGAGGAAAGCCAATTTACGTATTTATCAGCTGTCAACGGATATTCGTCCCATTCCGGATTGTTAAAATTTCGTGATATATCATCAGCAAGTTTATCGTTTGTCAAAAGCAGTTTCAATTTTGGGGCTGTCGCCGCTTTATACAAATAATTGGGAGATTTCCATCCCAGCACATGCTTTGCACCTTCCGTCAGACATATCTTGAATCCCATCGAGGCTACAAGCATAGCTATTTCATCATCATAGATAAGTTCTGTATTTGCAAATACTGCCGGTTTCTTATCAAATACGCGATAGATCAGATCATCATGAGCTTTCACTTCTCGCATGAATTCCTCCGGATCCTCAAGAGAAGCAAGAGAATGAGAGTATGTTCCCGAAAGGAATTCAACGCATCCGGTATCAGCCAATGCTCGTAATTTATCGATGCATTCGGGCACGTACATCTGCAACTGCTCTATAGCTGTACCGGAAATACTTATAGCACACTTGAACTCACCATTCCCCGATTTTATCATATCGAGCAATGTGTCAGCCATCGGCATGTATGAATTGTTAGCAAGACGTGTGATGATTTCATCATCTGCAAAATCATCATAATAGTAATGGTCATTACCTATATCAAAAAAACGATAACGTTTCAGACGATATGGCTGATGTATCTTGAAATAGAAGCAAACTGACTTCATTTTATCTAAATTTTAAAGTTAATACTAATCTCTAAGAGTATGTTGAGTTTTAAATGATTTTAGCACAAACAGAGACTTCGGAGGGATTTTTCAAAGATTCAGGAGGGAGCATAGCGGGCTATGTGACCGGTTGAATCTTTGGGAAAGCGCCCGAAGGATCGTTTGTGATGAAATCAAAAATTACCATACTCTTTATTAATGTTTAATTTGGTTTAAAACTCAACATACTCTAAGTCCGGTTACATTTTTATAGATATCAATAACCTTTTTTCCGGCTTTTTCCCATGTAATACCATGTATCTCTGCAATACCTTTATCCCTAAGCTCATTATGCAAAGCCGGATATGATATTAACGCGTGCATGGCATCAGCCATCGCATCTATATCCCAATAGTCGGTCTTTATTACATTCGTGAGTATTTCGGCACAACCGCTCTGCTTCGAGATAATTGAAGGAACCCCCATCTCCATCGCCTCAAGTGGAGAGATACCGAATGGCTCTGAAACAGACGGCATCACATACACATCAGAATCACGAAACATCTGATAGACCTCTTTACCACGCAGAAAACCGGTAAAGTGGAATCTGTCGGCAATATTCCTTTTGGCGGCAAGCTTTATCATGGCGGCTTCCATATCTCCGCCACCAGCCATGACAAACCGAACATTCTTATTCTTCTGAAGTACTTTCGCGGCAGACTCTACAAAATATTCCGGTCCCTTCTGCATGGTAATACGTCCCAAGAAGGTAATAACCTTGTCTTTACTTTCTTTCTTCTTGAGATTCAGTAGATCATCACTCAGCGGTATTACAGCATTGTGCACAGTTGTCACTTTTCCGGGATCAATTCCATACTTGTCTATTACAGTCCTGCGGGTAAGTTCGGATACAGTAATTATATGATCCGCATTGTTCATTCCATCTTTTTCAATTCCGAATACAGTCGGATTCGGCTTACCTCTGGAACGATCAAATTCAGAAGCATGTACATGAATGACCAGCGGTTTGCCTGTTACATTCTTTGCATGAATTCCGGCCGGATATGTCAGCCAGTCATGTGAATGAATCACATCAAAGGGCACAGTGCGCGCAATTACACCGGCTACTATAGAATAATTATTTATCTCTTCAAGAATATTATCCGGATATTTACCGGAAAATTCAATACATCCGAGATCATTGAGTCTCATATAGTTGAAATCAGCATATATATGATCTCTCAAATCAAAGTATGTCTGAGGATTCATTACATTACCGATTCGGCTCTCTACATAATCCAAATTTACATCGCGCCAGGCGACCGGAGTGTTGCAGGCTCCTATTATATTTGCAAATCCTTTCTCCTCATCTCCATATGGTTTCGGAATGACAAAAGTTATATCCATATTCCCATTGGCATGCATACCCTTGGTCAATCCATAACTTGCAGTTCCTAACCCTCCTAATATATGGGGCGGAAATTCCCATCCGAACATCAATGCTTTCATATATTATTCGGTTTGTGAGGTTAATAACTTAGTCATTTTCTTAACTGTTTTTATAGTTCGGAGTATTTCACCAACATTCTTTGCTGTGCTGACCGCCCCACGACCTGTATATGGAGGATTTCCGTCATACAATTCGGAAAGCGACCCTATACATCCTTCTGCCATTTCATCCTCATAGCCTATAAGCATTCTTTCTATGAATGAAAGTCCCGACAATCCGAAAACCTTAAAATAGGCATCCGCGTAGAATCCAAAAAGCCATGGACGAGCAGGTCCTTGATGTACGGCATACTCACGTTCTGTAGGGTTACCGACATAAGTCGGGTTATATGCATAACTCTTCGGACTAAGTGAACGTAATCCCTTAGGGGTTAGAAGTTCACGGGTACAAAGATCAAGCACTTTCTTTCTTTCGTTTCTTTCAAGTGGTGAGTATTCAAGTCCGATTGCTATAGCAAGATTCGGACGAACCTCAAGATCCGTATATCCGCCGTTTACATAATCGTAAAGATAACCGAAATCATTCATAAAGGTTTCTTTGAATGAGATCTTTATCTTTTCCGATAGTTCACGGAATTCCCGAACTAAAGCATTTTCCCCCTTCACACCGTCATACAATGCAATCAGGAAATTAACAGCATTATACCATAATGCGTTGAATTCAAGAATATATCCGGTACGCGGGATAAGAGGTCTTCCGTTTATTGATGCAGAGAGCCATGTAACAGGAGTGTTTTGTCCGTTTGAAGACACAAGACCATTATCATTAAGTTTGAGATTGCGGATCTTCTCAGCACGTATATCTTCAACAAGTCTCTTTACTGTATCTCCGTAACGTTTTCTGCAACTTGCAATATCGGAATAACGTTTATACTGCTGGATCGCCCATATTGTCCACAGAGGTATATCGGGAAGATCAATCTCATGTATTGTCTTGTCAAGTTCACCCTTGTCAATATACAATCTCAACGCTCTTATGAAACTGTCCAGGATTTCAAAATAATCCTTCTCATGATCTATCGATAAGGTGCATCCCGGCAAAGCAATCAACTCATCTCTTGCCCGCACATTATACCACGGATAACCCGCCATTATATATGTACCTGTATCATTCTTAAGATAGAACTGTTTTGCGGAGTTTTTCAAACAATTGAAAAAACTTGTACGACATGTACGGGTTGTCAGTTCATCATCATATGTTTTTTCAAATTTCTTCGGGTCGCATTCGAATGTAGCGGCAGAGAAGATAATTGATTCTCCTTTCTTTATAGGAAGTTCAAAATATCCGGGCACCCATAAGTCTTCCCTATATGGAATGCCGCGACTCTTATCTTTATTATATTCGATACCTTTATACCAATGACCGTCGTCAACCCATTTGACTTCCTTATTAAACTGCATATAAAGATTCGGATACCCTTCGTAAAGGCAAGTCGAAATACCATTCTTTACATCTGTTACAGTTGTATCAATGGCGCCATTCTCCACACATAGGTCATTTGCATTTCTAAAAGCAAGAAATGGTCTGAATTTAAGTGTTGTGGAACTATGCGCTTCCTTTAACGTATACTTTATAAGAATTCTATTTTCATGAGAGATAAAGACTTTCTCTTTAGTCATCACCACACCACCTACACGGAATGTCATAACAGGCACACTTTCGCAGTTGAATTCTCTTATATACTTATGACCGTTCGGACTAAAGACATTATCACCATACTGATGTAGCCCAAGGTTAAACTCGGCTTCATGCTGTATTACTGTCTCATCAAGAGAAGATAGTAAAACATGTGCCTTATCATCCATTTCAGGAATCGGGATGACAAGAAGCCCATGTTGCTTCCTGGTGTTGCAACCTACAATAGTTGTACAATGATATGCTCCCGACTTATTGGTGCGGAGCATCTCCTTCGGAAGGCTCTGCTCCAGATTGATCATAAGGTTCTTATCGAACTTTAAATAACTCATGATATTAATTCAATTTCGGGTTATTAATTATTCTAAATTTCTTAGAAACCATTTCTAAGAGTCTAAATATTTATTTCTTTTAAGACTCATCGTATACAAAATTATATTTTAACATTAACAATTCCAATTAAAAAAATATGTTTTACAATATCTTTTTGCACTTTTTTATTCTATTTACTCAATATTAGTCACTATGTGCTATTTTGTTCATTATGGGAACAAAAAGAGTCGCATCGGTGTTCAATGCGACTCTTTCAAAATATTTTACTTATTTCTTTAAATTTCCCGAATCATTATCCGATTACAGCTTTTACACAATATTCGTAGATAAAAGGAACTATACCGAAGAATATGATACCGGCGACACAAAGCCACAAAGCGATCCTCTCACTGCATGCCGAACGATAATTGGCAATTGCTGACTCTCCCGGAGTAATCCAGATAGCCTTGACAACAAGCAGATAGTAATAGAGCGATATGATTGTATTTATCAAAGCTACCAGAACCAACATGTACAACGCAGTAGAACCTGTACTTGTCACTGCCGTAAATATCAGAATCTTACTGAAAAATCCGGCGAACGGAGGAATACCGGCAAGTGAAAACATTGCAAGAGTCATTGCAAATGAAAGCCATGGATTAGTCTTGTGAAGACCGGTATAATCATCCATTGAAAGTTTCCCGGAATTATTCTCTATACTTGATATTACAGCAAATGCACCGAGATTACTTACAATATACACGAAGATATAATACATCATTGATGCAAGTCCGATTCCACCCGCCATAACGCCAAGCATTATATATCCTGCCTGTGAAATAGATGAGAACGCCATGAATCGTTTCATATTTCTTTGACGGATCGCGAACAGATTGCCGACTGTAATGGTAGCGATTATCACAGCATACATCATCCACTCCCAGACTTCGCTATAAAGAGTGCCGAATGCCTGGGCAAATATCACAAAAAATGCGAATGCCGCGGCACCTTTAGATATAACCGACAGATAGCTCGTTATCGCAGTCGGAGCACCTTGATAAACATCGGCTGTCCATAAATGGAATGGAACCAAGGAAAGTTTGAATCCAATTCCTGCAAGCACAAATGCCAATGCAACTACCAAAAGACCTGTTCCTCTGCCATTGACTATATTAGAACAAATATCGCTGAAATAAAGAGAACCACCTGAAAATGCATACACAAATGAAAGTCCCATCATCAAAATCGCAGATGAAAAGACTGCTGTCAATATATATTTAGCCGCAGCCTCATGACTCTCGTAATGCTTTTTATTGAATGCCACAAGCGCTGCGAGTGGCAGAGATGCAGACTCAAGTCCAATTACAAACAGAAGGAAATGACGTGCTGATATCATAAGATACATTCCGAAAAGTGTAACCAGAATCAACTCATAGAATTCACCCTTTCTGATTGCTACTTCATCACTCTCTGTCCATTTTGCAGACTGGAGAAATACTATGAATACACCTACATTAAGTATTGCCTTCATTGCTTGACAAGCTGTATCGTTTACATACATGCCACCGAATATATATTCATCATATGAAGGTATAAGCCATATAGCTACTGTTGCCAGTCCGAACAAAACCGTAGTGAAAGGTGTCAGGAACTTTTTTGAGCAGTCACAGCCGAATGTATCATATAAAAACACCAGCAGGAATACGCCCAGTATAATCAGTTCGGGCAACATTGCCCCAAATTGAGAATAATCCATTGTTATTGTTGTTATTCTTTTTGATTAATTCATTATAAAGCGTTCTGAAGCGCATTGATTATCGGCTCAAAACTTGTACGTATTGTCTCGTTGATCCAATTCGGGAAGAATCCGATACCTGCAAGACATACAATTAATGTGACTGTAGACAGACGTTCCCACCAGCTGGCATCTGTCAGTGAAAGGTGATGTTCGTCCTGAACAGGACCCAATACAAGCTTGCCGACAACACGTAGAATATAAACCGCGGTAATCACAATTGAGCACGTAGCGGCAATCACAAATATACGGTGGAACATATCCGCTTCTTCGAATGCTCCGAAAAAGATTGTCATTTCAGCAACGAATCCGGACATACCGGGAAGTCCCAACGAAGCGAAACCGGCTATCATGTAGCAGACTCCAAGGTAAGGCATGATCTTCATCAGACCACCCATCTGTCGGATATCACGCGTATGTGTCCTACCGTAGATCATACCGATCAATGCAAAGAACAACGCTGTCATAAGACCGTGTGACAACATCTGCAGAATTCCGCCTGTCATTGCTGTGGTATTAAGCATCAGAATTGCAAACAGCACCATTCCGCAATGTGAAACGGATGAATAAGCGTTAATATATTTGAGGTCTGTCTGAACACACGCGGAGAATGCTCCATAAACGACACTAATACCTGTAAGTATAATAAATATCCATGCAAGCTCCTGCGCACCTTGAGGGCAAAGGAAAATAGCGATACGGAAGCAACCGTAACCGCCAAGTTTCATAAGCACACCTGCGTGAAGCATTGACACTGCTGTCGGAGCACATGCATGACCGTCGGGACTCCATGTATGAAAGGGGAACATTGCACCCAATACACCGAATCCAACGAAGGTAAAACAGAAAAGCAGCCTCTGCCAACTTGGATCTATTGCAGCATTGTGTGAAATTTCCAATATATTCCATGTGCACTGGTCCATTGTCGGAGCACTATGCCAGAAAATGCCAAGCAATCCAAGCATCAGAAAAGCGGAACCACCCATAAGCATAAGGGTTAGTTTCATTGCAGAATACTCCTTGCGACCTGTGCCCCATACACCGATAAGAAGATACATCGGAATCAAAGCTACCTCATAGAACATGAACATTGTGAACATATCGATTGAGATAAAGAATCCGAATACACCGGTTGAAAGAAGACAGAACCAAAGGAAGAAATTCTTTGGCAGAGGATCAATTTTCCATGATGCGAATGTTCCGGCAAAAACTATTATTGCAGAAAGGAGTAACATCAACACTGATATTCCATCCACTCCAACTGCAAGATGAATGTTAAGAGGAGCATACCATAGCCAGCTTCCTGTGAAAAGCATTTCTGAAGTGTCACCGGAGCCACGCAACGAAAGGAACTCACATACAAGCCAGACGGCCATGCCAAGTAGAACAGTGGAACCTGCCACCATTACTGTGCGGATTGCCTTCATATTGCTGTTGCCGCAACATGCCAGCCCTGCCATCATGAGCACGGGGACAATCACAAACCAAATTAAGATATTTCCAAACATGATTATTTCTTTTGCAAAGCTATATGAAGTGAATTATAATAAACATATCCATGTAATTGCCGCAAGAAGAAGAGCGCCGAAGAAATACCAGATTACATAAGTCTGTACATTTCCGCTCTGCATACCCTTGATCTTTGCTGATGCAAATTGTGTCACGGCTGCAAGACCATCCATTGTGCCATCGATTATATGACGGTCAAACCATGCTATGCCACGACAAATACCATTGAAGATGATTTTATGTGTGACGAACATATAAATCTCGTCCCAATAGAATCTTCTGTGCGCGGCTTCCCAAAGCACGGGCATTGCGACTTTCATCTTTGAAGGTTTCTCATTTTTCTTTGCATAAAGCCATGCCGCAAATGCTATTGCAACAACAGCTACGCAAATAGACGGAATAGCTACGCTCATGTCAAGATGAATATGATACGGAGCTCGATCCCATGTTACAAATTCACCAAATGGGATGAATCCGGCAACACAGCTTACGGCTGCAAGAAATATCAATGGCACAGACATCTGCCAAGGCGCATCATGTGGGGTGTGATCCTTATAATGAGGATTCTCTTCCCACCAGAATACACGAAAGTACATTCTGAACATATAGAAGGCGGTCAAAGCTGCGACCATTGTCATCCAGGCTCCCCATAGAGGGCTGTTTGCATACATTGCGGTAAGCATCTCATCCTTTGAGAAAAATCCGGAGAAAGGAGGTATACCGGCGATAGCAAGACATCCGATGAGGAATGTCCAGTGGGTGACAGGCATATATTTCCTCATTCCACCCATAGCTGTATAATTGTTTGAATGCACTGCATGAATCAAGGCTCCGGCACCAAGAAACAGCAGGGCTTTGAACATAGCATGAGTAAACAGATGGAACATGGATGCCATATAACCCATTCCCTCATGAAGCTCGGGACGTGTAACACCAAGCGATACCATCATAAACGCTATCTGCGAAATTGTGGAGAAAGCAAGTATCCTCTTGATGTCAATCTGGCAACATGCCACAACAGCTGCATAAAATGCGGTGATGGCGCCAACAACCGTTATGAACAGCAGCGATCCGTCTGCAATAAGATATAATGGGAAGAATCGTGCTACAAGATACACACCTGCCACAACCATTGTTGCGGCGTGAATCAGTGCGGAAACCGGCGTCGGACCTTCCATCGCATCCGGAAGCCATATATGAAGAGGAAGCATTGCGGATTTACCCATACCGCCTACAAAGATGAATACCATTGCCCAGCTAAGTATCGATCCACCCATAAATGTACCACACAAAGTCGATTCAAGAACATTTGCCGAATTATTGTTCAGCATGATGAAATTGAATGCGGAAGCACCACCTAAGGGACCGTCAGCAGGTGTTTGGGAAACATAATATGAAAGAACAAGAATACCGATAAGCATAAAAAGATCGGCAAACCTTGTAACAATGAATGCTTTCTTGGATGCAGACACTGCCGACGGCAGTTTATAGAAGAATCCGATCAACAGGTATGAAGACACGCCGACAAGTTCCCAGAATATATACATCTGGAAGATATTGGTGGCGACAACCAAACCAAGCATTGAGAATGTGAAAAGCGACAGGAATGCATAATAACGCTGGAATCCGGGTTCATGTTCCATATATCCCCAGCTGTACAGATGCACCATGAATGAGATTGTAGTTATAACAATCAACATCATCGCACTTATAGGATCAAGCAGAAAACCGATATTGACAACAAGTCTCTCGGTAAATGCCATCCAGGTGACATCAAACAGCTGCAGCTGTTGACGCACACCATCTATTATATATGCGGTCTCACCGCTAAAGAAATATGTAAACGCTACCGTATAGCTCATTGCCAACAGAGCGCCATTGGCACAAATGCCCAGCACACCCGCAAGTTTACGGGACATCTTGACGCCGCCTATTCCTAAGATAAGGAACATCGCAAACGGCAATGCCAGAATCAAAACAGGAAGTGTAATGCCCATATCTTAGAACTTCATTTTATTAACTACATTAATATCGGTATTCTGTACTGACCGATATATATTTATAATGATTGCAATTGCGATGGCGGTCTCCGCTGCAGCGATAGCTATGGCAAACAGAGTAAAGAACATGCCTTCCATAGAACCTGGGAAAAGATATCGGTTGAAAACTACAAAATTCAAATCTGCAGAATTCAACATCAGTTCAAGAGAGATCAACAATGCAATCATATTTTTACGGGTTACAAACCCGTAGACGCCGGCGACAAACATTATCACGCTCGGCACAAGATACCATAAAATGCTTAAATCCATAATGATTATCTTTTGCGGGCAACGACAACACCACCGATTATACATGCAAGTAACAACACACTGACAGCTTCAAACGGCAAGAGATACTGAAACCGATCAGAGCCCACCATGGCGTTACCGATCTCTTTCATAGTAATCATGTTTCCTGCCTCAAGAGCTTCCGACAGAGAAACACCGCTGAACAAAGGCATGGTAAACAGGGCAAGCAATAACAGAATACATCCTGCGACAGACACCGATATGCCGATTGCACGTCGATGAGAATCAAGGAAAGATTCCTTTTCGCCCGGTTTACGCGTCAGGATAATAGAGAATACAAAAAGCACCATTATGCCTCCAGCATATACCGCAATCTGTACTGCCCCTAAAAATTGATAGCCCAGTTGGAAATAAATCACAGCCGTGCTGATCAATACAAAAAGCAGATAGGTCGCAGCTCTAAGAATCCTGCGTGACGTAACGGCCATTACCGAGAACACTGTCACGGCAATAGCTACCACGAAATACAAAATAATATTTGCTACTGAATCCATTTATATTGTTGTTTTATTTTCTATATCATGAATGAAGGGTTAATTATTATTTACCTACATTTGTCTGAGCATCGGGACCTTTGGCTTCTGCATCCTTTTTCTCATCGACAGCCTGTGCCTTTGATACTTCAGCATTGACTGATGCCGCAGGAGCAACAGGTTTGGCAACAGGTGCAGGATCGACCGGTTCCGGTCGATAATTCAGCTGCTTTACCAAAGCATCCCTTGTGAATACCGCTTGCTCGAAATCATTTGAAAATTCCAATGCGTTCTGAGGACAAGTTGTTACACACAGCATACAAAATGTACAACTTCCCAGATCATACATATATTTGTCGAGCTTGCGTTTCTTCTTGCCATCAGGCAACTCTACCATTTTTGTTGTCAGACTAATGGTTCCATTAGGACAATTCATCTGGCATATTCCACAAGCGATACAGCGATGGCGACCCTCTTCATCATATTTCAGAGTCAACTCCGCTCTGAAGCGATCTGCTATTTCAAGTGTTTTCCTGTTCTCAGGATATTGTTCTGTTATTTTAGGAGTCACAAATTCTTTCGCAGTAACTCCCATGCCGGTCAATAGACTTTTTACACCCTGACCGACTGATGTGAAATACTCTTTTATATTTCCCACGTTATTATTAATTTATTCCTTTACTGAATTATTTACCTATTTCTCAACTTGACCACCTAAAATATCAAGCAATTCTGTTGTGATGCTCTGTTGACGCAATTTATTATATTCCAACTGAAGTTCCTCAAACAATTTCTTCGCATTGTCATTAGCGCTCTGCATTGCCATGACACGCGCAGCCTGTTCCGAAGCCCGGTTCTGAACCGTAATTTCCTGCATGCTTGACATAACAAACATCGGCAGCACTTCATTGAATATGCTGTTGGCAGACGGCTCAAACAAATACATTTGATTGTCATCCTCAGGCTTATCCCCGGAAAGCATCTTTTCTGTAACAGGGAAAAGTTGTTCAACAGTAAGCTTTTGTCTTGACATGGAGTAAAAAGCCATATAAACAGTTTCGACAAGATCAAAATCCTTACTAAGGAAAGAATCCCTGAGACCTTTGGTAAATTCGGAGACTTTATCTCCGGTCATCTTACTGCTCAGGTTATCGTCAATTTCAATCTTTACATTATTGTCTTTCAGATGAGATACGGCTTTTATCATCTTTCTGCCGACCGGATAAATTGTAATATCAATTTCTCCGTACAGATCCTGCAAGCGCGTGCATTCCAATAATAATCCTTTGAATATATTTAGATTGTAAGCACCGCAAAGACCATCATCAGAACCATATACAACGATTGCAACCCTTTTGACTTCTCTATCCTCAATCAGTGGCGAATTAAAACTCTCTCCTGTTGACAAGATATGACCCATAATAGATTTTATCTGATCTTTGAAAGGTTTTAACCTTTTAAGGCTTTGTTCCTCCTTATGTACCTTCGCGGATGATATCATCTTCATGGCACCGGTGATCTTTTCACTCGACGCCACAGAGCCAATTCTAACCTTAAGTTCCTTCAGGGTTGCCATAAATGTTTATAAATGTGGTTAATTTTTATGCAATATATCTTACTTATCAGCCTTTAAGGATTCTGACACCTCTGTTGCGCATTGGGTGAGCTTGTCTGCGACTTCATCATTCAAAACGCCAATATGCAATTGGTCAAGCACCTCTTTCTGGTACTTCATTTTTAAAAGTTGGATAAACTGATTCTGGAATTCCTCGACTTTATCAAGTTCAACCTCCTCAAGCAGACCGTTGACACCACAATAGATTACTGCTATCTCGTTCTCTACAGGCCACGGATGATACTGAGGCTGAATCAAGAGACGTTGATTTTTTCGTCCCCTGTCAATAACTCTTGCCGTCACAGGATCCACATCACCGCCAAACTTGGTAAAAGATTCCAGCTCACGATATTGAGCCTGTGCGATTTTCAATGTACCTGCCACTTTCTTCATTGCCTTGATCTGGGCGCTGCCACCTACACGGGATACAGAGATACCTACATTAATGGCCGGACGGATACCTTGATTAAACAACGCGGTTTCAAGGAATATCTGACCATCTGTAATAGAAATCACATTTGTCGGTATATACGCTGATACGTCTCCCGCCTGCGTCTCTATAATCGGAAGAGCGGTCAATGATCCGCCACCTTTGACAAGTGGTTTCATAACTTCCGGCAAGTCATTCATATCCTGTGCGACTTTCTGGTCATTGATAATCTTTGCAGCTCTCTCCAAAAGACGAGAATGAAGATAGAATATATCACCGGGATATGCCTCACGACCCGAAGGGCGTTTAAGAATCAATGAAATCTCACGGTATGCAACAGCCTGTTTTGACAAATCATCATAAACAATGAGAGCATCCCTGCCTGAGTCACGGAAATATTCCCCGATTGCAACGCCCGCAAATGGCGCATAATAACGCATTGACGCAGAATCGGAAGCATTGGCGGCGACAACTACGGTATACGGCATTGCCCCGTATTTTGTAAGAGTGTTGACAATTGATGCGACTGTAGACGCCTTCTGACCAATTGCGACATAAATACAATATACCGGTTTTCCTGCTTCGTAATTCTCACGCTGATTGATAATAGTATCAATTGCAATCGCAGTCTTACCTACCTGACGGTCACCGATAATAAGCTCACGTTGTCCGCGACCGATAGGAATCATTGAATCGACAGCTTTCAAACCTGTCTGCAATGGCTGAACAACCGGAGAACGGAAAATAACACCTGGTGCCTTACGCTCCAACGGAAGTGGAATCAGATCTCCCTCAATAGGTCCTTTGCCATCGATGGGTTGTCCAAGCATATTTATAACACGACCAAGAAGCCCTTCGCCTACCGGAATAGATGCAATCTCGCCGGTGCGCTTAACAGACATATTCTCGGTGATCGAATTCACCTTGTCAAGTAGAACGACACCTACGTTACTCTCCTCAAGGTTAAGGGCTACGCCCTTCGCACCATTTTCAAATTCTACGAGCTCATTGCTACGTACATTTTCAAGTCCGTATACATGAGCAACGCCATCTCCGACATTCAGAACCGTACCAACCTCTTCAAATCGTACTTTTGAATTGATATTTTCGAGTTCCTGTTTTAAAACATCTGATATTTCGCTGGGATTTAGCATCTTTAGTTAACTCTTAATAAGTTTTGACGTAATTGTTCCAATTCACCCTTCACCGATGCATCCATACGTGTGGAATCTACATCTATTACAAATCCTCCGATCAAATCGGGATCCACGGCAACGGTATATTCTAATTTACTGTCTGGGAATTTATCACTCACAAGATTTTTGAGTTTATTAATTTCCTTTTCCGGCAAATTGACTGCCGTAAGTATTTTTACCTGAGATATATTATTCTGCACACGATAGATTTCTCGATAAGCCAAAGCCATTAGATAGGCAAAAGGCTCCCGCTTGTGATCCAGAATCAATTTTACAAATCTGACGTATTCGTCACTTGGATTCTCACCCGCTGCCGATATAAGCAACTTCTCCTTGGCTGTCTTATCTATATACGGATTTGACATAACCTTATCAAGAGTAGTATTACTACTGAAAGCAGAGATGACATTCTTCATCTCTTCATACACGTTATCGGCATCACCTTTTTCGCATGCGAACTTGTATAATGCCTTTGCATATCGGTGTGGGATTAATCCTGCAATCATTTACAATCAGTTTTGCTCTATTTCTTCCAATAATTTGTTGACAAGTTTCTCCTGAGCGGCGGCATCCTCCATCTGGTGTCTGACCATCTTTTCGGCAATTTCAATCGAGAATTTTCCAACTTCATTACGGAATTGCAATTCGGCTTCTTTACGTGCCTGCTCAATTGAAACTTTGGCAGCTTCCATCTCTTTACGGGCTGCCTCTGCTGCTTCACTCTTGGATTGCTCGATAAGCTCAGTCTTCATCTTGGCCGCTTCACGAAGCATCTCCTGTTGACGAGCCTGAGCCTCAACAATATACTTCTTTGCCTCTTCACGGGCATTGTCCAATTGCTCTTTGGCTTGTTTTGCATTTTCAACGCCCTGGTCAATGGTAGCAGCCCGGCTATCCATCATTTTGATGATAACAGGCCATCCCCATTTCGCCAACACAACGAAAAGCAGGATGAACGAAACGAACATCCAGAATACCAAGCCAAATTCGGGCGTGAATAACTCCATCTTCTTTTATTATTTGATAAAGAGTGCGAGTGCAGATACAATCACGGCAAACAGAGCTACACCCTCGATAAGAGCGGCAATTACAATCATATTGCTTCGTATATCCCCTGCTGCCTCTGGCTGACGTGCAATCGCTTCCATTGCTGAAGAACCGATCTTACCGATACCTATACCTGCTCCGATTGCTGCCAATGCTGCACCTAAAGCTGCCCCAAGTCCTGCGATGGGCTGTAGAGAAAGTTCTGCTAAAATTGTTGATAACATAATTCAGTTTTTTAATTGTTATATTAATATTTATTTATTCAAAATCAATAGAAGAAGCAACCTTTGCCAGACGCTCTTCCTCGGGTTTGGCATCTTTGTGATCATGTTCATCATGCTTCTCAACTGCCATTCCTATAAATAATGTCGACAGAAGAGTAAAAACATATGCCTGAATAAAACTTACCAAAACATCCAAAGCGAGCATGAAAACAGAAAAGAGTACTGAAATAACGGTCGCTCCGCCTGCTACAAATTTTCCGAAAGCCGCAAATATGAATATCAGAACCGTAAGAGTGATCACTATAATATGACCTCCCATCATATTTGCAAACAAACGGACACACAATGCCGCCGGCTTGGTAAATATTCCAAATATCTCAATAAACTGCATTATTGGCAACGGACATTTCAGCCAAATTGGGACATCCGACCAGAAAATCTCTTTCCAATAATGTTTATTTCCGAAAATATTGGTCACTATAAATGTCATGACAGCAAGAACAAGTGTGACAGCAATATTTCCGGTAAGATTCGCACCTCCCGGGAATATGACTATTAGCCCCACAAGATTCATTGTCAGGATAAAGAAGAAACACGTAAGCAGATATGGTCCGAATTTTCGGGCATTCTCCCCCAATGTACTTTTGATAGTGTCATAATATACAAATGACACTATCATCTCGAAGAAACCTAATCCTTTACGCGGAGCCTTAAAACCATTATTCTTATAGAAACGGACAAGAGCCATCACAATTGTTATGAGAAGAATCGCAGTGATGAACAGAGCAGCCACATTCTTTGTAATTGAGAAGTCCAATGGACGATATTCTGTCACTTTACCATCCTCACCTGGAATGAGCTGAACTACTTTATCCTTATTATCTTTACTATGCGATAATGTAAATTCATATTTCCTGCCGTCTTTATCAAAGGTCTTCACTATCGGCACAAGGTGATTCTCAACCTTTCCTGTCCTGCTGTTTTCAATCGAATGTATTTCGGTAAGATCCGATGAAGAAAAGCAGAACCATTTACCGTCCTCTGCCCTGACAATCACAGGAAGAGGAATACGGTATACATGTGCAAAGGGCACTTCCCATCCATAACCGTCACCCAAATGTTCAAAGATCAGCTCTTTTACATCAAGCTTATCCTCTTTTGATAACTCTTCTTCCGATGCATACAAACTTAACGGATTGAAAAGCATCAATCCAGATAAAATTGTAAATATGAATAATTTAAATTTCATATTCTTGAATTTTGCATACCCTATTGCATTAATACTACATCAGTAGACACACACTGAAATCACATTATTGTTAACATCGGCAATACCGCCATCGATATCAATAGAATGCAGATTCCCGTCAGGAGTAACGTATCTTACCACACCTTTAGTCAGTACCGATATCAATGCGGCATGATTTCTTAGGACTGTAAAAGAGCCAGACTCTCCGGGCAAAGTAACAGATACAGTCTCACCTTTAAATGTTATTTCGTGAGCGGATATGATTTCAAGTGTCATAGCTGAAGTCTGTAATATTATTATTTAACGTCTTCAAGCATCTTCTTACCCTTGGCAATTGCCTCATCGATTGTTCCGACATTTAGGAATGCCTGCTCCGGAAGTTCATCCAGTTCACCTGAAAGAATCATCTTAAAACCACGAATTGTTTCAGACAACGGTACCATCACACCCTTGAGACCGGTAAACTGCTCGGCAACATGGAACGGTTGTGACAGATAACGTTGTGCACGACGTGCACGGGCCACAACAAGCTTATCCTCATCACTAAGTTCATCAACACCAAGTATTGCTATTATATCTTGAAGTTCATTATATTTCTGAAGCAACTGTTTCACAGCCTGCGCTGTGTTATAATGGTCTTCTCCAATTATGTTGGGATCAAGAATACGTGATGTGGAATCCAACGGATCAACCGCAGGATAAATGCCAAGCTCTGCAATCTTACGACTCAACACAGTTGTTGCATCAAGGAAGCTGAATGTAGTGGCAGGAGCAGGGTCGGTCAAGTCATCTGCCGGCACATAGATAGCCTGTACCGATGTGATACTTCCTTGCTTCGTTGAAGTGATACGCTCTTGCAATGCTCCCATCTCTGATGCGAGTGTCGGCTGATAGCCTACCGCAGATGGCATACGACCAAGCAATGCGGAAACCTCGGAACCGGCCTGAGTGAAACGGAAGATATTATCAATGAAGAGCAATACCTCTTTGCCTCCACCGTCATTATCACGGAACTGTTCTGCTACAGTAAGACCAGAAAGTGCAACACGAAGGCGGGCACCCGGAGGTTCGTTCATCTGACCGAACACCAGAGTTGATTGAGACTGCTTAAGAGACTCAGGATCTACAGCGTCGAGATTCCATTCACCCTTCTCAAGAGATTCTTCGAATTTCTTACCATATTTTATAACACCGCTTTCTATCATCTCGCGGAGCAAATCGTTACCTTCACGTGTACGCTCACCGACTCCGGTAAACACTGAATATCCATCGTGACCCTTAGCGATGTTGTTGATCAGCTCCATGATCAACACAGTTTTTCCTACACCGGCGCCACCGAACAATCCGATCTTACCACCTTTGGAGTATGGTTCGAGAAGGTCAATTACCTTTATTCCTGTGTAAAGAATCTCCTGCGAAATAGCAAGATCATCAAATTCAGGAGCGGGCTGATGTATAGGACGCAAATTATCACGGTTGATATCACCGAGCATGTCTATCGGTTCGCCTATGACATTGAGGAGACGTCCCTTGATCTGGTTACCGGTAGGCACGGCAATCGGACGGTCAAGATTATGAACCTTGACTCCCCGGCGCACGCCATCGGTACTCTCCATGGCAACACATCTTACCGTATCCTCACCGATGTGCTGCTCTACTTCAAGGATCAATTCCTCACCATTGTCTCGTTCTACCTTGAGAGCAGTATAGATTGGAGGAATATTTTCCTTACCGCCTTCAAACGACACGTCGATTACAGGACCGATTACCTGGGTCACTATTCCGTAATTTGCGCTCATATTATTGTGTTGTATTTCTTTAGTATATTCTGTGGAGGTTAATTATCTTACTTTTTAGAAATGCCAGCCAAGGGCAACACATACTGTCATCAGTACAAGGTTAACCAGGGAGAACGGCATAAGGTATTTCCACTCGAATGAAAGCATCTGATCGATTCTTACACGAGGGAAAGTCCATTTGAACCAAATTATTACGAATGAAATAAAGAATGCCTTTGCAAGGAACCATACAATTGACGGGATACAGTTCATTACTTCATTAAAGCCTTCCCATCCAGGAATATGCAGAGGCATCCATCCGCCGAGAAACATAAGACTCGCTATACCTGAAACGATAAACAGATTCAGATATTCAGCCAGATAGAAGAATCCGAAATGAATACCGGAATACTCTGTATGATATCCGGCTGTCAACTCGTGCTCTGCCTCAGGAAGGTCAAACGGACCGCGGTTGGTTTCGGCTGTAGCGGCAATAACATAAATTATAAAAGCTATTATCGCAGGAATATGCCCGCTGAAAATGAACCAGGCATTATTCTGCGCATTTACAAGCTCGGTTATATTCATGGTACCTGCAAAAACACAGATTGTAATCAGAGATAAACCCAATGACAATTCATAGCTTATCATCTGGGCTCCACTACGCATAGCACCAATCAATGTATACTTGTTATTTGAAGACCATCCTGCAAGCAATATACCGAGGACACCTACCGATGATACGGCAAGTATAAAAAATATTCCGATATTCCAGTCAATTATCTGAAGACCATTACCCCATGGCAGACATGCAAGCATAGTCACGGATGATGTTATTATGATATAAGGAGCAAGTTTGAAAAGGAAACGGTCTGTTCCTTTCAGACATATAAGTTCCTTAATCAAAATCTTGAACATATCGGCGAAAACTTGGAGCAACCCCCATTTACCGACACGCATCGGACCGAGACGGCATTGGAACCATGCACAAAGCTTACGTTCGTAAAGAATATAGAAAAGCGCCAGCACTGTATAAGCCAATAGCACCAGCACACCGATTAACACGCACTCAAGCAATACAGCTCCCCATTCAGGCATAAATCCAAGAAGTAGCTCATTGAATGCTGATGTCCAGTTTCCAAAATTAAACATAATGTCTATATATGTTCGGATTATTGTTGTTTCAATTTATTTAATAGCTTATCGGTCGATATCCGGAATCACAAAATCAAGAGCGGCACCGATAGTGATAAGGTCGGCAATCATAAATCCGGTGCAACAAAGATCCATTACTCCTACAAGATTGAAGCACGGACTTTGGAAATGCACGCGGAATGGAGTCTTCTCTCCGGTGGATTCGATATATACACCAAATGTGCCTCGGCTTGCCTCAACCTGCTGATACCATCTTCCGGCAGGGAGCTTTATGATCTTAGGAACCTGAGCTCTGATATCACCTTCGGGAATCTTGTCTACGAGTTGTTCGAGAATACGGCAACTCTGCTCGATCTCCTTCATACGCACCAGATAACGTGAATAAGAATCACAGCCTGTCTCGAGAACCTCATCAAACTCCACTTCGTCATATACAGCATACGGATGCTTCTTACGGCAGTCACAACTCCAATTCGAACCACGTCCACTGGGACCGGTAACAGCATAATTGACTGCATTCTCTTTTGACAGGATACCGATACCTTTCATACGGTTCTTGGCAATCAGGTTACCGGTAAACAATTTGTGATATTCTTTGAGACGGGAAGGCATTATCTCGATGAGATGTTTGACATCCTTTACGAAGTCAGGATGAAGATCCGCTATCACACCACCGATAACATTATAGTTCATAGACATACGGGCGCCACATGTCTTCTCGAAGATATCCAGGACCAACTCTCGTTCACGGAATCCATAGAAAAATGCTGTTGTGGCTCCCATATCCATCGCCGTACATCCGAATGCGAGAAGATGGGAAGATATACGCATCAATTCATCCATCATTGTACGTATTACCTGTGCGCGTCGAGGCACTTCCACACCAAGAGCCTTCTCAATGCACATACATAGGCAGTGACGGTTCTGATGCGCGGACATATAGTCCATCCGATCCGTAAAATGAAGAATCTGCGGATACGTAAGACCCTCGGTAAGTTTCTCTATACCACGATGTATATATCCGGATGTTATATCCACTTTCTTGATCACCTCTCCATCGAGTGATGTGCGGAAACGCATTACACCGTGTGTGGAAGGATGCTGCGGACCGATATTCACAACATAGTCATCTTCATTGAAAACCTTTGTCGGGGTTTCAACAACCTTACCATTATCGTCTAACGTAAAAATTCGCGAATCATCCTCATTTATCTCATCGTCAAGACGAATAGGATTCAATTCGGGATTCGCGTCATAATCTTTTCTAAGGGGATGTCCAACCCAGTCGTTACGAAGGAAGAAACGGCGCATATCAGGATGGTTGATAAATTTGATTCCAAACATATCATATACCTCTCTCTCCTGGAAATTCGCCACTTTCCACAAATCGCTTACAGTGTGTATATATGCATTTTCGCGATCTTCGCAAACCACTTTTACCGCAATGACATTCCAGTCGTGGGATGTAGATGTAAGATAGTAGATCACTCCTATGCTGTCTTTCCAATCCATACCTACCACCGCGGTCAGGACATCAAAATCAAGCTCCTTGTCATCCTTCAGATGTATGGCAAATGCATGCCAGTCCTTTTCCGGAACATTGATAAGCAATCCATCGCTTTCCTCAAACGTGACCGATGGGCATACGTTGCTGATTATAGTCTTAATATCACTCATTATTAATCACTTTCTTCTAATCATGATATCTTTTATCCTATCTCTTCCTTCTCTTCGGGATGAGCTGCAAAAAATTCCTCGATCTTCTCCTTGCGGTTTACACCTCCGAAGAATTTCTGAACTTTGATTTTACGCTGCAACTGCATCAGACCATAAAACATTGCCTCCGGGCGTGGAGGGCAACCTGGAATATACACATCTACAGGTAGAATCTTTTCAACTCCGGGAACAACACAATATGAATTCTTGAACGGACCTCCTGAAACGGCACATCCGCCACAGGCAATTACGTATTTGGGTTCTGCGAGCTGCTCATAAAGACGAAGCATTGCCGGAGCCATACGATGAACAATTGTTCCCTGAACCATTATATAGTCTGCCTGTCGAGGAGAGTTTCGAGCAACCTCAAAACCGAAACGTGCCATGTCATAACGCGCTGCGCCAAGACTCATAAACTCAATGGCACAACAACTTGTACCAAAGCAAAGCGGCCACAATGAGTTGGATATACCCCAGTCGATTAACTGATCAAGTTTACCGACCACCACATTCGCGCCGGATGCATTGAGTTCCTCTACAAGCTTATCAATATATTCATTATCCTTGAAGTCTTCACGCTTCATGCTTTTAATACTGTCTATTCCCATTTCAGAGCTCCTTTCTTCCAAGCATATGCAAGTCCTAAGATCAACACAAACATGAAAATTGCAATACAAAGAATACCTTGTACTCCAAGACTCTTCATAACAACCGACCAAGGCCAGAGAAAGATTGTCTCAACGTCAAACACAAGGAACAAAATTGCAAAGATGTAATATCCAGCTTTAAACTGAATCATCGATTCTCCCCTTGTCGGGATACCGCACTCATACGGTTCTGATTTTCTGACTGTGAAAGATCGGGGAGAAATCAATTTGGCTATCAACAGAGCCGCAAAAACCAGACCTATACCTGTAAGTACCGCGGTTATTGACAAAGCGCCATTGCCTATTGCCAGCAATTGAGTCATATATCTTTAGAGTTTAATTAGTTATTCGGTTATTGTTATTGGATTACAGTCTGAATTACCTATAAATTCAGCAATATACGCTTGCAAAGGTAGTTAAATTTTATTAATATGACAAATTCTTTTATAGCATATTTCACCATATTCCATCTGACGACACATATAATTTATCATTCTTGAGACCGCAGGGCGGCATATGCGTAATTAAAAAGATTCCGTCACAAAAAAATGTGACGGAATCTTTTTAATTACAATGTATGACCTTATTATATTCCCGTCATATTTAAGGGAATAATAATTCCAAACCATTACCGGGTCTTCATTCTTTATCCTCTTGCAATTCCTTAGCTGTTTTCAGGCAACTGCCGCTGAAGTTTCCTTTGAGGGCGCCACCCATGACTTCATAATCACAGTTGGCTTTACTGAAGTCTCCGTTGGAATTGAATTCGAAGCTATTGAAAATATACTTATTATTGGGAGTGCCTTCTCCACCTTCATAAATATAAGGAGTAACGTTCGTACCCTTGATACTGTATCCATAATTGGAGAATGTTATCGGAAGGTCTTTCAGAACGATATTACTTATAGAAGGCATACTTTCATTGAACTTACAATCATAAAGGATCACAGTCGCCTTATTCTCCTTGACATTTATGACAACTCGATATTGCACATCGTCGGTGGCATAAGATCCCATAGGCGATGTTGTGCTTGTGCTGCCATCGAAAGTCAGATCATTCCATAATGTACGCACATAATATTTTGTACCGATGTAATACTGCATGAATGTATACTTGGTTGTCGGCAGTTTAAGTTCTGGCAAACCCGCAATAATCGGAGGAGTGTTGACTATAGATGTAAGTTCACAGTTGAACTGGTTGATCGGATCTCCATCGTCCGTTTTACCTGCAAGGAAGGACTCAGACTGTATTATTTCATAAATAGCTCCCGACAGATTAAAGTATAACGGTTTAAACGGTAGAGAGCTTGTTGTGAATTTGACCGTGCTGTTGGTTCCGGTACCGATCTGAGCTGATACCTCCATTGTAGAAGATACCATATCCATCTTATAGTTGTAATACGATCCACTGATCACAGGTTCTCCGCTGCCGTCTACGCTGGTTACATAATTCAATATAGGAATATTGTAGTTATATTCCGCAGATGTTTCACTACCAGAACATGCCGAAAACAGCAGAGACACTATAGCCAAACAAAAAAACAATGATTTTTTCATACAATTTCAATTTATAGCATTTAACAATATTTCAACGTTAGCTGACACATATTATTGTTGAGTGATCGAGAAGCGCAGAGTCGCACCTATCTGCCAAGGACGGCCACGCTGCACAAACTCGTTTCCCATAGACATAAAATAAAAGATGTCGTATTTGGTTCCGGTAAGATTCTTCCCCCATATCGAGATCTCAAAATTATCAAATCCGACCTGTACACCTGCACCTAACAATGAATATGCATTCTGTTTTCTGATGTTACTCTCATTCCAGTATATTCTTCCTGTGTTTCGGAAATTAATATCCATTGATAAATTTTTAATAATACCACTTGTAAATTCCTTCGTAAACACGCCCTGTAAAAACAATGTGGTATTAGGCACATATGGCAGAAACTTATTCTTAAAATCCTCGATACCATTGTAATACTCAACAAACCTCGCATCTGTATAACCGAGGCTACCGTTTAGCTGAAGCCAATCGGCAGCGATATAGTTCAACGAGATCTCCCCACCTATACTACGCGTTTTCCCGGCATTGGTCATAAGCCTTCCGGTAGTAGTTCCCGAAGGGAACACCGTCAACTGCTGATCCCTGCAGTCAATAAAAAACAAAGCCAGATCTCCTGTCAGTTTGCCTTCAATAAAAGACAGATGACTGCCTATTTCATAATTCCAGCTGTATTCGGGGCGATAACCGACAATCTTATCCACATCGTACTGAAACCCGATTCCCATGACATACATGAGTCTCTGTTGGAGCACATCACTGAACATCTGTGTATTAAACCCTCCGGATTTATAGCCTTTTGTAACAGATGCATAGATATTCCCATAATTTTCAGGCAAATGCCATAAAACATTTATTTTAGGCATCCAGTTAAAATATCTTCTTACAATTTCTCCCTTCTCATTTATATCAATTTTGACATTACGATAAGGTTTTGAGACACCCGGAACCGAATTATCCCATATTTCGTAACCTGTAAGGCACTGACTATGATACCGAAGCCTGGATTCCTCGAATTCAAGCCTTATACCTGCTGTAAGATCGAAACTTCCAACACGAAATTTAGATTCGTGATATAAAGAGCCCCCCCCTACAGGCATTTCAAAGTCGCTGTTAAGAGGAAATTCCCTTGAATTCCATGAAATGGGATAAGATGGATTAGACTCGTTTCGGTGTGATTCTATCAGGCTTCTGATACCTTCATCCTTGAACAGGACCGGAGCCTGCATGTTCAAATGTTTATAAAATCCGAATATACCCGCAAGCCATTGATATTTACCATCACCTTTCTCACCACGGGCAAAAATATCCTCCGTGACAGCAATATCCTGCTGTTTCTGCGTCAAAGTAAAATAAGGCAACGGTCTGAAATCCTGATCAAGTGTTAAATTGTCATTAAGATACTGAACACTTGTAACAGAAGTAAGATTCATATTATTACCCCGGTAATTAAGACTTAATCCGTCATTTAACAGAAATCTTCGGTAAAAACATGTGTCATTATAATTTATCTCACCGGTTTCAATGTATTGATAGGGATACCCGCCTTGTCGGAGTATTGATGATGCGAGCACATTCTGGAGATACCATCTGTCGGATATCCGCCAGTTGTTTCTGACTCTCAATCCTCCGCTTCCTTCTTTGTCAAGCTTACGGTTATTGTAAAGATTCTTATAAAAGCCACCGAGATATGAGAAATTTCCTGATACGGATGTTGCGAAATTATCTCTGAACTTATGATACCATCCTACAGAAGCGCGATAATCATCATGAGTCGCAAGAGACGCCATCACCCTCCATCCTTGCCATCTCATAGGTGAAAGAGTGCGTATACTTATCAATCCGCCCATTGTGTTTCTGCCGTATAATGTTGATTGGGGACCACGCAGCATCTCCACAGATTCGATATCCGCCACATCAAAATCAAATGCATTCTTATTCAAAAGAGATACATTGTCGACATTAAGACCTACTGCAGGCTGATCCATACGCGCACCTATTCCCCGGACATAAATTGAAGATGTCACTCTTGATCCATAATCAGGCATATAAAAATTAGGCACTGCATCCGATACCCCCTTCAATGACACAGCATTTAGCCTCTCGATAGCAGAGGTTCCTATCAAAGTCGCAGAAACCGCTTCATTTCTTAATTGGGATTCCTGTTTGAGAGCAATCACATTAAGATCCGACAGTTGTGACACTAGAGTATCACTCCCATTTTCTGTGACAAGGTAGCCGGTTGAAGCGGAAGCCAGAAATATAAATAAAGCGGATATTGACATTTATGGTAATTTGTCGCAAATTTAATAATTGATTCATACCGTCACAATCCTCATTTTAGGGGATTTTTATTTTGATATCATCTTATTTTACACTAACTTTGAAATAACAAACCGAATCACCATGATTAATTTGAAAAAAATTTCTTTCTTACTGACGTTCGGAATATTTTCAGTCACCTTATCTGCAGAAACCATGACTCTTGGTGGCAAAAGCTACGAATTCGAACGTATTATTGAGCGCAAAATAGGACCGGGAACAACATATATGCGTATACGCATACCCGACTATCCATTGAATGTAAATATGGTTATGGTTGATCTCAATAACCAATACAACCGTATAGAAACAACCGTAGCAAAAGAATCAGCCAAAGGGACGGAAAGTCTTGTAACGGCTGCAAAGCGTCTTGACGCCACAAACCATCACCCGCTGGCAGCGGCTAATGCAAATTTCTGGATAGTACCGACTCAAAAAGAATATCCCCTTTACGCCGGAATCACACGCAATGCCAGCGTAAGAAACGGCAAGATGGTGACCGAGTCAAACCAATTTAATGAGAAATGGGATAAAGGAACGGGGCGCACCGGTGTCGTTTCCATCTCATATGACAAAGTCCTGAACATTGATTATTGTACATCAGCTATCACTTTTCAGGCAGCGGGTACGTCCTACAAGACAACTATACATCAATGCAACAAAGGTATGCGTACCAACGAATATTGCATGTACAACAGTTTTTATGGCAAAGACAGGCAATTCATGCCTTACAAACAGATTACACAAAGCGACAACAGCAAGTTATTTGTACTTGAAGAGGGATCCACAGACGGAACTGAATTACTTCTCGATCTTGCACCCGGAGAAGTATGGACCGGAGGTAACGATATCAAATTCATAGTAAAAGAGGTTCGGACAAATGCAGGACACGGCACCCTCGGAAATCATGATCTTGCAATTGTCGGCAGAGGCACAACAGCCGCGCAGCGTCTCAACCTTCCTATTGGAACAGAGGGGACATTGAAATACAACTGGACATATAATGGATCCATAACGCCCATAGTCGAACAGGCTATCGGCGGCAACGCACTGGTGATGCGGCATGGAGTACTGACAGAACACAACAGCAACGAGACATATAATTCGCAGGTCTATTCCCGCACTGCATATGGATGCTCTGAAGATGGCAAAACTCTATACATAATCGTTATCGACAAATCGACTGATCCAGTATATGGGAAATCCGCCGGTTGCAACACATCCAAGATGTGTGAGATAGCACGTCACTTCGGTTGCTGGAACATGTCGAATTTCGATGCCGGAGGTTCTGCGGAACTTATGGTCAACAATGCGATCATAAACAAAACTACTGAATCCTCACCACGCGCTGTGGCAAATGGATGGATGGTATTTTCGACAGCTCCGGATACCGAGACAGAACTTTCTTCGCTCGCCTTTGATCACCCTTCAATCGACGTCCCGCTAAACGGCTCCTTTACTCCTGTTGTTCTCGGCTATAATAAGTACGACGCACTGGTTGAGAAAAATATAACCGGTTTTTCACTGACTTGTTCACCCGAACTTGGTGAGTGCCGGGATAATAAATTCATCGCAGGTTCAAAACCTGCCACCGGCTTACTTACCGCCACTTATAAGGGCATATCTGTATCCAAAACAATCACTGTAGGAGGTGGCGTAAATTCCGGCGTCAATGAAATTGTGAGCAACGACTCTCAGATATCGGTTCCGACAAGGATAAATGCCGGAGAGACTTTTTATATAACATCGGTAGGCGTCGCCATGAAAACCCTGACCCTATATAATATGAACGGCTCGGCTGTAACCAGAGTGGATGCCGGCAATTCCGAGGCTTCAGTAACCGCACCCTCAGCTCCGGGTATATACATACTTGATGTGACACGTGCAGACGGACTAAGAAGTTCAAAAAAGCTGATAGTAATGTAAGAAAAATATATCTAACAAATAAAAATCCAGAATTGTAATGAAAAAACTGATTTTTCTTCTTTTGCTTGCAGTAAGTTTGCAATTGCAGGCAGCCGACAAAAAGGAGTTTACCTATCACGATGCTTCCCAAATGACCATCGTTAACAAAGCACAGGTTGGTGGCAAACCATTCTCTCGTCTCGATTTGGAGAAATATCCCAAAATCATGGATCCCAAAGTTAATGATCGTATACGCGTCTATCTAAACCATCCGACGGGAATGGCTGTAAAATTCAAGACCAATAGTAACGTAATCAAAGCCAAATGGGAAACGAAAGACACAATCAACCGTGTGAACCAGACGGCTAATGCAACAAAAGGTCTTGATCTGTATATCAAGGATAAAGATGGAAAGTGGAAATTTGCCGGCATTGGCAGCGCAAAATATATTGGTGGTAAGCACGCCACCACATTGGTTTCCGATCTCGCACCCGGAATGAAGGAATGCTTGATATATCTACCTCTTTTCATGGATCTTAAGAAACTTGAGATAGGTGTCGAGAAAGGAAGTAAAATCGAATACAAAGGTGGTTTCGAAAGATCTCCGCTCGTAGCAATAGGATCAAGCTTTACACATGGAGCGGCTTCCTCCCGCACCGGTATGCCTTGGCCCGCCCAGCTTTCACGTCGTCTGGGCGTTAACGTCGCCAATCTGGGAACAAGCGGTTTACAGAAACTCGAACCATTCTATGCGGATATCATCGCAGATACAGACGCAGACATGTTTATTTTTGATACATTCTCAAATCCGTCTGCTCAGGAAATTCGCGAGCGTCTTATTCCTTTTGTAAAAATCATTCGCCAGAAACATCCCGTTACCCCACTTGTATTTCTTCAGACATTCGAACGCAGCAACAGCAACTTCGATCTCAAGAAAAGAAAATTCGAGGCAGATAAAAAAGCTGCCGCCGTTGAGATGATAAACAAAGTCATGGCTAACGATCCCAACGTGTATTTCCTCAATCCAGGTTTATATGCAGGAGAAGACACTGACAACACCGCAGACGGCATTCATCCGTCAGATTGGGGATACCACAACGCTGTAGACAATATGGCTCCAAAGATCATGAAGATCATGAAGAAATATAACATCAAGGCCGCTGAGTAATAAAACCGGATTATAAAACGTTAAATAAGGGGATGGGACTTAAGTCCCATCCCCTTGATTTTTATCAACCAAATATTGTGTCCACATTCTCAATACATACACTCGGATGCGGTTCTGCAAAACCGACATTGCGCCATCAGCCATCCTCCACTGTAATAGATTACCGAGGCAATCTGTTTATGATTGACTGTGGCGAAGGAGCGCAACTCGCCTTTCAGCGACATAAATTAAAATTTTCCCGTTTAGGACACATCTTCCTTACACACTTGCACGGAGACCATGTGCTCGGTCTTCCGGGAATGATTTCCACTTTAGGATTAGGAGGAGCCGGGGGCAAAATGGTAATACATACTTTTGAGGATGGAGCAAAAATACTTGGCGACATTTTCAGTTTCTTTGCGCGGGACTTGCCGTTTAAGCTTGAATTCAATATAATAAAACCGGAAGAAGCTGTGATTCTGGAAACTGATTCATTCCACATAAGGACAATCCCCCTGGCACATCGCATTCCCACTGTCGGATACGTATTTGAAGAAAAAAGCAAGCCGAGACACATCATCAGAGATATGGTAGACTTTCATAAAGTTCCATTCTCTATGATAAATAGAATAAAAGCAGGAGAAGACTTTACAAGACCGGACGGGATTGTCATTCCCAATAAAGTCCTTACCGCAGATCCGTCTCCATGCCTGTCATATGCTCATATAGGCGACACGGCTTATATACCGGGTATAGCTGAAAAGATCGGACCCGTAGATCTTCTGTATCATGAGACTACATACCTCAATTGCCACAAAGCCGAGGCAAAAAACAGAGCACACTCCACAGCACAACAGGCCGCCACTGTTGCCCGGGACGCAGGAGCCAAAGCACTTCTGACCGGTCATTACTCCTCCCGCTATAAAAACGATGAGGATTTTCGTAAGGAAGCACTTGAAGTTTTCCCCAATGTTATCCTGAATCGTGAGGGTCTTGTCACACATCTGGATTAAGAGCTTGTTTAAAAATAACCTTATTACATTTACTAACTTATAAACCATGAATTACGGAATATTAACGGTTATCGCATTATTGTTGTCAACAACCGCATGTATTGCGCAGTATACGCCTGCAGGCAATAATATAAAAACCCAATGGGCGGAAAACTTAGACATAAATAATGTCAGGAATGAGTATCCACGTCCAATAATGCAACGTGAACGATGGAAAAATCTCAATGGGCTGTGGAATTACGCCATTCTTCCTAAAGGAAAGACAAAACCGGATAAATTCGATAGTCAGATTCTGGTACCATTTGCAGTTGAGTCAAGTCTTTCCGGAGTAGGAAAGAGTGTAGGCGAAAAGAATGAACTTTGGTATCAGCGACAGTTTATAATTCCTTCATCTTGGAAAGGGAATAATATATTGCTGAATTTCGGAGCCGTTGACTGGAAATGCGACGTTTGGGTAAATGGAATTAAAGTAGGCGGACATACAGGTGGTTACACACCTTTTAGTCTGAATATCACATCCGCACTTAAAACCAAAGGGGAAAACACTTTGACAGTGCGGGTATGGGATCCTACCGACAAAGGAACCCAGCCCAGAGGGAAACAAGTATCAAAGCCACATGGAATATGGTACACTCCTGTAACCGGCATATGGCAGACCGTATGGCTGGAACCGGTACCGCAGACCCATATCGAATCCCTCCGCACAACTCCTGATATAGATGCCAAAACTCTGACGATTGCCATCAGGCATAATGGAGATTCCGGACATATACTGAATGAAGTTCTGATAAAGAATGAAGTTGGTGAAACTATAGCGTCGGGAAAGAGTGTCAATGGTATGCCCGTTGAAGTAGCAATGCCGGAGGATGTTAAGTTATGGTCACCTGAATCACCTGTTATTTACGACATGGAAGTCAATATCTTCGATCAAGACATGCGTAAACTTGATTCTGTAGACAGTTACACAGCCATGCGTAAGTATTCAACAGCACGTGATGCTGAAGGAGTGGTACGCCTGCAACTCAACAATAAAGATATTTTTCAGTTCGGGCCACTTGATCAAGGCTGGTGGCCTGATGGTCTATACACAGCTCCCTCGCACGAGGCAATGGTATTTGACATAGACAAGACAAAAGAGCTGGGATTCAACATGATCCGTAAGCATATCAAGGTTGAACCTGCGACATGGTATACACACTGTGACCGCAAAGGAATAATCGTATGGCAGGACATGCCGTCAGGCGATACCAACCCTGAATGGCAGAGACACCGTTACTTTGATGGAATAGAAAAGCAACGTTCATCGGAAAGCGAAGCTACTTACCGTAAAGAATGGCAAGAGATCATCGATTGTCTATATAATTACCCCTGTATCGGAATGTGGATTCCGTTTAACGAAGCATGGGGACAGTTCAAAACGCCGGAGATTACGGCATGGACAAAGCAATACGATCCATCCAGACTCGTAAATCCTGCAAGCGGAGGCAATTTTTATACCTGCGGTGACGTACTTGACCTTCATAATTATCCCGGACCCGCATTATATCTCTATGATGCCCAACGTGCCAATGTACTTGGCGAATACGGAGGTATCGGGCTGGCACTCAAAGATCACTTATGGACTCCTGATAAGAACTGGGGATATATCAAGTTTAAAAACAGCGAGGAAGTGACAGAGCAATATGAAAAATATGCAAAAGATCTGCTTCGTATGGTGCCCAAAGGATTTACCGGAGCTGTCTATACCCAGACCACAGATGTTGAAAGTGAAGTAAACGGGTTCTATACTTATGACCGTAAAGTCTTAAAAATGATTCCTGAACGCATACATGCAATTAACGAAAAACTTATACATAGTCTTGATAAATAAACAAATAAAAAATACCATGAAACGTATCTATTTTTTTCTTTCAGCTACAATTATTTTAATTCTTAGCGGATGCAATACAACTGCCAATAAAGTTCAAACCACAAAATCAGGTCTTGATCCAAAGAATTTTGTAGGAAAAATCGATGGGAAACCGACAGCTCTTTACATTCTTAGCAACTCAAATGGCATGGAAGCCTGTATCACCAACTATGGTGGTCGTGTTGTTTCTCTGATGGTTCCAGATCGTAATGGTAAAATGACCGATGTTGTGCTTGGTCTTGATTCTTTGTCCGATTATGTCAGATATGATCAGAATTTCGGAGCTCTTATAGGACGCTACGGAAATAGAATAGCAAATGGCAGTTTTACTATAGATGGGAAAGTTTATCAGTTGCCCCAAAATAATGGCAAACACTGTCTGCACGGTGGACCGGAGGGGTTTGATACGATGGTATGGGATTCAAAACAGTTGAATGATTCCACCCTTGAGCTTACCCTCAATGATACTGACGGGCATATGGGATTTCCTGGCAATATAGCTGTTAAAGTTATTTACAGTCTTACTGCGGACAACGCACTTGACATCAGTTATGAAGCTACAACAGACAAACCTACGGTTCTGAATCTGACAAACCATAGTTACTTCAATCTTTCAGGCAATCCTGCCAACACGGTTATGGATCACCTGTTGCAAATCGATTCCGATTCCATCACTCCTATAGATGACACGTTCATGACAACGGGAGAAATGATGGCTGTTGAGGGAACACCATTCGATTTTCGGAAGTTGAAAACAATAGGAGAAGAGATCAATGCAGAGAATGTGCAGTTGCAGAACGGGAAGGGTTATGACCATAACTTTGTCCTGAATAATTATACCGGAGATAAACGTCTTGCCGCAACCGTTGTATCACCATCTTCGGGTATTAAAATGGATGTTCTTACAGATGAACCGGGACTACAGTTATACGTAGGCAATTTTCTTGACGGAACAATTACCGGGAAACGCGGTGTCGCCTATCCACACCGTTCGGCATTATGTCTGGAGACACAGCACTATCCGGACAGTCCGAACAAAACTAATTGGTATCCTGTGATTGTCAGTCCGGGCGAAACTTATCGCAGCCACTGTACATATCGTTTTTCACAAGAGCAGTAATTGTACATTTATAAAATCAATTATTGCTGTCAGATAAATTTTGAAAACGGTAAAATATCGTGACTCAGTTGCTGATTCTCAGCAACTGAGTCAGCTTTTTTCATTTCCAATTCTCACTCAGTCGGACTGTACATATGTTTGGGAGGGCGGTTTGTCCTCAAACGAACTATATTAAAAACCAAATAAAATGAGGCAAAAATTACATCCACCTTAGATTATTGAGAATGGTTTTGCCGCAGTCCGCTCTTGGGGGCTGTTTAGGCAGCCCCCGCCGCTCGGGCATCCCCTCCCAAACATCGAGTAACTGTTCGCATTACAATGCGAAACAGATCTTTGCCAATTGCTACGTTAAGGATTACTTTTGTCTGACAATAAAAATCAATCCCACATTGATCGAGATTTCAACATCTTTATCAATGTGGGATTGGATTCTATGGAAAAAGTATTATTCACTTATTGTAATCAGGGATCCTGCGGAATGGGCTGCAATCTCCGGAGCATATTGTGATTGTGCAGTCGCGATACCGGAAGCATATATACCCTCACGGTCAACATAGCAATCATAGCTTATCACGTGAGTGCCTTTTGCAAGAAATGGTATGAACAGGTTGGTGGCATTTCCTTTTATCTCCTTATACATCCCCACTCCGTCACTCACACCATATCCACTGACCTGTTCCACCGGTTCAAGACATGCCGGGCGACTATCCGTAACTGCAACATACTCCATGTCTTTGTTACACTTCAGAATTATTGTAACTCTAACCTTATCTCCAACCTTCAATAAGTCATTAGAAGCATCCGCTCCATCTTTATCAACAGTTATCAAATAAATACGCTTGTCGACAGACAGTTCCTGACATTTTGCGCTTTTTACATCTTTTATCGGATCGACATATTGATTTACGACTCCGCCCCAGGCTGGACCGGAAGAGGCTCGTTTTATCTCAAGCATAGATCCTCTGTTATTATTAATCGTAGCTGTAAGGCTGCCAGTTAATTTTGCAACCTTTGAAACATCAAGTCGTTCTCCTCCGATATAAATTTCTGCCGATCCATTATTGACTGTCCATTTGCTGCCGGAAGTCAGAATCGCATTGATCACTTCCGCCATATCCACATTCCGCCCCCAGTCCTCGGTCTGTCTGGAGATCAGCAGCCACTGACGCAAGCGGTCTATATTGCCGCTTTCCGGATCTATATCCTGATAAGCATCCAACACCCGTGTGGTGATTAAAAGCTTGTTCATTCCGCTTCTTGAAGAGGAAAGATTATCAAACCACATTCCCGACTCATCTGATATTTTTGCATATTGGCGCAACGATTCGAGAATTGACCGGGCCTCCATAGGATAGCCATATCTTGAAAGAACAGACGCTGCTGTAGCCTTGTCATATATATTAAACCTTTTCCATTCCGCCTTGATAGCAGTAATGGCTTTTGCGGTCATCGTTGCGAAAGCGGAGGATTTGCGAACTCCTTTGAAATTGGATCTTATATAAAGATAATCAAGCATAGACGCGTAAGGATAGATATTGCCTCTATACTCCTGAAGATTCTTTACCCAGCAGTCATCTACATATTTCACACCTCTCTCGGCAGCTTTGTCCAACCCGGCAGGCATATACTGCATTTTACGCAGCATTCCCAGATGTTGCAACACTTGTGATGTAACAAAATCCGATGATTTCATTCCGACACACCAGCTCCATCCTCCATCGGCATTCTGCAGCTCATCAAGTTTTTTTACTTGAGAAGCGATTTCTGATTTACACTTGCTTTCATCAGTGAACTTTATAAGGCTTTGCATACGTAATGTCTCAGACGAAGCATTGCGCACCCAAGGGGTATTATTAAGCAAAACATTCTTGATATTCTGATTCTTCTCAAGATTTGAAACAAGGCTTGAGTCAGCGCTGTTCTCCGGATCTGAAAATAGCGTCAAACCCTCTTTCAGCTCGGGATACCTATTTATCAGTCCGAATCCCACTGCATTGCCAAATAAAGTATTTACCAGAGAGAGCGCATTATCCGAGTCTCTGTCAACGAGAGCCGGCAACGCCTTCACTACCTCCCATACAGGATTGTCACAATAGACAAGAGTCAAGTCACCGGATTTGCCATCACCTTTTATCTTCATTGAGAAATCGTTTTGACCCGGAGCAATATAGAAAGGCTGAGACTCAATTACAGGAGTACTGCTGGGATAAACAGGAATAATAGTCTGCTCTCCATCTGTGAATTTATCTCCATATGCATATACTCTGAAGCCCAACATACTAATATTGTCAGGCACATCAAATTCAGTAGCAACAGCGACAGATCCACCAGGATCGACTGTGTAATCTACAGAATCATATTTCTTTAGCACAGATCCGTCAACTGGATTGAATATCTCGATTCTACCATGTAACGATAATTCATCAAGGGAATTATTGTACAGCATGGCGCTTATACTTCCAATGTCACCCGTACGTATGAAACGTGGCGCATTCATCTGGACCATAACGGGTTTTGAGGAAACCGCACTCAATTTCTTCACAACACCCCTCATCTCCGGCGTATAACCCATAATCTGGAACTGCCATGTCCCGTTAAATTGAGGAACCTCGAACTCAACCAAAGCCTCTCCGCTTGCATCAGTCATCAGCTCTGGCATGAAGAATGCAAGCGGGCAGTCGATCTCTCTTAGCGCATCATTCTCCACATCAGTAGATGCAGATCCAGACCCTTTTTCGGTAGGCTCTGCAACATCTTTCGATTCAGATTCAATTTCACCAGTCGCTTGCATCTTCATGGCTGGTGCAGTCACAGCGGCACTGGAAGCCACTTGATTTACAACATTCTCAAATTGTATTACGCCATCTGCTGTCGCCCTCCGGCTTAGATTCTTTGTACCCCGTATGTATATTTTACCATTGGCACTTTCATAGCCATACAGATTCCAATTCGGCAAGACGACCCCGTTCGCAGACTTGAGCGAAGCCCTGGTAATCTGTAAATAAAGATATCCTCCGGCATTATTGTAAGATAATTGCAGATTATCCCTTTTAGTATATCCCAATTCAGAATAAGGATTGAATACCCAGTTGAACGGTACAAGATGATTCAAAGCCTGATTCGTCATTACAGCCGCTACGGGGATACCGGCAAGTGACTTATCCGCTAATATGAAACTGAATTTCCACGACTCTTTGGCACCCGGAGTCAGAGATTCACGAAATGAGACGGCATTTACCTCTATATTTTCGGTCTGAGCTTTGGGTATGATTGTTATAGTCTCCGTGCGGGATTCAAATCCATGCATACCTGACAGAGTGACAAATACACGGTTGTTATTTGCAGGCGCTGCTACCTTGAGCTCATCATTCATGTCATTCACACGTACCCATTTTCGTTCAATAATATTATTTAAGTCAGCGACCTGCACATATATCCAGCTATCCGGATATGCACTTCCGAATCTGATCTTCACTTCTTTAGAATCCGATGGCACTACAATATGATTCTCAGGAACCCACAACGCTGTCTCATATGGAGGATGTTTATCTATGTCTCTGTATATTATGAACTCTATATCGCTGTTATGTTCAGTGACCGTGTTTTTGAATTCTTTATTGAGAGAGAAAACTACATTATATTTCCCCGACGGCAATGAATCAGTATTGAGATAAAACACAGGTGATATAAATTCTCCATTACAAATCACCTTTTTATCATCATATCCGACAATACGATAATAGACTTTCTTCTCGACAGGCGTTCCCACGATATCTACAACACGTACCGCGAATTTCTCCATTCTTCCGGCTTCAATCTTATTCTGGATATCCGGTCTTATTGAATAAGCCGATCCTAAAGAGAGATAGACAGGCGATGCGGACTGCGTCTCACCTGCCGGATTCACAGCCGATACCAGAAGTTTATAACATCCGAGCTTGTATCTGGTATTACGAAGGTCTTCAGTACCGAGTTCAATGCTGAACTTTCCATCTGAGCCAGACTTGACCTCTCCCCCATAGTTGGCATTTATATTGGAATTATACCATGGGAACATCTGATATGAAAGATCAAACTTCACCACTGCATCCGATACAGGCACGCCCGAATAAGTAGATACCTTTCCCTTTATTATAATCTTATCTCCAATTTTATAAGACTTTTCAGTTCCATCTATGGTTACATAGAACGTCGGAGACTTATAATCCGCAATCTCCACTGAATTGGATGCATAAGCGTTGCCGTCCTCAAGTCCCACCATACTAAGAGTATAATTTCCAAGTAATCCTGAATCGGGTATATGCAGTTTCCCTGACGCTCTACCGAAACTGTCGGTCGTCAGTCCGATTGAATCGACCTTCTGCCAGTTGACATCATACAGGAAAACTTTAACCTTGTGATTTCCGAGCGAAATCAAATCCCGGTCTTTGCCACTGAAAGAGACAGCCAGGAAACCTATTGAGTCTCCGGGATGATAGATGGCGAGATCAGTAATAAGTCTGCCGGAAATATATCCTTTCTGCTGAGATCCATAACGGTCACCCACCCAGATATTATTATCCAACCGGTTTTGTCCATAACGAATTGTCATATCATATGAACCGGCTTCAAATTCGGCATAGCCCTGGGCATTTGTCACAAGATCGGTTTTAACCTTGTTACGATATGATGTAAGAATTATTCTTGCACCCTTTACAGGCTTATTGTTAAGACCATCTGTAACATAAATCCGGTTTGCCTTGTTGTACACCCCATCCGATGAAATGAAATATTGCAACGATGAAACATTGAATGTGGAATATCGCAACTTAGACTGCAAACCTTTGATCATTCCTGAAAAGTCTCCAGTCTTTGAGGGAACAAGCACATAAACGCCGCTTTCAAGTGGTGCCAAGTCTAATTCTCTTTCAAAATTCTCAGGTTTATTACCATTGAAACTTACAGATATAGATTCAACTACCTTGCCTGATTTTCTAAGTTCTACCTCCGTTATACTACCATTTATGAACTTCTGAGGAACCTTGACCACGAGCAGATTGAAGCTGAGTACATTATTTGAATGTACTGTCACCTTACCTTTTTTTCCGGGATACACCCTGCCATTCACCGATACAGTAATTGATTCATCGCACAATTGCTGTAATCTCTGTCGCAATACATCAGCGTCCAGACAATCAGGAAACCTTTTCAGATACGATTCGATAAAGGCGTAATCTTTCTTGAGTTTGTTATTCTGTCTTAACAGCTCCTTATTGCTGTCGGATTCTTCCCCATAAAAAGATTCCTCCTCCACGACAGTTTGTCTATTTGTATATTCGAGAATAAAGCGCGCACAATACGGAGTATCCTTGTATGTATCTATACATAATTTCAAATAGTCTTTCTGTTCTTCATACGGCAGATTCTGATATTTCATATAGCTGAATACTGATGCGATTCTGGAATCACCTTCAGAATCATGCCAATTGATATTATCAGAAAGGATATTTCCGATAATTTCACTTATCGGAAGTCCGGCAAAACCGACTGTATCCGCATTATCTCTTCTAAACGGAATTGATGACACACCGTTATTCTTGAATGGCTTCAGAATATCTACAGCTTTCATGGTCATAAAGTCATATACCGTCATTCCCATACCGGCGGCGTTTTTCCAATCTACAAGGATAGGAGAAATCTCGGTCAGCGGAGTATTTTTAGCTTCCTTTGTATTTTCCATAGAGGATATGACAAGATCCCGGACCTTCGCCGAAAAGATATCGCAGCTCCATGCCTTTATATCTTCAGGCACAGGTGACAGCGGCAAAGTCCTGTTATTGTATATCCATGGATTTTCATTATATACTGAAACATATTCACGCGCCTCAAGCAATCTTGCGATCTCTTTATATGGAGAAGGCAGACTTTCTGCAAGTTTTCCATAAAGTTCTATCGATTTCTTGACATCATCCGATGAAATCAACTTATCCGCAATTGCAATCCGCATGGCAGATTGCAACACTATCGGATAATCGTGTTCTTCCAATGCCTTTTTTAGCCTTGTATCCGCATTATCCTTAACTGTCTGTGGATATGCAAAATCCGGATTCTTTACTTCTGCCACGCAATTGAACAATGACATAAATAATAAAAATAAAAAGGTAGCCTCCCGGCTACACTTTTTACACAAACATCTATCAATCATAATATGGAAATTCATCAATTTTATCATAATTCCCTTCAACTAATAATATATCTTTATCAGATCCTTTACTTACCTTTTCCACCTTTCCCCTTTCTTTCCCGATGCATCTGCTCCATCTTTCTTCGAAACTTCTCCTCGGCTTCTCTCATTTTAAAGCGTTGCTTCGCAGTAAGGAACTTGGAAAATTTATCATCATAGCGTCTATCTATCTCATGGTCCTTTATCTTGGCTTCATCCATCGCTTTGGCTGCGGCTGCATAGTCAGCCTCGGCAGCATCCTTGTCAGACCGAAGTTTTCGTTCAAGTCTCATTGCAGATGCAAATGCCTGACGCTTCTCCTGATTCATTTTAGTATACACTTCAGTGAATTGCTCAATCTGATTATCTTGCAACTCCATCTCCTGTGCAAGAAATTTCATTTTGAATTCAGCCATTTCTTTACGCATCTCTCCGCGCGACTTCTTCTCAGTCTGCTGTGCATTGACTCCTATCGCACACAATAGCATAAGTATCAGCAAAGGAAAGATTCTTGTCAATTTTCCCATCTTTTAATCAAGTTTCAATTTAACATAGCGGGAATCAAACTTGTAACCGAAGTCCCGTTCGAAATCGCTTATATCGGAATAGCTCCCGATCACATCATCCTCAAGTTCAAAATCCTGAGAATAATCGGGCATCACAAACTCGTCTCTTATACTTTTATCGGACATTGCAAGCGCAATCTGATCAGGTGGATTATCAAGACTCATGTCTCCGACATGAGATGCATCATGAAATACTTTCATCATCAACCATATCCCGGCAAACATGGCAGCGAGATAGACATACGGTTTCACTCTTTGCCATAATGTCATCTCAACGACTGCTCTTGTATGCTTATATTCGGGCAAATTCGCACTTATCTCCGAAAACACAGCTTCAAAATAGCCATCCGGCACCTTCATGCCGGTATTCTTTCCATATTTATCTATAAGTCTCTCTTCCTCATTCATATCCATATACCCTGATTATATTCTCCTGATATTCAGGAGATATATCAACAACTTGATTGTTATGAACCAATTGTGTAAATTTTTGACAATATTTATTTTAAAAGGTTTAATTAAAAATCAGCAAAAAAATAAATTTTTTGAGAACAATCTTTCAAGCCACATTGTTATTAAATCAGAAAGAAAGATAAATCGTTTCATGATGTTAGGTTAGTTCGAAAAAGTTATTATGGAAAACAATTGAATGCGACTGGTTGTGAAACCGGTCGCATTCGTTATATTATCCAAATCAACATTCATCAATTTGCTGTTCTGTCAAACTTCTTCGGTCTATGCATGACCTGCGTACGGACAAGTTTGCCATTGGCATCAGTTACACGGATTTCAATTGGGCTGTCGGCAGTTTTCGCTTTTGCCATAAAGAGATGTGCACTTGTACGCTGGTTATAACTTGACTTGTACTGATTCAATTTTGCGGTAAGCGGAGCATAATATATAATGTTCCACAAAGGATCCTCCACCTCAGATGCGTACTCGACATCAAGCGGAACACCGTTCTCTATGAATTCCACCTTCTCACCCGGTTTATAAAGCCAATAGTTTATAAGTATGCCGTTTTTATATTTGTCATCCGAGAAATCGGTTCTCTTGGGAAAGAAACCCAGCTCCTTTCTTACAATGCTGTCATTCCTATAATAATCCCCAACTGAATTGAGATCATATGTACGCATTGCGCTTTTACCTTGTGCATAAGTATAGAGCTGACGGTCTTCAGGCTGATTCTTGACAAACTTACCTACAAAAACGCCGGCCTCCGTACCGTCGGTAGACAAGGTCTGGTCATATCTGCTGGTAGTCCACATATTACCGGAAGCTGCCGGGCCTACATGCTGCATGAAACGCGGATAATCCTTATGTTTGTTTATAAAAAGCGAATGTGCGTGACCGGAATAGATTGGAACATAATCAAAATTTGCAAACAACTTGTCAAATTTATCCATATCCTCCTTCTTGAAAACCAATCCGTTTTTCTTGATCTCCATAATGAGGGGTGCGTGACAAACCACCCTCACCTGCTGACCAGGTTCCACATTGGCGAGGTCTTTCTCAAGCCATGCAAGTTGAGCGGGTGTGAACGTATGGTTATATGAACGGTCACCATTTACACCTTTTGCTTTCTTACCTTTACCAGGCACATTTATATACTCGATATTATCGAGGAAGATCCAGTGATCGTTGCCTATATTCACGGAATATTGAGCCGGACCGAGCGTTTTTCTATAAAGCCACGCAGCGCGGTTGTCGGTATTCTCACCGGTCACAGACGCATCATTGTCATGGTTTCCAGATACACTGTAAGTCATAAACGGCCATGCCTTACCCTTAAGATAACCTATTACTTTATCAAGAGAGAAACCATAATCATACCAGAAAAGGTCATGTGATATATCACCAAGATTAAAGCAATACACCGGTCCATCCTGAGAATACTTATCATATAGCGACTGCATTACAGGATATGCGAGAGTCTCGAATGCGTGCAGATCTCTCTTTTCATCCTCATTTGTAAGGTGGAGATCCGGAAGATACATCACAGAATAAACATCCTGGTTCTGTTGCGTAAGATTAAAATTATGGACTTCCGGTGTTCCGACCGGAGCATTAAGCAATCTCCAGAAACCGGGCTGGAATCCGTCGTTACTGAGTGCCATATATCCCGAAGGAGTGGTTATATAAACTGTTCCGTCCGTCTTATCACTGGTCTGTATGGCATAATTACCGTTCGCATCTGTTTTTACGATGCTCACACCGTCACTCACCTGCACACCCGCGAGTGGTTTCCCGTCTGCTGTAACCTGTCCGTAGATGGCAGGTTGTTTTTTAGCTTTTGCTGAAACAGATAATGGCGCAACCAATGCGGTTGCAGCCATTATCATTATAATATTCTTGAATTTCATCTTTACAGTCTGATTAAATATGATCATCTATCTTCCGCGATATGACCTGTACGGTCGATCTGATGGTAGAACTGTGTGTAGGGAACGTCTGTACGACCGGCACCCTTACGCATCAGATCCTGCAGCTCTGAGAAATATGTCGTATATATGTCACGAGGCAGACAATCTTTCTTAGCGCAGATAGAAGCGGCAAGACCTACAACCTCTCCCATCATACCGCAAGTACGCATCACCCGGACAGAACCGAGAGCGATGTGAGATACGCTGACGTTACGTCCCGCCATAAACATATTCGCGATATCCTTTGAATAGAAAATACGATAAGGAAGTGCGTAAAAATCGATCGGGGTAAGGACGCCGTAGGACAGCCAGGGCTCACCCGGATATTTCTTGGAATTCTCCTCCTGCGGATAATGCTGGTCGATACGCCATGTTGTTGTACATGTACCGTCCTCATATGGACGTGGGCGCGTAAGATCCTGTTCTGTAAGGATAAGATCACCTACGATACGACGAGACTCGCGTTTACCTGAAACGTGGGAAACCCATGTAAGATGTGTGCACTCCCAATCCTCTTTGTTTGCAAGACGGTTCTTGCAATATGAGAAGGTTGAATAAGCGACATACATGCCGTAGTCACGGACTTTCTCTGCATCGGCAACCTGATCGTCCATCATACCTACCTCCCAATACCAGTTTGCACGGTGAACAGGTTCTACTGTATATTCATCAAGCTCGAGACCCCAGTCGAGAGAATCCGGGAATGTGCAAGGTGTATTCCAGTCTTCGCAATACCACTCTACAGATACACCCATTGTCATGTCATCAGCTTTTTCAGGAGCCAGACGCTCGTTGAATTCAGATTTGGCCTCACGACCCATTCTTGTTTCAGCACCGGCAAGTACTGCAAGATGTGCATCACCTGTACAATCGCTGAAGAGTTTGCCGCTTATTTTGATTCTATCCTGATTTGTAGCCTCTACAGCCTCTACACTTACAATCTTGTTGCCGGCTTTCTCGACCTGATCTACAGTATAACCGAGGAAGAGTGTTATGTTCTTTTCAGCATTTACAACGTCTGTCTTTTTCCAGTCCTGATAATGGTGTGCGCCACGTGCATTACCGATACGGTCCGGACCTATCTCATTGAATATGTAACCGAGTGATGGGTACGGATCAACATTAATCTGACCGCCCAGACCCACACGAACCTCAGATGAGTTGTTACCACCGAGGAGATAACGGTCCTGAATCAAAGCCACTTTACTGCCATAACGGGCAGCTGCGATTGCAGCACAGATACCGGACATACCGCCTCCGACTACAACAAGGTCATATTCACCCTTATCGACTACAGGCTCTTTACCGAGCACAACATCGCGCAATGCCTTGTAATCCTCTACTGTATTGCCTGGGACTTCATCAGAAGTAGTAAGCAATATGGCATCACAACGTCCGTCAAAACCCATGAGGTCATGAAGCGCGAGTGTATGCGTACCTTTCTTCAGATTTACTTTAACGCCCTTCTGCCAGTGCCACTCCTTATTATCATCATTTCCGAAAACGCCATTGGCTTCGCCATCGATCAAGACCTCGAAAATACCGGGAGTCGGACCGTCGGACCAATATTTTGTCCAGTTTTTCGTGCGTACATAAACATTGTATTCGCCATCTGCCGGCACCTCGATCTCTGTAGTGGCATCCTTCTCCAAAGGTGTGCCGATTCCGTGTGCCATCAGGTAAGAAGAACCCATCTGTAATACGAACTGCTGTTCAACAATCCAGTCTCCATGATTCGAGAATTTTGTGGCTAATGCCAATACTGAATTCTCTTTTGAAATTTGTGCCATGTTGTTATTGTTAGATTTTAATGTTATCATTTTCAAATGAAGTTGTTTCAAATTTAATAAATAAAAAAGGAACTGTTTGCAAAACAACTCAAATATCTTTCATAAAAAAAGCAATTTTAACTAAATTGATTCCCAAACGTTCCCAAAACGAAAAAACTCTTTTAAAGAGTTGTTCTAAGAAACCGCTTAAAAATTTTCATTTTATCCGAACAAAATCAGTTCATGCATTGTTTTAATATCGAAAGAAAGAAAAATCGTTTCATGATGTTAGGTTAGTTCGAAAAAGTATTATGGAAAACAATTGAATGCGGCTGGTTGTGAAACCGGCCGCATTCACTATATATAAGAACTATAAGTGTTGTTACTTGACTGTCAGGTTTATCACGTCAATATTCGCCACGTGCTATGACAGCATCGCTGTAATCTTTTTAACAGCATGATGATACGAAGATTTGAGGGCACCGACCGAAGTACCTAAAATGTCAGATATTTTCTCATATTTCATATCATCGAAATATCTCATATTAAATACAAGGCGTTGTTTCTCCGGCAGTGAGGCAATTGCTTTCTGGAACTCAATCTGCATTTCATCCCCATCGAAATATTCATCACTCTCCAATGTATCAAGCACATTGAAATCCTCGCTATTCGACACCATATCGCCATGCTGACGTTCCTTATTCAAAAAATTCAGAGTCTCATTTACCGCTATCTTATACAACCATGTGGAGAGTTTTGCCTCACCTCTGAAGTTGTCGAGATTATTCCATGCTTTCATAAAGCAGTTCTGCAACAGATCATTCGCATCTTCATGGTTTGTCACCATTCTCCTTATCTGCCAGTAAATCTGTTCACCATATTTACGCATGAGCGTGTCAAACGCACCATGAGCCTTTTTAGGATCATGAAGGTCAGCGACAAGTTGCTTCTCATCTATAGGTGCGGAATACGACATATAGGACAGTTGTTGTTATTTTAATGACGATTTTGGTGCGCTTAAATAGAAAAAGACCTTAATCGTCAACAAATTTAACAAAAAAGATTGCAAGTGAAAAATCGACCGCAATCTATAACTAATTTTAACAAAAAACATCGGGGAGAAAACTGCCCCGACGCTTTCCGTAAACATGATGAAGGATAATTAACCCCTTATTTTGCTTTATTAAATCTCAAAATATGATTTGTACGCCTCTGAGGATTGGTTTTATCCGCACCTATTGCACCAAATCCCAAATACATTACAGAGCCATCTATTTTGACACCTTCACTTTCCATGCTCCAGAAATGAGACAGATCATGTTTAACCAATGAATCGTGATCTCCGATTATTTTGATTTCAGTGCGCGGTTCAACCACATTTCCTTCAAGATCAAATACTGTAACATAGGCTTTGGAATGACCGGTCAGAACATCATATTTCCTGCCTTCAAGATGAGCACCACCGTCACAATAATATAATCTGTCACCATGCACATCATAACCTTGCCATGCATAGTATTTATCACCGGCACTGCCATACCCTGATTTGAGGAACTTAGGTCTAGCTATCGGTATAATCTGAGTCAGATCGCGAACTGTCACATTGACATCCGTCATATTCAACGAACGCTTATCTCCGGATTTAAAAGCATCCGTACAAGATATTGTCACATTTTTCAACGGAGCATTTCGAGCGTCACTAAGACGGTAAACTACAAAACACCGGAATGCTCCATTTACCGCATCCGAATAATTTATCGTAAGCAGATCATTCTCCTTATCTATTGAAGGGTGCATATTATCATATTCTCCAATATAATAATACTCATTGCATTTATCAGGAGTAATGGTGTCTCCGGGCACGAATTTGACCCTTCCCACCAATTTCTCTGTCCAATAAAAGCCTTCCTTGTTGGAAGAGCCAAAGCACCCTACCCAAAAATAGCGGTCATCCCCTACCTCTTCAATAGCAGTATTGGTACCATGTCCGAAGTAATTAAACACCATATAGCCTAAGTTATCAGTTTTAAGTCCGGCTGATGAATCAGGGGTTATGTGTGTCAGAACCACCTTGTCTCTCGGACCCGTATTAGTCATCCACACGGTACCATCGGAGTCAAGATTGAATCCCTGGATAACGTAATTTCCCGGAAGACAATGGTTGCGGCAGAAAATATTGGTTTCGTCAAATTTATCTATACCTGTGGTCGACGTCTGTTCTGCAGAAATATAGGATATAGATGCACATGCTGCCAATATTGCGATTATGTTTCTTTTATTCATATCTTCAACAGATTAATCAATGAATCTTTTCAATGGGATACGCCTCGCCATAGCGTACAGGAGGATGAACATAGAAATGAGCGTTTTCCAGATGCTGGATTTTCTCCACCTCACCGAAAGCCTTATTGGCATCCGCGTCAATCTTGCCGTCATTTTTATGCAGACTGTAATCCAGACGTGACCTGAGGAGCAAAAGCCTCCAACGCCAACTGTCTCTTATATGTTTAGGCAGTTTTCTGTCAACATCTTCAAGAATGCGCTTTGCTTCATCTGTAGCGTTGTCGGCAGTACTAAGCTTTATTCTATCGTACTTTCCTATTCCCCATTTGTGAGAACTCATACCATAATTCTTCTCCAGTAATTCAATGGCATTCATAATACTGTCGGCATACACAGGCGAGAATTCGAAGGAGACATACTCCTTAAGCGCATCTTTTGCTCTCCGATTTCTATCCCAATAGAATTGGCTATACATTACTTTATTGGCATCTTCATAAATACCCTCCGAGTATGGATATCCCCCATCAACTCTATCCGCCACATCATCCCAAAGTTTCTGGAAACGCTCCGGCTGTGGATTGGCGCCGTATCCACCCCAAGGGAAATTCCCCCACATGCTTATCTCCGGAAAATTGAGAAGTCCGAGTCCACCGGGTACGGGATTTTTTGAAAGATAACTGGGGAAAGTAGTGTGTGAATCAGCCATGATATAGTTTACCCATGGTGCTTCATTGGAAAATGCATTACCAAGAGCCCGCCACTCTCCTTTGTCTTGCTCCTTAAAATCAAAAAGCCATGTAGAGAGTGTCAAAGCGACGTCAGGTAATCTGTTCTTTATCAAATCAGACAGCTTTCGTGTGATTTTTAAATATCCGTTTCCTCCCCAAGGGGTACAATTCTCACATGTACATCCCCCTTGATCATAAGGCCAGAGCTGAATATGATCCACTTTTACACCAAGAGCGGAAAAAGCGTCTATATTCTCCTCAACCTGACGCATGATGAGTTCTGTTCCACCAGGAGTCGACGGACAAATCTCCACACCGAAGAAATCTGTAAATTCAACTTTATGAGCTCGCAAATGTTTCGGAGTAGTGCTATAGCCCTCATTGGCAAGCATTGTCAACCCGGCTTTCATACCTACTCTCTTACCTGCCCGAAGAAACGTTGCCAGACGTTTACGCATTTTTATCGCGGCAGGATCATCCGGACCTGTAAAGTGGTGCATATCAAACCAAACTTGCAGATGGTTGTATCCCCATAATGCCAATTCTTCAATATAACGCACTACTTCCTCCTCCGGAGCAGCATGATAAAAGTTGTTAAAATGGGTCGCCAGATAAATGCCACGTACCTTTTTATCCGGTATTAACGGTGCGTCATTGAACACCGGCACAAAGCGCCCCTTTTCAAAATGCGAACCATGCAACAATTTTCCAAGTCCATACAATACTCCATTTGAATTTCCCGCTGAGATGCGGATACAGTCCGAACCTTTGTCGGAAATACGGAATCCTTCTCCAAGCAAAGACACATCGGTGGGATCAAGCTTGATGGTCAGGATTCTTCCTTTTGAATCAGTAAGTTTACGACCGGCGTGCTCTTCAGCCACACGGATAAAAAGATCCCTGCCATTTCGCAAAAGAGTATCTTTGCTATCTGAAATCTCTATTCTGATCCCGTTGTATCCACTGACTTTTGCCGATATATTCAAGCTGCCGGATATAAAAAGCATAAGAATAGCAAATACCGGATATATTCTTTTAAAATTCCTCTCAATTTTCATATCAAATAGAAACTATAGAAAGATTATACGCATTATTTCGAGGGTTTGTCATATACCAATATATCCTGGTAATAAGTAGTATTGGAATCAGTGATGTAGCGTCCGCCAAAACCAAGATATATTTTATCACCTTTTACTTTGACGCCTTCACTTTCGAAAGTCCCGAATACAGACATACCCATTTTTGTAGTCCAGTCTGAATCTGCAATGGCTTTGATCTGGGTACGCTCCTCCACCACTTTCCCGTCCATGTCAAACACGGTTACATAAGCATATGAACTTGTTCCGAACCCACCGGTCAGGCCATAATTATCATTACCCTCCGTATAGTAGAGTCTGTCACCGTTCACGTCAAAGCCTTGCCAGGAATAATAAGTCGATCCCGAGGCGGCATAACCCTGCTTTGAAAATTTAGGTTTTGCAACCGGACTAATGGCGGTAAGGTCACGCGCCCGCACAATAACGGAGGTTTGGTCTGTAGAAGCGGCATTGCCTGTCCGGAAACCGTTGGTACATGAAATCTCCACTTCTGTTTTTGGAGCATTTTTAGCCTCGCTAAGTTTATAAACCACGAAACAGCGTTCATTACCGGTTCCCTGCCCGCCGTAATTGATTGTCAGCAAATCATGCTCCGCATCGATTGAAGGATGCATATCGGTTTGGTTCCCGATATAATAATATTCGTCAAAATCATCAGTGGCTTTGGTTTTTCCATGTTCAAACTTGACTCTTCCGATCAGCTTTTCCGTCCAATATTGTCCACTTGAATTAGCGGAGCCGAAACATCCTACCCATACATACCGGTCATTGCCAACCTCTTCTATGGCAGTATTTGTACCGTGTCCGCAATATGTCAGAGTCATGAGTTCAGATGTTGCATTCACAGGATCGGTTCCTTTATTAGGCTTACCTTTTGAGATATACATATTCTGCTTTATCGTGCCGTCAGTCTGAGTATACCATATACTCCCGTCTGAATCCAAGCTAAAGCCCTGCATTGGAAGTGAAATTTTTAATTTTACGTTACGGCTGTAAATATTCGCTTCTGTATATTTATCGAAACCGGCTGTGGATGTCTTGTCCGGGGTTTGTGGCCCATCTGGAACCTGACCTCCACCGGAAGGTTCATCTTTTGGATCTCCGCATGATGCGGCTATAACAACAAGAGCCCACAAAATAATCTTTTTCATTATTAAATAAGTGTTCAGATAATTATAAAGGAAAATAAGGTTCTGCTGTCGCAAAATACGTGACGGCAGAACCTTAAAATATCAGTTCTTTGTAATCAGAATATCATCAATTAGAAGACGGGCGTGAGCTACGCCGACTCCGATATTCATATTCATCACTTTGATTCGTGTGTCCTTGGTTGCACCTGTAATCTTAATTACATGTTCTGTAGTGACATTATAGTCATTGATTGATCCCTCTTTCGGACCGATCTTGTTTGGTTTTACCTCCACTACCACACTCTTGTCACTGTTCATTTCAGCTGTAGCCGGAAGTTCGGTGGCAGCTGTAGCACCTGCATCAACGATCTTGCCGGGACCATCTACTTTGATATAGTGTTTCAGACAATCCTCCTCCCATGAATGGTATGGCTCATGGTAAGCCGCAGTGTGGACTACCACTGTGATATCTGTAGGAGTATCGCCTAAAGACGTAAGTCGTGGGGTTCCGAGGTATGCATTGCTTGTGGTTGCGCCTCCAAGCATTACAGCGCCTGTACTCTGACGGGCAAAGTAACATGACCATCCGGGATATGTGTCAAGGTTTGAGATTCCGTCTGTGCCATACTTGTCTGTTTCCCAATAATGAGCCCATACTTTCGGACATTGTTTGAAGTTCAAGGCATGTGAGGCATTATTACGTTGGTCATGGAGCGGATCCATTGTAGTAGGAGGTGTACATATACCTTTGTTTGCAAGGAAGCAGTCATTATCGTCAGGATCGAAATTCTTTCCTACATTGGCATTGCTTACAGCTATACCGAATGCACGATATATCGCGCTTCCTTTAATACAGAAATGATCGAAATCGTTATACAGTACTGTATTGGCAGGTAGAGGCGGTTCTACAGGTGTGTGGAATCTAAGATATGTCACATCGGAAGTCTCATTTTTGTTTGGACCGATATTCTTTTCCACAATTCTGAACCAATAGTCTGTATCAGGTTTAAGGTTACCGTAGACAAACCTGTTCTCACCCCAAAACATATTGGCAACCAACCAGTTCGATTTAGATGAAACACTCTTGCGGATAGCAGGACCATCTTTCTCGTAAGCAAGTTCGAAATCGAAATCACGCGCATTTCCATTATCACCGTTTGTACCGGTTCCTTTTTCATATTTACCCCAGTCAATAACAACCAGTTTGGGTAGGAGTTTAAATACAGTCACAGTGAGCTCTTTCTCTGCACGTATCCTTGATGACGCCTCCATATCATAGGTTTCACCATTAACCGTGAGTTTAATGAGTGCTTTCAAATCGCCTTTGGTTGTTGCATCTCCGTTAAGATATAGAGTCACAACACCACTGCCCACTGTAAGTTCTTTGTCTCTGACAGCGTCAGCCGTAATTTCGGGACAAGGCATATCATCAAGAGTCAATTCGCATGTTGCCGAAACTTTATAACCGGGTTTAGCCTTAAAATACGGAATCTCTATTTTTGTACCGCTTATATTGGTCTTGTGTATTAAAGCTTCGGGCATCACAGGTTTTCCAAAATAGAAAAAGCCATCCTCCTGAGTCACTGAAATGTTTAATTGTTTGACTCCATCTGTAAGAGTCAATGAACCTTCTCTTTCCGCACCATCATTCTGTAAAGTAGAGACTTCTATAATCTGTTCTCTGTCGGAACCGACTCCCTCTGACGGAGTACAGCTGATCCAGTCGTTATTAGCGGCAATACTCCATTTATCATTTGTAAGTATGTGCAACTTTTTGGTTTCGTTAAGGTAGCTGAACTGCATTGCATCTGTATCACGTTTCAGCACATTCAGCCCGTCATTATCCGAGCAGGACCATAAGCCACCGACTAATAAGGTCAATCCTATTATTGAATATATACTTTTAAGTTTCATCTTGAAAAAATTTAAAATTATTATGCAGGCATTGGAATTAATGAACCTATAAAGTGGCTGTTCTGAGATATTTCTGCTTTGAGAGAGAGTATAAGTGCACCTAACTTATTGACAATACAATAATAACCCATAACAGCACACTTTATGGTTCAATATATCAATTACCTACCATCCTGGATTCTGACCGAGATTTGGATTAATGTTTATCGCAGTCTGAGGAATAGGATAATAATACATATGAGGTAACCATTCGCGATCAATCAGATATACTATACAATTATCCTCATTCAAACCATATATCACATCCTTGTCGCCATCCTTGGCTTTGATTTCCACATATGTCACCCCAGCAATAGTTTTAGACGGTTTTGGAAAACTCTTGGAGTAGAAGCAGATATCATTCTTGCCATCTCCATTAAGATCAAACTCCTTACCGACCTGCGGTACATAGATGCCGTCATAAGGACGTTCCATCAACGGACACTGACGCCATCTCCAAAGATCATCGCGTCTGGTATTCTCCATGAAAAGTTCAATTGTACGTTCGCGACGGACTTCAAGAATCCACTTGTCAGTCACTGATGTATTATCCTGATCGTTTGTATAATAAGCAATGAGATAGGGATCGGCAACAGCCGGAGCATCGCCTTTCACTCCCGACCGTTCACGGATACGGCGTATTGTCATATCCCAGACATTGGAATCCATTTCTCCAAGTTCTGCCTTAGACTCTGCATAATTGAGAAGAATCTCTGCAAAGCGAAATACCGGAAGTGAATTATAGCTCCAGTCTCCACCCTCGAGAGAATTGTCTGCGAGACTCCATTTTGCGATACGATACCAAGTGTTCTGCTGCTCAAGATTAGGGAATGTTTTTGTGATATCCTTTGTCTTGATTCCATTTACCACCTTTTCATAATCCGGATTCAAGAACGACTGGGAAAGACGCCAGTCCCGGTTCTTGAACTCATCCTTGAATTCTGTCTTGTTATAATCTTTCTTATCAGTGAATCTCGTGCCATCGAGATTAAGATACATATTCACGAATCCTTTTGTTGCACTGAGTCGGTTACCCGCTGTTGGAGATGCATACCATGTAGTGATTCCATGCTTGCAATTCAACTCATTGTTATATTCACGCGGAAGAATCACTTCCTTACGCTGGGGAGTCTCACTCAAAAAGAGTTTTGAATAAACTTTTGCTTCATTACCTTTCTCTTCAAGCAAATCATAAGGACTGTTATTCATCAACTCTTCATCCGCCTTGATTGCCTCGTCAAGCCAATCTTCATAATCGCCTAAATTGTGATATTTGCGGAACGTACCTTCATATAGGCATATACGAGCTTTCAAAGCAAGCGCCACATACTTGTTTATCACATTCTTATCAACAAATTGCGCATCTTTTGAACAGTTCTCGCATGCATAATTCAGATCTTCGAGCACCTGGTTCATGACTGTTGCTCTTGAATCTCGTCCCTTGTACAATGCATCGTAGTCATTTGGCTCGATAACGTCTGTATACAGAGGCACATCACCAAATGTTTTCACCTTATTCCAATAGAACCATGCGCGCCAGAAACGGCCTACGCCCTGATAATGATTGAATATGGCATCACTCACCTTGCCTTTGGCAGTCTGCATATATTTCAAGTAATAGTTCACGTCATAAAGTTGGCTCCAGTTCCCTTTCGACCAGTTGGTCGCCTGAGCCGCACTATACTGACCTGCTCTAAGATAACCGTCTGTCTGCTTTGCGACGGCAATGTCGCTTATCTGATCACCATATGCGAGTGTAGCCGCACTTGGCAGATAAGAATTCAGGAGTCCGTTGGCATATGTCTCAAGAGCGGTCTCTGACGTAAAGAAAGTATCTCTTGTTGTGGAAGCTACCGGCTCTTCGTTGAAATAATCGTTACAGGATCCGAGTGCCAGTAATCCAAGTAATAATACTGATTTTTTAATTATCTTGTTCATGATGATTCATCAAATTAGAAGGAAATGTTTAAGCCTACTGTAATATTCTTGGTCATAGGATATCCATAGCTGTCACCATGTGATCCGGCTGTAGTCCCGAAATCGGCATCGCCGTGAGTAATCATTTCAGGATCTATGTTTCTGGCATGTTTCTTCAAAGGAGACCAATAGAAAAGATTTTCACCTGAGACATACACTCGGAGATTGGTAATCGGAGTTTTTCTCAACCACTTCTTGTTGATTGTATAGTCTATAGTGAGAGTTTTCAGACGGCAATATGCCGCATTCTGCAGATATCTGTCATTCGGAGTACGCAAAGCACCACGCGGATTTGACAAAGCGAGTGCGCCTTTTGGCTTAGGCCAGTATGCATCTGTATTGTCAGGAGTCCAGTGATCCTCTACCTGCCAAGGCAGGCAATAGCCATATGCACGGTTGTAATGTCCCCAGAAAAGACCTGACTCTGCTGTAGGATACCAGTCGCGGTGTCCGACACCCTGGAAGAATACTGTAAGACCTATTCCATTCCAGTTTGCGCTGAGATTGATGCCATAATGATGGCGGGGTGCGGAATTTCCTATTTTTTTGAGGTCTCCATGATTTTCGAGTGTGTTGGATCCGTTGTCTACGATTCCGTCATCATTAAGATCGGCAAATTTGACGTCTCCGGCATCCCATGATCCGCCATCACCACTCCAGAATGTTTTCTTCTGATATTTAACCCCGTAATCCTGTGCTTCTTCATCGCTCTGGAATAATCCCAAAACATGATAGCCCCAGATCTCGCCAATTGTCATTCCTTCATAATAGGAGTTGGAATAGATCGATGGCAGCGTGTTGGTTTTTGCGGTATATTTCGTAATCTTCGAGACACTGTCCCAATAAGACAGACGAGCCGAATAATTGAATGGTTTTCCTGCAAGCTGGAAACTGTCTTGCCATCCGATTGCAAGTTCTATACCGTTCGTAGCCATATCGGCATTGTTGCCATAGGGCGCTGAATAACCGGCTACAGCCGGTATTTCCGCACCTACTACAAACATATCTGTAGTAAGCTTGCGGTAGATATCACCGACGAAATTAAGTCTGTTGTCAAGTACGTTGATATCAAGACCGAGATTTATTGTAGAAGATGTTTCCCATGTCAGATTATCAGGAATCTTATTGCCCGGCACATGTGTCATTGTACGCTGAAGTCCATCGATTATCACACCTGATTTCGAGAACGAAAGGAGCTCAAGATATTTGTATGGAGCCACATTTCCATTACCGGCTTTTCCGATTGAGAAACGCCATTTAAGGTTATTGAGAAATGTCAGATTCTGCATAAAACTCTCTTCATTCATACGCCATCCGATGGATGCCGATGGGAAGAAACCCCAACGCTGGTTTGTCGGGAATTTGGATGAGCCGTCATAACGGGCACTGATTTCTGCAAGATATTTGCTCTTGTATGCGTAAGACGCACGTCCGAAAACTCCTACAAAACCCCAGTCGATAGAACCGTTGTCTTTGACCTGATAGTTTGTACCGGTCATAAGAGAATAGTTAGGCTTATCGTCCATGATGAATCCGTCACGGCTCATATAGGTCACACGATTGCTCTGATGCTCTATCTGCCAGCCTGCCACTACTGTAAGATCATGGTCGTTGTTGAGCTCCGGTGTCCAGGTCAGGTTCACATTACCATTATAATATTGACGCTGGGTTTCTGTGGTATTCAGGTAATCGTTTGTCGGCCACACCTCTTTTGCCACCTCCGATTTAACACCTGTGACAGGAGTCCATTTGTCAGTCTGTTGTGAATGATTATATAGATATGAGAAATCCGCGCGGGCAATAAGCTCCTTTTTGAGAATTTCATATGTCAAGAAAGTTGAGTTCTTTATATCGAACTTGAAGTTGTTGCGATATGACGCATTTTCTTTCATGGAAGCATATCCTGTGTAGACAGCTGCCGGAGTATACGAGCCATCAGGGTTATATGGTATAGCCATTGGGAATCCCTGATGTTCCAGATTTCTACGAACGAGGAAACTTGGGGTACCGCTAACCGGCTGTCTGTATGTACGGCGCACAAAATCAGTATTGTTTTCCAACTTAAGACGTGGAGTGATCTGGATTGTTCCTTTCCCTCTGACATTTATCTGACGGAACTTCTCATCACCTACCGCGTAAATTCCATCCTGTTCGAAATAACGGGCTGATACTATATAGCTTGCTACATCACCGCCTCCTGACACTCTTAGATTATGCTGTGTACCTGTTGTACTCTTTTTATAAAGCAGATCATACCAGTTTGTTCCGGCTCCATAATATTGATATTCGCCGTTCTTGTCAATTGCCCAGTCAAGATATGAATTATCGGGATCTGTACGACGTTTGGTAAATTCATCTATCCAGGACTGAGAAATCGGGAATTTATTATTTATTGATGTGGCATACTGATGAAACGCACTATAGTATGACTCCTGGAAACTATTATACCATGTCCAGGAATCCGTAACAAGTTCAGGTCTTTTGGTTTCGCTTATAAATGACACGCTGCCTGAATAGTCTACCTGCGTTTTGCCTTTCCTGGCTTTTTTTGTTGTTACAAGAATCACACCGAAAGCGCCTCTGGCTCCGTAGACTGCTGTGGAAGAAGCATCTTTCAATACAGAGATACTCTCTACATCTTCCGGATTGATTGCCGTAAGATCAGCCTCTACACCATCGACAAGACAGAGAGCGGCGCCACCGGCACCGATTGACTGAGTGGTGGCACGTATCTGCATCGAAGCTGAACGTGTAGGCTTACCGTCATTCATCTGAATATTAAGACCGGGTACCATTCCCTGCAAAGAACGTGTTATGTATCCGTTAGGACGATTCTCAATCTCCTTACCGGAAAGATTTTCCACCGCACCTAAGATATTACGACGACGCTGTGTACCGTAACCCACCACAATCACCTCGTCGAGGACACTGTTGTCCTCGCCCATCTTGACGTCAATCCTGGTGTTGCTTCCAACCTTGATCTTTTCCTTCTTGAATCCGACATAGCTGAAAACAAGGTTGTCACCACTATCGGCATTAATTTTATAGTTACCGTCAAAATCAGTGACAACACCCGTTTTGGTGCCATCAACCATCACAGTGACGCCTGGAAGAGGCTCGCCATCAGACGTAGTTACGGTACCAGTCACATAATTTGTCTGCGCCGTTGCCGTAGCCGCAACTGAGAAAACCGTAAGCACGGCAAATATACCGCACAACAACGATTCCTTAATTGCTTTCAAGAAATTTTTCGAGTTCATGATAGTTTTTAAGTTAGTTATTTTTGAATTTTTTTGGTTTTCGTGAAATTGTCTGCATTATGTATCGGTCAAGTTCCCGGAGCTGGGAATCGGAAGATGTGAGCCATACCACATTTCCGTTTTCATCGGGTGTATAAAAGGTATATCCTTTGGAATTGACCTCCACTCTGCCGGGCTCACTCTCAGAGAAAAGTTCCGGATGGGTTATATATATTATGCTTAGCAGATCCCAGGTAGGTCTGTCGTAGGGCATCTTCATATAGTACTTGTATCCATCAATGACAGGATGCTTCTTTGTCCATGTGAACAGTTCATCGACTTTATTCCCATGAAACTTGACTTTCGGACCTATCTCAAATGGATTCTGTACAATTCTGGTCGGCCACCGGTCAAAAACAATCTGCATCGCAGGAATATCGTTCACGACATTATATTCCGCACGCTGTTTTGCGCCGTAGCTTCCTGCCATTATCGACAGGTACCTCACTTTCTGCCGAACCAGATCCCTGCCGGATAACGGAGAAATATCATCCGGTCCGCTTTGAAGAAGCTTTGCCAGTTCTGTGCCGAATCCAAGAGACACAAATACCACAGACGTGTCAGGCCGGGCGGCAAGCACACGACGATACAAAGTTACAGGATCTTCAAAATCGCCTCCTTGCTTGCTTCTTTTCCATAAGGCTTTTCTCTTGGAATCACGCATGGCACAAACCGGAATCGTATAATCACGCTGATGCTGGTTATACACCGGGGTCTGGGATCTTCCTATTGGAATAGCCCCGTAACCATACCAGGTATTCAATATATCGACATAATCAGCCGCCGTCGGACTCAGCTTGTGGACCCCGATTGCAAGAATGTTTATCTTCCCTTCATCCATAGCCTTATAGGCAAGATCCATAGCCAGGGCATCATCAATGTCATTGCCCATATCCGTTTCTATAATCACGCCTGTCGGTTCGGCGCTTACCGCATTAAAAGATATCAACAAACCTAATAAAGCGTTGATAAACAATGTGATCTTCATGTCAATTGGCTCCTGAAACGATTATCGATGCAAGTCCCAGCACGAAAAACAAGAACATTACACAAAGCAACATATTGGTTTTCACATCGGCACCTTTGAATTCTTTCCATATGAATACACCCCAGATAGCGGCAATCATCGGAGCGCCCTGACCAAGAGCATAGCTTATAGCGGCTCCGGCCTCTCCTGCGGCAACATAGCTGCAGGCAGTGCCGAGTCCCCATATTACACCTCCCAAAACGCCTGTAAGATGCATAGTAAATGATCCTTTGAAATATTGGCTGTAATTTACCGGCTCTCCTACAAATGGATGACGCATCACATAAGTGTTGAAAACAAAATTGCTCAGCAACACACCGACAGAGAAAATAAACAGTGCCGAATAGGGTGTCAACATTCCTTGCTGAGGATTGATAAAATCGGATAGATCCATAGCCGCCGCTACAAATCTGTAGAAGAATGCCATCAGTAAACCGGCTACTACCGCCAGAATAATTCCCTTTTTATTATTGGAAGCGCTGTCGTTGTTTTTACTTAGACGTCCCGATGCCATACCATTGCATACGATAGCGACCACCACAAGTGCGACACCGATGAAAAGCCAGATCGGATCACCTTTCGGTTCGCCGAGATAGTTGATAAACACCCCGAGTACAAGCGCGATGCCGACGCCAAGAGGGAAAGCCACCGACATTCCGGCAAGCGAGACGGAAGCGGAAAGAAGAATATTAGAGGCATTGAATATGACTCCTCCAAGTATAACACTGCCTATATTTCCCCACTCTGCCTGGCAGAGATCGGGTATGAAAGAACGACCCTGCTCTCCTATACTTCCAAATGTAAGACCGAGCAAAAGCGCGAATACGACCATTCCGACCACATAATCCCAATAGAACAATTCGTAACGCCAGGATTTTGTGGCAAGTTTCTGAGTATTTCCCCAGGAACCCCAGCACAGCATTGTGATGAAACACAACACCACTGCCATTGTGTAGTTATTTACTATAAACATAATATTTAGTTTTTATTGATATTCATGAACTTAAATTCCACTCCCCGTTCCTGCGCGAGAATCTCAACATCTTTGCGTGTCGGGATAGCCTGCTGTGCTCCATCACGGGTCACGGTTATCGAAGCCGCGAGATTTCCGAACAATGCGGCTTCGCGTACATCCGCACCCTCTGCCAGTGCCACACAGAACGCACCACAGAATGTATCGCCGGCAGCGGTAGTATCGACAGCCGTAACCTTGAATGGCGGAATTTCATCACACTTTCCGTCATGACACACAAGCGCTCCGTGGCTTCCGAGGGTGACCACCACAACATCGACTCCGAAATCAGCCAGAATATTCGTGGCTTTCACCGGATCTGCACCGGCATCTACACCCGCTACAACTTCCATTTCAGTGCGATTGGGTATCAGGATATCTACATTCTTAAGTAATTCGGCAGGTAACGGCTCCTTAGGCGCGGGTGCCGGATTCAGCACAACCTTGAGACCATATCTCTTTGCCATCCCGGCGGCATAAGTTACCGTTTCAATAGGAGTCTCCAACTGAAGAAGCATTATATCAGCTTCGGAAACAGCCTTTGCCGCCGCGTCTATATCTTCAGGCATCAACGCTGAATTAGCTCCCGAAGCTACACTTATGCAGTTTTCAGCGTCATCATCGACATTTATCAGCGCAACTCCTGAGGCATACATGTCGCATACGCTGACAAAATCGGTTTTAATGCCGTCTTTATGAAACTGCTCCAATGTCTGCCTGCCGAAAACATCGTCGCCAACTTTCGCGACAAATGTAAGATCTGCATCAAGACGACAGACTGTCATTGCCTGATTTGCGCCTTTTCCTCCTGCATTCATCATAAACTCTCCTCCAAGCACCGTCTCTCCGGGACGAGGAAGATGGGGGGTGCGTATCACCATGTCTGTATTGATACTTCCTACTACAACAATTTTGGGTATTCTATTCACGATCAAGTTATTATGGTTATTAGTCAACGTAAAGTCCATCTATGCGCATACGTTTGCGCAACCTCAATTGCAAATTTAAATAAATTTTAATTAAAAACAACAAATATTTGATAAAATTTATTATATTTGAGAATAGAAATCACAATTGCTTGATAACCACTACTTACTATGGCAAAACCAAGTAAATTAGCCGATATAGCCCGAAAAACAGGACTCTCCATCACCACCGTATCGCGTGTGATTAATGGAAAGGCAGAACAATACAGAATTAGTAAAAAAACACAAATTATTGTGCAGAATACCGCTAAAGAGCTGGAATACACCCCTAATATGTTTGCACAATATTTGCGCAACAATTATACCAAAACTATCGGACTTCTCTTACCAAGTTTTGAGAATCCCTTCTTTGCCTCAATAGCGGCGGCTGTGATTCGCGAAGCTGCAAAATCGGGATATACCGTGATGGTATTGGATACGCGTGAAAGCCCGGATGAAGAGAAGCGCGCATTGGAAACATTGAAAAGCCGGAGGGTGGATGGTATCGTAATGGTACCCTGCGGCTATGAAGCCGAACCATTGGAATTACTTGATCAGGAGATTCCACTGGTGCTAATAGACAGATACTTTGAAAACTCAAATCTTACCTGTGCCTGCACTGACAATTTCAGAGGAGCGTATGATGCCACAAAGAAACTGATCGAAGCAGGTCACAAAGATATACTGTGCATAAGAGGTGTACCGCGTGCAATCACATCCGTCAGGCGCGTAGATGGTTATCTTGCCGCTCTTGACGATGCCGGTCTTATCGAAAAAGCAATGATATGCGGAAATGACTTTTCCATTGACAACGGATATCTGCAGACTCAGCTCGCAATCAGTTCCGGCAAAAGATTCACTGCAATTTTTGCATTATCAGGCACGAATCTGTTAGGCTCCATGCGCGCGCTGCGGGATCATAATCTTAAAGTTCCGGAAGACGTTTCACTGATATCATTTGATGACAATGTTTATCTGAACTATCTGAATCCTCCTATCAGCTGTGTTTCACAGCCTCTTGATTTAATAAGTAAAGCCGCAGTCGACCAACTCCTTATCCGACTTGGATATACGAATAGACAGGAAGCGGAATCCTCACAGGTTTATTTGACCAAAACCAACATGATAGAAATTCCTCCTCTTATAATACTTAGAGATTCCATATCCATGCGAACGGATATATCAGGCAATTAAACACATATAGAATTAATGAACTGCACCCGAGGAGTTTTGTTTTTGACAAACTTCTCGGGTGCGGTTCATTAATAATGGAAGTCGAGATATTTTAACAGTTTCTTCTGATTACTCGCCTCTGCTTTCTTTATTAAAAATGTGTCTGAGTCTTGAGAAAAGGCGTTCGCTGACTGATTTCGCAGGAACTATGTTGGATGAATCCTTAAGACTCTCTATGGCAGATTTCTCTTTATCGTTCAGATTCTCCGGCACATATACCATGACATTTACAAGCAGATCTCCCTTTACAGAACTGTTCATCTTTGGCAATCCCTTTCCACGCAGTCTGAGAACCTTTCCCGGTTGCGTTCCGGGAGCGATTTTCAACCTCGCTTTTCCATCGATGGTGGGAATTTCAGCCGTGCCACCTAAAGCAGCGGTCGGAAAATCAAGCATAAGATTATATATCAGGTCATCACCCTCTCGAATCAGATCCGGATCCTTCTCTTCCTGAATAACTATCAGCAGGTCTCCGTTCACGCCGCCATGGCGCGGTGCATTACCTTGTCCACGAATAGTGAGAACCATGCCGTTCTCCACACCGGCAGGTATGTGAAAGCTTACGATCTCATCTTTCTTCTCTACCCCGGAGCCGTGACAGTGTTCGCACTGTTCGGTAATAATCTTACCTTCACCGTTACACTCGGGACAGACTGAATGGCTTTCCATCGGTCCCATGATTGTCTGCTGCACTGTGCTGATATATCCGGAGCCGTGACAGCGCGGACATGTCCCGAATGCCGTACCATCCTTGGCGCCCGTACCTTTACATGCCGGATCCGCTACCAGTTTTGGAATCTTGAGCTTCTTGTCGACACCATTCATGATATCCTTCAATGTCACTTTCACAGTGATACGAAGATCCGTCCCCTTGTTGACATGCTTGCGCGCTCTGCCTTCCGAACCGTCGAATCCACCGCCGAATCCGCTGAATCGGCCTCCGAAAATATCGCCAAAATGAGCAAAGATATCCTCCATCGACATTCCGCCTCCGAAACCGCCGCTGTAACCGCCGCCGAAACCTCCTCCACCAAATCCTTGAGGACCCATTGAATGACCGAACTGGTCATACCTGGCGCGTTTGTCGGCGTCACTCAGTACATCATATGCCTCAGCCGCTTCTTTGAATTTATCCTCAGCCTCTTTATTACCCGGATTGCGGTCAGGATGGTATTGGATCGCTTTCTTCCTGTATGCCTTCTTTATTTCATCAGCAGTGGCGTTCTTGTCAACGCCGAGCACCTCATAGTAATCTCTTTTATTATCAGCCATAATATTTATTACTTATGGATCATTGACCCACTACCACTTTGGCATGGCGTAGAACCTTATCGTTTATTGTGTATCCTTTCTCAACCGTGTCAAGAATCTTGCCTTTCTGTGTTTCATCAGGCACCGGAACGGCAGAGATTGCCTCATGCCTGTCTGCGTCAAACTCCTTGTCTTCAGGATCCATCTCCTTGACTCCGTTCTGTTCCATATATTTCTTGAGCTTTTTATAGATAAGCTCCATACCCTCTTTTAACGTGGCTGCATCGTCACTGTTCTCCGATGCCTTTATCGCTCTTTCAAAGTCATCGACTATCGGAAGGAGTCCCTTGAATACGGATTCCGCGGCATTCTTTATAAGTTCCGACTTCTCCTTGAGCGTACGTTTACGGAAATTATCGAATTCAGCCATCAGGAACAGATATTCCTTTTTCTCTTTTTCTACTTCATTCTGTAAAGATTCTATTTTTGCATTCAGATCTTCCTCTTCGGCAACCTCCGGCTCTTGAACCGGCTCCTCTCCTTCCGTAGCGGATTTTGCATGTTCAATCTCCTCTGTTTTCTCTTCAACAGACGGATCATTTATATCTTTTTCATCTTCAATGTTCATATTCATCTTCTTTTTATGGAATCCTTTACCATTCTTAAAAACATGTTTCTTTCCCATAGCACAGCAAATTTTGAGCCAATTTCATTTATAATTTTAACAAATATGATCCTTCTATTGTTGGAACATATTTAAAACTCATTTTACACTCAAATGCTGTCTCATAATCATTAAAAATTCCATAAATAGAACTTCCGCTTCCACTCATCGCCGCATAAAGTGATCCTTTCTCTATGATTTGCTTCTTTATATCGCTTAGCAACGGATATTTAGGGAAAAGGCTCTCCTCGAAATCATTCTTCACCACATTCTGCCATTCTTTCAAAGGAACAGAGGGAAGTTTTTTAAGATCGATATCTCCCTGACGGGGACAGATTCCGGCAAACGCCTCCTTTGTAGATACATATATTGCCGGCTTTATGACCAGTATCCATTTCCCTCCAAGATCAAGATCGATATCCGTAAGTTTTTCCCCTACGCCCTCGCCATACATAGGACGATTGTAGATAAAAAAAGGGCAGTCGGCACCCAACCTCAAAGCCATATCCGCAAGTTCTTTATCCGAATATCTGTTATCAAGTATCTCTTTGTTTATTAGCCTTAAAGTAAACGCGGCATCCGCGCTTCCTCCTCCGAGACCTGCCCCGTCAGGCAAATGTTTATCCAGAATAACATCACATCCCACACCCTCGGGAAGTATAAGACGCGCCGCCCTGTACACAAGATTTTTCTCTGACGCACAATCCACCTTACGACCTGCCTGACAGAAATTCAGTTTCCCGTCTGCGTTCCCCACGACCTCAAGGATATCGCAGAATTCCGCAGGATTCTCCGGCAATCCGGCATATCTGCCAATCGGATAAAAGACAGTCTGCAAATCATGATAACCATCTTCACGGCGCCTCACAATCTGCAGACCTATATTTATTTTTGCATTTACAATTCCAATCATCTTTCTGTCATATCTCCATCATTTCAGTCGGATCCATCTCCACCCATAAATATATTTGGAATTGCGTTTTATATACTTGCCGAGTGGCTCGGATTCCTCCATTACTTTTCCGTTCTTCTCGGAAGCATGAATAAAATGATATCCATCCTCACGCTTCTTTATGAAGCCTATATTGAATATATCCTTGTCCTGTTCATTAGTAAGCAGCACTATGATATCACCATCCCTGAGCATTGATTTCACCTCTTTCCATTCGGTACTCTCCCTACGCATATGCGGAATCTTGAATGTACGGTAACCTAACTCTATCATTCTTAATTTCTCATATGTGGTGGAATCCTTCAGTGCGGCATACTTCTCCCTGTTACGGGTAAGATAGTCCAGCGATTTGGTTTTGAAATGTTCGGAATAATCCTCTGTGAGCTCCTTGACATTACCTCTTGATTTATTATCGAGAATCCAGTCGGCGGCATAGTTCATCCTCATATGAAAACCTGATTTCTCTCCCTTTCTGAATGTCAGGTTGTCAATTATCATACCTAAATCCTTTGGTCGGGCATGCCCCGGAGAGGTAGCAAGCTTTGCCAATGCCGCCACTGTGTTTAAAAACGACATCTCGTCAAATCCGTCCAGCCTTATGGGTGCATCACCGACACTGTCCTCAAGTGTGACAGGCACATATGGCGCACCGACAAGTTCCGCCGCTATGTCTCCACACAGAGGCGACGGATCATTTCCGGGCTGATGATATTTACGTATCAGATCCATCGCTTTTGTCGTGTCGGCAACGCAATGAAACGTCTGGGCTTCAGCCGTCCCGACATTGGAGACAGCCAATAGACATATACTTGCGGTCAATATTTTAAAAAATCCTGATAGATTCATCTTGGAAGCTGTTTAATATCCTAATTCCTGACCTTTCCGCACCACCGGAATGCCATCTTTCATCCATTTAGGCATCGGATCACCTTTAAGATAGTGATCGAAAAATTGCTGCAATCTTACTGTAATATCCTTTCTGTTTTTACGTGCCCGGATATTGTGCGCCTCCCCGTTGTACTGCAACATCCATACCGGCTTTTGCAGACGCCGCAAAGCCATAAACATCTCTATTCCCTGATACCAAGGCACAGCTCCGTCATTGTCGTTATGCATGATCAGCAACGGAGTCTCTACACGATTGGCGTGGAAAACCGGAGAGTTGGCTATGTAAAGTTCAGGAGCCTCCCACAGGTTTCTGCCGATTCTGCTCTGCCCCATCTCATACTGTGCCTGTCGTGAATTTCCGGACTCCCAACGGATACCGCCGAACGCGGATGTCATGTTCGACACAGGTGCGCCGCTGCCCGCGCAGGCAAACATATTGGTGCGCGTTACGAGATATGCAGTCTGGTAACCGCCCCAGCTCTGTCCGTCAATCCCTATCCTTTCCTTGTCTATCCATGGATAACGCCGGCACATCTCCTCCGCGCCTGAGCAGACATAATTATAACAGCTCTCACCCGGCAAACCGGCTGTATAATGGATATCCGGTACAAAAACAACATAGCCGCGGCTTACATAAAACGGATAATTTACCCAGCTCCACGACGGTTCCATGGTGTAATGACGATACAGATCTTCGCTACCAGTCTCATAGAACACACACAGCATCGGATATTTCTTGTCCGGATCAATATCATCCGGAACATACAATACTCCTTCCGATTCTTTTCCGTCATAAGCTCTCCACTTCACAAGTTTTGCCGTTCCCCATCTGTACTCTTTCATCTGCGGATTAGCGTCCGACAACTGTTTTGCCTTCATGAAGTCATTGCCTGTACATGCCCACACATCCGGCGAACATGAGAAATTCGCACGTTGCCACAAATAAACATCTTTTTTCTCAGCCTTCTTTACTTGTGTGTATGCAAAACCATTAAGCACAGTTACGGATGGATTTGCAGGTTTGCCATATTTATATGTTGCAAGTCCGTTATACTTGTCTGTATAGTCGAATACAGAGAAAAGCATATCTTCTCCATTCACGGCTCCTCTCCATTCTTCATCTGTAATCTTATGCCGGAAACACAGATTATTCTTGCGTCCGTATCCATTGGTCAGACACACCGGTGCTTTCTTGCCGTCTGGATCGAGACTCCACAAATCATACTTGTCATAAACAAGCATCGCCGCGTCATCTGCATCCCATAAGGGGTTTGCCCATGGTTCAGCGGGCATCGGATGATCATCGTCTATATTCCACACCTGTATCGGCATGTTCTTTGTCACATTCACAGTGTCGCCGGTTACTATGTTGTACGTATAGAAATTCTTGTCGGCATACCAGTAGACATATTTCCCTTTAGGTGACAGACCTGCCTCACCCGCAGGCACTTTGCCAAGCTTTCTGCGTTCACCGTTGCGCACATTAACTATCGATATATCTGCAGGCGCAAAATAGTTCCACTGATTCTCAACCATATTCTCTGTCGGATCCACGATCAGAGCCCAGTCGGCATCCCATAGATCTCCTCCCCTCACTTTGGCAAGAGGTGCTTCGTCAAGCAATGTCTGATGCATGTCCGACAATTCGATTGCCACAGGAAAATTATTCTCCTTTAATTCGGTTGCCTTTTTCAACTCTTCGGGTGATGTGAATGGAGCATCCCACCGCCATATGTCGAGAGCGGGTTGTTCAAAATCTACAATTGTCGTATCATCCGGAGCGATTACAGGAGCCACACCGCTGATCAGCCTTTTACCGTTTCGTGAAAATACAGGTTTGGTATACTGGTTGGGAAGCAGTGTGTCACCTTTGACTGACACATATCTGCTATCAATCCTTACACCCTTTGTATCTCCGGAGCCGAGTCTGCTCCATAACAGAAAAGCCTTGCGTGTACCGGTTTTGACACTGTCGTCAGAAGCGGTAACGGCAAATTGATCACCTGCGTGATCAAACTTGAATGCACCGTAGAACTTTCTATCTTTGTCGAAAATGTGCAAAACAGTATCCGGCAGGTTCATAATACCGATTCCATCATATGACAAAGAATCCTTCTTATAGCTCTTCAGTTTCAGGGCAAGACGGTTGCCGGGTCTGTTAAACTCATAGGAAGAAACATTTTTCACAATCTTCCTGACTCCGGTATTCAGATTCATGACCACCACCGGCAATGCGAAATCTTTATCCTTCAGACTTTTCTTTGACGAATAAAGAGTGTCACATGTCGAGTATGCCACCCAATCTCCACCATGTCTGCCGATTTTGAAATCGGGAATATTTGCAATCTTCTCGACCTTCATGCTCTTCAGTTCTATAATAGCCAATGAATCCTGAGGCAGCTCCAGATCCTTTTTCTTTTTGATCTTACCCTTTCTTGTATCCGCATATAATGCCTTGATGGAAGCCACTGCCCAATTGCCGTCAGCAGTAAAAGCAGGACGATATCCTCGTGCGATCTCTATCTTCTTTCCTGTTTTCGTATTGTAAAAATAAAGTATGCCGTCACCCTCCTGTGGATTGACCTCATACGCTCCCCAGTTTCCGTCAGGGGTAATAGCATCGGTTTTGACTCCTCTCCAGGAATCAAAGCAGGTGTGGTCAAGCATCTTTTTCTCGCTGTTTCCTGTTGCGGAAGAATAAAAACAGCCCACGCCCAATGCAATGCAAAGCAAAATATGTTTCATAATATTCAGTTTAAACAGAGTTATACGGATTCCGACCTTAAACCTTAAAGATTGGATTATAGTTTGCTGAGTATATGCCCCATTCTCACCTTCTTGGTGTGCATATACCTCTCGTTATACTGATTCGGCTGGATCTCTATAGGCACATTCTCTGTAATCTCAAGTCCGTAACCTTCAAGTCCTATCCTCTTCATAGGATTGTTTGTAATAAGGCGCATTTTCTTGATACCAAGTGTATGAAGTATATTGGCACCTACACCATAGTCTCTTTCGTCAGCCTTATGACCGAGATGAAGATTTGCGTCAACAGTGTCGAGTCCGTTTTCCTGAAGTTTATAGGCACGTATCTTATCCATCAGACCTATTCCCCGTCCCTCCTGGTTCAGATAGATTATGGCTCCACGACCCTCCTTCTCGATCATCTGCATGGCGAGATGGAGCTGCTCTCCGCATTCACACCGTTTTGAACCGAAGATATCGCCTGTCATACATGAAGAATGCACACGCACCAGCACCGGCTTTCCATCCGACACATCCCCTTTTATAAGAGCCACATGTTCAAGATTGTTATCTTTCTGACGAAAAGGGATAAGACGGAAATCGCCATATTCGGTAGGCATATTGACCTCTTCACCCTCCTCTACAAGCGAATCATGTTTCAGGCGATATGCGATAAGATCCTTTATACTTATGAGTCTCATCCCCCACTCATCGGCAAGTTTGCGCAATTCCAGAAGACGTGCCATAGTGCCGTCATCGCTCATAATCTCCATTAAAGCGGCGACAGGCTGCAATCCTGACAATCTTGCAAGATCCACGGCGGCCTCCGTATGACCGGAACGCTGGAGTACACCTCTGTCCTGTGCATACAATGGATTTATATGACCGGGTCTGCCAAAAGTCTCCGGAACAGATGACGGATCTGCAAGTGCGCGTATTGTCGCACACCTGTCCTCGATCGAAACTCCGGTAGTGCAACCCTCGAGTTTGTCTACAGTAATGGTAAAAGGCGTACCAAGCATTGATGTGTTGTCTGTGACCTGCCTGTCAAGCAGCAGCTCTTCACATCTTTTCTGTGTCAGCGGCACACAAAGCACACCTCGGGCATTTTTCAGCATGAAGTTCACATCCTCCGGCGTTATCTTCTCGGCGGCTATTATGAGATCTCCCTCATTCTCACGGTCCTCATCATCCACGACCATCACAAACTTGCCGGCTTTGAAATCCTCCAATGCCTCCTCAATCGAATCTAATTTTATATTATCCATTCGTAATCTTAAAAGTTTTTTCTAAGAAGCTGTTAAAATTGATTTAAACAGCTTTTGAATATACTGAAATTCACACTCCCGTAGACAAGGTGTCTCGTAAATCCGGGCAATGAACTGAAATCATGATTCCTGTTATGTTCCACAATCACTATCGTGTTCTCCTTCAGCAGTCCCGAACCCAGAATAAGTGCGGGTATCTCGGCAAACCGAGGATGGTCATATGGAGGATCGGCAAAGATAATATCGAATTTATCCGTGCCTCTCTCTATATATCTGAACACATCCCCCTTTATCAGCTTAAGGACGGAGTCTCCGAGCTTCTCCTTCACCGAAGATATGAATGCCGCCTGAATCCTTGACTGTTCCACAGCCACAACCTCCGAACATCCCCTCGAAACGAACTCCCAGCTTATTGCTCCGGTACCGGCAAAAAGATCAAGCGCGCGTTCACCTTCAAGATCAGTTATATTCTCTATGACATTAAAGATATTCTCGCGTGCGAAATCGGTAGTAGGTCGTGCTGTTATATTCTTCGGCACATCAAACCTGCGTTTACCGTATTTTCCCCTTATTATTCTCATTCTACCCTCCTTCAGTTATTCGGCTGTCTGCTCAGCGATATCGCCGCGCTTAGAGGCATCTTTACTTTAGAGACGGCTGTCGGAACAAGCGTGAACATCACATACGAGATCTGTTCGCGCATTATCTTCACAAGTTCCTGCTTGTCTGAAGTCTCTCCTGACAATGACACCTGAGCCATTTTCGGATTCAATCCGTATACGTCGAATATGTTCATTGCCATATACCCTATATCCATCATGTTATGCCACTGATGCGTAGATGCAAGCAACAGTTTCCCGTTATCAATCAGAATATAATCGGCATCATCAACACGTATATCTATATATAGGACCGGGCTTTCATTGTTTTGTTTAATGAATTTAGACACCAGCACACCCTGGTGGCACGACACTTTCGCACCTGACAACGTTCTGCGCAAAAAAGATGGTAGACCTGCAACAAGGGAATAAGCGCATGTCATACCTTCTCGTTCATCTTCAAACAAATCTGTTCCGTCTACCGGATACACTTCACCATAAAGTTGAAGCAGCCTTTCGGGATCACGGCTTTCCTTTTCAGGGAACCACAAAGCACGCGGACTGCAGATTATTATCTCCGTAGCAAAATCATCGAGCAGCTGCGGATGATTATAGACACACTCCTCGATGCGGTGAAGAAGCATTGACTCATCCTGATCCCAGCTCTCTTCAAAAAGTGTAACTATATTCTCAAGGGGGTTCTCAAGATTCTTAAGATAAGCGGACATTCCCCTCTCTGATACGAATATGACAAGACGCCATTCAACCGTATCGTCAATTCTGACACTTGTATATGTTCTTATCTGTTCACTCATCTTTATTCCATTAATATCTTCTTGCCGGACTGATCTCAACCCTCCATCTCTCCTGCGAGAGGCACCTCCATCTGCTCTTTCACCTCTTCGGGAGCAAGACCCTTGCCAAAGAGATACATCAGTTTGGTAATTGCCGCCTCGGAAGTCAGATCATGCCCGGAGATGACTCCCGCCGCCGTAAGACCTGTTCCTGCCTTGTAGCGCATAGGATTCACAGAGCCGTTCATACACTGTGAAACATTTACAATCACAATGCCACGCTGCACCGCCTGCTTTATCTCATTAAGAAACCATTTGTCTGTCGGTCCGTTACCCATTCCGAAGGTTTTCATCACTACGCCCTTCAGATGCGGCATTGCAAGCATATATTTCACCAGATCCTTGTCTATGCCGGGGAAAAGATCCATATAGAACACATTCGTGTCCAGATCATAGAATGTCTCAAGCGGTTTATTATCGTTATGACGCAGAAGTGCATCTTTGTCAAAAGATATTCCCAATCCTATCTTTGCCAGTTTCGGATAATTCGAACTCTTGAAAGCATTGAAATTATCAGAACTGTGTTTTGTAGAGCGGTTTCCACGCCAAAGATAATCCTCAAAAAGTATCGCCACCTCCTGTATCATCGGATCTCCGTTCCTATCCCGGGAAGCGGCCACCTGCAATGCCGTTATGAGATTCTCCTCTCCATCGGTTCTGACCTCACCGATAGGAAGCTGACTGCCTGTAATGATAACGGGTTTTCTAAGATTTTGCAGCATAAAACTCATGGCAGAAGCCGTATAGGCCATTGTATCCGTACCGTGAAGCACTACAAATCCGTCATATTTGTCGTAATTATCCTCGATTACCTTCACAATCTTTTTCCAGTCAAGAGGAGTCATTGCAGACGAATCGATGGGGATTTTAAACTGATAATTCTCAATCTCAAAATCCAACATCTTAATCTTAGGCACATTATCGATGAGATGATCAAAATCAAAAGGCTCAAGCGTACCATTCGCAGGGTTTTCAATCATTCCGATTGTTCCTCCTGTGTACACTATCAGGATGCGGGGGCGCCTGGCGCCATTGTTGTCCGAGGTTCCGCTCATAGTAATTAAATAAGAGATCCGACTACAAAAGATGATAAATAGTGCATTTACAATTGCTTCAGAACATGTTTGTCAATACGTTTCAGTTGCCTTCTCTATCATTTCGCAAATATAGCAATTATATTTATATTTTACAATATTACAATTAACCTCATATCGATGAAAACGCGCTTAGCTCATTTTCTTCGATATGAGGTTAATCTTTATATATCTATCTCTTCGTTATAGACTTTCTAATTATCAGAGTGCCACTTTGACAGCTTTATTGCCCTGTACACGGATATAAATACCCCCCCTATCGGGATTCTCTACCTTCACACCCTGCATATTGTAATATACAACCGGAACATTCTCATCCACAGCAACACCTTCTACACCGGCACCTGCGGCGGCATAGTTGATTACGTATAGTGAGGGTTCTTTGTTAAAGATAGTCACAACAACCGTCACATCATATACGCCTGCGGCAACACCCGGTATCGTATAATTGTTACGGAAGCTTAGGGATGTAGAACCTACCGTACCTGTAAAATTCTCTTTTGCAGAAGGAGTCTCGGCGGCAAAAGTTACATTCTTGATCAAAATAACATTATTAACAAGATCAACAGTGATTTTGTCAGCGTCTACAGCCTTGGCTGTAAAATTACCCTTCTCGGTTGATTCGGGGAGAGCTTCAGGCTCGATTTCCGGTGTATAGTCATTGTACAATTTGTAATTGCCCTTCCATCCGGCAGGAATAATCGAGTTGCTCTCATACTTGTTGGAACCGTAAAGCTGTATAAAATCACCGGCGGCATCAGTTGCGAAGATATTTGATTTGTTCACAAACGCTACTGTCATCGGGAACGCAACTTCCACTTTAGTATCTGTAGCAAGAGCCTTGCACTGAGCGATTGAAGACACTTTTGTATAAGTAATGACAGGAGTGCTTCCTATCTCATCGGACACAACAAGATTCGCGACTCTGAATTGACTGGCAGATGCAGTAAAAGTCACATCATTTGCACCTGTCTCATTCTTCAAAGTTGTCACAAGACCATCGGCAGATATAGTCCAAGGTGAAGATACTGACTGTTCAGCGGCATAACCCGATGTGCCGGTAATAGTAACCTGCTTCATCGTTACATCTGTAGAGGAGATAATAAGATCCGAGCTCTTATAAACCTTGATCAAATCGGTCGGTTTTACAAGATTGGTTGTACTTTTGCTCTTCTTGGACTCGATAGTGAAAGTCTTGTTGTTTACTTTCACAGTGGTTTTCCAGCCATTTGCATCACCGGTCCACTCCAATGTCGAATAGTTGTCTTTACTGAAAAGCACATAATCTGTAGCCGACATAAGGTTGGCACCGAAAGCCAGCATAACTAAAGAAAGTAAAAGTTTTTTCATAAATAAAATGTTAAAAAATTAAAGTAATAATTCAACTACAAAAATAATAAAATTAAAAACAAATCATGCACAACGGCTCTAAAATTTCCTTCAAGCACGGGCACAAAAAAAGAAGGCCCGACTGTTGTCGGGTCTTCCAAAAGGCGGCG
>CAJTWL010000003.1 GCA_910579845.1 uncultured Muribaculaceae bacterium | reverse complement strand
AACACCTCGGAAATATCTCGCTTATGTTAAGAAAAAATAAGTCAAGACGAGTTCATTCTGATAAATCAGAAGTGGTCTCCGGAATGTTTTATCTTTTTCGGAACAATCAACTCAGCTGATTGCGGATTTTCCTGACTTTTAATCCGAATGCTATTTTAAATACGCCATAACAGCAAAGAGCTATCCCTATCCACATCCATGCGGCTACCCCGAGACCGACCGGATTTATAATCAACCAGAAACTGAAGAAAATGGTAATCACAAGAAGAATTACAGCCAAAACAGTTGCAAACGGATTATAGACAGCAATCGTAAACATCTGACCTATACCACTGAAGGCAGCGAATATCAGCCATATTCCGACGATATAAAGGAAAGTAATTGTCATCTGGGCAGGTGTCATTGAAAGCATCCATATTCCCGCCACTATATCAATGACAGCAAGACATATATCCCAACCCCAGCCGGGATTGTGTTTTATGGTAGCCAATCCCCACACTGCATCAAATATACCGACAGCTAAAAGACAAACAGCAAAAGCCATTGCCATTATCGGAAGAGACTGAGACGGGCTGCATATGCACCATATACCGAGACCAAGACAAACAAGACCTGTAAGAAGCGGAAGCCACCAATATCTGGTTATTCCTGCAAGAAATGTGTTACGTATCATAGTATTTTTTATAATTTGTTAATGAAGTGATTTAAAAACTGTTTTAAATCACTTCATTATCTAAACGCTCTCCCGGTCATATTTGTTTGTCCCCACAATCATGCCGACCTTCGTTTTTTATATCTTTAGATTCGCCTATATATTTTTCGTAAGTCAGTCTTGGTCCCCAACAGAACTGCTGCACGCCACGACTTTCATAGCCGAATTTTTGCATTAAATGCCGCATAATCTTATTTTCTGCCCCTGTATCGATACGGATAAGCCTGATTCCCCGACTTAGATATTCCCCCTCAAAGACCTCGAAAAGAATTGCCGAGATATTTTTGCCTCGGACTTCAGGCGCAACCGCCATTCTGTGAATGACTCCATATGCACCGGAATACCTCCATATTCCACCAAGCCTGTCATATTCCGCATCGCCGACAGCCAGTACACTATATGCCATGATAGCGTTTCCGTCAAGCAAAACATACGCTTTCCCTTGTACAATATCATCCGATATCAACTCACGCGACGGATATCCATCCTCCCACTGTGTAAAGCCTTGCGAGCGCTGGAAACTTCTTGCAGAATCCATGATTGCAAGAATCCTCTCTATGTCTTGAGCATTTGCCTTACGAAATTGCATATGTGAAAAAAGATTGTTCAATACAGAAAACCAAACAGCCATAATGGAATTTTGTTCCCGAATCCGGACTCTATACCGTCCGCCGCCACAAAACTGTCGGGGATGTTGCGTATCTGGGCAAAACCTTTGCCTTTCCCTCCGATTTCGAAAAGATAACGCCCATCCACAATGAAATCGCCATCCTTTGCAAAACCTACATTATGATCCACGCTCAGACAGGAAGCGAATGTGCTTTCACGGACTGCCCCGATCTGAGGGGAACCAAGCGCAGACATAAGGGATGAGTTGTCAAGCAATATTTTTTGTGGTTTGGCGAGACTTTTTGGACTGTTGACAGCCGTGAACAACTGACGGATGATACCCGCGCGGTCAAGCAGGTCAAACAATTTGAGAATCTGGGCACGGTTTGTACCCATTGTTCCCGCCAATGTGCTGATGTTGGGTATGTAAGGCAGTGTTCCGGCTATGATTCCCACAAGCCGTTTGGCTTTTATCAGAGTTTCGTAATCAATTTTTGTCTCCACAGCGGGAATGTCGGAATCTATGACGGTTGTCACGGTCTGTTCCAGTCGGCTGTAGTAATCCTCCGTTTTCATTGATTTGTAGAATGGATAGTACCCTTTCTCCATATACTTGGCGAAAGCAGACAATATATTCATCTGCGCCGATAGGGAGGGCGCGAGTGTCTCGTGTGAATAGAGCACGTCGGGAAGTGTCAGCCGCTGGTATGTCTCTTTCCCCTCGAACATCAGGAATTCCCTGAATGAAAGTCCCGGAAGATGATACATAGATGCGCGTCTCGACAAATCTCCGATTGAATGGTCTATGACCAGCAGTGATGAGCTTGAGAACACCACATGCAGTTCCGGATACGAATCATAAAGATTCTTTACCTGCCGTTCCCATCCCGGCATACGGTGCACCTCGTCGATATACAGATGCGTGACACCTTCGGATATAAGCTGTTCCGCTAGATCAATCAGGGAATGGTCTGCAAACCAGAGATTGTCAAGGCTTGTGTAAAATGAGGTCTCTCCATTCGGGTCGGTCTCCTTTATTCGCTGTAGCATGATGGTGGATTTGCCCACGCCACGGGCACCCTTGATTCCGATGAGAGGCTGGTTCCAGTCTATTTCTGAATAAAGGAATCTGTGTATGTCGGTCTTGACCTCCGACAATGCCTTGTGGAATCTTTTCTTCAGTATATCCATAAATTCAATTTTTCCACAAAGATAGCAAAATGTTCCGACAAAAGAACAATTTGTCAAATTAAACCTTTGTAGGCTCATTTGTATCCATTGTTCCTTTGAAGGTTCAATCGGGCAGATGTGTTCAAGGGGAAAGAATGGAAACCACGTAATCTCGAATCTCCACGACAGACATGGAGGCAAGTCTCTTTGTGTCTTCGTCCTCCAACTTAAGAATGATAGTCTCAAGTTCAAATCTTACGCTTGATGATGAAGTTGTTAAGAAACTTCGCGTCAGGGTGGTTTACTACGATGCTGCTTTTGGTGTTCCTTTTATTCTTGCTGTTTTTTTAGGGTCAGCGGATTTCGCCTACTACTTCGGCTACTCGGCTTTCGCACGCGACCTGTTTATGTGCGATATGCACTTCGACAAAGACGTATACCAGTGACTATCTTTATCATCCCATTGTGTTGCAAGTAGATAAGCTGTTGGAGGTATCTGTTCCTTTCAATAATCATATCATTGTCAATAACTGTGTCTTGTCACACTGTTTGACAATGCAAAGGTACGGCAATAAAACCGCTGACCCGCTACTTGACGGAGAAAAAAACAAAAAGCAACACGCTTAAATCACACTGATTTACAACGTGTTACTTAGCGGAGCAAGCGGGATTCGAACCCGCGGTACGCTTTTGGCGCACACACGCTTTCCAGGCGTGCCTCTTCAGCCACTCGAGCATCGCTCCCTTAACTGTTTTACCGTTATCGGAATTTTTTAATGCCCGGACTTAATCTTAATTTAATCCGTATTCCGCATCATATTTTCCGAATTGCTTCGCGAAGTTAATGCTTTTCGGGTGATTTCACAATATCTTTGGCACTTTTTTATTAATTTTGTTGAAAATTCATACTTATGAGAATCATACTTTTCTCTTTACCGATTATGCTGTCACTCGCTTTGGTCAGCTGCAAGGGAAACAAAAGAAATAATGGCGACGGTTTTCCCGACAATTTCAACCAACTCACAGATACGGCAAAAGTATCTTATGTTATGAAGAATACCACTCCGGATTCTGTAGCACGGTTTATCTGCCGTGCCTCTTTGGGAAAAATAAAAAATGTCCGCATTGAAAGTATCGGAATCGCTACAAACTATGCATATGAAAAGTATACCGGCGATAATCTTGATCTCTTCGGCAACAGTTACGACAGCTATATAGCCAATCTTCCTCTCTCCGACAAGATGCGCATATATGCCCTCGCCGGAACCGAAGATCCGCAGGGGCTAGGGCTGCAGCTCGGTCTCGAATATCTGCAGTCTATCCGCGAGAATAATCTTAAACCGGAGGATGTTGAAAGGGAATTGAAAGCTTTCAAAGATGCCTGCAAGAACGATCCGGAGACCTATCAACGGTTTCTCGTCGGCTTCAAGACCGTTCTCAAGACCGACAAAAACAACGACATGCCTGCCGGCATATACGAAAGATTCATAAATTACGAATAATCATCCTGATTATGAAAAGCTTTTCTGACTATAGCGCCTTGGCAGACAAGGCCATCAAAGATATAAGATATCCCGGAGGAGAACTTGATCCTCTTTACGAACCCATCGGTTACGCTATGTCGGCAGGCGGGAAACGTCTCAGACCGGGCGTTCTGCTCATGGCTTGCGAAGCTTTTGGGGGCGACCCGGAGGCTGCTATGGACGCGGCATGCGGTATCGAGATGTTCCATAATTTCACTCTGCTTCACGATGATGTAATGGACAATTCCAACACTCGAAGAGGGCGTCCTACAGTTCACGCGAAATGGGATTCCAACACTGCGATACTCTCCGGCGACACAATGCTCACGCTTGCCACCCGGCTTATCTCAAAAGTACCGGACAACAGACTCCGTACTGTTCTTGATATATTCAACAATATGGCGATACGTGTATATGAAGGACAGGCACTCGACATGGAATTCGAGAAATCTACAGATGTGACCAAAGAGGACTACATCCGCATGATCATGGACAAGACCGGTGCGCTTATTGGCGCGGCAGCCCAGATCGGCGCTCTGATCGGCGGTGCCTCGGATAAAGAGGCTCAGGAGATGTATGAATACGGCATGATGCTTGGTATCGCGTTTCAGATTCAGGATGACTGGCTTGATGTCTATGGAGACTCATCGACATTCGGCAAACCGATTGGCGGGGATATAAACAACAACAAGAAGACTTATCTGTTGCTTAGCGCGATGGAGGGTGACGAAAGCCAGCGTAAGGCATTGACCGATGCCATGGCATTGGATTCCGGTGCCACAAAAATAAAGGTGGTTACCAACATCTATGACAGACTTAAGATCTCCGAGGCAAGCCAGAAAGCTGTGAGTCATTATTCTTCACTCGCCATCGCCGCGCTTAAACGTGCCGGTATTAAGGATGAATACAAAGAGTCGTTCCGCAAACTAACCGACAAACTGACAGGACGAAAGAGATGACTGACACGCACACCCATCTATATATGGCGGAATTTGAAGGCGAACGGGAAGCTGCCGTACGTCGAGCCATCGATGCAGGGGTGATGATGATGATTTTCCCTGCCGTATCTCCTGCATCCGATGCAGAAATGATCGCTCTTGCCGGGAAGTTTCCCCGAAACACGAGATTCTGCGCAGGAATACATCCTACCGAGCTTGGAGATTCATGGCGTTCCGATCTGAATAGTGTTGAAAAGCTGCTATGTGATCCGAGAGTCGTGGCCATAGGCGAGACAGGCATAGACCTGCATTGGGACAACAGCAATATAGAGATACAGAAAGAAGCTTTCGCACGCCAGCTTGCTTGGGCTGTCCAATATAATCTTCCACTCATTATACACTGTCGCGACGGAGTGGAGGAGACTCTGGAGGTTATCGGAAACCATAATGGAGAACTGCCGGTTATGATCTTCCACAGTTTCACTTCCGGGATAGAGGATGTGAGAAGGATACGAGAAGTGTGCGATCCATATTTCGGAATCAACGGAGTGGTTACCTTCAAGAACGCTGAAGCATTGCGGGAAGCCATACCGGAAATAGGCATCGACCGCATTGTACTCGAAACGGATTCTCCATACCTCTCACCAGTACCCTACCGTGGCACACGCAATGAGAGCTGTCATATTCCTCTTATCTGCAACAAAGTTGCGGAAACTCTGGAAATCTCCATGGAGGAGACCGAAAGGATCACCGACCGTAATGCGGCGCAGATATTTGGTTTTTAAAACTGTTTCATAGATAACTAATTTTAAATATAGCACATAGCAGATTGTTTACCTTACCGTTACAACAGCCGGTCGCCATTTTCCTATTGGTGCTGATTCTGATACTGCTTGGACCATTTGTGTTCCGCCGTCTCAGAATCCCGTCTGTCGTGGGTATGATAATAGCCGGAATCGCCGTCGGACCTTACGGACTCAACCTGCTTGAACGAGATGCCAGTTTCAGAATCTTCGGAGAGGTAGGCATTCTATACATAATGTTTCAGGCGGCAGTGGAGATAGACATGTTTCACCTCCGCCAACATTTCAAAAAGGGAATAGTTTTCGGCATACTTTCTTTCATCATCCCGATGGCTGCTGGAATATTCGGCTCCAGATATGCGTTCAACAGCGGATGGGACACGGCAATTCTAATAGCCACCATGTATGCATCCCACACTCTTATCACCTACCCTATTGTCAGCAGGTTCGGGCTGTCAGGCAACAGAGGCGTCACGATAGCTGTCTGCGGCACAATAATAGCAGTTCTCCTTGCCCTTGTGACACTTGCACAGGTAGTGGCTCTGAAGATATCGGGATCCTTCGACTGGCGGAGCGTACTTGAGTTGGTGGTGATGATGGCTCTTTACATGACCGGGGTCGGTTATCTGTTCCCCTGGCTCACTCGGCGCATCTTCAGCCACAACAACGACTCCATAACACAGTTCATCTTCATTCTGGCGCTCGTTTTCATAGCCTCTCTACTTGCCCAGCTGATAGGTCTCGAGGCTATTTTAGGCGCATTCTACGCCGGACTCGTACTCAACAAGATGATTCCCTCCCGATCAGGTCTAATGAAAAATCTGAGATTCGTCGGTGATGCAATATTCATCCCTTATTTTCTGATCGGTGTCGGGATGCTGATAAACGTAGGCATTATATTCCGTGGTTTCAACGTGGCATGGATCACACTGAATATGGTTGTGATTGCATTGGTATCCAAATGGCTGTCGGCATTTATAACGAGTCGTATTTTCGGACTCGGACGCGATGACTGCAGCCTGATGTTCGGACTTACATCCGGCAAAGCCGCCGCTACCATCGCCGCTACCATGATCGGATTCAAATACGAAATCATAAACGAAGATATCATGAACGGTGCCGTGATTATGATTCTTATCTGCTGCATCATATCATCTTTTGTAACGGCACGGGCGGCTCGCAAGATAAGAATACAGATCACGGCGGAAAGCCTCAGCAACGATGAACTGACACCGGGAGAATATGCGCGGCAGCTTGTCGCTGTAGCCAACCCTGTAACATCCGAGGGACTCATGCGTATGGCTCTTTTCATGCGTTCACCCGGCAACCCGAATCCTGTTGTCACACTCTTCATACGCAACAACGATGACGTATCTGTGGCGAGGATGGGACGCACGGCAATGCAGTCTGCGGCATCAGTAGCCGAATCAATGGATATAGAGTTGAAAGAGATTGAACGCTACGATATAAATGTGGTGTCCGGGCTCATTAATGTAAGCAAGGAAGAGAAGTCCACGGAAATACTTATCGGGATGCACCGTAAAGCCAACATTGTGGACTCATTCTTCGGGACAATGATTGAACAGCTGCTTAATTCCACCAACAAAATGGTGCTTTTGTCAAGATGTTTCATACCGGTAGACACTGTGAACCGCATAGTCATAATAGTACCAGAAAACGCAGAATACGAGACCGGCTTCAAACTTTGGCTAATGCGTATAGCCAATCTGGGAGCACAAGTGTCGGCACGGCTTCTCTTTGTTTCGCGTAAAGGCACATCCGAAATCATAAACAATATTATCAACGAAGAGAAATATGCCGTAAGACACGATTACAGGACCATAGATTCCTGGGATGAGTTCATTCTTCTCTCCGGAGAGGTCGAAGAGGAGGATCTTCTTGTTGTCATAGGCGCCAGAAAGGATTCCATATCATACTCTTCCGACCTTGAGGCAATGCCCGGCTATCTCGGACGCCATTTCAAGCGGCACAATCTGTTGATGATTTATCCAAGACAATACTAAAAGACATGATTAAGAATATACTGTTTGACATGGGTGGAGTAATATTCCGCCAGACAACCGAGAAAGCATTCCGTCTGTTCAAGCAGGCGGGCATAGACACCGACAAATATATGGGCAGACATGGTCAGCGTGAATTTTTCCTTGACCTTGAGATGGGGCGCATAGACAAAGAGGAGTTCTGCCGACGTATGTCTCATGCCGTAGGACGTGAGATAAGTATGGAAGAGGCGGCAGAATGCTGGCAAGGCTTCTTCGGTGGCGTGAGGCAGGAGCTTCTCGATGCTCTTGCAGATTTGAGAAAGCACTATTATCTCGGATTGCTGTCGAACACAAATCCGTTTATGATGGATCTCACAGATTCATCTGATTTCAGCAAAGCCGGTTTACCGATATCCGCTTATTTCGACACAATGTTCCTCAGTTATGAATTAAAGGAATATAAACCGGACATCGCGATATTCACCAAGGCTTTGAATCGCGAAGGACTAAAACCTGAAGAGACTCTTTTTGTCGATGACAGCATGTCTAATATCGAGGGAGCGGCAAAAGCCGGCTTAAAGACTCTTTACGTCCAGACCAACGAAGACTGGCGTCTTCCACTGCGTGAATATATAAATAATTATTCCGAATAATAAGAAGTGTTTAAAAATAAACTTAAACAATTTCATAAGAATAACAGGAGCCGGCTTCACATACAGCCGGCTCCTGCATTTCATGACAAAGATATCTATAATTAGTAAAGTTTGTAGTATTCGATTAAAAGCTGTTTAAATTAGGATTCACCCGAAACGATCAGTCGTTATGGGGAAGCAGGTGTTCATAGGTGAAGTCTTCCCAAGGAAGATCAGCATCAGCCTTACCCTTGTCAAGGATATCCACTATATGCATCAGCAGAGGGAATTCCTTAAGATCTACAAGCCCGAGTTCAGCCTTGCGGCGGATAGCCTGACCCATGATGCGTGTGATTACAAGACTTTCAAGTGTTATACCGGCAAGAGCCTCTGTAACCTGGTCATAGTCGAGACCCTGCCCCATCAGCACACCGCAACGGCGTGTACGTCCGCTGAAGATCGTCACATAAAGGTCACCGAGACCGATGCACTCGCTTTCGAACGAACCTCCCTGCAGCTGCATGAGCGCGTGGGTTTCGCGAACAGCCTGCGTGAACGTGCCCGCCTGAGAATTATAATGCTGGGGCTCGTCCTCTCCATGCCAGCGGGTATTCAGACCGACAGCGAGTGTCACTGCCATAGCGAATGCGTTCTTCAGTGCGACAGCACTCTCAAGACCGATGACATCGTTTGTCAAGGAGATATGATAGTAAGGACGCTCCATTGCCTTCTTCATCATGCGGAGAGCTTTGTTGTCTTTTCCGCAGAAGCCGACCTCTGTAGGATCCTTGAATACAAGTTCATAGGATGTACACGGACCGCCGACAGCACATACGTCACGCACGATGCCACGCTTCGCAAGCTCGCTGATCCAATATCCGGGATATGAGAGAAGTGAGCCGTCTTCTGTGGCACGCAGACCTTTGGTAACTGAAAGAACCGGCATCTTAGGATCAAGTTTTGTAAGGATCTCGTCAAGGAACCAATCTACACCGAAACTGGAAACACCGCCGATCACAAAATCGGAACCTTTGACAACCTCCTGCCAGTCTTTGAAATAATGGAAATGCACATTCTCAGGGAAAGGACGACAGAATTTCTCGTGCTTGCCGTTCTTGATATAACCGTCGATGATCTCGTCATCAAGACATGTACCTACAATGTGAACATCATGACCATTTTCAGCTGCCGGGAAAGCAAGGGCAGAACCCATCATACCGGCTCCAATAATTGTAATTTTCATATCTGTTATCTGTTTAATTGAATTTTCCTCCTTTGCGTGCACGTGCACATCAACACCACAAAGTTATAACAGATTTTTTAATTTTCAAAAAAATTTTGTTATTTTGTAAAAAATTTTTTCACACGGTCAACATATAATTCGTGTTAAATTCAAACACACTCTTAAATGGATCAGTCAGCAGGAAGTGCTACTATATTTGATGTGGCAAAGCTATGCGGTGTCTCTCGCGGCACTGTCGACAGAGTGCTCCACAGGCGCGGGCGCGTGTCTCAAGCCACTATAGACAAGGTTGAGAGAGCTATCGAGATACTCGGATACCGTCCCAATCCCAATGCATCACTTCTTGCATCGAAAAAGACATTTGTTTTCAGTTGCCTCATACCGACTTTCAATAAAGGAGAATATTGGGAGAAGATATACGACGGGTTTCAGAAAGGAGCTGTCGCAAATCCTTATTTCAATATCGAACTCGATTTCCATCTATATAATCAGACAGACCTCGGTTCATTTCAGAAATGCTGCAAGGAAATTCTCGAATCCAGACCGGCAGGAGTGATAATGAACTCTGTGTTCCGCTCGGAGACAGCCAGATTCTCCGAAGAACTGGATGCGGCACAGATACCTTATGCATTTGTCGACAACGTATTCGATGAGCTGAACTATACAGTCTACTATGGTGTGGATCCGTACAAGAGCGGCGCACTCGGAGCTTTCCTTCTCACCAACAGAACTAATCCCAAGGAGATCCTCCAAGTGCGCCTGATCCGTGACCGCGGACACCATGCCGACCCGAACTTGACCAGACGACAGGGGTTTATGGACTATATTCACCGCACACTCCCCGACACCAAGGTACATACCGTCTTTATACAGCCGTCAGATCCGCAACAGACCTATCTCACTCTCGACAGGTTCTTTAAAGAGAACCCCAATGTCAAGTATATGGTGATGACAAGTTCACGTATATACCTGATAGATGATTTCCTCCAGAATAATCCTGATCCGGATAGAGTTGTAATCGGCTTCGATGACCTGGAGGGAAACCTTGCAAGCCTCAGGTCGGGAAATGTAGAATTCCTTGTTACCCGCCACATCGCCATGCAGTCCTATCATGCATTGGTGGCTCTTGCGGATTTTGTAATCCGTAAAGTCACTCCCGCAAAGCGCAAGAACTACCTCCACATGGATATTCTCCACCGTCTCAACCTCGATGACTACGAATCATAAAACCGACATTCTCCAAGACCTTGATATACAGAAACGGGCATCGGTTCTTACCGGTGCCCGTTTCTGTATTAATGATATTATCAATGTGCCGGGATCTCCATATTGAACAATGGATTCGAATTGGGTTCATGAGAAGCGGCTACGCGCTGCCACATACGTTCCACGATCTCCGGATACTTGTCGGCAAGATTGGTTGTCTCGCGTGGATCAGCTTCAAGGTCGAAAAGCTCAAACTTGTTGTTGTTCTCCCTTACACGACGCAGAAGACCTTTCCACTTACCCTCTCGCACTGCAATCCATCCTTTGCTGCCGGGATATTCCCAATACAGATATTCATGCTCAGGCTGCTTCTTGTTGAAAAGTGTCGGCAGGAAAGACTTGCCGTCGGTCTTAGGACATTCGGCACCTGTCAGCTCGCACAAGGTAGGCATCACATCCGGGAAATAGCCCATATGGTCGGAAACACCCGGTTTTATCTTTTTACCGTAGGTAACGATAAAAGGCATACGTATGCCTCCCTCTCTCAATGAAGCCTTTCCCCAGCCTTTGCCGCAACGGAACGGTTGGGCGCTGTCGAACCATGTGGTCGAAGAACAAGAGTTGTTGGCAGGACCATTGTCGCTTGTAAAGATAATCATGGTATTGTCATATATACCCAGACGTTTGAGTTCCGCTACAAGACCACCGACTTGCTCGTCGAAATAGGATATCATCGCAGCGTATGTAGCACGCGGATAGCGGGATGGATAATAACCCGTTCCCTTGATAGGTTTCTCGTCACCGAATTTCTTCACGTAATAATCAACCCATTTCTGCGGAGCCTGCATCGGGCTGTGCGGCAGCGGAGTCGTCCACATAAGGAAAAACGGCTTATCCTTGTTGTCGTTTACAAATCCTATGACATGCTCATACATCTTATCGGGCGAATATATGTTGCCGGTATATTTGGCATAGCTGTTTATATCATACGGATCCGCACCTTCGTCGAGTCTGGTACCGGGACAGACAAGCTTGTTGTCGAGATATTCCCGCTTATCATTGTTCCAAAGGAATGGAGGATAATAATTGTGAGCCTGACGCTGGCAGATACAACCGTAATATTTGTCAAAACCCATCTTGTTCGGAGTCGACTCCGACGTAGGGCTGCCTACACCCCATTTCCCGACCATCGCGGTTTTATATCCTGCTTTCTTGAGCACACTGCCGAGAGTCGGCGTGCCCTTTAACATTGGTGCCTGACCCTCCAGTGTAGAGTCCTTCAGCATTGCCTCATGATTCCACACATCTCCGCGCCATGTCATCTCGTCATTGGCACGAATCTGGGCATGTCCTGAATGTATGCCGGTCAAAAGGCCACAACGCGACGGCGAGGACAAAGGACATGAGCAATACATGTTGGTGAAACGTATTCCGTTCTCGGAAAGTTTGTCAATATTGGGGGTCTCGGTTTTCTTCTGTCCGTAACAACCGAAATCGCCATAACCGGCGTCATCCATCAGAATGAAGATGACATTCGGTTTCGATTTGCCGGCCGCGTAGGCTCCTGTAAGGGATCCTACAGCAGTCAAGGCTGCAAGAGATAAAATTTTGTTCATTAGTTATAGATTTATATTTTGCTTCTTATTCACCTTTAGCACATTTCTCAATCGGCGCACTCATAGGAGAGGAATAGCTGCGTGCGTAATATTGACGCAGCTGCTTTTTCAACTTCTTCACGATCCCCGCGTAAGCCGGGTCATTTGCAAGATTGCGGGTTTCCTGAGGATCCTTCTCATAATCGAAAAGCTGGTATGCCAGCACCTTGCTTTCATCAAAAGGCTGGTATGTCTTGAAACCCTTTGTCCACTCCACAAGACGGTATCTTGGATCACGGATGGCATATCCGTGGATATCATTCTCCAGATATTTTGCCTTGCCGGCAAGATCCTGATCGCTTGAGATCGTATAATCCTCTGTTGTAGTGCGCGAATACTGGCTCATCACATAATCATGGATCTTCGCTTTGGGATTTCTGAGCACCGGCACAAGGCTCTTGCCGTCCAGTTTCTGCGGATGTCCGGTCTTGGTGAGCTCGCATACTGTAGGGAATATGTCAAGAAACTCCACCTGCGAATCACATTTCACACCCTTCTTCATTCCCGGCGCCGAGATCATGAAAGGCACATGTGTGGCATTCTCAAAGTTTGTCATCTTGTTCCACAGCCCATGATCACCGAGATGGTATCCGTGGTCGCCGTAAAGTATTACTACAGTATTGTCGGCAAGTCCCTCTTTCTCCAGAGCGTCAAGCACTTTTCCCACCTGTGCGTCGGTATATGAGATACAGGCGTAATAGGCATGAAGCAGACGCTTCTGTGTTTCCGTATCAAGATGTTTTGTATCCTGATAGCTCTCGAAAGGAGGTATGTCCGAATAACCTTTCACCTCCAGCGAGTTGTGGTATGAATATTCCACATCATCAAGAGCCATGTCCTGATATTGCGCCACAGGCATCTTCTCTCTGTCATACATGTCCCAGTATTTTTTCGGAGCGCAGAATGGAAGATGCGGTTTCTTGAATCCCACACCGAAGAAGAAAGGCTTGTCGCTCTCTTTCAGCTTATGTAATGTTTTGACCGCCTCCTCGGCAATGATACCGTCCACATATCCCTTGTCCGGCACATCGGCACATTCCGTAGCCACCCGTCCGTTGGCGAGCGCATAGGTCGCACCCTGAGTCTTGATATAAGGCTGGCTCCATGACTTGGGATCATCTTTTACCGCCTTGTCCTTAAGCGGATGATATATTTTACCTACGCCTAATGTCTCATAACCGTTGTTCTTGAGCGCTTCAGGCATTGTGACTATATCGGGATTGTTCTTACGGAAAGAACCCATGAGCCACCACACACCTGTGTGATCCGGATTCAGACCTGTCATAAGCGAGCTTCTTGTCGGACCGCTCAACGCAACCTGACAATATGCATTGTTGAACAGTACTCCGTTTGCCGCAAGACGATCCATATTGGGAGTCTTTGCAATCGTGTCGCCGTAAGCGCCAAGCCACGGCTTCATGTCATCCACAGCTATCAGGAGCACATTCGGACGATTATCGGCTTTTTTTGTTTCAGTCGGACCGGCATTCGCCACAGCCGGGCCCAACGCAAACGCATTTAATCCACAGAGTAAAAATTTAATATTTTTCCCGTAATTCATGATCAGGTTTTAAAGTTTTTACTAAATTTGTACAAAGATATAGAATTTATCCTTAAAATCCATTAATTTAGTAAACTGTTTAAATTTATTACGAAAAAATTTATACATAGTTTCCAAGCCGCTTAATCCGATTTTTATCATTTAATACCGATTATGGCTCAACATCAAATGTTATCATTGATGAAACTAAGAAATATCATATCAGCAGGATTATTTGTCATGGCGTTGCCGGTTTTCGGGCAGACTCTCGACACAAAAGCTCTTTCAAAATTCTCTCCTGCCACCCAGCGTGCGGCTTTCGAAGTTTGCAAAAACGTCAAGCTCTCTTCCGATCAGCAGGTTGCACTTGCACAAGCTATTGAAAAGGAGAACCAGTTCTTCGTCAAAGCCGTCAATGATAATGAGGGGGTACTTACCATTAAAAACAGGAACCAGCTTAACAGAATGCGTGAGAAAACGCTTAAAGAGCTTCTTGATGAGAACCAGCTCGCCCAATATTATCGTGGTGTATACGATGCCGAGGCTGATGCCGAAGGAAATGCAATCGCAAATGCCTTGCAGAAAAAATATGACCTCACGGATCAGAACTGGAAATTCATCCGAGTTGCTTTCTATAAGATAGCGCTCGACTCCAGAGTGATCCGCAAAATGATGGCAGACCAGCCGAAAAAAGCAGACAAGAAAATCGAGGAACTTAAAAAATATTACCTCGGAACTATCGAGAAAAAAGGTGGATTAAGCGTTGATCCGGAAACCATGACCATAAAATGGCTTAAGGAATTCAATCCTGACACGCTCCACAAATAAGATATATTACTTTTCGAAACCTAACTTATGAACAGACAAGGGGGGACGTCGCGAAGACGTCCCCCTCTTTTATTTAAACGGTTTCTTATTTCAGATTCCCCGTGAGAATCTCCATATTGTCAGAAATTGTTTAAATTTATTTTCAGAGGATTTTGAGATGGATTTTTGAGATGTTTATGCGAGTCGAAGAGGGAGAAACCTCCCGGTTTTGACCGATGAGACTTGGCGGAAACAGCCAAAAAGACTCTCAAAAGACCTGAAAGAATTTCTATAATATTTTTTCGTAATAAATTTAAACAGTTTCTAAGATTTGGTAATCGACACAGGCGCGGGCTTCGATCTGCGGCTTGACAAGGGCGGCGGCAGCCACATGCGCCGGATGTTTCGCATATACCTTCACATCCTCCATTGAGGGTACTGTAGCGATCAGCACCAGATCCCATGTTTCAGCCGGATTCTCGTTAATACCCACTTCCATGCTCTCCAGACACCCTATCTGTTCCGTCAGAGCCGTCAGAGCCGCCTTAAAACGATCACAGGCACTCTTGCGCTCAGTTTCTGTACCGGAGAATTTGAACGATACTATATGCTTTACCATATTTATAGTATGTTATATTTATCCCTGTTTTTCAAGTTTTGCAAGACACTCCGCGATGTTCCGCTCTATGCGGGACTCAAGATCCCCGCAATCGGAAGCCGGTTCGAATTTCCTGCCTGTAATATGTTCGTAAAGCTCTATGTAACGCAGGCTGACCTCATTGCAATATTCAGGGGTCATCTCGGGAACCTGCTGTCCTGCCTTGCCCATAAATCCGTTTGCGATAAGCCATTTGCGCACAAACTCCTTGGAAAGCTGACGCTGTTCCTCACCCTTGGCAAGACGTTCCTCATAGCCCTCTGCATAGAAATAGCGTGACGAATCAGGCGTATGTATCTCATCGATAAGAATAACCTTGCCGTCTTTCAGACCGAACTCATATTTTGTATCCACGAGTATAAGACCTTGTTTAGCGGCAATCTCCGTTCCGCGTTCAAACAGAGCGAGAGCATATTTCTCCACCTGTGAATAGACCTCTTCCGGCACTATGCCTTGAGCAATTATCTCATCGCGTGAGATATTCTGGTCGTGACCGGCATCAGCTTTTGTGGTAGGAGTCAGAATAGGTGTCGGAAGCTTCTGGTTCTCCTTGAGTCCTTCAGGAAGCTTCACACCGCAGATTTCACGTGCTCCTGCAGCATAATCGCGCCATGCGGAGCCTGCTATATAACCGCGGACTATCATCTCTATCTTCAACGGCTCGCAGCACAGACCTACTGTTACCATAGGATCCGGAACAGCTATCTTCCAGTTCGGCACTATATCTTTTGTCGAATCCAGAAAAAACTCTGCTATCTGATTCAAGACCTGACCCTTGTAAGGGATACCCTCGGGAAGCACCACATCGAATGCCGAGATACGGTCCGTAGCGACCATCACCATCAGATCGTCATTGATATTGTATACATCCCTCACTTTGCCGTGATAAACACTCTTCTGACCTTTGAAATTAAAATCGGTCTGCTTCAATACTTGCATATGCGGATTATCGATTGGTTTATTTTTGCAAAATTAGCAAATTATCTCGCTTCATCGGACTCAATTCCACAATAATTTGATTAAATTTACAAGAAGTTGTTAAAAAACAACTTCCAAATTTCCCACTTGACCCGAAATGCTGTACGAAGACTCCTCTGATATAGATTACAATTATGCCGGAGAACCGGAGATAACCGAATCCGTCAACCGCGAGCTTAATATAGCGCGCAGGATTGTGGAAGAAACCGGCGCCAATCTTTTTCTGACAGGCAAAGCCGGTACAGGAAAGACGACTTTCCTTCGTAATATGCGGATTCGTTCCGGAAAGAGGATGATTGTCCTTGCCCCGACAGGTGTCGCAGCCATAAATGCCGGAGGAATGACAATACACTCCTTTTTCCAGCTCCCATTCTCGCCTTATATTCCCGGTCAGGGATTCATCGGAGAGGAGAAGCGGTACAACAGGTTCAGCAAGGAGAAAAGACGTCTCGTAGCGAGTCTTGATCTGCTTGTGATAGACGAGATATCCATGGTGCGACCCGACACACTTGATGCCATGGATTCGATACTGCGCAGGTTGCGTACCGACCCAAGACCTTTCGGTGGTCTGCAGCTCCTTCTTATCGGAGACCTTCGCCAACTTGCTCCGGTGGTGCGTCCCGATGAATGGAATTTTCTTTCACCTCATTATAATTCTCCCTATTTCTTCGAAAGCACTGCTCTGAAAGAATCAGGATTCTACACTGTCGAGCTCCGTACAATCTATCGTCAGCAGGATCCGGAATTTATAAATATTCTCAACGAAGTGCGCGACGGCAGAGCCTCGGCAGAAACGTTGCGTGCGCTCAACCGCAAGTATCTTCCCGAACACGAAACGGAGGAGAACGCCATATGCCTCACTACCCATAACCGGATCTCCGACCAGATAAACATCATGCACCTTGCCGCCATAAAGGAGGAAGTCTATTCATATAAGGCTATAATAACAGGCAAATTTCCCGAATCCTCCTATCCGGCAGATGAAACACTTAATCTGAAGATCGGGGCAAGAGTCATGTTCATAAAGAACGACTCGGGAATTGAGAGAAGGTATTACAACGGTCTTATCGGCACGGTAACTGAATTGACAACCAAGACAGTAACCGTAACTCCCGACGACCCGGACCTCTCCCCCGTCGATATCGGCAGAATAGGATGGGAAAACATCTCTTATACCGTTGACGAGAAGACAAAGAAAATCGAGGAGAATGTAGAAGGCACATTCCATCAGATACCACTTCGACTTGCATGGGCCATAACAATACACAAAAGCCAGGGACTGACTTTTGACCGCGCCGTAATAGACGCGAACCTCTCTTTCGCTCCGGGACAGCTCTACGTCGCATTGAGCCGTTGCCGTTCTTTAGACGGGCTATATCTGAAAAGCACGCTGTCCCAGAATGCAGTCATTGTAGATCCCACTGTCAATCTTTTTATAGAACAGGCTTCACGGAGCACCCCCGACGAGGAAAGGATGGCACTGCTGAGAGACGAGTTCTTCCGGCAACAGCTTTCAGAACTGTTCGATTTCCAGCCGATGAATATAGCCTTCTCGGACTTCGCAAGGGTGGTAAGACAATATGTGGCGCCGGCTCATCCTTATCTGTTTGAACGCATCGGGAACTGTGAGCGTCACCTGAACGAGAAGATTCTTGAAGTAGGCAGACGTTTCAATTCACGTTATACGGCGGCTCGTCTCGACAGTGACCATACCCTGACAAACGAGACATTCCGACAGAAAATATCCGGAGGCTGTACCTATTTTCTGGAACAACTCGAAAAGATAGCCGAGTTCCTCGACTCAACACCCATGAATCTTGACAACAAGGCGTATCAGAAGCAACTGGACAACGTTTCAGATCATATCGGTTTACAGCTTTATGTAAAGAAAAGACTGCTTGAAGGCATACGCGACGAAGGGTTCAGCATCCCCCTCCTCCTTCGGCTGAAAGCCGAGGCAGCTCTCGAGGCTACCGCCGTCGCTCCAAAGAAACCGGCAAAACGCACCCGCAAACAGATCCGGGAAGACACCGAGAAGCGAATCGCCAAGCGACGCTCACGATAGTATATCGAAAGTCCATCTCCCCCAATATTAAAGATTATACCCGACGAAGCCCTACGGTTGGGAGAGCGACTTGTTCCCAAATCGCTAAGAGTGTGTTAAGATACCTGCTAATAGTTGATCCTTACTTTTTCTTTTTTGATTTGGGAAGGAGCTTTTTCTCATCAGCTTTCAAGCGGCGTTCCACTTTTTTGACATCCTCACCCGGAGGCAATACTTCGGGACGAATATCTCGATTAAGAAGCATTCCGCGCACGGCTGTGTTGTTATCGATATGTTCTTCCTCTATGGACACTTGTCCATAAAGATTTTTCTGTTGAACATTCACCGAGGTCATTTCAGCTGCAAGGTCTTTAGCCTTGATGGCAATAGTTGAGAGGAAATCAGCAAGAGGTCTTTTTTCGGGAGCACCTACACGACGTTTCATCATTGCAGTGTTGAGTCCGAACAACGCCTTGTCTCCTTTGGCTCGAATGATAGCGAAACCCTTTGAATCAACTCCTCGCTCATAAAGCACACCTGATAAGTGATGCTCTGTATCAGCAAGTTTAGCGCGAGCCTGAACACGTTCGTAGTCAAGGATGCGCTTTTGCACTATCTCCGCGTGGCGAGTCTGCACAGCAAAATAGTTCTGCGCAAAAGCTATTTCAGGCTTGCCGGGATCGCCATTTTGCGCTATAAGATAACAGGCATAGCGCGTTAACATCACGTCATCTATCTGACGTTCAGCACCAGAGCCGAGGGCAACCATTTTGCCGACGTTGGCAAAATGGTCAGTAATATTTTCGCCGGCATTAACGCACGAATCTTTAGCTCTATCCATAACATCAGAGAATCGTCTCCACTGTGTATAGCCCAATACGGGATAGAGTTCGCGTGCACTCCAACATTCCACGCCCTCATATTCGATAGCTATGGTCTCGAAACTCTCAAAGAGTTGTTTTATTTCTTCTGATTTCATTTATAACAAACGTGGACTTCAAAATGGCTTTGCAATTCCAACCAAAACGTTCATTGCTATAATGACATTTACAATTCTCATATGATGGCGAAGCCTTGACATTCTTGGCTTCAGTCATACATATTTGTGTAAATTCTGCATTTTTAACAAATTACTATTTTGCGAATATAACGAATTTTTCTAACAATCGGACATTCAAGAAAAAAATTTACAACTCATTCCCAAAGAAACCGGCAAAACGCACCCGCAAACAGATCCGGGAAGACACCGAGAAGCGAATCGCCAAGCGTCGCTCACGATAGTATCAAGAGTCCATCTCCCAAAATATTAAAGATTACTTATACCCCACGAAGACGTAACCCTACGGTTGGGAGAGCGACTTGTCCCCAAGTCGCTAAACACAGCGTGTTTTTCGGGATTAGTGGGAGTTTGAGGACAAACTCCCCTCCCAAAGTGACGTGACCCTAAAAAGTTCGGAAGTGGAGTTACTTTAAACAAACGGTTAAAAAAAACAGGGTTGCCTATGTCGGCAACCCTGTTTTATATCAGGGACTAAGAAATAGTTCAAAAACGGATAAAATATCAGTCTATCTTCTTAATTTTGATGTTATCGAGGAAGTAACGAACCAATCCGGTCTTTCCATATTCACCGTCCAATGGCCAATGAGCATCGATATTGCGTATGGTGATCTTTGTATTTTCATTGATCTTCACGCCTGTAAGATCCACAGAAGCTTTCTGCCACGGTCCGGCTGAACCATGTACAAGTGTCGCCTCAGGAATCTCGAATTTCTGTGCAGAACCGCCATTTTCTACCACAACCTGAATCATAGCCGTATCCCAGTTACCCTTTCCTGACATCATCGGACCCCAATCGAATGTTAGCAAAAGATTGGCACCATCCTCCACATCTTTCAAAGGAGGCAACACCAGACCTGCATAATATCCTGTTTTACCGAATTTCAAGTAATTGGACTGAAGATATGTACAATTTTTAGCTGTCTCTTTCAGTGATGCCGGCTTCAGCACGCCACTTCCGACATACGCAAAATTGTAACCTTTCTCAATAAGAGCATCGTATGCCGATACACCTTCATAGATTACATTCTGCAACTGAGGACACTGTTCACCACTGTTAAACTTACCGAACTGATCACCGGCAGGACCTTTGCCAGCCTCTCCGGTCTTTGACCACGGATCAAGCCACTCGAAATCATCATAGAAATAAATGATTTCATTCAAGCCAAGATCCTCAACAATTACCGGTATGACATTGACAACAGGTGTCGCTTTTCCGGCAAAGTAACCTGTGACTTTGATATTATGACCTATCAAGGATTCAAAACCGAATGAGGTAAGTGCATCCTTGAAGAATACGGAATTGGCGGCATCCGTAACCTTTAAGGACGAACCGTCGTATGCACCCGTAACTGAAACCAACTGGTACTTGTTGCCCTTGATTACATCAAGAGTAGCGGTTATATCAAATGGTTCCTTAACCGGTACGGAAGCACTTCCGGTCACATCAATATTTGCGACCTGGATGTATGCCATTTTGTTGGTATCGCTGAACTTTTCTCCGAGAACAGTGACCTTGTTTCCTACAGCCGGTGCAGAAGCCGCTCCGATAACATAAGCATAATCAGTGCCGTCCGTAATCATGAATCCATTGCTTGTCAAAGCAGTTACCACCATATCGGGAAGGCGCACTACAGTCTCATTCTCGGATGATTCCATCTCCTCGATAGTATAATCCTTAGGATCGCGGAACTTATCGCCATCCTGGCGGATAAGGACAGTGGCTGTACTCTCGAGATTTCTACCTTTGAAATATACATTCTTGCGACGGGGGTTGTCCGGTGCTTCGCCACGGATATTATCCTGGACTGTAATTACGACCTCTGTCTGACCGGCATGTCCCGTCATCGGAGATACAGTTACCCATTCGGGAGTCTCCGCTATCCAGTCCGCATCCGATGTAACAGTAATTATCTGGGGATCTGCAGACTCTGCATCAAAATACATGACGTCTACGCTTGCAAGCACTGCTCTGGAGAGGTTATTTTCATCCTCTTTGCATGCTGTAAAGAAAGCTGTGCATATAAGAGCGGTCCCTATAAACAATTTATATAATTTATTATTCATCTTCAAATTAATATTTCACACTTTTAATGATCTTATTCGTCAATTATTGCCATCCCGGATTCTGTTTCAGGTTCGGATTCAAACTTATCTCGTTTGAAGGAATCGGGTAAAGGTAATCGCGTTCCTCGTTGAAATACTGTAGCTTCTGGTCGTTATGATAATTTGTATAGCCGTAAGAAGTTTCAGTAAGGACTATGTTTTTACCTATTTCCCAGACAACAGCATTATTCTCGGCAGCAGGTTTTGCCTCTCCGGCGGCATATAGGATCAGATTCGGTTTACCATCGCCTGTAAGGTCATATTTGCCGGGACCCGGGAAATAATTGCCTGTCAACGGCTGATCAATCATCTTGCCGCATTTCCAGCGCATAAGGTCGTTCCAGCGGCGGCCCTCCTGTACAAGCTCGATGGCTCTTTCACGACGTATCTCGAGGATAACACCCTTGTTTGCCCCTGTAACATTGAAATAACCTGACTGGGGACTGACGTCTCCATCAAGATAGGGATCGGGATTTGCATTGGCTGAAACCATATTCAGCATGCCTGTCATGCCGACACGCTTACGCAGTTCATTGACTGTCTTGTTAAGGTCATCCTGCGAGAGTGTTCCGAGTTCGGCCTTTGCTTCGGCAAGGTTCAGAAGAACCTCCGCATAGCGGAATTCGGGAAGATCATTGGAACTGCTATTGTTACGATCCCAGTCTCCGTTAGGACCCTGGGCTCCTACAAATTTATGAGGATGATATCCTGTTACCGACCCTTCGTAGTTTGCCGGTATCACTGCGGTCTGCTCAAAACGGTGATAACCGAGTCCGCGGATGGACTGTGCCAGACGGGGATCACGGTCTACCATCTCGTCTTTGAAGATCATGGTTTGCCATCCGGGTTTATCCGTAAAGCGAGAACCGTCTTTCATCAGATATGAACATACGAATTTGCGGGTATAGCCGGGCATTCCCTGAGAAGGCTGAAGAGCGTGGGCATTTCCATTATGAAGAATCTTCACACCCTGGTCATATTTGACCGCGAGTATATACTCATCCTTGCTCGCGTCCTGCTGTGCAAACAATGTGGTATAATCGGATGCGGGTTTACCGGTTGTAAACAGCTTATATTTGCCATAATCACCATTCATCAGTTTCTCGGAAGCATCCACACACTGGTCAAGATAGAACTTCCAGTCATGGGTGTCGTAAGCCTCGCCTGACGCACTTGTACCTGCCGGAATATTCAGATTATGATATTTACGGAATGTACCTTCATACAGACAGAAGCAGGATTTCAATGCAAGAGCGGCACCTTTTGTAACTCGGTATGGTGCAGAAGCTTCCTTATCTTTTGCAGGAAGTTTCTCTATTGCGAAATCTATATCCTTAAGCATTTTCTGCATTACATATTCGCGGGAATCACGTGCATAATAAAGACCGGGGTCATTGGATTCCATCTGACGGTCGATCCATGGCACATCGCCGAAACGTTGAATTTTCTTGAAATAGAAATATGCACGGAAGAAACGTGTCACAGCTTCATATTTCTCAACCTCGGCAACAGGCACTCCATTGGAAATTGCCAGATCACGATACTGAAGGAAAGTATTCATACGGCGGAGAGCGCCCCAGCTCCAGCCTCCGCCGGAGTTCGGCACGGTTCTGTTGGTACCGGCTTTCATTACTGCCGAAAGGTTCTTGTTTACCTTACAGTCATCCTGATCGTCAAATCCCCAGTTCTCATTGCTCATTGCATTATCCATCACAGCGTCATAAAAATAGTTTGTGAACAGCTGGAGGTCCGAGGCAGTATTGAAATATTCATCAATACCGACCTTGTTTTTCGGTGTAAGGTCAAGCGAATCGTTACATGAGCTCAGACCCGCAAGAATCACCATTGAAATATATAATATTTTCTTCATTTTATGAATAGTATTAGAATGTTACATCAAGGCCAAACAGGAATGACTTTGACCATGGATAGAATGACTCATTCTTAAGCCCGGAACCGTCGCTGTCCACACGGTTGATGGCACCCTCCGGATCAACATATTTGGTATTCTTTTTCAAAGGAGACCAATAACAGAGATTCTCAGCTGTGAAATAGATACGCAGCTTCTCAATAAACGCCTTCCTTGTCCATTTCGAGGGGAAGGTATAGCCTACAGTAAGATTCTTGAAACGAAGATAACGAAGATTCTGAAGATAACGGTCATTTACAAAAGTGACTTTTTTCCCATCACCGGAATCATACCCGGCAAGATAACCTGAAGTAGAGGCATATGCCATGGCACGTGGGAAATACGCATCCCTGTTGTCCTCGCTCCAGATCTTATCTTTGAAGTCTTTAGGTATAAAGGTGAGATAAGGATATGAATAACATCCCCAGAAGTCCTTGTTGAAATCGCCGGGATACCATACATGGTTGCCTGTACCCTGGAAGAATGCGCTTACATCAAATCCGAAGTATGAGAAATTCGCGCGGAAACCATATTGGAGATGCGGGAGCTGATTGCCGAGTTTCACGCGGTCACCGGAAACGCCGACTCTGTTGTCACCGTCATCGATCCTGCCGTTGCCGTCCAGATCAAGAAATTTCATATCTCCTGCCTGCCATGTTCCGGCCGGGCCGAGACGCTTTGCAACCTTTGAAAGATCCACTTCACTGGCATATCTCTGGGCTTCCTCGTCAGACTGGAAAAGACCGCCGGTGCGGTAACCCCAAAGCTCGCCGAGTTCCATACCCTCATAATAATCCTTGGCGAATGTCTTGTTCGGGTTGTCATATTTTGTAATGGTGCTCTTGTAGTCGGAAATATTGAAGCCTACACCATAGGTGAATTTATTGTTGAAGAGAACGAAAGAATCATTCCAGTTCAATGCAAGCTCATAACCTTTTGTGCGCAGGTCCGCGACATTCATCTTCGGAGATGTGGCGCCATATACGGCAGGAAGAGCCACACCCGGTGCCAACATATCTTTTGTATCACGGATATAAAGGTCTACAGTCGCGCTCAGGCGGTTGTTGAAGAAACCGAGATCAAAACCAAGATCCCACTGGTTTGCCTTCTCCCATGTAAGGTCTCCGGCTATAGGAGAACCGAGCGTCGCATACTTGGCTGCTGATGAACCCTCTCCAAAATAATAAGGTTTGTCACCTCCAAGATCACCTGTACCGATAAGACGCAGGAAAGTATAATAATCAGACACATTCTGGTTGCCGAGCGAACCATAGGAAAGACGTATCTTACCGTTGCTCCATACCGGCTGCAACGGCTCAAAGAACTTCTCCTCCGAGAAACGCCAGCCCACAGATCCGGACGGGAAGAAGCCCCAACGGTTTGAGCGGGCGAAACGTGATGTTCCGTCATAACGTCCGGACAACTCGACAAGATATCTCCCTTCGTAGTCATAGTTGATTCTACCGAATATACCCTGCAGCCTGTATTCGTTCTGACCTCCGCCTACACTTGTGATAGTCTCGCCCTTTGAATTGGGGCCGACCATATCGAGGTCATACAGATCATCCACTGTCAGATTCTGTCCGGTTGCAGATATCGCCTTATAATTGCGGGACTCGAAATTATAACCTGCAACGACAGTCAGGTTATGTGCATCTTTGAATGTATCCTTATATGTCACCAATCCGTTGGCTGAATAATAATGATAAGTGCCGACAGATTCGGACAAGTCGTTTGTACCGCAACCGCTATCGTAGTATTTCATATCCTCACCCGGGTTGACACGATATGGAAGGTTTACACGACGCGAGGTCTTGCGGTTCTGTAAAAAGCGGTATGTAAAGTCTCCGGTGAAAGTCAACTGCGGAATGGGAGACCAGTTCAATCTTGTAGTATTGCTGAAATCTGTTTTGAACGTTTCGGTCGGGGCTTTACCGATAGAGGCCTGGATATGACGACCGTTGGCAACGTGATAGGAGCCGCCGTAATAATTGGTATCATAAACATATGATCCATCCGGATTCTGCAACGGAATACATGCAAGGGCATGGCGTGACAGGTATGCCATCGCGGTCTCATTACTTCCTTGGTGCTTGTAGGAGGAACCGAAGAAAGATGTGGTGTTGCTTGCATTCAACCATTTATTGATCGGGAAATCGAATTTAGCACGAAGATTGTACTTCTTGTATTTATCATTATCGATTTTCCAGATACCATTCTGGAGATTCATACCTCCCGAAAGGAAGTATTTGATTTTTTTAATTCCGCCGCTGACAGATATATTGTGCTGCTGCTGGAAATATTTGTCATTATAGAACGTGTCATACCAGTCATGGTTGGCATAATATTTCCATCTTTCCTTTCCATTGACAGTTTCCGTAACGACCCAAGGACGATCGGGATGCTCTGTCTTGTCATTTACACGGGCAAGCAACTCGATCATATCATTTTCATCATATTTCCAATACAGGTTACCGCTATCCGCTTTCCAGAATTTGTTCACAAGGTAAACAGACCAATAACCGGTGTTTTCATATTCCTTACATGTGGTAGGCTCATCCCAGCCGAAACGGCCGTTATAACGCACAGTGGCTTTACCGTCCTTGTCTTCACCGCTCTTGGTGGTTACAAGGATTACACCGAATGCGGCACGCGCTCCATATATCGCGGAGGCGGAAGCATCCTTGATTACCGATATGGACTGCACATCGTTAGGGTTCACATTATCGATATCACCGATATTGCCGTCGATCAGAACCAGAGGAGAACCGCCGTTGATAGACGCCTGACCACGGATATTCAAGGTAGCGGAGGCTCCCGGCACACCTGAAGATGTGGTCACGTTCAGACCGGCTACCGCACCCTGCAGCATGTTTGATATATTGGCGGCAGGACGATCTTCAAAACTCTTGCCGTCGATAGAGGCTACCGCACCGGTAAGGTTCACTTTCTTCTGTGTACCGTAACCGACAACCACAGTCTCCTCGAGTGTCTGTGCGTCCTCTTTAAGGGTGACTTTCACAGTGGTTTGGTTAGCAGCAAGTTTTACATTCTTGGTCTGATAACCTATCAAAGCAATTTTCAGCTCCTGAGCACCGTCCGGCACCTGGAGAGAGAATTTGCCGTCAATATCGGCCATACATCCTGTGCGGGAATTGACCAACATTACGCTGGCGCCGACTAACGGTTCACCCGCTTCATCGGTTACTGTACCCGAAACCTGACGACTTGCCGCAAACGCAGGCAAGATGCCGATAAGGGCTACCAGCAAAAGAATTAGTCTTCTGACTTGTTTCATAAGTTAGGTATTAGTTAGTAAATGGTATTTCGTATTAGATTGTCTAAATTTCCTATTTTATATCAATCATATAGGTAGCGACATCGAATTTCTTAGGACGCTCCATAGTCTCGGTCCAAGTGTGTCCGAACTCGTCTTTCACGGTTATGACAAGGTCTGTATCCGCATCCGGAGCCACTACCTTATACCAGTGGTGACGGTTTTGCGCAGTACCTATAGGCTCGCTTGTGCAGCTGGCGCTGTTCATACGTTTGGCTGTACATGCCATTATCTGTACGGGATCGTAGGCACTCACCTCTGTTACGGCAAGATCTTTGCCGTCGACAGTCTTCACAGTGCATGTCCAGCGCTTGTTCTTTTGCCATGCATTGATCAGGACTTCGTTCTTGCCTACCTGTTTGCCATTATAAGCCGCGATAATGCTGTTGAACTTGTTCTTCATGGAAGTGTTTGTCAGACTCGGAACATCCTTCTCCAGACTGAATGTGATGTTATTGAGATCATAAGTGCGGAACTGGAAATTTTCATCCTTGCCTGCGCATTTGTATATCCACTTGATATCTTTGCCGGTGATATCCCACACACCGTAACCCGAAGGAGTTCCGTCGGTCGCCTGAAGAAGTCCCGGAGTCATGTTGCCGCTCCACCACCAGTCGGAACAGATTGCGGAGAGGTTGTGTTCGTAGATATTGCGTCCTCCGGTAATTGCGTCCTCCGGAACTATATTATAACTGCGGTGGGTGTGACCGGTGACATAGTGCACTGTCTGGAATCCCGTAAGCGCATTGATAAGCTTGTCAGCATCCTTCATATTCTTGCTGTAGGTGTTCACGCCTGTCGACGCAAACACCGGAACATGCATCATTACCAGAACCGGGGTCGACTTGTCGACATACTGCAGGTCTTTTGCCAGCCAGTCCCACTGCGGATCGTAGATCTGACCCTCAATATGGTTACGGCTTCCGTCTCCGTTATAGGTGACGCAATCCACATTGTCGAGCATAATGTAATGCACACCTCCGATATTGAATGAATAATACGGCGGAGCAATGTTGACGGCAAACGGATTCTTGGCATTTTTGTTCCCTATCGCTTTCATGTCATTGTCATGGTTACCGATCGTGTGATAAATCGGCAGACCTGACAGCACCTCGTTTATTGTCTTGTGATAATCCTGTGGCCCGTAATTTCTATCATACCAATAGAGATCCCATGTCATATCACCCAATGTAATACCGTAAACCTTGGTATTTCCCATTGATTTGACATAATTGTTTATGTCAGCCGCCACCTTTTTGAACTGACCGATATCATTGTTGGTACTCCGGTTTGCCACATGCATGTCGCCCATAAAGACAATTTTATAGTTGGTCTGGTCAACCTTCTTCAGACGGAAGCTATGGTTTTCAGGTACAGTTGACGTTCCGACGAGCGTACGGTAATGATCCGGGAACACTCCGTTGAGTTCGCATTCATATCCCGAAGGCACAGAGATAAACACATATCCGGTTTCTTTTTTGGACTTGAGCTGGTAGATACCTTCGTTATCGGTCTGTGTTGTCTCGACGCCGTCGCTGACAACCACCCCTGCAACCGGGACACCGTCCACTGTCTCCACGACTCCGTATACAGTAGTACCCTCTTTTATAGGTATCTGCCTGGAGATAACATTAATAGTGATGGAGCCAAACGGGATTCTGCGATCGCCGCGTTTTACATAAAACTTGTAAGAAGCGGACTCGAAATTAGCCGGCAGACGGAAAGAGAAATGACCTTCTACGGATTCCGTGACAACGCATGCCTGCAGTTTACCCTCTTTCTCGAGATAGATAAGGTCAGATGTTAGGACCTGTATGCCATCCTGCGGAAGAGTGCAGACCTCCCCTTTCACAACATCCACAGATGCGGGAAGAGTCAGATTCAAATCGGGATTTACAACAGGATCCGGATTATCCTTTCCACATGACACAAAAAGCATCATCACAATCGTTCCCAATAGTGCAAATGCTTTCAAATAGACAGTAATTTTTTTATTCATAAATCTTCTTTGTATTATTTTTTAAGGTTTAAGAGCCGGATTATATTGGATTTTGTTTAAAATCCAATATAATCCATACGCGTATACGCGTCGCAAGATTAACACTTCTTAATACAAATTTACTGTTTTTATTCTAAAATGCAAAATAATGCATTATAAAAAATTAAAAACTTTTTCATTCTACCTAAAATAGGAAGAGTATATGCTAAGAAAAAGAGTGTTTAAGTGCGTGTGTTAAATATGTGCGTATTAGAAGAGGGGCAATGTTGCCGGATTGTCGATATATTTGCGTTTGAAATCGACATCGCTCATACAAAGCATCAGAATTCCCTGAATAAGTGTGACTATCTCCCAGAGTCCACAGGTGACGATAGTAAGCAGAATTGTAAGGAAGCCGCCGCCCACCTTGCCAAGCACAAAATACTGCACGCCAAGACCGCCGAATATGATAGCCATAATACCGGCAAGCACCTTCTTTGAAGACACTTCGGATCTTGCTTCTGCGGCACGTCCGCTACGGTTATACATCTCCATCAGTTCAGGATATGTATACAAAGGCACCCATGCCCCGCCATCCTTGCTGACGGGAGTCTGCGGATCCACACTATATGAAAAAAGCTGCTCGGCAGTCATTGGGCCTACCGTCGACCCGTTAATAGTCAGATAATACATATGACAATTTAATTTTTCTTATTGTGCAAATTTAATTATTTAAAAATTTTTTCACTAAACTTTACCTTAATAAATTTATTTCAACTGTTTTTTTAGTAAATTTACAGTCATAAATATTTTCGCTCCACTATTTTATGGATAATTTTTCCGAACCCTCAACCGACAATCAGGAGAGCTCGAACAGCTTCACTCCTACCCCTACCGACAAGCGTACAATATTACAGGGAATGTTCCGCGACTGGTATCTTGAATATGCCAGTTACGTAATTCTTGAACGTGCAGTGCCACATATCGAGGACGGACTTAAACCGGTGCAACGACGTATCCTGCACTCTATGTCCACACTTGATGACGGGCGTTTCAACAAGGTGGCAAATATTGTGGGCAATACCATGCAATATCATCCCCACGGCGACGCCTCAATAGGCGATGCCCTTGTACAGCTCGGTCAGAAAGAACTTCTCGTGGACACACAGGGAAACTGGGGAAATATTCTGACCGGTGATTCGGCGGCCGCACCGCGTTATATAGAAGCACGTCTTTCGGAATTTGCCATTGAGACTGCATTCTCACCCAAAATCACGGAGTGGACTCTCTCTTACGACGGGCGCAAAAAGGAGCCGGTGACTCTTCCGATGAAGTTCCCGCTTCTGCTCGCGCAGGGTGTGGAGGGTATCGCGGTAGGTCTCTCCTCAAAAATATTGCCTCACAATTTCAACGAGATAATAGACGCGGCTGTAAAATATCTTCACGACCGCCCTTTCAGGCTGCTTCCTGATTTCCAGACCGGAGGATTGCTCGATGTCACAAAATACAACGACGGTGGACGCGGAGGTTCCGTAAAAGTCCGCGCCAGAATCGAGAAGATCGACAACAAGACCCTTGCCATAACGGAATTGCCGTTCGGGAAGACTACCTCCACACTTATCAGCTCCATACTCGGAGCTATGGAGAAGGGGAAAATAAAGATCCGCAAGGTTGACGACAACACATCGGCGACTGCCGAGATCATAGTACATCTGATTCCCGGTACTTCATCCGACAAGGCCATCGATGCACTGTACGCATTCACCGACTGCGAAGTGTCAATCTCTCCCAACTGCTGTGTGATACGCGACCGCAAACCCGAGTTTCTCACTGTTTCCGACCTTTTGCGTTATTCAGTAGACCATACTCAGGAGATGCTGCATCAGGAACTGGAGATAAAGCTCGGCGAGACACGCGAGTCACAAATGTTCGCCTCTCTTGAGAAGATATTTATCGAGGAGCGTATATATAAAGACAGTAAGGTGGAGGAATCCAAGGATATGGAGACGGCAATCCGCCGGGTCGACACGCTGCTCGATCCGTTCAGGCACATGTTCTTCCGGGATGTTACGGACGACGACCTGATAAAACTCTGGGAGATAAAGATGGGGCGCATACTGAAGTTCAATTCGGAGAAAGCCGATGAGAAGATAGCACGGCTTGACAGCGAGATAGCGCGGCTCGAATATGATCTTGAACATATTGTGGAGTATACTGAACAATGGTATCTGCATCTTAAAGAGAAATATGGAGACAGATTCCCCCGCCATACCGTAATACGCAGTTTCGACTCTATCGAAGCCACCAAGGTTGCGGAAGCCAACAAACGTCTTTATTACGACGCGGAGGGCGGGTTTATCGGAACCGGTCTCAAGGATAAGGAATTCCGTTTCACATGCTCCGACATAGATGATATTCTTGTAATTTACCGCGACGGCACATACAAGATAGTGCGTGTGCAGGAGAAGCTTTACGTAGGAAAGAAAATACAGTTTCTCGGAATTTTCAAAAAAAGTGACAAACGCACAATATATAATGTGATCTACCGCAACGGCAAACACGGCAATTATTATATGAAGCGGTTCTATATTACAGGACTCACCCGCGACAAGGAGTATAATATCACAAAAGGCGTGGAGGGTTCGAGGATAGAGTATTTGACATGTAACCCCAACGGTGAGGCAGAGACTGTGAAGGTGACTCTTAAGGACGAGATCAATGAGTCGGGACGCCGTCCGCGAAATCTGGAACTTTCTGTAAATTTCTCGGAACTTGCCATCAAGGGGAAGGAGTCTCTTGGCAATCTTGTGACCAAATATCCTGTCAAAAGTATATCATTGGAGCGGCGCGGTACCAGCACGCTTGGCGGCCGCGAGGTTTGGTTCGACCGCGATGTGCTGCGCCTGAACTATGACGGACGTGGCGAGAGTCTCGGCATATTCCAGGGTGACGACAAGGTGCTTGTCATAACAAAAAACGGCGAATATTTCACATCCACATATTCGGATACCAATCATTATGATGACAATATATTGCGCATCGAGAAGTTTGATCCGCACAAGATATGGACTCTCGCACTGAACGATGCTTCGCTGGGATTTCCTTATCTCAAGAGATTCCTCTTTGAACCGTTCGCAAAACCGCAGAGGTTCGTAGGATCCGAGCCTGAATCTTCGATAATACTTCTCACTGACACTCCGTTTGCCCGTCTGGAAGTTACTTTCGGAGGCGCTGACGCCGTACGACCGAAGCTGGAGATAGAGACAGAAGATTTTATCGGCGTGAAGAGTTTCAAGGCCAAGGGGAAACGAATCTCCACTTATCAGATAGAGTCTATTGAAGAACTGGAACCGACCAGGTCGCACGAAGAGTCACACGGCGACAGCGAGTCCTATGACGACAGCAATATGGAAACAGGCAAGAAAGACGAGGACAATATGGAAGTGATAGATAACAGTTCCGACTCGAACCAGCCTTCATTATTCGATTTCTAATGAGAAGGATTATAACACTGATCATTGCCGGTGTATTTGCCTGTACGACATACGCTCAGGAATGCAGATACGAGGAAGAACCCGGTCGTCCGGTATTACAGCAGTATCGAATCGGCATCGGCAGTTCACGAGCCGTTTCCACATACCTCTCCCCTCTGCACTACTCCGGAAGGAGCGTATTCCTCAGCGGAGAATGGAGCAAGGCATCACAATGGAGTCCGAAAAACCTTGTAATGGATTTTCAAGGAGCGATAAACCTCCACCGGATGAATAATCCCATGCACACGGCAATGATGCAGGGAATCGACCTCAATTTCAGCTGGGGTCTCGCCTGGAGAAAACGGTTGCCAACCGATTTCCAGATAACAGCCGGCGGCGCTTTGCGGATGAACGGCGGTGCCCTGTATCTGACACGTAACGGAAACAACCCGGTGACAGCACTCGCTTCCGCAGGAATGGACATTACAGCTTCCGCATCATGGCACACAAAAATAAAACGTCTCCCAATCGTGATCTCGGATCAAATGTCTGTCCCCACACTTGGCGCATTCTTTGCACCGCAATACGGAGAGACATATTACGAGATATGGCTGGGAAACCACAACGGTCTCGCGCACTGCGGCTGGTGGGGAAATAATTTCGGCATACGGAATCTCCTGAGCGTCAAACTCGACTTCGGACGCACGGCAATGGAGATCGGTTATCAATACGAACGGCAGTCATATTGGGCGAACAGTCTGAACACAGTGATAAATACCCATCAGTTCGTAATAGGTGTGATACCGCACGGTCTCGGACTCAAGCGCAAAAGCAATATAAACTCACCACTCTACTGATACGAAATGTTAGCAAAGAATATATTTGGATATCTGTATATCCTTCTTCTCCCCATCCTGCTTTGCGGATGCCACGATACACCGGAATACAATGATGACCCTTACGGCAATTTCGACGCTCTTGCCGATATCGTGGGATCAAGGTATTGTTTCTTTCAGGAGAAAGATATCGACTGGAAAACATTGTGTTCCGAATACCGCAAGAAGATAAAACCGGACACAAAACAACTCGAACTCTTTCAGATCTGCTCCGATCTGCTTGACGAACTCAAGGACGGACACGTGAACCTCTCTTCACGTTTCAACACAAGCTATTACCGTGCCTGGTGGAGCGATTATCCCCAGGATTTCAACCTGCGCACCCTGCAGCAATACTACCTTAAGTTCAACTACTTCACAACAACCGGCATAGACTACACAATGCTGTCGAAAGAGATAGCATATATGTATTACCCCTCTTTCTCATATGGAATCAGCGAGAACAACCTTGATTACATACTGGCTCTTCTCTCCGAATCCAAGGGACTGATAATCGACATACGCGACAACGGCGGTGGAATGCTGACCAACATAGGCTCGCTTGTAGGCAGGTTCATTAAAGAAGAAAGGACAGGAGGTTATATCCGTCACAAGACCGGACCCGGATACGATGCATTCTCCGATCCGTATCCAATAAAATATAAACCTGCCCGGGACGGCAGGATAATGTATCTCGACAAGCCGATAATCGTGCTTACCAACCGCAGTTGCTTCAGCGCTGCAAATGATTTCGTATCGGTTATGAAACAATTGCCCAATGTAAGAATTGTCGGAGCAAGAACGGGGGGTGGCGGTGGACTCCCCTTCTCTTCCGAACTTCCGAACGGATGGGCGATACGCTTTTCGGCCTGTCCGATCAACGACTCGGAAGACAGACTCACGGAATTCGGAATCGACCCCTCGCCGGGATGCGAGGTTCATTGCACTGACGCACAACTTGCCGAAGGAAAGGATGCGATTCTTGATTTCGCAATCGCCAACCTCCTCAAATAGGATGAAGCTTATTTAAAAAAAAATTTATAACTTTGGGGCGCATTTTCGTGAAATGATAAATAATGTGGACATTCCAGCCTATATTTAAGCATACAATCTGGGGCGGCAAACGCATTCCCGCTTATCTTGGAATCCCATCCGGGGAGGAACAGATAGGCGAATGCTGGTGCATATCCTCTGTCGAAGGCAGCGAATCCGTTGTCACAGACGGCATAGATAAGGGACTGTCCATATCCCGGCTTATCGACAAGTACGGATCCGCGCTTGTCGGGAAGAAGAATTTTGCCAAATACGGTAACGAATTTCCATTGCTTGTCAAATTCATAGATGCGCATGATGATCTTTCCGTACAGGTTCACCCGGACGACAACCTGGCTCGAAGATATGGAATGCCTAACGGTAAAAACGAAATGTGGTATGTTGTCGACGCTCTCCCGGGCACTCGTCTTGCAAACGGTTTCAAATCACCTGTAGACCCTGAAAGATATGAGGAGCTTGTGAACAGCGGCAAAATAGAGAATAGCCTCAACTTCATCGAAATCAAAAAGGGAGATGCATTCTTTATCCCGGCAGGAAATGTGCATACCATCGGAAAGGGAGCCTTTATCGTAGAGGTGCAGCAGTCGTCAGACGCCACTTACCGCATGTACGACTACCACCGAAAGGACAAATTCGGAAATGAACGCGAACTGCACACCAGTCTTGCAAAGGAAGCGATCAATTTCAGCCGTATTCACAACGAAAAAATAAATGCCGAAGTCATAGACGACGGCATCAGGAATCTAACCACTTCCGAATACTTCATTACCAATATCATAAATGCCGACAAGCAACTGACACGGGATTATTCATCTCTTGATTCATTCGTAATCCTTTTGGTCACCGAGGGCACCGTTTCCGTTGAATGCGACGGAGAAACACGCACTCTCGGCACCGGCGACACCATCCTTATACCCGCGTCCGCATCAGGCGTCACACTGACTCCCTCACCATCGGCAGAACTGCTTGAAACCACCTGCTGATTTCCCTGTGCCTAAGAAACAGAACTTGTATTTACTTTTTTTCTGAACTTACTTCCACATAATATGGTTATAAGTAATAAGTCTGTTAAAAATACAAATTTATTACTATGAGCGACATATTGAATACTGAGGAAAGAAAAGAATTACCTTCCGACCTTTACGGTCTTCCGGAGAGAAGAGAATATCCCATGCCCGATGCCACACATGTACGTGCCGCCGAAGCATACTTCCGATATTGCCCCGAAGATCTGAAACCTAAACTCGCACGGGCAATACTTAAATTCGGAAAGAAATATGGTGTAGACATCGAAAGTCCCACAATCCTGTCATACGCCAAGCGCAATTGAGAAAGTAAAATCATAATTAAACAGAGTCTTTAAGGACTTTAATGACCTTAATGACCTTAGAGTCCCTATAGTCCTTAAGGACCCTAAAGACCTTAACTAATTGCGCACTGCGCATATAATGAACGCGGCACGCTCGGCGTGCCGCGTTCATTATATTTCACTTTGTGTTAAAAATTTACGGTATCGTTAAGTTTTTTTTAAGTTTGTTTGTATTTTTCGACATTTGATATTAATTTCACCTGCAATTCCATACTTTATTCAGGACATGCTTTAACCTTGAAATTAACAACTAATTATATATCATGGACAAAAAATTTAAATTTTTCTTGCAATCGTTTGCGTTGATACTGTTCCTCTCTGTGGCATGTATCAGTTGTAAAGATGATCCTAAAACGGATCCGACACCAGACAACACCGAAATCAAAGTTACCCTGCCGGGATCACTCGACATAGTCAAAGGTCAACCGGTGACTCTGACACAAGAAGGCGGAGTAAGCGAAGGTGACAACGTATACCTTGAGCTTAATGGACAATTCATCATCTGTCCGATAACTGCCGCAGATGAAAAATCATTTACATTCACTGTTCCGGCTGGACTTAAGTCCGCGACCTACAAGTTCTATATCAAGCATGGCGCCAACCGTCAGCTTATCGGAACTGTAATCATCAATGTTGTCGAGGAGGTTATAAACATCGAAGAAGGCACAACCGTCTACGGAACAATCAAGACCACCGACGGCACACCTGTTCCGGGTGTGGTTGTCAGCGATGGCGCAATAACAACTACTACCAACGACAAAGGAGAATATCAGCTGAAATCGGAAAAGAAACAGAAAGTGGTGTTCTACTCCGTTCCGTCCGGCTACGAACCTGAGACAAACGGCGTATTCCCGGCAATCTACAAAAATCTCATACTTGCCGACAACGTAGCCGAGAACCACTCTTTCACAGTGAAGAAAGTGGACAACCAGGACAACTTCAAGATCCTCTATTTTGGTGACATGCACCTTGCCCAAAGAACAGGAGATATCGGTCAGTATAAAAAATTCACTGCCGATGTGACATCCTATAAGAACTCACATGCAGGTGAAAAGATCTACGGAATCACCCTCGGAGACATGACCTGGGACAGTTATTGGAAAAACGGCTATCAGCTGCCCCAGTATGTAAACACTATCAACGAGAACATAAAGAATCTCACCGTATACCAGACAATAGGCAACCATGACCACGATCCTAAATCGATCGCAAGCAACTTCGATGCCACTACCCCATTCCAGATGAACATAGCGCCCGCATGGTACTCATTCAATATCGGCAAAATCCACTTTATTGTATTGGACAATATCGACTGTAGCGCATATGATGGAGTCAAGGACCGTCCCTACTCGGAAACGGTATACGGCGGACAGAAAAGCTGGATTCAGGAAGACCTCAAGCACGTGTCTGACGACACACCTGTATACGTGATGACCCACGGCTCAATCTTCTCTTACAACACATCGACCTTCAACGCATATAACCTCAGATCCGGAAGGGATTACGCGGCACTTATTTCATTGTTCGGCAACCGTGAGGTACACTTCGTAAACGCCCACCTCCATCAGCAGCACACAGTGCTTCCCGGAGACGCAGGCAACAGCTACAGCAATGTATATGAGCACAATATTCCGGCAGTATGCGCCGACTGGTGGTATTCCGGCAACTACTCACCCGGCAACCATGTCTGCACGGACGGAACACCGGCAGGTTACGCTATCTTCGACTTCAAAGGGAAGGATGTCAAATGGTCTTATAAAGGGACACAGCGCTCCGAGGCTGAGCAGTTCCGTGTCTATGACATGAACAACGTAGACTTCACATATGCTCTCTCAGAGTTCAAGAATCTTAAAGACGCCAATGTGATCAAGACCTTCAAGACACGTTATGTGGATCCTTATTCGGAAGGAAAGATGAAGAACAAAGTCCTCATCAACGTATGGAACTGGAACTCAAGCTGCAAGATAGAAGTCAAGACAAAATCGGGAGCAGTCCTCGCGACAACACCTTACCGCGCTTATGACCCGCTGTCTATCCTTGCCATGACAATCCAATATTGGGACAGAGACGCCCTTACCTCCGTTCCGGGAACCGGAACTTCACAGCGGTTCCACTTCTTCACTGTACAATGTCCTGATGCCGACACGGATATCGTGGTTACAACCACTGACAAATTCGGCAACGTATACACTCAGGAGATCCAGCGTCCTTACGCGTTTAATCTTGACCAGTACAAAGTGAAATAGCATCATAAGATAAATATTATTAAGAAAATAAGCCCCGGGGCTTATTTTCTTAATAAGTTGTTAACAACTTTCGGCAACAAAACAAATATCAATAATAACTAACACCTAACTTATGAAACAAGTCAGAAGACTAATTCTAATGTTGGCGGTGCTTCTCACCGGATTTCCGGTATGGGCCGCATCCCGACAGGTCACGGGTACAGTAACCGACCTCAACGGTGAACCGTTGGTCGGCGCGAGCATCCTGCTCCAGAACTCCCGTACAGGTTGCATGGCCGATATCGACGGCAAGTTCTCTCTCCAGGTTCCGGATGGAGAAGCAAGTCTTAAGATCGCGCTTATAGGCTATCAGACAGAGATCGTCAAAGTAGCTGCCAACCAGTCAGTAGTTAACGTAAAAATGAAAGAGGACTCTCAGACTCTCGAGGAGACTGTGGTTGTCGGTTACGGTACACAGAAGAAAGTAAACCTTACCGGTGCGGTAGCCGCAATCGAAGGAAAAAGCCTCGAAGGACGTCCTGTAAACAATGTATCATCAATGCTTCAGGGTTCTGTAGCCGGTCTGAACGTATCTACAAACTCCGGTAAGCCGGGCGCAACTGCCGACCTCAACATTCGTGGTACAACATCAATCAACTCAGCTGGTCCCCTTGTGCTTATAGATGGCGCTGTCGGTGACATCAATTCAGTTGACCCCAACGATGTCGCCCAGATCTCTGTAATCAAGGATGCATCCGCAGCGGCTATCTACGGTGCACGCGCCGCATTCGGTGTGATCCTCGTAACGACAAAGCGTGGTACCGAAACCGATGGCAAAGCAACCGTACGCTATAACGGGCGCTTCGGCTGGGTTGCTCCTACAACAACTACGGACTATGAGCACCGCGGTTACTGGCACCTCAAGGTGATTGACGACTTCTCTATGCAGTCTACAGGTTCACCTTACTTCTCAAGCTCTTATTGGGGAGAAAGCGACTGGGCTGAACTTCTTCTTCGTGTAAACGACAAGACAGAGCATCCCGATCGTCCGTGGACTGTTGAGTCTACAGATTCTAAAGGCAAGAAAATCTGGAAGTACTATGGAAACACCGACTGGTGGCATGAATTGTACAATGATAACCGTTTTGCCACCCAACACAATATCTCACTTTCAGGCGGTAACAAAACAGTTCGTTACTTCGTATCAGGAGCGTTGAAACATGAAGATGGATTGGCAAAACCGAACACCGATATGTTCAACAGTTACAACTTCCGTTCAAAACTCGATTTCACAATCAACAAGTGGGCGACTTTCGAGAACAACACCTCAATCTACGGCAGCAAATATACATATCAGGGTGACGGTACGATGGAGAACACCGTAGCATACTCTAATCAAGGTGCTATATCCAACTTCCCGACTCACAACCCTGACGGTTCCTATATCTATAGCAATATATATTCAAGCTACAAACCGACCAACGGTCGTTATGTAGTGATGGATCAGGGTCTTCACCCCGGTTCACAGTATAAGACAGACTTCCAGACAATGAGTCGTCTGAACATAACGCCTATCAAACAGCTCACTCTTACAGGAGACTTCACATACCGTTTCCTTCAGAACCGCAACATGACCCGTTCAAACAGCATACCTTACCGTGATAGACCTGATGCAGATATGGGTTATTATATCACAGGTATGGGTCAAGATGATATGAAGGAGACTGTAAACACTTACAACTATTACTCAGTCAACGCACTTGCAACATACAAAGATACATTTGCAGACAAACATAACTTGAATGTAGTAGCCGGTTACAACTGGGAAAGCCGAACATACAAGGCTCTTTCTTCCTACGTTATGAACATCGGTATTCCAGAGCTCAATGATATAGGTCTTGCTCCTACTATGGATGGAGCCAAGATCACCGGTGGACAGAATGAATACTCCATCATGGGTATCTTCGGACGTATCAACTACGATTACATGGGCAAGTACCTGATCGAGCTTTCAGGCCGTTATGACGGTACATCACGTTTTGCAAAAGGTCATCGTTGGGGTTTCTTCCCATCAGGGTCAATCGGATGGCGTTTCTCTGAGGAGAAATTCTTCGAGGGTCTGAATCCTTGGTGGACAAACGGTAAGATCCGTGCATCTTACGGTTCACTCGGTAACCAGAACGTATCAAGCTATTATACATTCCTCCGTCAGATCTCAATCAATACAATGGGATCCAAGGACAATGGTTATTGGCTTTTCGATGACAAGTCATACACCAAGTATTCTACAGCAGGAAAGCCTGTTGCAACTGACATGACTTGGGAGAAAGCCAATCAGTGGGATCTCGGTTTCGACCTCGGTTTCTTCAACAACCGCTTGAACGCTACTGTCGATCTATATATCCGTGACACAAAGGGTATGCTTACCACAGGTATGCAGCTTCCATCTGTATATGGTGCAAACGAGCCTAATATGAATGCTGCTGATCTACGTACAAAAGGTTATGAGTTCTCTATCGAGTGGAACGACGCATTCACCCTTTTTAATAAGAAATTCACTTACAACGTAGGTTTCAATATCTCTGACTATCGTTCACACATAACCAAGTTCGATAATAAATCCAAGCTTCTGTCCGACCACTATGTTGGTCAGGAATTCGGTGAAATCTGGGGTTATAAACTCGGCGGAATCTTCCAGACAACAGAGGAAGCTCAGGCATATGCACAAAAGGTTGACCTCTCAAAAGTTACAAAACGTATCATCAACGGATGGCAGGCCGGTGACCTGATTTATCTTGATCTGGATGGAAATAATAAGATTGACAATGGCAAAAACACACTTGACGATCACGGAGACCTCGTGAAACTTGGTAACTCTCTGGCTCGTCTACAGTATGGTTTCCGTGCAGGTTTCAGCTATTGTGGAGTTGACGCAAGCGCTACATTCCAGGGTACAGGTAACCACCACTATTATCCTTGTCCCGGTCTTGGTCAGTTCTGGGGTTCATTCTCATCTTACTATCAGGTTTCATTCCTGATGGATGACTTCAAGGATTCATATTGGACTCCCGACAATCCGGACGCTTACTTCCCCCGTCCATCTGTTTATAGCGCTTCCAGCGGTACCTTGAGTTTTACCAACGACCGTTATATCCAGAATCTACGCTATCTCCGCTTCAAGAACTTGACAGTAGGTTACACATTCCCGAAGAAATGGACTCAGAAAGTTCGGATTGACAAGGTTCGTCTCTACTTTACAGCTGAGAACCTATGCTATTGGTCTCCGACAAAAAAACATATGAAATATGTGGATCCTGAAGCTGTATTCAACCACAATACAGATAATAATATGTGGAGTATGGCATTTTATCCTTGGCCAAAAACATTCATGTTCGGTCTCGATGTTCAATTCTAACGTTTAATGAAACTCAAAATGAAAAAATTCTTATATATAGCCGCTTTGGCATTGGTGGGTTTCACTTCTTGTCAAGATGAACTCAACAAAAAACCACTTGACAAGCAGGATCTCGATCACTACTTCGCCTCTGCTACTGATATGGAGCTATTCTCCAACAGGTGGTATTACAACTTCTATAATGATGTACCATGGGAAACCCAAGAAGACAATAGATTCAACCGTAATATCAGTGAATTGTTGAAAATGGGTACTGCACGTACAACTCCACAGAGTGGCGGCGGATGGACCTGGACTGTGCTCCGCAACATCAATACACTTCTTGAGGTGGCGCCTAAGAACTGTAGTGATCAGGCTGCTCTTCAGAAATACACGGCTTTGGCGCGCTACTTCCGTGCAGAATTCTACTTCACTAAAGTAAAACGCTTCGGTGATGTTCCATGGATCGACCGTCAGCTTGGTTCTGATGATGCGGCACTTTTGAATCCACGCGATTCACGCGAATTCATCATGAAAAAAATGCTTGAGGATATCGACTACGCAATTAAATATCTGCCCTCGAATGAAGGTCCCTACTATGTGACCCAAGCGGCGGCATTGATGCTCAAATCAAACTTCTGTCTTTTTGAGGGGACATTCCGTAAATATCACGATCTCGACCTCTCACAAGGTGGCACGAGTGTATCAGGTGAGCAATATGAAGGTCATAATTACGAGTATTATCTTAATCAGGCCATTGATGCTTGTGAGAAACTAATGAGCGGTGAGTACGGAAAATTCAAGCTCTACTCTACCAATAAACCTGAGCAGGACTATCGCGACCTCTTCGCTTCCCTCTCTCTGCAGAAAGACGAGGTAATCTTAGGTGTGCTCTATAATCAGGAACCTGCCAAGACTCACAACATCAACTGGTGGAGCATCGGTGCCAACTCTTCGGGTCCCCAGTTCAATCGCAAGTTTGTCTGCAGCTACTTGATGAAAGACGGCACACGCTTCACAGATATCCCCGGCTGGCAGACAATGACATTCGACAAGGAGATGGCAAACAGGGATCCTCGTCTGGCTCAGACAATGCGTTGTCCCGGTTACAAACGAATCGGTGGAACAGAAGTACTCGGCGCCGATCTTGGTGTAAGTTTCACAGGTTACCAGCCTGTTAAATTCGTAATGCAGTCATTTGTAGGCGACTACGACGTAGATCGCACAGACCGTTCAATCAACGATGTTCCGGTATACCGCTACGCTGAATGTCTCCTCAACTATGCAGAAGCTAAGGCTGAACTCGGTCAGCTCACACAGGCAGACCTCGACAAGTCAATCAACCTTATCAGAAAACGTGCAGGCATGCCAAACATGACTGTCGGCAACACAGTTGACCCGTATCTTACAGATCCCCAATACGGCTACTTTAACTCTGAGAAAGCAGGAGCCCAGCAGGGTGATGTGCTTGAAATCCGTCGTGAAAGAAGCATTGAGATGGCAATGGAGAATCGTCGTTGGGCAGACCTCGTAAGATGGAAATCAGGCAAGACCTGGAGTCAGAATCTTTACGGTATGTACATCCCCGGTCCTTGTGAACTTGATGTAACAGGTGACGGTAAAGCAGATATAGTCTTCTATGCAGAGGGAACAGCCAAGCCCAACGTTGCCAAGGGTGTTGTCGCATACGAGATCGGCAAAGAGATCAAACTCAGCGAAAAGACCAAAGGTTACATCGACATGCACAATTCGCAGGTACAAGGTACATTCGATGAGAACCGCGACTATTTCTATCCTATCCCAATGGATGATCTGCAGTTGAACCCCAATCTTACTCAGAATCCCGGTTGGGACGATATAACCAGAAACAATTAATGCATATTAGAAATGAAAAATAGAATATTATCACTTTTAATGGCTGTTGGCTTGCTTTGCGGGCTCTCTCTCTCATCATGTAAAGATGAGGAAAGCGGAGTAGCAAACGCAGTGATTGCCAGCACTCACTCTATCCAAGTTCCCGCTTCGGGTACGATTCCGGTATCTTTGGATATCACATCTGACGGTGATTGGCATGTCGACACCCCAAATTGGATTACAGTAACTCCATCTTCAGGCGCATGCGGTAGAACAGAGGTTATTGTAGATGTCGCAGAAAATATGCGCGAAAATGCCCCTGACCGGCCACGTAAGTTTACACTCAAATTCATGGGCGAAAAGTCATTGAGTGCATTTGATGTTCTTGTAACACAGGCAGGAAACAAATACCGTGACCTCACTCCTATAACCATCAGTGAACTTACCGCTCTTGAGGATGATGACGCGGCATTGCTTAGCGGTTTGACAGTATATTCCAATACAGCTAAAGGCATGGTTGCGACAGACGGCACACAACTCGTTTATTTGACTCAGGCAGATGTCGAGAACGGCAAGAAAGTCGAGGTAATGGGATCCAAATTCGACTCTGACGGATTCCCCTATCTCGTATGCGAGAGTGTCACAGATCAGGGAGCAGGCACAATGCCTACATTTACAGCAGAGGATATCACTTCAAAACTTGACACGTACAAATCTGATACACAAACTATCGTTAAAGCCACAGGTGCATATGACGGTGAGATTCTAAAAGTAGCTGACCAAACATTTAATGTTCAGATTACAGATGCTGACAAAGCATATGATCTTAACAAACTTAAAGGTCATCAACTTGAGGTAACAGGTTTGTATGCAGGTACTGCATCACCGGTTGTAAAAATTATCGCTACTTCAATCTCAGACCTCGGTCTTAATGAGACGATCCTCTTTCAAGATGATTTCGAATGGTTCCTTGAAACTAATATTCTTACTTACGAAAGTGGTGGTAAAAAGGTATCCGACAACGTAGGCGACATGATGTATTCAGGTGCTTATAACCCGAAATCAACAACATTGAAGAATCCTGACGGAGAATCAATTTGGGATCTTCTTATCAAGAGAGGATACAATATGTACTCTACCAATACTTCTCAAGCTAAATCATCTGTTGGTTGCGCAAGAAACTATATTAAGATGGCAGTAACAACTTATACTGCTAAACTTGAGTTGCCGAAGATGCCTGAAGCAGGAGACGGAATAGAAGGTGTCAAACTTAAATTTGACTGGACTCCTATGACAGACGGAGGAAAAGCTGTCTGGGATCAGACTGAGATTTGCGTAGAAGTAACTACTGATGGAAAAACAACTGTCTTCCCGGTTGATATGGCACCAAAAGAGGATGGTTTCGTAAAAGAAGACGATAAGGATTCAGGTGCAAAGACACCTTATGAATGGATAACAGTAGACATGCTGCTTGAAGGTGTAAAAATCAACAAGGATTCACGTATAGCATTACGTAATGCAGATCCCGATTACCCGCAGACTACAGTAACAGGCGCTAAGAAACGCTGGTTCCTGGATAACATCAAAGTTTACAAACCAAAAAATTAATAATCTACGAGATTAAAACTTGAATATAAAGCCCGCAAGCCTAAAGCCTGCGGGCTTTTACTATGCCCCATAAAAGTACGTAGCCATTGTTTCCAACCGTTCCGTTTAACCGCAATTCCTTACCCGACGGTTGGGAGGGCGGTTTGTCCCCGACCGCCAAACCGCAGCGTAGTTATACCAAGTCTAATCTGGAGTTTGAGGACAAACTCCCCTCCCAACCATCGGGTACAGCCCAATAAGTAAATACACAACTCTCAAATATTACTCGCCTTACAATGGAAAATTAACATTCCCAATCGCGTTGTTCGAATTTCCATCCATCTGATTCATATTCTCCATCCTGCAGAAAAAAATAATTTTTCTATTACCGGACAACAATAATTAAAAATAAATGCAGAATTATGTTATATAACATAATTCTTTACTTGACATTATTCATTAAAATTTGTAAATTAGCCAGCAAGAGAATATGTTTAACCTAAAACAAAAAATCATGAAGAAGCTATTTAAACTTTTTGTATCTGTGATTATGATGGCAATCACTCTTGCTTGCTATTCAAGCTGTAATCAGAATCAAGACGATCTCTTAGAAAACAAAACTCCAAACCATCCTCATAGAGTTTTACAAAAAAGGATTCCCAAAGAGATCACAAATCTATCAAAATCGGATGCGGCAATCGTAGCAGAACTATTTCAGTCTAAAGACAAAACACGAGCTGAATATTCCGATGCAATCAGTATCGTTCCAATCAGAGACAAAAACGGTGAAGTGAAAATATATGCGGTGAATTTCTTTGACGGATATGTTTTGGTTTCTGCAACAAAAAAATATTTTCCTATTCTTGCCTATATTGATCATGGCACATACACTCACAAAAACAAAATAAATGGAGAGGAATTCTTAATCAATGGTATGATTGACCGTATTAACAAAATCGATCTTGATACCGTTCAAAAAAAGAAAGAACACATTGCGCATGAATGGAGCAAATTTGAAGAACTTGAAATGCCTGTTTTTACAAGAGCGGGAATAAATGATTTTGATGATGCCGCATATGAGGAAGCTCTCTCAGGTCTTGAAGAAATGTGGTGGGATCCATGTTCGGGGCAACTATATAAATTAACCGAATGTCAGAATTTATTTACACCGGAAGAATATGCTTCATATTGCACACGAGCGGAAGCCGAATTTGACGATCTGTTTGGAGGCTCAAAGTACGAATGGGAAAATACTGCTATGGTCGGAATATATGAAGAAGGCAGTTACGAGTCTACCGGGGTATTGTTAAAGACCCGGTGGGATCAAGATTGGGATGATTCTATATATTCTAAAAAAATGGGATGCACAACAATTGCAGTAGGTCAAATAATGAAATTTTTTGAGTATCCGTTATATTTTAATTGGAGCGAAATGCATAATACTCAAGTTACATCAACAGCTACCAATTTTCTATATCAACTAAGAGCAAATTTAAATACAACAGAAGATGGGGCATCATCGATACAGGATGCTTATAACGTATTGACACAATATGGTTATCAATGTTCCATAAAAAACCATAATTCAGCCTTAGTTCAGGGTTCTCTCAGAAAAAAACGACCGGTATTTCAAAGTGGAGTCGAACATGGAAAAGCCAACGGACATGCATGGGTATGCGATGGATATAGTTTTAGTCAAGACTATGTCGAATATAAATTATTCGGTTTAGGATATAGCCCTTATCGTCCAAATGAAATATGTTATGTTGAAATCGAAGGAAATAACAAAATTATTTGGTACGACTATGGTACTCCGTATTATCATATGAATTGGGGCAACGGTGGTCTTAGAGACGGATGGTATATGGATGATTTAAGCGACTCAATGAACCAATTTGTAAATTATAGAGCAGACATCATTATCGACGGTATGAGATAACACTCAATATGAATGATATACACTTTATCGAACCATTGATTTACATCACGACTACAACTATACACACTCTTAACAATCTCTAATATGAATCTCTTTTTAAAATCATCTCTTATCGCTTTTATAGCACTGACCATATCTTCATGTCATTCCGATGAGCCCCAACTTATCGAGCCGGCTAAATCAATACAATTGTCAGAAAATGAATTTATGGCAGGATATGCGAACTATGATTTCTCTATTAAGCTGCTTAATGAATTAAACAAGCTGGATAAGGGGAACAACGTCATATCTCCTCTTAATATCATGATCAATAATGGAATCTTTCTAAACGGGACAAAAGGTGAGACACAACAAGAATTGATCTCGGCATTTGATTATGATATAAATATCACGGATTATAATGCATATGTCTTTAATGTATGCAATGCATTAAAGACTTTGGATCCAATATCCGATTATATGAATGCAACAGCACTTTGGATTGACAACAATAAAGATCTGACCTTAAAGAGTAGCTTCAGCAACATTCTGAAAGAGAATTATAACGTTGAAATATTCAATAATTACCGTCTGAATACTGAGAGTTCCAGAGACGCCATTAATGACTGGGTATCCAAAAATACAAACTCGCGTATCCCTTATATTCTCAGAGAGACGCTGACAGATAAAACCAAAATGTTTGAGGTCTCTGCGCTCTATTTCAAAGGGAAATGGGTAACTCCATTTGACAGAACCAAGACTAAAAAGGAAACATTCACAAATGAGGACGGAAGCAGCAATGAGGTAGACATGATGAAAGCCGACATGGAATTGCGGGCTATCAAAGATGAAGGATATTCCGCAGTCAAGATGCCGATGGGCAATAAGGCTTACAGTCTCATTGTAGTTCTTCCAGATGAAGGAGTATCGTTGGAGGAATGCACAAAGCATCTTACCGAAAGAAATTTCAGAAGATTTTATAACGGTAAAGAGGAATCACTCGTGCACATAAGCATGCCGAAATTCAGCATAGAGCGGTCAACCGATTTGAAAGCGGCTTATGAAGAATGTGGAATCAGAAAGATGTTTACAAACATAGGCAAGTTGAATATGTTTGAAACCACTACTAATCAATACGCGAATGAATCATGCATGAATAATCTGAAAGAATCGATATCTTTCAGCATTAACGAGGATGGATGCGAAGTGGCAAGTGTTGTATATTCTGGCCTTGATGCCGCCGACGCTGAGATGGCGCCTGATGGAATGATATTCAACGTGAACCGACCCTTTATCTTCATGGTTAAGGAGAACAGCACCCCGTGTCCTCTTATCCTCGGCACTATCTCTTACCTCAGCAAATAAATAGTCGTCCATTCAACATCCTCTTTTACACACATATCATTTATTGAACACAATAGAGACAGTGTAATTCATTACAGAATTCTTTTACTGACAATGCCGTTACCCGGCGGTTGGGAGGGCGGTTTGTCCCCGACCGCCAAAACACAGCGTAGTTATACCAAGTCTAATCGGGAGTTTGAGGACAAACTCCCCTCCCAACCATCGGGTACAATTCGATACGTAAAGACACGACCCAAAGATACTGCCCGCTTTATAATGGCAAAGAGCCGTGAAGGATATATACACTTTTTACGGATGGTATTGACTTTGCAATCTTTTTTTGTTAATTTTGCAAGTTGAATTGAAGGTGTCTTATCACACCTGTTAGAATTTATCATTTGGCCAAATGTATAGAAACAAAACTTGCGGAGAGCTCAGGCTCTCCGATGCCGGCAAGACTGTCACTATAGCCGGATGGGTGCAGCGCACCCGTAAAATGGGAGGCATGACCTTCGTTGACATCCGCGACCGTTACGGAATCACACAGGTGGTGTTCAATAATGAGATCAATCGGGAGCTTACCGATGCAGCAAACGGTCTGGGTCGCGAGTTCGTTGTTCAGATTACCGGCAAAGTCGCTGAACGTTCCTCAAAAAACGCGAATATACCCACAGGCGATATCGAGCTTATAGCAGAGACTCTAACTGTGCTCAACCGCTCCGAGATACCTCCCTTCACAATCGAAGACAATACCGACGGAGGTGATGATCTCCGCATGAAATACCGTTATCTTGACCTTCGCCGCCCATGCGTGCGCAAGAATCTCGAACTTCGTCACAAGATGGCATTCGAGATACGCCGTTATCTCGATGCGCAAGGCTTTCTCGAGATAGAGACACCTATACTCGTGAAGTCAACTCCGGAGGGCGCACGCGACTTCGTGGTTCCATCGCGTATGAATCCCGGCGAGTTCTATGCCCTTCCTCAAAGCCCCCAGCTGTTCAAGCAGTTGCTGATGGTGAGTGGCTATGACCGCTATTTCCAGATCGCCAAATGTTTCCGCGATGAGGATCTTCGTGCCGACCGCCAGCCGGAGTTCACACAGATAGACTGTGAGATGAGCTATGTAGAGCAGGAGGATGTGATACAGATGTTCGAAGGTCTTGTGAAACATATATTCAAATATGTCAAGGGGATAGACTTCAATGAGCCATTCCCCCGGATCACATGGCAGGACGCCATGGAGCGTTACGGTTCCGACAAACCGGATATCCGTTTCGGCATGGAGTTTACAGACCTCACCGACCTCGCCAAAGGACACGGTTTCAGCGTAGTCGATGACGCGGAGATAACAGTGGGAATTGTTGCAAAAGGATGTGCCGGCTATTCTCGCAAACAGATAGACGAACTTACGGAGTTTGTAAAACGTCCGCAAGTCGGCGCCAAAGGTCTTATAAATGTGAAATTCGAAGCTGACGGATCCATCAAGAGCTCTGTCGGCAAATTCTATACAGAGGAGCAGCTCCGCTCATGGGGAGAGAAAGCCGGTGCACAGCCCGGAGATCTTTTGCTGATAATGACCGGAGATGCGATGAAGACACGCAAACAGCTTTGCGAACTTCGTCTCGAACTCGGCAACCGTCTCGGACTTCGTGACAAAAATGTTTTCGCGCCACTGTGGGTTGTGGATTTCCCCCTCTTCGAGTGGGATGACGAGACTCAGCGTTATTATGCCATGCACCATCCCTTTACATCGCCTAATCCGGAAGATATACCGATGCTTCGTACAGAGACAGGCAAGGTACGTGCCACAGCATACGATATTGTTGTCAACGGCACAGAACTTGGCGGAGGATCAATCCGTATCCACGATGCCGAACTTCAGGACGAGATGTTTGAACTTCTCGGTTTCACACCCGAACGCGCCAAGGAACAGTTCGGCTTCCTGATGAATGCCTTCAAGTACGGCGCGCCTCCTCACGGCGGACTCGCACTCGGATTTGACAGATTCGTGTCAATTCTTGCCGGACTCGACACAATTCGCGACGTAATAGCGTTCCCGAAAAACAATTCAGGACGCGATGTCATGAACGAATCTCCCTCTCCCATCGATCAGACACAGCTTGAAGAACTGAAATTAAAACTGGATTTAGAAGAATAATTGGTAAACGCACTCGACATAGTAGAATCTCTGAGACGCAAGAAAGCGATTCGAGTAAAGGAGATAGCCTCGACAATTGAGGATTTCGCACCTCTGTCGCTTCAGGAAAGTTACGACAACGCCGGACTTCAGACCGGGGATCCGGAAATGCCCGTAAGCGCTTTATTGCTATGCCTCGATTTTACAGAGGAGATATTGCAGGAGGCGATAGAGAAGGAATGCAATATGATCGTAAGTCATCATCCCCTTCTTTTTCACGGGCTGAAGCAGATAACCGGACGGAATTACATACAGCGCATCGTCATCGAAGCGATACGCCACGGCATAGCACTCTATTCGGCACATACAAACCTTGACAGCGCTTGGAATGGGGTGAGTCATGAGATGGCACATATTCTCGGGCTGCACGAGACACAAGTTCTCGTCCCAAAAGATGAAACCGGTAAAACCGGACTGGGAGTCATAGGCAATATACACCCTACACCCAAAATGGAGTTTCTGCGTAAGGTGAAGGACTCTTTCAATGTCAAGGCTGTAAGATATTCCGACCAGACATCCAGACTCGTCATAAAGAGAGCTGCATTATGCGGAGGCGCAGGTGCAGACCTTATCGGGGAAGCTGTCAGACAGGGTGCGGATGCAATTGTGACCGGCGATGTGAAGTATCACGATTTTGCAAATTACAGCCACGACATACTTGTCGCCGACATAGGGCATTTCGAAAGCGAACTCTGTGCCAGACAGATATTCTCCCGTATAATACGGGACAGATATCCGGAATTGCCGTTATATTTCGCCGAGTCCGAAAAAAATCCGATATCAATTATTTAACTGTTTTAGATTTATTACAAGAATAATATAACATTACAAAATATGGCTACTGAAAAAAGACAAGAGAAAGAGCGCAGCGTTGAGGATCGTCTGAAAGCCTTGTACCAGCTACAGACTTATCTTTCGGAAATCGATCGTATCAAAACTCTCCGCGGTGAACTCCCGAATGAGGTAAAAGATCGTGAAGATGAGATAATACGTTTCCAGACACGTATCGCAAAGCACGAAGAGGAAATAGCCGCCCTGCGTTCTCTCATCAAACAGAAACATGACGATATAGCGATACGCAAGGATAAGATTGCCAAATACGAAGAACAGATCAACAATGTGCGTAACAACCGCGAATTCTCATTCCTGGAGAAAGAGAAGGAATTCGAGGGTCTGGAAATAGAACTCGCTGAGAAGAATATCCGCGATGCGCAAGCCAAGATAGATCTGAAAATCGCTGACGTCGAAAAGTTCAAAGAGGAACTTGCCGACAACGAGCACATTCTCGAGCAGAAACGCAAGGAGCTTGATGAGATAATCTCCGAAACACGTCAGGAGGAAGAATCCATTCGTGCGAAAGCCAATGAACTCGAGACGCAAATCGACAACTATACGCTTGCCGCTTTCAAACGCATCCGCAAGAATGCACGCAACGGTCTGGGTATAGTAAGCGTTCAAAGAGGTGCATGCGGCGGTTGCTTCAACAAGATTCCGCCACAGCGTCAACTTGAGATCAAGATGCACAAGAAGATTATCGTATGCGAGTATTGCGGCAGAATCATGATCGATTCAAGTCTCACCGACGAAGAAAACAACGTCGAGACGGCTCCCGCAAAAAAAGGAAAGAAATAATCTGAATGTATTACGTAAAGAAACGTCTGGAGATCAGCGCCGCACACCGTCTTGAACTGGATTACGGAAGCAAGTGCGCGAATCTTCACGGGCACAACTGGATAATCACGATCGAATGCCGTTCGCGCGAACTGAACGCAAACGGCATGGTGGCTGACTTCACCCATATAAAAAACCGTATCAACGGCATGCTCGACCATCAGGTGCTCAACGACGTGCTCCCGTTCAATCCTACGGCAGAGAACATCGCCCGTTGGATTGTAGATGAAATACCCACCTGTTTCCGCTGTGAAGTGCAGGAGAGCGAGGGAAATATCGCGGCTTATGAGGAAGATTAACGAGATTTTCTATTCCCTGCAGGGGGAAGGTCATCACGAAGGGTATCCATCCGTATTCGTAAGATTCAGCGGATGCAACCTGAAATGCGCATTCTGCGATACAAATCATGAGGATGGCATATATATGGATGACGACGCCATAATACGCGCCATCAACCTTTATTCAGCCGACTGGGTGGTACTCACAGGCGGAGAACCGGCGCTCAGTATAGACGAAGATTTCATTCATCTTCTGAAACGCGCCACTGGTAAAAAGATAGCTATAGAAACCAATGGCACATATCCCCTGCCGTCAAATCTTGATTGGGTTACAGTAAGTCCCAAAACTGGATTCGAAGGAGCCGGATCTGCGGCTGTCAGGGTGGCACATGCCAATGAGATCAAGGTAGTGGATTTAGGACAGGATCTTGAACCCTATTTCAATCTGCCCTGCAAAAAGGATGACACTATAATGTATCTGCAGCCATGTTATGTGCCGGATGAAGAACAGTTCCGTCAGAACCGGCTGAGCACTGTACGCAGAGTGCTGGCAAACCCCAAGTGGACGCTGTCGGTGCAATTGCACAGATATCTTGACATCCCTTGAAAGATAAATTCTTACATAAATAAAAAGTCTTCCATATGGAAGACTTTTTATTTATGTAAGAGAGTGTTTGGATCTGACTTCACCAAGGTTTACAGATTCCTGCGTGCATATTCCAAAGCTTCCTGACGCTCGACACAGGTGCCGCATTTGCCACAGGGCTCCTCTCCACCTTTGTAACATGAGTAGGTATGGTCATAGTCCACACCCAGTTTCAAACCGATGAGGGCGATATCATTCTTGCTGATATTTGTGAACGGTGCGATTATATCTATATGCTCATAAGTACCCTCGCTCATAGCCTGACTCATGGCGTTGACAAATCCGGGGCGGCAATCGGGATAAACGGCATGGTCGCCACCATGGTTGGCAAGCATGACATGCTTCAACCCGCGTGACTCCGCGAGTCCACAGGCAACCGCCAACATTATACCGTTACGGAACGGAACTACTGTTGATTTCATATTCTCATCGGCATAATGTCCTTCGGGAATTGCGTCGGCTCCTGAAAGCAATGAACTTTCAAAATACTCACCCATGAATTTCAAAGGTATGACAAGATGTTCTATCCCAAGCCGGGCACACTGCCAGCGTGCGCATTCTATCTCACGGGCGTTGTGGTTGGAGCCATAATCAAAAGAGACTGCAAGCGCTATCCTCTCCCTCTCCTGATGAAGGAGCGTTGTGGAATCCATTCCGCCTGAATAAACCAATATACTGTCTTTCTGCATTATCCACGTGTATTTGAGGAAAAGATCCCGCATCGGCGTGTCCTCTCTAGATCCTTGTGATTCTCATCTCCCCAGTTGGCGAACGGATAGATGCTTATGCCACCACGGGGCATGAATATACCCTTAACCTCTATATATTTAGGCTTCATGAGCTTCTTAAGATCCTTCATGATGATATTTATGCAGTCTTCATGAAAATCTCCATGATTCCTGAAACTGAAGAGATACAATTTCAGGCTTTTACTCTCAACCATCCTCTCAGATGGAATATAGGAAATATAGATATGACCGAAATCAGGCTGACCGGTTTTTGGGCATAGGGTTGTAAACTCAGGACAGTCAAAGGTCACAACATATTCGTTTTCCGGATGTTTGTTCTCGAAAGTCTCAAGAAGTCCGGGATTATAGTCAACAGGATATTTCACATTCTGATTACCCAACAGTGAAACTCCCTCAAGTTCTTTCTCTGTTCTCATATTACAAAAATACGAAAAGTCGAATACAAAACCAAACTTGTTTGGGTTTTGTTGCTTCACAAAAAGCGACCATTCTCACGAGCGGCCGCTTTATACCAAACAGTTCTTTCGAACCACTTTTGGAATCCAAACTTAATGAACAAAATCTATCTTCTTTCTGATGTTATAACAACATCCGGAAAAATTTGTTCAGATTCTGCACAGAGCAGTCAGTGTCTGTGACTGCACTTTCATAAACTGACGGTGCAGTACACGCCCGTACAAGAGTCCTGCAAGATACAGCAGTACTCCTACCGGGAAAAAGATTGCGAGCGATATACGAAGCCATTTCAGTCTCTCCGGCACCGGATGATAAATCCATAAATTATTGACTACAGGAATATCCTCTATGGCAGCAAGAAGTTTGAGATTACGGCTATCAGAGAGATAATTCACAGTACTGTCCAGTTCCTCTCCCATCCGGGATATCGCTTCCGCATCATATCCTCCGCTCCAATATTCCTTGTAAGAGATAGGGAAGGGATTATGTGTGAGCCAATATGAGGCATGCGCGTAACTGCGTGCAAGCATGCCGGCACCCTTCTCTGCCGAGATATTATTGATAATAACCTCTTTGAGAGGAACATGGCGCGATTCTCCGAGTCCCAACAGCTTACGGACCAGATTAAGATAAAGATCCTTATTGAACACAGCCGAGTCATTCATTGCCTTATAAGTTACAAATACACCCAAGGGCAACAATATAAATGTCGAAAGCCATATTCCGAACCAGACGGCTATATGACCGTCGCGAGCCATCTTGTATCCGGTGTTGTCAATAATATAATATACAAGGAAGAGCAATACGGATATTACAAGAGGAGTTCCGAGACCACCCTTACGGATAATGGCTCCCAAAGGCGCACCGATAAAGAAAAATATTATACACGCCACAGACAGAGTGAACTTCTTGATCAGCTCTATGCCATGACGTCGGATCGACCGCTTCTCCTCCGAGATAGAGAGCGCTCTATATTCCATTTCCATCGTGCGCGATTTATTGATGTTCTTTGCATCTGCATATATCTCTGACTGCTCGGCAGGCTTCAAAGCGTTGAACAGAGAATCGAACGACAGCGGTTTTATTCTCTCTTTCTCATATGCCATTTTACCGTCAGCATCCGACACGGCATCCGTCTCACGGTTTACATCCTCTTCAACCTGAAAATTATCCTGGAAATTGACCACGCTGAGCTCTCGCCTACGTCTGGCTTCTTCCTGAGCTTCATTCCGGTCATAAAAATTCGGAGCATCAAGACCTCTGAACGCGGATGCCTTCAGATCGAATGCATAATCACTGCCGATCGAGTCGATGCGTACATTCAGGGAGTCTATAGTGGAACGTAGTTCTGCAATATTCTTGCCGACATATTGTTTGCGCATCCCACCCTCGTCAAGACGGTTGAAATTCGCATCGAACGGGATAAGGATCTCCTTGTCGAAAAATGTCTCGCGTCTGAACGGCACATTCCGGTCAAGACTCCTCTGCTCACGGAGATTCTCGAACTCCTCTCCTGTGAAAAGATGCAGATAGAGGTAACGCATATCCTTGGTAAACGCAAGACGCGCAGAGTCGGCAAGCAATATTGTGGAGTTATCACCACCCTTGCTGACATCGTAAATCATGGTATTATACAGAACACCCGTCTCACGGTTTTTTGATTTTACAAAAAGACTGTAGCCGGGTATCTGATCATAGAACACATCCTCGGGAATCTCCACCTCCGGGCTTTTCTGTCTCATGGAGAAAAGGAGTGTATACATCTTGACCTGAGCCTTGGGAAGAATATCATTCTGGAAGAAAAATGCACCGATAGCTATAAGCATTACAAGAATAATCAGGGGCTTCATCACCTTAAGAAGCGAGATTCCGGAAGCTTTTATGGCTGTAAGCTCAGACCTTTCTCCGAGATTTCCGAATGTCATCAGACTTGCAAGCAGGATAGCAAGAGGCAAAGCCATCGGCACCATTGTCACCGCCGCATAGAAGAACAACTCGCCGAGCACATCCATGCCAAGTCCCTTGCCGACAAGGTCGTCGATGAAACGCCACAGAAACTGCATCAATACGATAAAGAGCACAATGAAAAATGTCATTGCGAATACCGGAAGAAAACTCTTCAGTATAAAGAGGTATAATCGCTTAAAGATGCGCATATTCAAAGTGACGTGAATTTCATGGCAAATTTACAAATTTTCTTTGTAACTTTGTTAATCAAAATAAACTTGAATCATACTATGACATTATTTGAGAGACTTACACAAAAGGCGCAGGAACATCCGCAACGCCTCGTGCTCCCCGAATCACTGGAGCCCAGGACACTTCAGGCCGCCAACAAAATAATCGCCGAGAAGATCGCCGATGTCACTTTTATCGGCAAACGTCAGGCTGTTGTCGACAAAGCTTTCGAGTTTGGTCTGCAGCATATTGAGAAGGCCAACTTCATTGACCCGGAAGACACGACAACAACTGAACCATATGCAAAGCTTTTTACAGAGCTGCGCAAGAAGAAAGGCATAAGTATTGAAGAGGCACGCGAGACTGTGAAGAATCCTCTATATCTCGGCTGTCTTCTCATCAAGCGCGGTGATGCGGATGCGATGGTGGCTGGCGCTTTAAGCCCCACATCACACGTGCTCAGAGCCGCATTCCAGGTACTCAAGACAAAACCGGGAATCTCGGTCGTAAGTGGAGCGTTTATCATGCTTCTTCCGGAGAATGTGCCATTCGGAGACAACCATATGCTTGTATTTGCAGACTGTGCGGTAGTTCCGGATCCTACTGCCAAGGAGCTTGCTGAAATAGCAGTCGCTACAGCCGCCACAACAAAAAATATCGCAGGTCTTGATCCTGTAGTGGCTCTATGCAGCTTCTCCACAAAGGGCAGCGCCACTCACGAACGGGTAGACAAAGTTATCGAGGCTACAAAACTTGCCCATGAACTTGATCCGGAACTGAAAGTGGACGGAGAGCTACAGAGCGACGCATCTATCGTTCCGGCCATCGGAACAATGAAAGCTCCCGGAAGTCCGGTCGCGGGTCATGCCAATACTCTTGTCTTCCCCTCGCTCGAGACCGGCAACATCGCCTACAAGCTTGTACAGCGTCTTGCCGGCGCCGGTGCCGTAGGTCCCATTCTCCAGGGTCTTGCCGCACCTGTCAACGATCTTTCGCGCGGTGCTACAGTAGATGATATCGTCAACACTATAATTGTCACCTGCAATCAGGCAATCGGTGACAAAAAACTTTAAACAAGAGGCAAGCAATATGAAAACATTGGTATTGAACTGCGGAAGCAGCAGTGTAAAATATAAATTAATCAACAGCGACACAAAAGCTGTGCTTGCCGAAGGGGGTGTAGAGAAAATAGGACTGCCGGACTCTTTTCTTAAATACAGACTCAAAGACGGCTCAAAAGAGACAATCACCGTTGATATGCCTGACCACAAAGAGGCTATCAAACAGGTTATGAAGGTGCTGACAGATCCTGAAAACGGTGTTATCAGGAGCTTTGACGAGATCGGTGCAGTAGGACACCGTGTGGTACACGGCATGGAATATTTCAACAAATCCGTAATTATCACTCCCGAAGTAATCGAGAAGGTAAAGGAATGCTATCCTGTCGCACCGCTCCACAATCCTGCCAATGTCACCGGTATAGAGGCAGTGTCGGATCTTATGCCGGATACTCCTCAGGTTGCAGTATTCGACACGGCTTTTCATCAGACCATGCCTGCAAAGGCTTATATGTATGCACTGCCATACGAAGATTACAAGAATTACGGAATACGCCGCTACGGATTCCACGGTACAAGCCACCGCTATGTATCGCGCCGCGCATGCGAATTCTTAGGACTGCCATATGAGAAACAGCGAATTATCACCTGCCACATCGGCAATGGAGGAAGCATCACCGCAATAAAGGACGGCAAAAGTGTCGACACATCGATGGGGCTGACTCCTACAGAGGGACTGATGATGGGTACACGGGTAGGCGATATCGACCCGGGAGCATTGGTTTATCTTATGCAAAGACGTGGCATAGGCGCCGATGAGCTACAGAAGATAATAAACAAAGAAAGCGGTGTTCTGGGTGTTTCCGGAATATCCAACGACATGCGTGACATAGAAGCTGGAATCAAAGCCGGCGATGAGCGTGCGAAACTCGCAATGGATATGTATGAATACCGCATACTGAAATATATCGGCGCTTATGCGGCGGTGCTCGGCGGTGTGGACATCATTGTATTCACAGGCGGTGTAGGAGAGAACCAGACTGGTACACGCGAAGCGATATGCGGCAATCTCGCCTTCATGGGCGTGACGTTTGACCCGGAAGCGAACAAGGTGCGTGGTGAAGAGATAGAAATTTCCGGCAAAGACTCCAAGATACACGTTGTAGTGATTCCTACCGACGAGGAGATGATGATTGCCGAGGATACGGCAATGCTCGTCGGAGCAAAATAAGATAGTTTTTCTGTTAAAAAAATTTTAAGAACAGGCGCGTGATATACCACGTAATACCATTGTTTGTGGCGGCTCTGGCTCTTTTGCAAGGCTACCGCAAAGGCATTGTCAAGCAGATTCCGAAATTTATCGGATTCTGCTTTGGTATTGTCTGCGCACATCTTTTCGCTCCACCGGTCGACGATGCTCTCCGTGTACTGATGCCAAGTATCGGGACACGTGTGGAAGGGAATTATATCTACAGCGTTATAGCTACAGGCATAGTGTATCTGTTTGTATATGGTGTGCTGGACACTTGCACCCGGTTTCTGAACCTTATCTTCCGCAAAAAACCTGAAATACTCGGCAGCATTGCAGGGAGTCTGTTCTGTCTGATAAGATACATGCTGCTTCTTTCTGTGATATATAATCTGTGGCTTGGGATGAGACCCGGCTCGGAGATTCTCAGATATGCAAAGGCGGATGACGGTAATATTGTCGAATTGGTCATGCTTATATCTCCTGCTATATTAGGAGGCGAGTCTGTGGAAGATCTGGCTCATACCCTACAGCTGGAGGAAGCAAAATCCATATCATAGGAAAATACACTGTTTTATTTGTTTATACTTAGAAACTGGTTAAAACCCGCCATACACCAAGACTCTTCCGGCAAAAAATGTTAATTTTGCAACAGGGATGATGATAAACAACGATAGAATTTATGTTAACAGTCAAGAATCTGCATGCCAGCATAAACGGCAAGGAGATATTAAAAGGTATAAATCTTAAGATAAAGCCCGGAGAGGTTCACGCGATAATGGGACCGAACGGTTCGGGCAAATCCACACTTTCAATGGTGCTTGCCGGCAACCCTGCATATGAGGTTACCGAGGGCACAGCCGTATTCAGAGGGAAGAATCTACTGGAGATGGCACCGGAGGTACGCAGCCATGAAGGTATCTTTCTCGGTTTCCAATATCCGGTAGAGATCCCCGGAGTATCTATGGTAAACTTCATGAGAGCCGCGGTTAATGCAAAACGCGAGTTTATGAACAAGCCGCCGATGAGCGCGACTGACTTTCTTAAACTTATGCGTGAGAAACGCGCTATCGTAGAGCTTGACAACAAACTTGCTTCCCGTTCTGTAAACGAGGGGTTCTCAGGAGGCGAGAAGAAGCGCAACGAAATATTTCAGATGGCTGTGCTTGAACCAAGACTTGCAATTCTCGATGAAACTGATTCAGGACTTGATGTGGATGCTCTACGAATTGTGGCTGACGGTGTCAACAAGCTTAAAAATGCGGAAAACTCCACAATAGTAATCACCCATTATCAGCGCCTGCTCGATTATCTGCAACCCGAATTCATCCACGTGTTATATAAAGGGCGGATAGTCAAATCAGGTGGTCCTGAACTTGCCAAAGAGATAGAGAGACGGGGCTTCGACTGGATCAAGGAGGAAGTTGACAACAAGGAGGATTGACAGGAGGGTTGACCATGAGTGCATTAAACCAATATCTGGAGCTATATTCGCAACATCGGGAGCTTGTGGATTCCAACTCCGCACGGCTTCTGAACGCATTGCGTCCCGCAGCATACAATATGCTCAAGGGTATGACTCTGCCAAAAGGAGGAAGCGACAATTATGAAAACTGTGATCTGGAGGAGATGCTGGCGCCGGACTACGGTATTAATATCGCCAACGTGCCTATAGACGTCAATCCGGCAGCTACATTCAGTTGTGATGTACCAACGCTTTCACGCTCTTTGTCAATGCTTATCAATGACACCTACACCTCTACTTCCACAGCGGAAGAGAATGGAGTTGTTGTATGCAGTCTACGCGAGGCGGCAAGAAACTATCCGGAAATAGTGTCAACATATTACAGCAAGGCGGCTCAGCTGTCCAATCCTGTCGTGGCTCTTGACACATTGCTCGCACAAGACGGATATTTTCTGTATGTAAAACGCGGTACAAGACTCGGTCACCCGCTGCAGCTCGTAAACATACTGGAGAACGGACAGCCGCTGATGGCAGTGCGCAGACTTCTGATAATAATCGAGGATGAAGCGGAAGCCAGACTTCTGGTATGCGACCATACACAAAACCCGGAAATAGATTTCCTTTCGCTCGAGACAGTTGAGATATTCGTAGGCAAGAATGCAATTTTCGACTACTATTCTCTCGAAGAGTCCTCACAGAAGACAAACAGAATATCATCTCTTTACCTGACACAGCAGGAAGGCAGCAATGTGACAATAGACGGTCTGACGCTTTTCAACGGCACAACCCGTAATGAGTATTTCTGCCGTTTCGAAGGAGAGAACGCCCTGCTCAATCTTTACGGACTTGCAATTGAGGATGAGAAACGAAGATTGTCTACATACACAAAAATATCACACCTCAAACCACATTGCAAATCCGAGGAACTTTTCAAATACACGGCAGACGACAACGCCTCGGCATCATTCACCGGCAGAATATATGTCGACTACGGGGCTGTCGGAACAGAAGCATATCAGGCAAACAGGAATATTGTAGGAAGCGACACAGCCTCAGTGACAAGCCGTCCTGAATTGGAGATATACAATGATGATGTGAAATGTTCACATGGTTGTGCGATAGGCAGACTCGACCAGATGCAACTGTTCTACATGCGTACAAGAGGGCTTTCGGAAGATACTGCACGTCTGTTGTTAAAACAGGCATTCATGTCGGATGTGATTGATAAAATAGGTATACCCAAACTACGCGACAAACTGCATATGATGGTGGAGCGCCGCTTTGCCGGAGAGAGAAGCGCATGCCGTAACTGCAATCTCGGAAAGTGCGCAAAATAATAAAATATAATAAGGAGCGATAGAACAACTATGCTCGATGTTGATAAAATACGCAAGGAATTTCCTATTCTGAACAGGAATATAGGGGACAATAGGCTGATATATCTTGACAATACGGCAACCTCACAGACGCCTCTCACTGTAGTTGACAGAATTAAGGAATTATATGAGCACACCAAAGCCAATGTGCATCGCGGTGTACACACGCTCTCACAGGAAGCCACAGACCTGCAGGAACATACTCGCAGAAGAATTCAGAGCTACATTAATGCCGATAGTTTTGAAGAGATAGTATTCACCAGAGGAACCACAGAGGCTATAAACCTCGTGGCATCATCTTTCGGTGACCGTTTCTTGGACGGGGATGAGATAATACTGACAGTAATGGAGCATCATGCCAACATTGTCCCATGGCAGCTGCTTCAACGACATAAAAATATCAAAATACATGTTGTAGATATAAATGACAACGGAGAACTTGACATAGAACAATATAAATCTTTTTTCAACAGCCATACGAAATTTGCATCTTTCGCTCACGTAAGCAACGTGCTTGGAACTGTCAATCCCATCGAGGATATGATCGGAATAGCCCATTCGAACGGAGTTCCGGTACTTGTGGACGGTGCTCAGGCATCACCTCATATGAAGATAGATGTCAAAGATCTTGACTGTGATTTCTATGTCTTTTCAGCACACAAGATGTATGGTCCCACCGGTGTAGGCGTACTATACGGGAAACGAGAACTGCTGGAGTCAATGCCGCCATATCAGGGTGGCGGAGAGATGATAAAGCATGTAAGCTTCGAAGGGACAACATTTGCAGATCTGCCTTTCAGATTCGAGGCCGGAACCCCCGATTTCATAGATATTGCGGCATTCTCTAAAGCTATTGATTTCATTGAGTCGACAGGAATTGACAATATCCGCCTTCATGAAGAGGAGCTTCTGGAATATACCACTCCCCGACTTCTTGAGATTCCGCAACTGAAGATATATGGGAGCGCAACGCACAAGTCTGCTGTGATATCATTCAACATAGGGGAGATTCACAATTACGATCTCGGATTTCTGCTTGACAAACTCGGTGTGGCTGTACGCACAGGGCATCATTGCGCACAACCCCTTATGGAACACTTAGGCATCCCGGGATGCGCAAGAGCATCATTTGCCGTATACAACACCTTTGAAGAGGCAGACGCGTTCATAAGCGCTGTAAAACGTGTTGTAACTATGTTCTGACAAGCTATAACCGGATTCACGAAGATCATATTGAAAAAGAAAGAAGCGCATCAGCGCTTCTTTCTTTTTTCAGGTGTATCTTCATCTGCGAATCTGTTTGGGAAAGAGAAATGTTCACGTGGATGGGTCATCGCCCATATCACAAGCCCGACACCTATCAGTATAAACGGGATGCTCAGCATCTGCCCTATATTCATGCCGTATCGGGCTATCATCTCATATTCCGAACTTACCTGTACATTCTTTACATACTCTATAAGGAAACGCGGAAGAAATATTCCTATAAAAAATATTCCCGTGATAAGCCAAGGGCGTTCCTCCGCGTTCTTCTTCCAATACATCCACATCAACAGTCCGAACAACACGAAATAACAGAAGGCTTCATAAATCTGTGTCGGATGAGATGCCGCAATATCCCCGTTTCTAAGAAAGACAAATCCCCAGGGAAGGTCTGTAGGACCTCCGTATATCTCGCTGTTGAACAGGTTTCCCATTCGTATAAGCCCGCCGACAAGCGCGATTGCCACCACTATCTTGTCAAATACCCAGGATGCCGGTTTATGACTCACAAATCTGGAGAACAGGAAAAGAGCAATAATTATGGCAATCGTGCCACCGTGACTCGCAAGTCCTCCCTCCCATATTTTCAGGATATCGACCGGATGTTGCGAATAATAATCCCATTCATAAAAGAATACATGTCCGAGACGGGAACCTACAATTGTGGCGACTACAACATATCCCAGCAATATCCCAAGCCATCGTTCGGGGGCACCCTCATGCCTGAACATCTTGGAGACAATCCAGTAACCAATGGTAAAACCGATTGCAAACATCAAACCATACCACCGTACGGAGACAGGTCCGATGGAGAAAAAAATCGGATTCGCATTCCAGTAAATTACATCAAGCATATTTTCTATCTGATTTTAGAAGCTGTTTAAATACAAAACCTTCAACATGTTTTCCGCAGTAAAGACACTGCGTAAGCTGAAATCCCCTCTTCCCTACCTGTAAATCCGAGTTTCTCGGTAGTGGTGGCTTTGACAGATACATTGCCTGCATCTGTATCCATAATAGCGGACAACACCTTTACCATCTCATCGATATGAGGACTTATTCTCGGGCGTTCCGCACATATGGTGATATCCACATTCACTACCTCATAACCCCTGCCGGCTATAAGTTTCATCACCTCCGACAGAAGCACCTTGCTGTCAATATCCTTATAACGGGGATCGTTATCCGGGAAATGATAACCTATGTCACGCATAGCCAACGCTCCCAGAAGCGCATCGCAAAGGGCGTGTATCGCAACATCCGCATCACTGTGACCCAACAGTCCCGACTCATGATCCAGTTTTATTCCACAAAGCCAAAGCTCCCTACCCGGAACCAGCCTATGTACATCAAAACCCTGACCTATTCTATACATGAAATTTATTTCCTCCTTTTTCCTAAAAGATCACGCAGACCGTCCATATCGAATGTCAGTGAGAATCTCAATGTCTGGTCGAGCGGACTGCTCTGTGCGGTAGCAAGCATATATGAAGCATCAAGCTGAACCACATTAAGCGAGAAACCCGCACCGAACGCGAAATAGCTTCTGCCGCCTTTATTGGCATTCTCATAATTATATCCGGCACGGAGGAAGAACTGCTGATTATATGCATATTCGGCTCCGAAACTGACACCTATCTCCTGGAGCTCCTCCTTTGCGCCACCCGGAGCATCTGTAAAACTCTTGAAGATACCTGTGATAGGAGACATTGTCTCCCATTTCTCTTTTGCCTCTTCATAGGCCTCGGTAGTCTCATAATCACGTTCGCGAGGTTTTGTAGGAACAAGAAGCTTGTTCAAGTCAAGACCGAACGACAGCGTGTTGTAATCTGCAAGCGGAAACATGAAATTGGCACCAAGACGAAGATTAGTCGGCAGGAAGGCATTATTGGCGCCATGATCATAGCTTACCTTGGTACCGACATTCGAGAGATCGAAACCCCACGAGAACTGACATTCGCTTCTGCCAATCATGGGATATGTGGTGTAATATCCGGAAAGATCCACAGAGAATGCGGAAGCAGCGCTGTTGGACTCACCCGTCTGCGTATCCTGATACGACAGATCGGAAAGGATATAACGCAACACAACTCCCATTGAGAATTTCTCGGAGAGCTTTCGCGAATAACCCAGATCTATAGCGAACTCATACGGATTGATAGTCTGTACATTCGCACCTTCCCCATAGTAGGTCGACACCTCTCCCAATGAGAAATAACGCAACGAGGCACTGAACGCCTGATTGTCGTTACTGCCAGGCTTCCAATAGCCGGAAAGATTCGCAAGAAAAATGTCGTTCACGATCTTACGCAACCATGGAGTATATGACAGAGACAGACCGCCTGTGGAATATCCGAAAGCATATTTGGATGGATTCCAGAACTGAGAGTTCATATCCGGGTCGGTAGCCACGCCGAGATTACCCATTGAACTTCCGCGTGCGTCAGGTGCGATCGACAATGTGGTGACACCTGTTGTAACAGGGTTGAACTCATTGTATTTGATATCATTTTCTTCCGCCTTCATCACGTTTGCATGAAACAAGACAAACGCGAAAAGAAGAGTATATATTCTATTATTCATTTTCATCCTATCTGTAAAACTGAATTTTGGCTTATTTATTGTTAAGAGGGTGTTTCAAAATAAAAGTTAATTTGGGGTCGTATGGACGGAGCAGGTTTCTTCTTGAGGTGAGGGAGCATAGCGGGCTATGTGACTGAACCGAAAGGAGAAAGATGCCCGGCCATACGAGACCGGAACTAACTTAAAACACCCTTGGTTAAAATTATTAACAAATGAGGAATGCTTCAGAAATAAAATTACCATTTGTCCGTCTCTCTTCCGTTAAAATCTATTCGCGGCGCAGTCACATAGCCCGCTATGCTCCTTTGCCTTAAATGGATTTTATCCGGAAGATAGCCGCCCCAAATTTAACTTTTATTTTGAAACACCCTCTAAATCACACCGGACATAGGAATCATTATTTCAAAACGGCAACATTGCGCCAACCGGAGAAGCGTTTATGTATGCCTTCCACATTCTCCACAATGCAGACACTATACAATCCGGGCGCCACATTCTCACCATTGTTATCCTCGCAATTCCACACATAAGATCCCGACAACGGACGCCTGAGAATCTCATTCCCTTCACTGTCTCTTATAATCAGAACTGTCCCGGTTATCTCGCCGGCGGTAATAATTAATTCATCAACAACCGCCTCGGATGACAAAGTCATCGATATCGCATCATCTTTGTCCGGAACGTCAAAATCATATCTCAGTTCCGAGCTGTTTCCTGAAACATCCGAAACCGTTATCTCCAACATATGGCTACCGGAAGAAAGCTCCCACGCATCATAAAAATATTCTGCTGACTTTACAACTGATTTTAAATCATAGACGTCCCGAGGTACAAGAGTGATTTTCTTCCCGTCGAGAAGCGCACCCGTTACAGAGCCTGTATCATACAGACCGACATTGTCCCGGCATGTAATACCTATTCTTCCTGAAATATGATCATATACCGCCTCTATAGAGGGAGCTTCTCTATCATCCATCACCGGATTGTTTTCGTCTAAGTCTGATCCAGAGCCTATTGAAATCTCGATATATCCCACGGCTCCTGTACGATTCTCATTATCGAATGCGCTGATATATAACGGCAACAGTTTTCCCTGATATTTCGAGATAAAGAGAGGCAATATAATTTCAGTCGAGAACTCTCCATTCACTATCTCGAATTCAAACGACAGAAGATGTTCCGCTCTGTAATCCACATATAAGGTATCCGGATCAGAAGTATCCTTATAGGTTCCGGTTACATAATCCATCGACTGAAGCGTCACTGCAGGTCTGGCAATCTTCAGCACTGCTTTGCCATTAAATTTTATGTCCGCATTTCCGCCGACATTCTCCACTTTACCTTTCAATACCGTTTTCATGCCGGGGAGAACCGATGAATCAACAGAAACTGTGATATGCTGAGACGCGACAGGGAACCTTATTGCGGGATCTCCGGAATAGAAATAGTTCAGGGAATTCCGATAACTTGAGTTACTCTTTACTTTGGCATAGAACTCTCCTGCCGTAGGCGATGGAGCTCCATATTCACTTGCCATCCATTCTGTAGCAATTCTCTTTGCAAGCTCATAATTCACACTCGACATAGAGGTACGGCAACTGATTATACCACCTATCATTCCATTTTCAGAATCAAGCACAAAACTCTCTCCCAAGCCTCTGATACGCCTGTCTGGAAACGAAAAATCACATCCTCCTAAAAATGCAAAACCCATAAATCTGTTTTTGAGCAACGACATGTCCGATGTGGTAAAGAAATTTCCATCCATTCCCATGAATCTTACCCCGCCATGTCCAAAATAAGTGGTCATAATTTTTCCGGCATTCAACTCCGCGAAAAACCTCTTCCGGGCAGGCACGTTACCAAAAGCGTCTATACTCAAATTATGCGCAGCCACTGGCGCCGGTGCGAGTTCACTCAGCAAGATTCCGTATCTTACGGCCTGTTTGTCGTGGGCATGTACATTGTGCAGACCTCCGATCTGGAATGTCTCGTTGAGATATCGGAAGAACTTATCCTGATCCTTCATATATCTCCTTATCTTTCTTACCGCCCGCTGACAGTCGCTATCGTCAAAACAGCTTAATAATCCGACTCCGATCTCCATCTTCTCTCTGTTAAGCCTTGCAGGGTTTATCTCATCAGCCAATATACCGTATATATCATACACACAGGCTGCCGGTCGTTCGGAGGTTGCTTCAGGTTCCTGATATGCGATGATATAATCCGTATCCGGTTCCGACTTCAGCGCTCTGATATCCGCAAGCGACGGACCCAAAAGCAACAGATTCTTAAGTCTGCCGTCACTTCTGTCGTAAACCATTCTCATGAACGCACGATAAGCCTGCGGATCAGGCACACCACCCGAAAACTCATTGTATATCTCTTCCGGCGTCGCCACAATAGTCTCTATTCCGTCATACTCCTTATGTATAGAGGCTATCTGACGGGCATAATCGACAAACCGAGGTACGGTGATTATGGCAAATTCCACATCAGATGGGTTGAATCCATGTATATCTGAATTTACCACCGGCTTCCATTCCGTTATTCTTCCCAGTTCCGATTGTGATGAATAAAAAACCAATTCGTTCCAGCCATCTCTTTCCGAACTTAGACATCTCAATGAAATATCTGTATTTCCATCTGATGCAAAAGACACACCTATTCTTTCCGGAGAGGTTACATCCACAACGTTGATATCACCGGGAAGATTTAGACTGTAGGCTCCTTTACTGTCATTCCGCACAACATATCTTTCCGGAGATATCAGCTCCATGCTGTTTACCGGGAAACGTTTGGGATATGTCAGCAACCAGTAATCAAGACGGGAGAAATCGGATTTATCAGCTTGCACTCCAAGACTTACCTCAAATCTATTCTCCGGCTTGACATCAAATGTATGAGTATAATTACGAGGAGTGAACGCATCGGATATTTTCGCATTATAAGATGCTGAATAATACTCTCCGGACTCTTTGACAGACATTCCTATTGAATACGGAACCTTTTCAGACAGCGACGGCGCGATGTAGAACGCATATTCCAAATCCACATCTCCATCAACGGCATATCGTGCCGGAAGATCCCACTTTATGGTTCCTCCGTAATTCTTGAATTCCTCACCCCAGAACTGCTGTCCTGTGCCCGTTACATTATGACAGAGATCTTTCTCATGAAACATATAATCCTTGCCTTGTTGCAGAACCGTATTCATAACAGCATCCGAGGTAAGATTCCGAGCCAATTCAGGATCAGCAATATCACTTAAAAAATATACTCCATAATCCGAATATATATTCTTTGATTTACGGATAAACCGATCCTCATCATTATCCCATATTATCTTGTCAGTACCCTGAGCATAAAAGAGAAGGCTGTCACATTTATGTATGACAGCCGTCTGACGCAGATCATCATAATATGGATGACCGGCAACCGAATCTTTGAAATTAAAAGAGAGCATTTCGCCACCTTTCCCGTAAACACCCACTCGATCCGGTGAGGAGAAACCCATTTCCCGCAACTCCGAATAAGGAATAACGTATAAACCTGTTTCACCTGTTTTTATCTTAACCCAATTTCCCTCTGCAAGCCGCGAATGGGACGCGAACTCCACTCCGAAACATACATTACCGACAATAAGAGCACATAATATAAAGCAAAGCAACCGATAACGCGCTTTCATTTTAACCTTATTTGAAGTCTTTCACAATCACCGACGTATGCACTTACCTTTTTATCGCGTTCAAGAACAAAGCTTTCCTGCGACAAGCCGACCAGAATAAGATCCCCTGTCTTAATGATATTTTCGCGACTCACCGCCTCTATCACTTTTTCGATACTCTCTTTCAGATCACACTTATTCCAGGAAAGTATGTCATCCCCATATCTTATCTCAAAGCTACTGGTATTGTTCCATTCATCCAAAGATATGAACTCGCCGACGAAGCAACACTTGTCAAAGACAACAGCTCTTGTCCATGGTTTCCCGGAACTTCTCAGAGTATCAAGCAAATCCACAGCCTGAACAGCGACCCCGGGAGCTACCTCCCCATAGTATCTGTGCGCAAATCTGGCAGAGACATTCTTCCCCAATTTGTCAATACGGACTATCAAAGAGGGATAACCACGGAACTCTCTGTCGAATTCAGGCACAAAAACAGGATTATCATGTCTCACTATGCCGGAGTCCGGAACCATATACCAGTCAAGAACATCCTTTGCGCCACAATAATTATTTAAGATACAGAATATCTTCATCAGAATTTATGTCTGTTTTCCAATGCATCAAGTCTGTTGAATATCAGAGCGAGATGAGCGTATATCGATGTATTTGCCATAACTACTCCCTCAGCAACCTTGACACGATAAGGAGAGAAATTCCATATCGCGCGTATTCCGGAACTGATAGCAAGATCGGCACATTCCTGAGCGCATTCCGGAGGAACGGTGATTATACCTATCGATGCGGGATTCTCGCTCATGACTTCGTAGATACGCTCCATCTGATAAATAGGCACTCCAAGATCCGTACGAGCAACAACGGCATCATTCACATCAAAGCCGGCAACTATCTCCAGCCCGTAATTGGAAAGTCCGGAATCGCGTATCAAAGCTTTCCCAAGACTGCCGCATCCGATCACATAAGCTTTATGGCAACGGGAAAATCCAAGAAAATCGGAGAGTGCGTCGACAAGCGAACACACTTCATATCCTATTCTCGTTTTTCCTTTTACATTCAGAAAAGAAAGATCTTTGGCTATCTGGGACGCATCGACGCTCAACGCCCGCGAAATCTGTGTGGAGGATATTGTCTCAATGCCCTGGGCACGCAGAATCTCCACGTATGCCAGATACCATGGCAATCGTCTGAGCGTCGGCTCCGGAAGTATTATGTTCTCTTCGTTAGAATTCATTATAATGGTCAATCTATTATAAATTGAGCTCTGCCAGATTATTTATTGGCAAAGGCTCAACAAATTACGGTGCAGTAACGGCAAGTTTATTCGTTTTTGAGGAATATCTTCCCTCGGAAGTCTCGGCTGTGGCACGATACAGGTATATGCCGCGAGGCACACGCCTGCCCGCTTTGTCACATAAGTTCCATCTTTTCTGCATCATTCCCTGCATATCCGCAGACTGCGATTCGTCAGACTCCCATACACATCTCCCCATCAGATCAAAGACCTCTATCCTGCAATTCATCTTCGAATTCGGAGAATCAAGCAATACAGAGAACACCACGCTTTCCGAGGCCGGATTCACATTCGTATAAAGATCGCAGATAACAGGATCAAGGGTTGACGCGACATTGAATGTCAATGTACGCTCGGATGCATTGTTGGCATTGTCATAGACTTTGAATGTCAAAGTATGTTCTCCGGCTTTAAGACCATTTAGAGGATACGCGACAATGCCGGCTCCCTCTCGTTCGGTATCCGGCCGGTAATAACTGTCGACGTCATCAAACACATCCCTCCGGTCGAGTACAATAGCCATCTTGTGACCGACCCCGGCTCCCGAAAGGTTAATGCCGGATTCATCTGACACCAAGGCATGCAAGACAGAGTTCTCGCCTACAACTCCACCATCCGTGAAACGGGTATTGTTCAGATATAAATTTTCGATAACCGGTCCTGTAGTGTCATCAAGTTCACCATCCTGGAACCCGTATACATAAAATTTCTCATATGATCCCTGACCCTCTTTGCCACTGTCACTCCAGGCATATGCCGTAATACGCGCGGGACTATAATTATTCTCGATTTCCGCCGGAAGAAAAACTGTGGTTTCCCATTTGCCTGACTTTACCTTTGTAGACACGCTCGCAAGCTTGGTTGTGCGGTCGTTATAAATCTCTGACTTACCGTTTTCACCGTTTCCATAGGTCTCTATCACCTTCTCCGCATCGTATAGATCGAGTTGTACAAATCCGTCGAAGTCATTCATCAATGCCCCTGTAATATCATTCACACTTCCCGAAACCTTAACTTTCGACATAGCTTTCAATTCAGGGAAATCCGCCAATCCATCAAGTGCCACTCCATCGAAAGATTCAATCTCAACCTTATTTTCCGGTTTCGGGATCCGCAACGCAGGATCCGCCATAAGACAGTAACGAAGCCTGTTCTCATCTGTCACGGCATTCTTGCCTCTCGTCACCGCATCTCCGAATCTAAGTATTCTGCCATCCTCATCATCTGTCAGCAACCATTTCGCAAAATTATATGACAGTGTCCCGTTAAGACCGATATACACGGTTCTGCTCGGCACAAGCGCCCCGATAAATCCACCGGACGGATTGAGAAGCATAACCTCCGCGCCACTCCTTGAATCACCGTCCCAATGTCCGAAAGAACAGGTAGCGGCGACAAGAAATGATAAATTCTTATTGTTTGCCGATGTTATGTCATCCCATGTAAGCAATCTTTCATGAGTCCAGGAATTGGTTGAAGCATGACCTATGTAATTTGTAAGTGCCACACCTTCGTTCCAGGTACGCAACATGCGCTCCTTGGCTTTGGGGTATGCCATACCTACGCTTGTAGACTCCAAAGGATATGAATCAAGATAGAGTCTCTCATATTGATAATGCGGGGCATTATCAGAGAATTGTCCGTACACGGCTTCTGTCTGTCGTAAATGTTCGCCATTATCCTGATCATCGGCGATAAGCAGAATACGGTTTCTCCACGTGCCGTAATCCGGGGATTCAATATAGTTACATATCTTTTCAGAAATCTCGTCAGCCTCGCGGACACTTGTCACAGGGAGACGCCCCACTGCAACACGTATTTTCGCAGAATCGAACCTGAAATCATCCTTGCGCACATCATCAAGCATACCGATAATATCATCCGTTGAGAAAGCGAAAGATTCATTAAGTCCGTCAGGCGACTGCCATAACGGCAACGGTTCATAACCGGCTGTTTTCGATGCGGATGTCACCATTTTTGTATCATATGATCCGCGACCGAAAAGCAGACAATACTTTATCTCACGGTCACTTTTACGGTCATACCACATTTTCAACATCTTACGGAATGCCCCCACATCCTTGTGACCGCCTGAGAATTCATTATATATACTTTCAGGAGTAAGGACATACACTGTCATACCGTCAACACTACGGTGCATGTCGGCTATGCGTTCCGCAGCTCTGCGGTATTGCGGATATGCCACAATAACCATATCGGGAGTCTCCATTCCATGTATATCCTGATTGTCAATCTTTCCGGCTCTTGCAACTGTAAATCCGGCCTTTGTGGAATCAAACGCTATATATTCCCGAAAACCGGCTGCAGGAACGAAAGAGGCATCCTGCCCGGAACGACTGAACTCCACCATCTCCGGGTTGTAGGGATCAGTCACCTCCCAGACAATCATATTATCCGGAGCATCGCGTATCACAACCTCCTCACCACGAAAATCGGAATAAAAATGAAGCTGTCCGTTGTTCAGCTTTAATTCGCGCTCGTAGAATATCTCGATATAATCCAGACATGATGTGTATAACACTCCTGAATAACTAAAGTCGATTCCAAGAGTCAGCTTATTGCCGGAAACATTGAAGGGTCTTGATATATCATTGACGGTAAAGAAGTCTTCATTTGAGATACCGTCGATTCTGTAACTTGGAAGACGCTCGCCATTGGCAGTCAGATTCAACATCGAATTTCCATTGGTTGTATTGGCAATGAACCTGATGTTTGCCGAAACATCATCCGAGACCTTATCAATGAATTCAAAACTGAAGTTCCTATTCTTCTGCGAACGGAAATCCTCGCCAAACAACCATCGTCCATATCCTGCCGGATTGATCAGATCGGTCTCATGAAGCAATCGGGCGGTAAAGGTGGTTCTCTGCTCACCTTGTGCGCCCGTAAGCTGTTCAGCTTGTTTAATTTCTGAAACCGCGACATCTCTGTCTGATATAAAATAATAGCTGTCGGCACTATATGGATTAAGCTCATGAGAAAACGCGCCGTTTCTAAAACTCCATCTGACGTTATCTACACCGAAAAACAGGATACCCTTCGGTGTCTTTACACTCGGAAGCAACGGCAGATCATCAGGCATATCATCCGTAAGTTCCTCCGCTACCATATGACCACCTGTGCCATACACATTAACACGCTGCGGATCCGAGAAACCGAGAGCCTTCAGATCCGCATTGGAAATGAGCTGCATACCTGTGGAATTGACTTTTATTCTTGCCCATCTACCGTCTGCCAGCACAGAATTGGCGGCATAATGCGTGGAGGGCAAAGCCCAAAGTCCGGACACCGCCGACATAACAGTCAACAGGATCAGAAATATTTTTATATGTGTGAAAGATATATGTCGCTTCAATGCTCAATACAATTAAGTATCACAAAATATAAACGGATTTCGACGGTAATTATTGAACCTGATTCAGAATCTTATCCCAGTCTTCCCGTGAACCGGAAAACGCGTTCAGGTCTGCATCTCCCTTTATACCGGAAACCTTGCCATGGTGATCATATTGCCAGAAACTCCAATCCACGTCTACCGGAGTTCTGGAGAAACTGCATATCCATAATGGATGACCTGCAAATGTATTAAGGAAATACTTCTCATAGCCCTGAACATTTGTATAAAGTGTCACTCTATGTCCCATCATATTCAAAAACTCCAACATTCGCTGTAGCTTCTCTTTCACATCTTCAGTCGGAATATTATCCGGATTCCCTTCTTCTTCCACATCTATCACAAGACCGAGTTCCAGCTTTCTGTGACCTATTGCCTGAAGAAAGTTGACTGCCTGATCCACACCGTCTTTATCAAAACGAAAAAAATGATAAGCTCCCCGCAAGATACCCGCTTTTCCGGCTCCTATATAATTTTCACGAAACCTGCTGTCCTTGAAATCACCTCCCTCTGTAGCCTTTATGAATACAAACTCATAACCATCCTTTTTCACTTTCTTAAAATCAACGGTACCGTTATGAGATGATACATCTATGCCCCGCACCGGATAACGTTCCGTATCGACATATGGTGCCGAGGTCATATATTCCCGGTAAGCCCAGATCGCTGTCAATACAAGAGCCACAGCAATAACAAGAAAAAGAATGGCTATTATTATATCTTTTAACGGGGGAATCCTCATATTGTAAAATTAAGCGTTTTCCTCCAAATAAAGAAATTTATAAGTAAGTGTTCAAATTAATTTATACTTAATGTTAAATATAAACAATATTCAACCTGAGTTTGTGAGCTTCATTATTACCATTGCCACAGCTTCCCAAATAAATTATTTCCCCTTCCTATTATGAAATACATTACGTTTTTACAAATTATTTTTGACTCCATACAATACGTTAGAAAGATTATATGTGCAAAATACAAAACCCTGTGCCAAGCTTATAATTCCTGACACAGGGCAATCCTCACGCCAATCGTATTTTATTTCTTTTCGTCGTTAATAATTAGTTCAATTCCCGATAGTCTACATTTTATATTATAACGTGCACTCAACACGTTAGCAATTCTTTCAGACTCAACCTTTTTAAAGAATGGAGACAATATGACTTCATCAATCAAAACATCAGGATTGACATCCAACTCAATATGATCATCTGGCTTATAAGCAGTATCTTGGGGAACAAAGTAGAACCGGAATTCCTCTTCCCCTCTGAAATAAACTGATTTTGTAAAAGCTTCCTTATTTCTGTAAAATGGATAATTTTGATATATCATTTTGCCACAGAAAATATCAAAATCAGGATAAGTCAATGATGCAACAACATTCCCGATGGTTGTTTTTATGCATATCCCCAACTCCTTTTCATAATCATATATATCATTTCCACACGCATCATTCTTTGGGACAGAAGATCTATCCATAGAAGTATAACTCTTCCACATCAGAAAATCCTCGAAAGGTTTCAAAGTCCAACAAGATGCCGGAATATCCTGGAGATCTTTATAATCTTTATATTTTGACTGCATATGATTTAGATCTTCACGCAATTTATTATCAGGGATATCAACTCTTGCTTGGTAAACCGGGAACATGTGCTTAAGCGGTGGCGAAATCTCATTCTTATCCTTAAAATTTTTCTTGAGACTTACATAAAACTTTCTTCTATCCAAAAGTTCTAAAAGATAATCCAGTTTCATATAATGCATAATAGCAGTGTCAACTGAAACCTTCTGTAAAGTATAAAACAGATTTTCTTGCGAAGCCATTATTCTATATTTCAATTGGTAAAGTTTTTGGATCAAAAGTCTCAATTTTAGAGAAATAATATTTAAAAACTTTATTTGCGTTATATCTATCAATACTATTAGATAGGCAATACGCTATTAAGTTTGCTATTGAATTATGTATATACCCATTGCCATCCATAAAATAGAACGCATTATAATTAATATCTGGAGGAACGCTCCCCAAAAAATAAAAACAACGTATTTTTTTGCAGTAACTGAAAGCGTACCCATCTATTTTTTTAACTGATCTTCCGCAAATTATATATTCTAAATTATTACAATAGGAAAAGCTACGTTCACCAATAACTGTTACTTTATCAGGAATTAAAAAATATCTAAAATTAGTTTCACAAAAAGCGTATGATTCAATTATAGTTGTCGAATTCGGAATCTTAAGAGATTCCAATTTTTTACAACCACTAAAACATCCATCTGGAATACAGGTTAGATTATCAGGCAATTTAATATTTTCAAGATTTAAACATTGATTAAATGCATAAGATCCTATCTTAGAAATAGAATTGGGCAAGTCTATTTGTATAATATTATCAAATTTTTTAAAAGCTCTATTTTCAATCTCTCTAACAGGATACTTAACCCCATCAATTGTTACGGAACTTACAATTGAGACTTTTCCATTCAATACCGCTCCAATTTCTAAGTTATCGCCACCTATAACACTCAGATGACCATCTGTTATGCTATAAGTGACATAGTTCAGCATGAAGTCAGTTTCATTTATTCTACGAAACTGTATGCCTTTAGGCGCAGTATCTCCCCTAATTACAATATCAAGTCCCTCAGTACCTCCCGAATCAGGAGCATCCGGTTCATCTCCTCCGCATGATGTAAACACCAATGGCTGCAACAACATGATTGCAATAATAATTTTTTTTAACATAACTAAAAAAATTGCCGCGGTCATCCCTCGTTGGCATCAACTAATGGTATAAAAAAGAAAAGCGCAGGAATCTGTATCTGTTACCGTCCTACGAATAGAGGCTTCTCGCATTGCCCTTTAGAAATCGGACGGCAACGCAGAAGCCCACGCTTGTATATGCAATCAATGCGTCCGGATATATCTTTCACAAGATGTATTGTCGAATGCAAAATATTACACATCCACGGGCATCTACCGTTGCTCAATCCTTGACTTCTAAATGAATTTTTGCGAGAATTCCTATTCGTCAAGAATCAGCGCGGATAAACGCTTTCTAATTATGTCTGTTCATCACCTCCCGCTTAACCCGAACCTGGGCTCCTGCATGAAGGCTCTGATATGCAAATTTCATAAATTATTTTGAAAACTCAAAAAATCGTTAAAAATATATTTAAATTTTAGTTTTCTAGTACAATGCGGTGATTATGGCAGTTGATTTTGGCAGACAATCTGATATTCCTATGGGATTTGACCTTGAAAAGCGGTCAATGAGGCTGGGTAAAACCGGGATGATAAGTACGCTAAAAGGCTTGAACAGCAATTAGCGAAAAATACTCTGATTACAGAACTTTTGAGGAAGTTACACGTCGTGCTTATAGGGCGTGTGCAAATAGTGGCGTAAATCCGGATGACCATTTCGTGGTAAAGTCCGAAATGGTTCAGATTGGATCTAATGCTGAAAAAACAAATTGTTACGGTCCTTATGAGTCGATATGCCTGCTATCTTGCCATGCAGAACGCAATTTCTGCGAAACCTATTGTTGCTCAAGCTCAGACTTATTTTGCAATATAGACTCGCCGGGCGGAAATCCTTATGAACCAAAGCGTCCTCATGGAGGATGAAGAGAAAAGATTACTTTTGCGAAATGAGATGCGCCATCACAACACACAACTTGCCGGAACCGCGAATGACGCAGGTGCCAAAACACCACTTGAATGACTGGATGTAGAATCCCATTATGTAATTTTCGTAATGCAGGTTAGCACTTTTCTTATGCCTTATTGCAATAAAATCAGACTGCTGTAACTGTTGTCGCATCCTTGCAGATTATTAATTTGGCGAGCAGCGACTCGTAAATATGAAGGGCGTTTTCTTGTCTTAGGCTTCTGATGGTGAAGGAGGAGCCGGATGTTGACAGTGAGAGGGAAACCCGACCTGTAACTCGCGACAGCGGGGTACGTGTTATTCTTACGACCTCCACGTTGTCGTATTTCAAGTAATTCTTTATTTCAGCGAAGCGACCATTGCTGATGATGAGATAAGACTCTTTGAGCGAGATATAGCTGTGGCGCATCGTCATGATGCCTTTGGGGATGCTTGCCAGCAGATAAATGGCAGGAATGGTTATCCAACTGTATAACTCGAAATACCATAATGCCGCTGTTGCCACGGAAGAGAGAAGAAGATCGGGCAACAGTGAGTGTATGAATACTCCCTTGCCGGATTTCGCAGTGGAGAGGTCTGCCTCCGATCCGTAGCCTTGTCCGAGCCACCAGTCAAGGAAAAAGTCGGAACAGTCTTTTCCGTAAATCTTCAGGTTGTCTTCCTCTTTTTGTGCGCTTGCGTTCAAAGCCTGCTTCAGAGCGATGGTGCAAAGTCCGAATCGTTTCTCAAAGTAATTGCGCTTGATCCATATAGTGCAGATCTTGTTGTGTGAGAAGCGGCTGGTTAAGCGCGAGAACAGTCCGTGAGTGAAAGCAAGAGTCTTGCTGTCATATGAAAGCGTGAGGTCGAAATATCGGAGCAGCACTTTCCCGAGCCAGAGCATGAGCGACACCACATAAGCGGTTGCCATAATCATAGCGACCCCTGTTACAGATACAGCGAAAAGATCCAAGTGCGATTCAATATAGTTTGCGATCTTGTGGATGGCATTTTCAGAGAGGTCTGACAGAAAGTTGAAGATAATGGCAATTAATCCGCCCAACACCACCATCCCCTTAAGGTGGTTCTGACAGAGTGCGTCAAAAACAAGATCTTTGTCGCTGAACCTCTTGAATGATGTCGGATTGAAGACTGGTGGCACCTCCGGATTTTCGGTCTGTGGTTGCTCTTGCCTCTCAATACGGTTGATAAGGCTTTGCCAGTCTGATTCGTTGAGTATCAGCTCGATCTCCTCACCTTTGGATGCAAGAGTATCGAACAGTACGCCTCTAACGTTGAGAATACGGTAGAAAAGACCTTGTCGCGTGCGCAACGTGTGTATGCGGTTGAGAGGTATAGTGGTGACAGTATTGCTGATAAGGTGGTGCCTGTAGATGAGATTGCCGTTTTCGACATAAAATCTGATCTTAAAAAACGCCATGGAGGCAAGAATCAGCGCTAAAGCGGCAGTACAGCCGATTATGGTTGCGATCTTCAGCAGATTTCCGATGAAGCCACTTTCAGATTTGAAGATTTCATATGCCAGATATATGATGCTTGCGTTTAGGGTAAGTCTGAAGAATTTCAGAAAATAGATAAAGAACGCGCCGAGGCTCATTCTCTGAGGAACGGAGAAGTCAGTCATGATCGTTATTCAGTCTTTGTGTTATGACATTCTTGATTCTTTCTGCCTTTTCTTTGGTGAGACCTTGAATAACGAGCGATGATAAACCTTGAGCTCCATTGACAACATCGATTGCGCATAAACCGAAGAATTTGGATACAGGGTTCTGACTGATACTGACCTGTTGTATTTTGGAGAAGGGTATTGTAGTGATTTTAGGAAATATCACTCCGCTGCGGTAGGTTATGTCATGTTCACGGAGTGCATATCCCTTGAACTGATACGCTTTCCTGAGTATCAAAAGATTGATGATGAAGGAGGAAACAATCACGGTTTCGGCAACTATGCATGGCCATGAGATGTCGGAGAGAAGCAGAAACAAGGCGAGGGCAGACAGTAGTGCGTAGGAGATGGCGGCGCTTGCCGTCTGCACTGATCTGTATTTCGGACTCACCGGTTCGTAGCTGAGATCATCAATCCTGTCTGTTGTCTCGGTATTTATTTCAATCTGAAGATTATTCATATCAATTTCAAAGATGTAGTCATTATAATTTCAAAGATACACAGTATATTTTATAAAACAAAATGGAGAAAGCCGGTTAGATGATTTGATAATTATATTAAGATTGGGAATTGTCAACTTTTAACGCTAAATTTGCTGTAAACAAACAATGTGAAAATGAAATTCAAATTGCCAATGTTTTCTAAAGACTCGTTAAAAGAAGCTTCAGGATGGATTGCTTTCATCCTTGGACTTATAAGCTATTTAATGGGTCATATTTTCATTTATTACCAAGATGACATTATTCCTCTATGGTCGAAATGTTTATTTTGGGCTAATCTGTTTATTAGCCTAGGTGATATTCTTTTAATTGGTGGTGTTGTTGGATTTCTGACAAGTGTGGCACAATGGAAAGGTGTTTTTACTGAAGAACTGACTAACGTAGTTTATGGGAAAGAACTACTTAGTAAAAGAATCGACCTTAAAACAATCTGGGAGAACACTACAAAACAGATGTTCAAGAATAAGTTTCATTGCATCCATCGAGAAATATTAGATGCAATGAGTAAGTATCTCCCCAATAAAAATGAAATTAGTTATTATGATAATTTCACCGAGGACATTGTTGTCAAATGGGTTGACAAAGCCAAAGGATTAATTTCAACTACCGAAACTATGGTTTTCGACATTATTGCAGAGACTGTGGAGGCTGTTGAATATTCCGTAAAATCCACCACAATAATTCCTGAACATATTGGTCGTCCAGAAGACTGTGTAAGGCATCGTATCTATATAAATGATACAGAGTACAATTCAGCCGAAACATCCCATAGAAGAGTTGGGACAGCTGAAGTCATAATGGAAAGCAAATTAAATTTAAGCGGAGCCAAGAGATATCATTTCAAATTTGTAATTGAAAAAACATATTGCATACATGACGACTACACCATTGCATATAAAGCACGACGTTACATTCACAATATGCATATTTCTTTATTACTTGATGAAGGCATAAATGCTAATTTCTTTGACCGAGGCTCATTTGACCCATTCCAAGAAGTTAAAAATACTAAACAAAATACTATTATAATGGTTCATTCAGGCGTTATATTACCAAAGCAAGGTTTTATTTTTGCATTGAATGTAGAATAAAAAAGACTTATATGACAAACAATCAAGGCGAAGCTGAAACTTAATCAGCATATAAAGAGGATATGAATATTCCTCCTAAAACTCCTCACAATACAGATTAGCAAATAATAATACTCATTAGTGTTTAACAATTAACAAGAGTCGCAAAATAGCGACTCTTTTATATTTTTAAATAAGTGGGGCGATACAACCAAAGTGTCGCCCTTTTAATTACGCCTTACGCGCATAAGCAGATATTTGATTTTTCGGTTATGGGTTATCCTAATTCGGATAGGGAACGAGCCGTCAGGACGGGGACGCTCCTCGCGTATGGTATATTTTATTGAGGTAGCCATAAATTGTTGAACATTAACAATATAGAATATAAATGCCTATGTAACCATTTGATCTTCAGTTGGGTAAACAATGGATAAACAGTTCAGTATAAAAACGCCCAAAAAGTGCTGAAAGTTCGCTATTATGGCGGAATCTCTGGTCGATATTTAAGCATAAAAAAGGTTGATTATTGCTATTACTAAGCTAACAATCAACCTTTTACATTTTTTGAGCGGTAAACGGGACTCGAACCCGCGACCCTCAGCTTGGGAAGCTGATGCTCTACCAACTGAGCTATTACCGCAACCTCCATCATTAACTTCTAATCATTGCAAAGTTACATCTTTTTATAATATATTACAAGTTTCCCTTCGACTTTATATTATAAAGTTTATAAAGATTGGCCTAAAAAGGTGTATCTAAACCTCTTTTGAGATATTATGCATTTCCAATAATTGTAGCATACGCTATTATTCCGATGAAGAATGTTATGCCAATCCACATTTTTGCCATACGTTCACAATAATGCGCATTCTTCTTATACTCCAATCTCTCTTCCGGAGTATAAGGTTCACGTCCTTTATCCGATTCACTCATAACAGCATACCCCCATTCCCGGCGTGCCTTTATGGAGTAATAAATTGCCATTGCGCCTGTAATCGGGAAGCATAACAGCGTAGATATTACAGCCGGTATGATATATGACACCGGAGGACGGTCAAGATCCTCCTCCTCTTCCTGAACGGGGAACTCCAAGCCATATCTTGAAAAAACATTAACCTGCTGTTTCTCGACATTCGTATTTATATTGCCGTTTTTTTGATTCTCGGAATCCGAATGTATTATCCTTTCACGCTTTTCATCGAGATGCTTACGGAAGTAATCTCTTATTTCCTCTACATCTATAGCTTTTTCCCAGTCAGCCATATTTTTCGACCAAACATAAGTATCAGGTCTCACTCCTGCCCTATCCAGCTGATCGAGCAGGAACGGTCCCTGACAATTATTGTCAAGCATCGCAAAATACTGTGTCATACGAGAGAGACCTTACTGATAATTCTCCAGCAACTTCATCGCAATCTCCGAAGACAAACCACTGGCGACAAGTATTATTCCCACAACAGCCAAGGATATAGCAATGATGGTCATTATTTTGGCTGTAGAATTCGCAGATTCTGCAGAATCCACAACACCCTCCATATACAGACGGTTTGCCTTGGAAGCGTTTGTTATACCTATAATGCCGAATATCAGTCCTATACAGGAGAATAACGCACCGGCAACTGTAGCGGCGATAGCCCAAGGAAGCCAATTGGTATGCTGAACAGGTGCCGGATTCATGTTATCATACGGTCTGCCGGAATTATAAGCATGCGGAGGACGTTGTTCCGGCATCGCATAGCTGCCGAACGCAGATTCCTCCTCCTGCGGTACTCCAAATATAAACGACAGTTCAGGAAGATCTCCGGCTTTCTGCCACTCCTGCATTCCCGGAGTCCACACAAAAGTCTCACGCGTGAGTGCGAGCTGTTTCAACTGCTCCACTCCGAATGGACCCTGCTGGGCTCCATCCTTTATAATATAATATGGTTTGTACATATGTTTAAAATTTTAATTAAAGACCTTTGCCATGACAGTTCTTATACTTTTTACCTGAGCCACATGGACAGGGATCATTTCTACCGATCTTCGGACCCGCTTTAACCGGTTGCTGAGGAGCTGCCGGTCGATTTACATTTGTCGCCGCTGCCCTTTGCGCGCTCTCACCGGGATATGTATCGCGAGTGGTACTGTAATTCGCATATGGATTGTACGAGGCAGCCGCAGCCGCTTTCTCCTGCATTGCCTTTGCCTCAGCCGCTTTGGCTTCGGCAGCCTTAGCCTCGTCATAATCGGCAACGGCAAGTTTTCCTCTCATCAAAGTTGACACAGCCTTGGAATTCATCTCCCAAAGCATCTTCTTCCAAAGTTCAAACGCTTCAATCTTATAAATTACAAGAGGATCCTTCTGTTCGTAAGATGCATTCTGAACTGACTTGCGAAGCTCATCCATTTCACGTAGCTGTTCCTGCCATGCGGAATCGATTGATGACAGCAACACAGCCTTCTCCCAGGCCTTTGTAAGCGGACGGCAGTTCTTCTCATAACATTCCTCTATGTCGGCTCTGATATTGAACATGCGGCGTCCATCGGTTACGGGAACACCAATGAGACCTTTTGCACCACGTTCCTCTACAAATTCCTTTATATACGGCGCCGCGGTCTGTGCCATCTTCTCCTTTTTACGCTCAAAAGTATGCAATGCACTCTCGGCAAGCCGGTCGGCGATCTCCCGCTGGTCTAGTTTGGAATACTCCTTATCTGTCACCGGGATTTCTATAGACAGGCAACGATTTACCTCCGCTGAGAACTCATCAAAAGAATCGAATTTACGGGCTGCAAGATCATCCGACATCTCATATATCATGTTGGCGATATCCGTGCCTATTCTCTCACCCTTGAGAGCATTCTGACGGCGGCCGTAAACACCTTTACGCTGGGCATTCATAATATCATCATATTCAACCAGACGCTTACGAATACCAAAGTTATTCTCCTCTACTCGTTTCTGTGCATTTTCAATGGATTTGGTAACCATGCTGTTCTCAATCATCTCTCCCTCCTTGAATCCAAGACGGTCAAGCATCTTCACAACGCGGTCGTTTGCAAAAAGCCGCATCACCTGATCCTCAAAAGACACAAAGAACACAGAGCTTCCGGGGTCACCCTGACGACCCGCACGACCTCGCAACTGACGGTCGACACGACGGGATTCATGGCGTTCCGTACCTATGATCGCCAAACCTCCGGCAGCCTTTACCTCATCCGACAGTTTGATATCCGTACCACGTCCGGCCATATTGGTAGCTATGGTAACCACGCCCTTGCGTCCAGCCTGAGCCACGATATCCGCCTCTTTCTGATGATATTTGGCATTCAGCACCTGATGAGGGATATTGCGCAGCTTCAGCATTTTGGAGAGCAATTCCGAGATTTCGACTGATGTCGTTCCGACGAGTACCGGACGTCCGGCTTTTACCATATCTTCCACTTCCTGTATAACCGCCGCATATTTTTCTTTCTTGGTACGATATACGCGGTCGTTCATGTCATCGCGGATTACAGGGCGGTTGGTAGGAATCTCTATGACATCAAGTTTATAGATATCATAAAATTCTCCTGCCTCTGTCATAGCAGTACCGGTCATACCTGCAAGCTTGCGATACATACGGAAATAATTCTGCAATGTGATAGTGGCATATGTCTGGGTCGCAGCTTCGACTTTCACTCCCTCTTTTGCCTCTATCGCCTGATGCAGCCCATCGGAGTAGCGACGACCTTCCATAATACGTCCGGTCTGCTCGTCAACAATCTTGATTTTATTGTCATCTATCACATATTCAACATCCTTATCGAACAGAGTATATGCTTTAAGCAGCTGGTTGACAGTGTGTACACGTTCCGCTTTTATCGCATAATTCTGCAACAGCTGATCCTTCTTTTCCTGCTTCTCCTCGGCTGTCAGATCCTCATTCTCCACTTCCGATAAAAGAGCGGCAATATCAGGCAGGATAAAGAAGTCCGGATCCTGTGTTGTTCCGGTAAGCACCTCGATACCCTTGTCGGTAAGTTCTATTGAATGGTTCTTCTCATCGATCACGAAATAAAGCGGCTCTACTGCCTTGGGCATCTCGCGGTTGTTATCCTGCATATACTTTGCCTCAACCTTGAGCATAAGTTGTTTGATACCCTCTTCACTAAGATAACGGATTAACGGATTATGTTTCGGGAGAGCCTTATATACACGGAACAATGCGAGACCACCTTCCTCTGTGTCTCCGTTTGCTATTTTTTCCTTCGCTTCCAGCAGGAGTTTCTGTGCGAGTTTCCGCTGAGCATTGACAACCTTCTCGACATTCGGTTTGAAATCATTGAACATCTGGTCGTCACCCTTCGGGACAGGACCGGAAATAATCAATGGGGTGCGGGCATCGTCAACCAGCACAGAGTCAACCTCATCGACTATGGCATAATAATGTTCGTCACGCTGCACAAGATCCTCGGTCTGGAGTGCCATGTTGTCACGAAGGTAATCGAAACCGAACTCGTTGTTAGTACCGAAAGTAATATCACATCTGTAAGCGGCACGACGCTCTTGTGAGTTAGGTTCCGTCTTGTCTATACAGTTTACGGTCAGACCATGGAACTGATACAACGGACCCATCCATTCGGAGTCTCGTTTGGCAAGGTAATCATTAACCGTTACCACATGCACTCCTTCTCCTGTCAATGCGTTCAGAAAAACAGGCAATGTCGCTACCAGCGTCTTACCTTCACCGGTTGCCATCTCGGCAATATTGTTTGTGACTTTTCCATTATTCATGATTCCATGAAGCACCATACCGCCTATAAGCTGTACGTCATAGTGCATCATATCCCACTTGATAAGATTGCCGCCGGCCATCCACTCATTCTTATAGACAGCTTTGTCCCCCTCAATCTTCACGAAATCCTTTCCCGCAGCCGCAAGCTCGCGGTCGGCATCAGTAGCCGTAACCTCAATGGTTTCATTATCCTTGAACCGGCGTGCAGTCTCTTTCACTACTGCAAATACCTCAGGAAGGACTTTATCAAGTTCAGCGGCATAATATGAGAACATCTCCTCGCGCAAGTCATCTATTTTTTTCCAAAGAGGCTCACGCTTATCATATTCAAGAGTCTCGATCTCCTTCCGGATGTCCGACATCTTGTCTTTGTATTCTTTTGCACCGCCACGAAGGTTATCGCGGATCTTATCTATCCTGCCACGCAGTTCATCATTGGATATATTCTGTATCTCTGCGGAGATAGGGTTTATCTCCTTCTCAAGACGGTTCCACAACGGTCGAACCGCCCTTTCCGACTGATCACCGAAAATTTTATGTAGAAGCTTTGAAAGCATGATTTATTAATTTTTATATTTGTTTATGACGTTATTTTTACTAAAATGCAATAGGTTTCTCCTGCGAACCATTCGGGCTTCTTATTCTAAGCAATCCGGCAATTGTAGGAGCTATCGCAACCGCGTCGACCGGAGTTGATATTGTCTGAGATGCCACACCGGGAACCACAATGAACGCCGGTGCAAGTACCGGACTCAATCTTACAGATTTGGATGTCGATGGATATTCAAGGTCATTCACAACATTCCAACCCGGTGAAAATTCAAGGATTATATCACCGCCTGTCTTGGGATCCATTGCAAGACGCAAGCTCTCCTCTTCCGGAGTAGATGGAGACAATACATCATGAAGCGTACGGGCGTCTGCAACTCCGCTCATCTTGGTAAGGAAGGTCCTTGCATCCGCCATCACAGCGCTGATGTCCAGTTTTTTATCCTCAAGTATCTTGTGATCAAGATACAGATGGTTGTCATGGAATGCGGTTATATAATCGCCATTTCCATGCAATGCCGAAAGATAAGAATTGAGAAGCGATTTAGCTCTCTTCATAGAGAAATCACCTCCCGGAATCCGATACTTCTTGTCTTCTATTACTGCCTCGTCGCAATATCCTGTAGAAGACAACCATATAATGGCATTGCCGGCACCTACATACTTATCGACAGCGTCAAGCAGCCTGCCTATCTGTGCATCGAGACGAAGATACGCGTCTGTCGTCTCAATTCTTGTATCACTATCCGACGAATACTTGTAGGGTTCAACAGTATACGCTACATTCAACATATCCACCGCATTTGGGTTTGACCCGATACGGAGCTGTTTCAAGCACTCTATTGCTACATCGGTGATCTCTTTGTTACCTAATGGAGAGGCTGTAAAACGATTATATACATTCTTATCTGAATGCGGGAATGTATATCTGAACGGGTACAATTTCTTTTGAGACGGGACACCCGGATAACGGTTTAGCTCTATTGAAGGCTTCCATTGCATTGTGTCTATCCTGTTGGCAAGAGGTGTGGAATAATTCCTCGTGCTTATCGGTGTCGGTAACGACTTATAATATGTAGTTGTAGCCCAGTTTCCTGTAGTGTTATTGATCCAGCATGCAGATGTTCCGGCATGCCCGCTCATTATGATTGACTGCTGAGGATCCGCGGCAAATGAAAAGATGGACGCAAGACCATTGCCGGCAACCTGGAGCTCATCAGCAAGCGTGGACAAACGAATATTCTCAGCCGAGAAGGAGTCATTTGTAAAGTTGCCCATCGTCTTAGGATCGGACAATGCAGGCTGCACCGTCCCTCTCGACGGATTAAACACCATCGAGGACGCAACACCTGTCTGTGCGGGATAGGCACCTGTGAAAAGCATTGCCGTACTGCTTGCCTCATCAAGCGACGGAACCTTGAAATCCACATTACGCAAATATATGCCATCCTTCATCAGCCGGCGAAAACCTTTGTCGCCGAAATAGCCTTGCAGAAATTCTATGTAATCGGTACGGAGCTGATCAATGACGATTCCGACTACCAGCTTTGGCTCTGCCTGAGTGCCGCCGGCTGCCTGAATTGTGGCGTTGATCGCCACGATACCGACCAGTACCGATGAAACTATTCTTTTCATTAATCTTATTCTTTTTTGACGATACAAGCAAATAAGTAACTGCGAGCATCACTGATACCCCCATCATAGGGAGAAATGCGGGATTGGCGTACTGCTTCTGAAATGACCAGACAAGAAACAGACAGCCGACACCTATTGTATTATACCATGCCAGTCCGGCATTCAGAATTCTGCATCTTCGGAACCAGACTGCAACCGAAAAAATCAATTGCAGAGGATTCAACCATACGAGCAGAAGATTGGGCGATGTCGCCTCATGGCTTGATACAAAAACCAGAAAGCATACCAGACATCCAGCCACACCTTCTATGCCATACCATAAAGTATACAGCAATTTGTATACTTTCGTGTTCAGATATTGCAACAGACACAAGACCGCAATTATCAGGAATGCGGCACACCCGATGGCAAGCGGTGTAAGATACCAAACAGTAGGATCATCGACAGCACATCCGGAATCCGGTGAAAGTATATTTGTAGTCTTTACAAACGGCGTGCCATCTTCAAATCTTGCATGCGCAGCTTTATTCTTTAACTCAACAGGCACAAACATCTCCTCCCTTCCTGTTATAGGGAGGTCTATACCGGATCCCAGAGCCAGATCGATACCGAACTGATACCAAGGATAGTTACGGTGATAATGCTGCATCTCACGGCGGAATGTACCGTATTTGACATCATCGGGATAAATTATCCTTCTGCCGCATGCCTCGTCAACCCTATCCACAACACGTGTGGAACAATTGTCTCTTACGTAATTGTAGCGATATCGGCAATTCTCAGGCTTCGATTCCTCCCTCAACATGCCGAGAAGTTTCTTTGCCTCTCCTGGCTTTAGGTCAAGTTGCTGTTCGGTGACTCCACGGCCTGCTCTTACATACTCCGGCATAAACCAGGAGAATGGATAGCCGGCAAGCATATAGTCGGTGTCACCTTTTACAAACCGATATATGAAATTCGGCTGATTGAAATCGAAGACACCATAATTCCACACCGAATCCATTTTTACGCCGTCTGCAATTCCATGCACACGTATTGCTTCGTGACCACAAAGTTCGTATACTTCCCGACCGGGCTCACACGTCAGCAAACTAACAACAATTGAGTCTTGCCTGAACCCTTCGCCATGGGCGGAAAGTCCGAGCAAGACACATATAATCATTATCAAGTTTCTGACAGACAGCTTCAAATCCTATTATATTACTTTAGAGTGTGTAGAGTTTTAAACCAAATTAAGCATTTATAAAGAGTATGGGAATTTTTGATTTCATCACAAACGATCCTTCGGGCGCTTTTCCAAAGATTCATCCGGTCACATAGCCCGCTATGCTCCCTTCTGGATCTTTGAAAAATCTCTCCGAAGTCTCTGTCTGTGCCAAAATCATTTAAAACTCAACACACTCTTAGAAAGAGCAGTTTTTCGGATAACGCGGGAATGGTATTACATCACGAATATTCTGCATCCCGGTCACGAACAATACCAGACGTTCGAAACCAAGTCCGAAACCGGAGTGAGGCACAGAACCGAATTTGCGGGTATCCATATACCATGGCATATCCTGCATATGCAACTCTTCCATACGGGCACGCAACTTTTCGTAGCTCTCTTCACGCTGAGATCCTCCTATTATCTCACCAATCTGCGGGAAAAGCACGTCCATGGCGCGTACGGTCTTGCCGTCATCGTTCATTTTCATATAGAACGCCTTGATTTCCTTGGGATAATCTGTAAGAATAACAGGACGTTTAAAATGTTTCTCCACGAGATAACGCTCATGCTCCGAAGCGAGATCCACACCCCAGAAAACGGGGAATTCAAATTTCTCGCCGCTCTCTTCGAGAATCTTTATTCCTTCTGTATACGGAAGACGGACAAAATCATTCGCAAGAACAAAATTGAGTCGCTCTATAAGACCTTTGTCAAAGTGATCGTTGAGGAACTGTATGTCATCCTTACAATTCTCCAAAGCATATGCTATACAGTATTTTATAAATTCCTCGGCAAGATCCATATTATCCTGGATCTCATAAAAGGCCATCTCGGGTTCAATCATCCAGAACTCTGACAAATGTCTGGGAGTGTTAGAGTTCTCGGCACGGAATGTCGGTCCGAATGTATATATGCAGCCAAGTGCCGTCGCACCAAGCTCTCCCTCCAACTGACCCGATACTGTCAAAGCGGACTGACCGCCGAAGAAGTCCTGGGAATAATCGACTTCCCCCGTTTCGGTGACAGGTACATTGTTCAGAGGAAGTGTGGTTACCTGAAACATTGCACCGGCCCCTTCACAATCGGATTCAGTTATAAGAGGTGTGTGGAAGTAATAGAATCCCTTGTCATTAAAAAACTTATGCACAGCATATGCCAAAGCATGACGTATTCTCAAGACAGCCCCGAATGTATTGGTACGTGGACGCAGATGCGCTATTTCCCTAAGGAATTCGAGAGAATGTCCTTTTTTCTGCAGAGGATATTCAGCGGGATCTGCGGTCCCATACAGTTCAAGTTTATCGGCTTGGATCTCAACGGACTGACCTTTACCCTGACTCTCAACCAGTAGACCCTGAACATGAATACTCGAACCGGTAGTTACAAGTTTCAGGCTATCCTCGCTGAATTTGCCCAGATCCAAGACTATTTGAAGATTATTGATAGTAGAGCCATCATTAAGAGCCACGAACTGTACGTTCTTGTTTCCACGACGGGTACGGACCCAGCCCTTTACATCAACCTCCTTACCGGCATATTTCTCCGGAGAGGAAAGTAATTCCTTGACGGTCTTTCTTCTTATATCTTTCATTTTATTTTATTCTAAAAATATTATGGAGAGAGCTTTTGTATTTAATTATATCGTGTTATGCAGTATCATTCAAAGGCACCCATACGCAGATAGTTGACCTCTTCCTGAGTCAGATATCTCCAACGTCCGCGTGGTAGATTCTTCTTTGTAAGTCCGGCAAAATAGACACGGTCAAGTTTGGTCACTCTGTATCCGAGACTCTCGAATATCCTGCGGACAATGCGGTTACGTCCGCTATGAATCTCAACACCGGCCTGATTCCGGTCTATATCTGAAACATAGCTGATAGCATCCGCATGAATTTCTCCATCCTCAAGCTCTATCCCGTCCGCGATACGCTGCATATCCTCCTCTGCAATATCTTTGTCGGTCCATACATGATAGATCTTCTTCTTCACGAATTTCGGATGTGTAAGTTTTGACGCGAGATCCCCGTCATTTGTAAGAAGCAGCACACCGGTGGTGTTGCGGTCGAGACGACCGACAGGATATATACGCTCGTTACATGCATTTTTCACAATATCGAGAACAGTAGTACGTCCGTTAGGATCATCGCTTGTTGTGACACAATCCTTCGGTTTGTTCAAAAGCACATAGCATTTGCGTTCGGGTGTAACCACCTTATCATCATATTCCACTACATCGTTGCGAGATATTTTGGTACCGAGTTCCGTAACCACTTCACCGTTTACCTTCACCTTTCCTGCCTGTATGTATTCATCAGCCTCGCGACGGGAGCAGATTCCGGCATTCGCCATATATTTATTCAGCCGAACCTCTTCATTGGGGTCAATATCATCCAATACATAATCTATCTGTTTTGGACGTGGCATAAATCTCATGCCCTGATTATTATTCTGACGGGATCCTCCGGGACGATTCTGGTTATACCCCCCTTGACGGTTCTGGTTATTATATCCGCCGTTCTGACGGTTTTGATTATAGTTCCCTCCCTGTCTGTTCTGGTTACCATAACTGTTGTTATACCGGTTCTGTCCGTAACTGCCCTGTCGGTTCTGGCTATATCCATTCTGACGTTGCTGGTATTGTCCGGGCTGACGTTGCGTGTATTCCCCAGACTGGGAGTAACCATTCGGACGTTGCTGGTATTCGCCGTTATGACCATAGCTGTTCTGACGATATCCGTTCTGGCGCGGCTGGTTATTGTATCCGCCTTGACGATTCTGAGAATTGTAACCGCCCTGTCTGTTCTGACCATAACCTCCCTGACGGTTCTGTGCTCCATATCCCGAATTGCGCTGACCATATCCTGATCGTTGCGGATTGTTGTAACCACCCTGACGAGACTGGTTATAGCCATAACTGCGCTGATATGGACGTTGGGACTGTTCCTCACCGGAAAATTCACCATCCTTACGATATCCTTCCGTCGGATAATTCACTTTTTCATAACGGGTTTCTTGATCATGCCCCTCAGCTGACGGGGAATTTTGACCGAGAGTTCCAATTCTTGGTCTTTTAGATTTTTTAGCTTCTTCCATAAAATAATTTCTAATTTGACCCACGACATCGCTGCCGTTCAGGGGTCATCGTTTCTTTTCTTTAATAAGTCGACTTTAATTTATTGCCTTTCAATTATTGAAAATTTACAACCTAAAGGATTCTCTAATTTATAATTTGCAAATATACCAAAATCCATCTAATTAAGCAACAATTATTTTCAACTCTTTGTTACATCCCTCTTAAAAAATTATATTTATAAAAATAATCGGAGTTTCTTAGAGTATGTTGCAGCAAGTATTAATTTATTTTTCGTAACTTTGTATCTGTAACCCAGCGGTAGATATAAAAACATACGCTCCAAATAATTCAAACTAAGACGATAAACGTTATACCTATATATAGTAGGAATTCTTTTGTAAGCAATAAAAATCATTAAAATTATAAAACGCTGACGTTTATTGGCAAATTCCCCACAGAGAATTAGAACAAACCATCTATACGGCTAACATATAGAGCAAAAAAATACAATAAAAAGCAAGTTTTATAATTTTCTGTAATCATCCACTTACAAATATCGTTTAAATTTTACTACTTACTTATAAATCAAAGAAAAAATGTACAATATAGAAAAAAATCCGGAGATTAATGAAGAAATGGCAAACCTCAATAACCCGGAAGAAATCCAGAAGGACGAGACGATCGTTGACAAAACCGTTGAACTTCTTCCGGAAGTAAATGAGATTGAGATTGAGAACAGTGCGGAACTGAAAACATTCGAAAGTCTGGGAGTTGAAAAGAATCTGCTTCATGCCATCGAGGAACTTGGATTCGTACATCCTATGCCTATCCAAGAGATGGTGATTCCCCATCTTCTTGAAAAAGACGGGGACGTTATAGGACTTGCACAGACCGGCACAGGGAAGACAGCCGCTTTCGGTCTGCCGGTGCTCCAGAGAATCGAGACAGAAAACCGCGCGCCTCAGGCTCTGATTATTGCACCGACACGTGAACTGTGTCTTCAGATTGCAGGAGACCTCGCTGATTTTTCAAAGCATCTTGACGGTGTAAAGATTCTTCCTGTTTACGGCGGTTCAAGTATCGAAAGCCAAATACGCAGTCTTAAAAACGGTGTCCATGTCATAGTAGCCACACCGGGTCGTCTTATTGACCTCATAAAAAGAGGCGTGGTAAAACTTGAGAATGTACATACAGTAATTCTTGACGAAGCAGACGAAATGTTGAACATGGGATTTCTCGAAGATATCGATGAGATACTTTCTCACGTACCTGAAAACCGAAAGATGCTTATGTTCTCGGCAACCATGCCCAAAGAGATCGCGGCTATCGCCAAGAAATATATGAAAGACGCAGTGGAGTTTGTTGCAGGCAACAGAAACGAAGGCTCCAAGAACGTTCGGCATATATACTATATGGTCAAGGCGCATGACAAATATCTTGCACTTAAACGTGTAGTTGACAATAGCCCGAATATTTATGGGATTGTGTTCTGCCGCACAAAAAAAGACACACAGGAGATTGCTGACAAACTCATAGCCGACGGATACAATGCAGATTGTTTACACGGAGACCTGTCGCAGGCACAACGGGATCTTGCCATGAAGAAATTCAGAGACCATGTGACACAGCTGCTTATCGCGACCGATGTCGCGGCACGTGGTCTGGACGTAGATGATCTCACACATGTAATCAATTATGGATTACCTGATGATGTAGCGGTTTATACACACCGGTCAGGTCGCACCGGTCGCGCAAACAAAACAGGAGTATCCGTCGCCATCATCCATTCAAAGGAGAAAAGCAAGATCAGACAAATTGAAAAGATTATAGGCAAGAAGTTCGAATACCGCAAGGTTCCGACGCCCGATCATATAATAGAGAAACAGATTTATAATCTTGCAGACAGACTTGAAAGGGTCGAGGTAAACGAATCCGAAATCGGCAAATATTTTGCAGGCGTGCGAAAGAAGCTCGAGTGGCTGTCAGAAGAAGATTTGCTCAAGCGCGTATTGTCTCTGGAATTCAACCGTCTGTTGGCATATTATCAACATATGCCTGATATTGATCTCAACGAATCCGACAAAGGGAAGAAGAACCGGAAGGAAGCTGAACCGAGAGGATCCCGCGAGAAAGACCGCAGAGAGGCTGAAGAGGGATATGAACGACTCATGGTAAATGTAGGCAAAGCCAACGGTTTTTTCCCGGGCAATCTCATGGAACTGGTAAATCGCAACACCCAAGGTTCCAAACCCGTTATCGGACGTATAGATCTTATGCCGGGATATACACTTTTCGATGTCAGGAAGGAAGATGCGGGCAGAGTGATCAGCGCTTTGAGGAATGTCGATTTCTTCGGTGACAGAATTTATGCGGAGATTGCGACAGACCGCAACTATGCAAACGACTCCCGCAAAGGGAAGAAAGGTGGCAGACGATCCCCCGGCAACCGTTCAGACTCACGTTCGGAACGCGACTCAAGAAGAGAAAAAAAGGCTGATTCCAAATCGAGGAAAGTTGCCAGGGAGCATGAAAAAGAGAACCAGCTCAAATATGATTATGCTCTGCAACTAATACCGGAAAGTATCAAGAAAACCAAGAAAACGAAAAAAGAAAAACAATCCAAAAAAGCGAAATACAACGGAAACTACGATATATTTATGAAATAATGGGAAGATATAAATTCACATGGGTATTACCGTTGACCTTTATTTTAGGCTCATTCTTGACACCCGTCACAAGAGCCGAGAGCATATCTTATGGACCGGCGGCACGTTTTTTTGTCGACATGCCGTTATCTGTCCTGGAACTGATCAATCGTAGCAATAGGATGGATATGCTTGACTATTATGCCGCAGACAGCATATACCATGCTCCTAACGGAATGGAGGGATTCTCTTATCTCGAGAAAGTAACCCCAGTATATGTCAAGTTATCTCTCACACCGGTTTCCACCATGTCTGTAAGCGTCCTTCCCTTGAAGAAAGATACCATATATCAATGTATATACACATTGGGATCTGATACACAGGCTCATGATTCGGAAATAAAACTTTACGATAGAAATTACCATGAGTTACCGGTAAACAAATTTATTACCCTGCCAGAACTCAATGATTTCTTTAACATCCCTTCAAAAGGTAAAAAAGAGAAGATTTCTTTAATCGAGCAAATTATCCCCTTCCCTACTGTCACCTATACATTCGATCCGGACTCATATGTCCTCACAGCCAGATTAACTTCCGAAGAGATAATCGGCAAAGATGAATATGAAAAAATATCATATTTGCTGAAGCCTGAAATCAAATATATTTGGAACGGGAAGAGATATGAATTGCAGAAATCATTAAAATAGATTAATTTTGTACGGATTACAAATACCGTCCGTATCATCGGCAATGATATCCGACATAACAAGAAGAACATGGAACGCAAAGTAAGGGTAAGATTCGCCCCGTCACCCACGGGACCGCTTCATATCGGTGGAGTACGCACCGCACTCTATAATTATCTGTTTGCCCGCCGTAACGGAGGTGATATGATTTTACGTATCGAGGATACAGACAGTCGTCGTTTTGTCCCCGGAGCGGAAGAATATATCAACGAATCACTCAAATGGCTCGGCATCAAGATTGATGAAGGTGTAAAAGAGGGAGGCGATTACGGCCCGTACAAGCAAAGCGAACGTCGTGACATTTACCGCAAGTACGTCAAACAGCTTCTTGATACCGATAAAGCTTATATCGCATTCGACACACCGGAGGAACTTGATGCCACGCGTTCTGTCACTTCCAACTTCCAATATGATGCATCCACACGCGGATCCATGCGCAATTCTCTTACCATGTCGAAAGAGGATGTCGAAAAGTTGATCGAAGAAGGTGCACAATATGTTGTGCGTTTTAAAATTGAACCGGGCAAAGATGTAGTTGTCAATGATTTGATACGAGGAGAGGTCAAAATCAACTCATCGATACTTGATGACAAAGTGCTGTATAAGAGTGCCGATGATCTGCCTACATATCATCTTGCAAATATTGTGGACGACCACCTGATGGAAATCACCCATGTGATTCGTGGAGAAGAATGGTTGCCTTCAGCACCGCTTCACAAGCTGCTTTATGAAGCATTCGGCTGGGCTGACACACAACCTCAGTTTGTACATCTTCCTCTTCTTCTTAAACCGGTAGGCAATGGAAAACTTTCCAAACGAGACGGAGACAAGCTCGGATTTCCCGTATTCCCGTTGGAATGGCATGATCCAAAGTCAGGAGAAACATCCTCGGGGTATCGTGAGAAGGGATACCTGCCTGAAGCAGTAGTAAACTTTCTTGCTCTGCTCGGATGGAATCCGGGCGATGATTCGGAACTAATGACAATGGACGATCTTATTGATAAGTTCTCATTTGAACATTGTTCAAAAGCAGGTGCAAAATTTGACTATCAGAAAGGTATATGGTTCAATCACGAGTATCTTATGAAGAAACCTGACGGACAACTGGCAGAATTATTCAAGCCGACTCTTGAAGAGAAAGGCATAACCGGCTACTCTGATGAATATATCGCAAAGGCTCTCGGCATGGTAAAAAGCCGTGCCAATCTTATCCCGGATCTATGGACACAAGCGGATTTCTTTTTTACCGCACCCGACTCTTACGCCGAGAAGGATGTTAAAAAGCGCTGGAGTGCCGAGACACCAGGGATAATGGAGGAACTTATCAACGTACTGGAAGGCATCGATGACATGACGTCAGCCAATGCAGAGAAGATTGTACTCGACTGGATTGCTTCGAAAGGCTACCATCTCGGCAACGTAATGAACGCATTCCGTCTGGCAGTGGTAGGTGCCTGCCGCGGTCCGCACATGTTTGACATAACAGAACTTATGCCGAAAGAAGAGGTAATCCGTCGTATACGGAAAGCTATTGAAAACATAAAGTAATTTCTTGCTGTGTCACTGGAAAGCAGAATATATTCCGCAGCTATCTCCATGTTCGGAGCCGGCATAAAACTTGTCGGATTAAGAAACAGAAAAGCAGGACTCCTTTCTTCCGGACAGAGAGATATCTGGAACAGACTTGAAAACAGATTCTCGGACAATGACCGGATAATCTGGATACATGCGGCATCATTAGGAGAATTCGAACAAGGACGACCTCTTATTGAAATGATAAAAAAAGAGCGACCGGAATATAAAGTGCTCCTTACTTTTTTCTCGCCATCGGGATATGAGGTGCGCAAAAATTATGACCTTGCGGATTGTGTATGCTATCTTCCTCTTGACACCCCTGATAATGTCAGGCGGTTCCTTGATATGGCAAAACCCGAAATGGCGATATTTATCAAATACGAGTTCTGGCGTAATTTTCTTTCACAGTTATGGCATCGCAGTATTCCGACCTATCTTATAAGCGCAGTATTTCGACCAGACCAATTGTTTTTCAAGTCATCAGGCAAATGGTATGCAAAATGGCTTGAATGGTATAAGTATATATTCTTACAGGATCAAAAGTCTCAGGAACTGCTCGCAAAGGTAGGAATCCGAAATACAGCTGTATATGGAGACACTCGTTTTGATCGTGTTTCAGACATTCGCGCCAAACGCAAAGACATACCGGTTCTTGAAATATTCACCCGCCACTCCGACCCTAATCATTCTCCAGTAATGATGGCAGGAAGCAGCTGGCCCGAGGACGAAGCCATATATTCAGGCTGGATCAACTCCCATCCTGATATAAAGCTTGTTATTGCGCCACATGAATTTAACAATCACAGACTCGCATCTCTAAAAAAATTATTCCGCAATGAGGCTGTTCTGATGAGCGAGACTGACAAAAATCCGGGACTTATAAAGAATGCAAGGGTTATGATAATCGATTGTTTCGGACTGCTGTCATCAGCTTATGCCTATTGTGATATAGCATACGTCGGCGGCGCATTCGGATCCGGGCTACACAATATCAACGAACCCGCAGTTTACGATATTCCTGTAATTTTTGGACCTAATAATAACAAATTTATCGAGGCCCAAGAAATGGCAAATGCCGGTGGAGCATTCCCGATCCATGGGAAAGATGATTTTAAAAGGATTGCCGATGCCCTGTTTTATAACAATTCCCTCCGTAAAGAGAAGGGAATAAATGCCGGAAACTATATCAGAAGCAAAACCGGAGCGACAGAAAAAATATTCAAAAAAATCTTCTATCAATAAACTGGTTCTAACGATTTGGATCAAGTGACGGATCTTCATCTATAAGGAAGTTTATAAAGTCATTGTAAGGCTTCAGAACTTTCATGTATTCCCCTATTTTCTCCACAACATCTCTCTTTTGGAAAAATGAATCCGGCACCGAAGCAAGCACTGTGTAATCCCTCGGTTTCAACAGATCTATATGTTCCCAATCTTTAGGAAACCCTTTAGGCACAGTTTTAAGCAGATTGGATCCAACCTCCGGATAATGGTTCCTGAACTCCTCGGAACCAATTATCTCAAGATACTCCTCTACATTGTCATATATCGATTTACGGATTTCTTTCAGCAAAGGGGGCTGAGGACACCAACACCCGCCGCCTATGAAACTGCCTCCGGGCTCCATATGGATATAATAACCGGCGCGATAACTCTTTTTGTTACCTTTAGGACATATGTATATACCTATATGTGTCTTGTATGGTGTCTTGTCATTTGAGAAACGGGTATCCCGATAAATGCGGTATGTACAGTCGGAGGGAGACAGTCTGGAAGCATCCGGATCTATCGATGACAACTCAGCTATAAGCAATGATGAGAACTCATCTGTTTGGGACTTGATCCGTAGATATCTGTCTTTATTCGCATTAAACCAATCCCTGTTATTGTTTTGTTTCAGATCTTTTAGAAAATCGTATATCTCTTTCATATCTTATATTCTCTTATATATCTTTAGAATCACCATGCTTCGAAATCAATTGAAGTAACCTTGAATTCCGTGCGCCTATTGATCTGATCTGCCATATCCTGCTCTTCAGGCGACAATGATTCTATAAACTCTTCGTTCAGGACAGTTCCTTCCGCAAACTGAGGGAACTCTCGGTTTATACGTTTTGTCACCACCTTTGGCGTTGTTTCTCCATACCCTTTCCAGGTAAGACGTTCAGAATTAATACCGTGACCGATAAGATAATCCACCACGCTTTTAGCCCGCCTGTTAGACAGATTGACATTGTATTCATCAGAACCCTTACGGTCTGTGTGAGCCCCCATCTCAATGGTGACGTTCGGATTTTCATTCAACATCTGCACCATCTCATCGAGAGCTTTCTCCGATTCCGGGCGCAGTGTCGCCTTATCAAAATCATAGAATATATTTTCAACAACCTGCGGTTTATTCACTGCCGCAAGAATAAAGTCAACGGCATAATCTGCATCCTCCTCTTCAGAACCCGATTCAAACTCCTGCTTGACATTCAAATACCCTTTGGCTCCTGCCTTCATAACATACTTCACACCTCGCTGAAGTCTGAACGAGAATGAACCGTCGTTTTTTGCAATCTCCTTCTGATTCGATCCATCGCTGCCCACGATTCTTATTATGGCATTCGGAACAGGCTCCTCATCCTTGTCGAGTACCCATCCGGAGATTGTGATTTTAAGATCCGGAAGTTCGAAACTATAAATATTGTCATATCCTCTGGCATCCTTTCTATTTGAACTGAAGAAACCTGATTCACCGGCACCGAATGTTATGCCGAAATCATCACCGCTGCTATTCATAGGCAAACCCATATTCTCGACACTCCATCTCTGTCCGGTACTGTTCAACCTGGCTCTGAAAAGATCCAGTCCTCCGAATCCCGGGTGCCCGTCAGACGAGAAGTATAGCAATGAATCAGTCCTGACATAAGGGAACATCTCGTCACCGGGAGTATTTATCTGCTCTCCCATGTTTTCAAGACTTCCGACTTGCGATTTAAGGTTTATTCTCCATATATCTTTTCCCCCGAAGCCACCGGGCATATCCGAAGAGAAATATAAATAAGTTCCATCGGGAGAAACCGCAGGATGTCCGAAAGCAGAAAGCGTGTCGGCAGTTATCTCAAACTTCTGGGGTGCACTCCATGTGGCATCCGAACGACGCGAGGTATAGATTTCCACCGATGTGTCAGAATCCGGAGCTCTACGCGCTTTGGTCAGATACATTGTCTGTCCATCGGGTGAGAAACTAATGATTCCCTCATCGGCATCGCTGTTCAGCTCGCCACCTGCCGGTTCGGGACGTTGCCACTCACCCTTCTCATTTTTTGTAGAGAAAAATATATCCGATTTCTTCGTTCCTGTTATCTCTGATTTATTATCTCCGACAGCTTTCTCTGTCGAAGAGGTAAAATACAATGTAGTCAACGATTTATCAAGATACATAGGTGAGAAATCAGATCTTTGGGAATTAAAGATCTTTGCATTCTTTACAATATAGCGCGTCTTAGGCTCCTTTTTCGCTCTCAGCGCCTTACGGCACCCTCTTAATCCCTCTTTTGCCAATGCATCATCGGGACTCCATTCAAGAAATGTATTATATGCATCTATTGCAGGCTGATATTTACCCTCCGCCTGCAAGGAGCGTCCGAGATAATAGTACGCCATTGAATCAGGATATTCATAACGTATTGCATTCTGATACGCAGCTGATGCTCTTGGCGGTTGATTCAGACGTCGATAGCATGTTGCCATTTTATAGGCAACCTCGCCTCGCAACGCTCTGTCTTCTTTAGGAGAAAGTTTATTATAAACCGCCCTATATGTCTTTGCCGCATTAAAGAACTCTCCCCGCTCATATTGCTCGTTCGCCTCTGACAGCTTGGGGGTCTTGCATCCACAGAATAGAATTCCGGTAAATGCCAATAACAATATAAATATACCCTTTAATCTCATACTCTTAGAAACTGTTTCCTAAACTCACCAGTAATATCGGGTAAAGTTTATAAGCCGATTAAATGAGTTCATTACTTTAACGAAATCTACCCTCGCACTATTATAACTGAATTGGATGAATATTATAATGTGGGTAAATATTTTAGAGTATGTTGAGTTTTAAACCAAATTCAAACACTCTCCTAATTTTGCTACTTACTTATAAATTATGTATCTTTGACAAAATTATACACACCAACCTAAAAATCATGGAGAAACTTAAATATATAGTCGCAAAATTCGGCATACCTTCTGACAATGCAGTCATAGCCCCGTTAGGTAACGGACTTATCAATGACACTTTTAAAGTAACAATAACGGGTGAAAATTATGAATACGTGCTTCAGAAAATTAACCACTACGTTTTTACGGATGTTGACTTACTACAGAACAATATAGAGATTGTCACATCTCATCTGCGCTCAAAGCTTGAGACCGAAGGCATCCCGGATTTAGACCGTAAATGTCTGCGTTTTCTGACAAATCCCGAAACCGGCAAAAGCTACGCTAAGATAAATGATGAATACTGGCGTATGATGATATACTTGAAAGACTCAATTACCAAAGAGAATCTTACCGTAGAAAGCGCATATACCGTTGGTCTTGCATTCGGTGAATTTGAAAAAAATCTTCTTGAAATAACTTCTGAACTTCAGGAATCGATACCTGATTTTCATAATATGGAGTTTCGTCTCCATCAGTTTAATGAGGCGCTTGAAGCCGATTTGGCAGGGAGAGCAAAAGGCATTTCCGACCTTATTGCAAAAGTAAAGAAAGATGCGGAAGAGATGACCAGACTGGAAAGACTTCACCGCAAAGGAGAACTCGAAAAAAGACCCTGCCACTGTGACACGAAACTAAACAATATCCTCTTTGACACCGACGGCAACATCTTGTGTGTAATCGATCTTGATACTGTGATGCCATCATTTGTTTCATCGGACTTCGGGGACTTCCTCCGTAGCGCCGCAAACACAGGAAAGGAGGATTCAAAAGATCTGTCGGAAGTGGATTTCAACATGGATATCTTTAAGTCATTTGCCAAAGGGTATCTAAAATCGGCTACATTCCTCACACCTCTTGAGAAAAGCCTGCTTCCATTCTCTGCCCGCCTATTCCCCTATATGCAGGCTGTAAGATTCCTCACAGATTACCTTAACGGTGACACATATTATAAGATCCAATACCCTGAACATAATCTTGTGCGTACACGTGCCCAGATGCGTCTTTATGAAAGTGCCACAGAGAAAGAAAAGGAAATGATGGATATTATCAATGAATATTGCAAATGAAAATCAGAAAAATCAACCTTGATATAACCGACCCGGAAGAGATCGGCACATCGTTGGACATCAACGAAATAGAATATAACAATATTGAATGCGTAAACTGGGCGAAGGAATATCCATATAAGCCCGATGTGAGATTCAGAATAGCCTATACAAATACAGACATTCTGCTTGATTATGAGGTTTCCGAGGCTACATCACGTGCCGTTGCCGACAGGGACGGAGGTAATGTCTGGGAAGACTCATGCGTTGAATTCTTCATTAAATCTGAAGATAGTAAAGACTACTATAATGTGGAATGCAATTGTGCCGGCACACTGTTGATTGCAAGAGGAGAAGACCGTAATTCCCGCATACAGCTTTCTGCAGAAGATATGGCAAAGGTGAAAAGATATTCCTCACTCGGTAGAGAACCTTTCTACGAGAAGACTTTGACAAAACCCTGGCGATTGTCTCTTATAATACCGTTCTCAGTCCTGGGGATAGATTCACCGACAGGGAAACTGTTTAAGGCAAATTTCTATAAGTGCGGTGATTCTCTTTCAGTACCGCATTTCCTGTCATGGGCACCGATAAACGTCCCTACGCCTAATTTCCACCTCCCGGAATATTTCGCTCCTATAGTATTTATACCTTAATAAATATCCGTATACACATAAGACCGTGCTCAATTGAGCACGGTCTTATGTGTATACGGACATTTCCAATCAAAGAATCAGTGTACTCGACGTTTGATACCGGTTAGCTTTTCAAGTCCTTCGGCGATATCATTGAAGATTTCATCCACAACGCCTAAGCCATTGATCGGAAGATACTTACCTTTCTCATTATAATATGCACGCAAGGGATGTGTCTGATTATGATACACTTCAAGACGGTTCTTGATTGTCTCCGGTGTATCGTCTGCACGTCCTGTCTCCTTGCCTCTCCGGATCATGCGTTTCATAAGTTCCTCTTCGGGAACCTCAAGACCTATTACTGCCACAAGAGCTGTTCCTCTTTTTTTCAGAAGCTTCTCGAGAGCCTCCGCCTGTGGGATAGTCCGAGGGAAACCGTCGAATACAACTCCACTCTTACCCTTCGCTTCCTTTTCAAGAACATCGTCAAGGATCTCGACCATAAGATCGTCCGGGATAAGATTACCTTTTGAGATATAACTATCTGCAATCTTACCCAATTCCGTACCTCTTTTTATATGATCACGGAGAACCTCTCCAGTAGATATATGATACAAGCCATATTCATCTATGAGCCTGGCACTCTGTGTACCCTTCCCACTTCCGGGTGCTCCAAACAATACTACATTCAACATACAAACATCTGATTATGGATTATTATAAAACCTCGATAATTTTCCAATTATATTATTTTCTTCATTTAAAGCAGATAAGCAGTCCTATAACAAGTAATCTTTATATATAACGCAAAACATCATATCATTCCTCCCGAATGATATATATATCTTTCAGATTCCTCACCTTTCCGTCAAGATCCAGACCGTAACCTATAATAAACTTAGGAGGTATCGAGAATGCCGTATAATCAGGAATAAAACCGGTTTTAGAACTCTCCGGTTTATGAAGCAGCGTTGCAAATCTTACTGATTTTGGATTTCTTTGTTTCAAATCCTCGATCATTTTTACAGCAGTGAGACCGGTGTCTACAATATCCTCGATTATCACCACATCCTTCCCTTCGATATCCTCTTTCAACCCAATCACCTCCTTCACTTTTCCAGTTGTTGAGGTTCCCTCATAACTCGAATATTTTACAAATGTGATTACCGAGTCATTTATTCCGATTTCACGATAAAGATCGGCGGCAAACATAAAAGCGCCATTCAGCACACAGATAAAAACCGGAGAAGAATCCTTAAGATCATTCCTTATCTCGGATGCGACCCTTTTGATCTGTTCAGCGATCTTATCGCGCGTAAGATATGGAACAAAGGTCAGTCCATTGACAGTAACTTGCTTATCTATTTCCATGTTTTGGTAAGACGTAATCAAATTAAAACGATATAAATCAGTTAAGTCTGATATATGATTGCTTACTCAACAAATATCATTTAAAAACTGATACAAAATTAATTTATTTTAGGAAATTCCACAACAAATTTTTATTCACAGGAACTGTGAGGATGGATCGCAGCAATAAAAATTGGAGTTTACTTCTAAATTTTATAAATTTGTATAGACAGAATCTATTTTATAAAATGAAATTCACCGGTCTTCTTCCTATAATCAATGGCTTCGACGCTACCGGAGAGCCTCTTATAATTGCAGGTCCCTGTGGTGCCGAAAGTCGCGAACAAGTGCTTGCCACCGCATCAGAACTTCATAAGGAAGGGATATCCATATTTCGGGCAGGAGTGTGGAAACCGCGTACTAAACCCGGTGGTTTTGAAGGTGTGGGAGAGAAAGCATTACCGTGGCTTAAGGAGGTTAAAAAAATAACAGGGATGCATATAGCAACAGAGACGGCTAATGCGGAACACCTTAAGCTTGCAATTCGATCCGGCGTTGATATAGTATGGATCGGTGCGAGAACAGTCGCCAATCCTTTTGCAGTACAAGAGATTGCGGATGCATGGAAAGAGTTGGACTGTGACGATAAACATGAAATCGGTTTCCTTATAAAGAATCCTGTAAATACAGATATTGAATTATGGATAGGAGCATTTGAAAGATTATACACAGCAGGAATACGTAGGCTTGGTGCTGTGCATCGTGGATTTTCCTCATATGGAGCGACAGCCTATCGCAATCCTCCGGAATGGAGGATACCGATCGAATTCAACCGACGATTCCCGGAAATACCGTTAATATGCGATCCTTCCCACATAAGCGGCAGACGAGACATAGTGCCTAATATAGCGCAACAAGCGATTAATCTTAATTTCAGTGGATTGATGATAGAAGTCCATTGTAATCCTGAAAGGGCTCTGAGTGATTCCGAACAACAGCTGACACCTTCGCAGCTGAAAAGCCTGTTGCTTTCACTCAAACGCCCGTCTAATATGCCGAATCCCAATATTGAGCTTGATGGTCTTCGAAACGAAATAGATATTCTTGATGACCGTCTGATAGATATTCTTGCCAAAAGAATGGAGGTATCCCGCGCAATCGGGATTCTGAAAATGAAAAACGGGATTCCTGTAATCCAGAATGAAAGATATCGTAAGCTGATTACAGATCGGGCTGAATTAGCATCTGATGCAGGTCTGGATCCGGCATTTATCAAAAAAATACTCAGTGTCATCCATGAGGAATCCGTAAAATTGCAACTTGACTCAAAACTTCGATGAACGGGCTGGCTGAAATAGAAAACATTGCCGATCTTGTACGCTATATCCGTCGTAAACTTATTCCGGTATATGGCGAGGGTGAGACAGATGGGATGATATCTCTTATTTTTCAATATTTAAAGGAATGGTCCAAGACTCAAACCATAATAAACTACGACCTTCCGGCAAGTCCATATTTAAAAGAGAAAACTGAAGATATTCTGCAACGCCTGAAAAATAACGAACCCATTCAGTATATTCTCGGGAAAGTCAACTTCTATGGCATGTATCTTGATGTGGACAGGTCTACTTTGATTCCGAGACCGGAAACCGAGCAGATGGTGGATATGATTGTCAGACGATTTTCCTCAAAATACGATCTCCGCATCCTCGACATTGGAACAGGTTCGGGAGCCATCGCACTGGCGCTGTCAAGAAATATTCCTTTCAGCAAGGTCTCGGCTATAGATATATCGGATAAGGCTCTGATAGTGGCTAATAAGAATGCTGAAAATCTTAACTGCAGGATCGAATTCATCCATGCAGACATCTTCAAATATGATATTCAACCGGAATCATTCGATATTATAGTCTCCAATCCTCCATATATATGTGAATCGGAAAGCAAAGATATGGATCGCAATGTTCTTGAATTCGAACCACACAATGCTCTGTTCGTGCCCGATAACGCTCCTCTGATCTTCTACAAGCGCATTGCTGAGATTGCAAAATCAGGTCTCACTGAGAACGGCTCACTATATCTTGAAATCAACCCGATATATGCAGAGGAACTCAAAGATATGCTCAAGAATACAGGATACCACGATATCGATATCATAAACGACATATACAACAGAGAAAGATTCATAACTGCAGACTTATGTTGAAAAAGCGCGAGACAGATGTAGAAAAAGAAAGACTCCGTCTTGCCGGTCTATGTGCAAGGTCGGAGCAATGTGAATATGACATACGTACAAAACTCGACAGAACGACTCTCTCCCCAAGTCAAAAGCAGGAGATCATCACTTTTCTGAAGGAGAATAAATTTATAGATAACGCACGATTCGCAGGAAGTTTTACAAGAGACAAGATAAACTTCTCCAAATGGGGTAAAAACAAGATTCGTTTCCACCTATTTCAGAAACGTATCCCATCGTACATAATAGCTTCTGCTTTGGACGATATAGACGAAGAGAGTTATTTCGAGGTTGCACTCAGTCTTGTCAAAGCAAAGGAACGTCAATTTGACCTGAAATCAGCAGACGGCATATCAAAGCTTTACAGATCAATGATGACACGGGGGTTCTCCGGCGATATCATAAAGAAGGCTTTAAATAAAGCAAAAACAGAGAATCCGGAAGAATGAGTATAGTGGATGCGATAGGCTGTATGATCGATTTTATTTTTCCAAGAACGTGTCATATATGTGGCAACAGACTTGGAGAAGATATTAAATACATCTGTCCATCATGTCGACAGCAACTGCCACGTTCTCTTTATCATATTATACCGGTCAATCCTATGGAGCAAAGATTCATAGGTCGTTTCAAATTTGAACATGCCACAGCACATTATCTATATTCGGGCGGGACTCCTCTTTCCGATCTGATTCACGACATGAAATACAGGCACTTCAAAGGAATCGGCAGGGAATTGGGGTGCATTGTCGGACAGGAACTTTATTCTACCCAGATTCTAAGGGATATAGACCTCATAATTCCCATCCCCATGCATTTCTGGAAGAAAGCGCTAAGAGGATATAACCAGACAGAGGAGATTGCTGCCGGTATCAGCAAAGCGACTGGAATTAAGACACAAAATATACTGAAAGCCAAAAAGCCTCATAGGACCCAGACATCAATGAGTCAGGAGAAACGACGTAACAACCTCAAAGGTGTGTTTGAATTAATTTCTGACCATAATATATCCTGCAAACACATTCTCCTGCTTGATGACGTTTGCACTACAGGAACCACGCTCTCAGAGGCAGCACAAGCAATCATAAGCGCCTCCCCCACTACCCGCATCAGCATCCTTTCTCTATGCGCTACATTTTAAATCTTCTAATTTATGCCATATTTGGCAAGGATATCGAGAATCGGCTGCCTGATAGACTGCATCCAGAAGTAATATCCCAAGTCAGAAGGATGTGTTCCGTCGCATGTCGTGCCCATTCCGGCATCCGGATGAATAAAGTAGACGTTCCTGTCTCTTTTCATTGCTTCTTTCATCTTTCGTTCGGCGACATCTATCCTCTCCTGCTCACTCCTGTCGCTACAGGTGTCGAAATGCCTTGTTTCTCTATATATTGTCTGCATAAAGATGATTGGAATATCCGGATGTTTCTCTCTAATGGTTTTGAGAAAAGAATCGAATCGCTCCTCAACCTGCCGGGCATCAGGATTGGAGAAGACATCAAGTACAATGGCATCAGCAGGTGTGTCAGCAAGTACCCGTGCCCACGACTGCTGCAGCTGGGCATTGCCGCCGACACCTAAAACAGGTGTATGCAGTCCCGTAGCACGCTGGAACTGCAGAACATAAGACATCCCGGGATGCGAAATTGACGCACCATGAGTAAAACTCGACCCGTGAAACACAACTCTGTGACGGAATGGATTATCTATCGGTCTTACATATGACCCCGGAGTAACTCCTATATAAACCGAGTCGACAATTGAGAACATAGGTAAATATAGTAAACACTCTTTATTGCCTGATTTCATATTCCTTACCAATTCAAAAGTCTCCGAGTCCGTGAGTCTTGGAGTGTTATCTCCGGCGAACGTCCATTTCCCATCCTTTTTTATATATAATGCCAGACCGGATGTACTGATATCCGGGGCATTGATATCGTGATTCCTTTTTATATAATCTATATTGGCATACACACAATCGGAATTGGTTTCAAACACAAGTGCCATCCCGGCAGGATGCTGCACAAGTTCCTTGCGTTGAAAATCTGTAAAATCGCCATATTTGACGGTATCCACACGTGCATACCTGCGTGGTGTATCCATTAGCTTGTTTATCAACGTCAGCTTATGCCCCGAAGTAAACTCCAACGTAGGAAGTTCAGCTTTCGACTGCAAAAATGCAACCACCAGCAAAAACAGAACAATTTTATATCTAACACTCATAAAATACTATAAAATATATCCTCTGCAGGATCCTCGAACCGATATAACGCCCGCTACAAATACGGTCAATGATTCCCTAAAACACGTAATCGTTTTATTATCAACATTATATCATAGAGTATATTTTTAGTTTCTCTTTTTTGGCAGGAATGCCAAGCCGAATTCAACAAATGCGCAACATGCTATTATTATCGCCAACAGTTCGTTTCTACCGATAAAATATATTCCTATTGCTGTCAGGATAAGTATTAACGATGTAATTAAATTTATTTGATAGTGTTTCATTCTTCTTAAAATCATTGATATTTTTATTAAAATTAACATAAAATTATATCATTACCCAACTATTCATTAAATATTTAGTAAAATTTCGCGAATAGTACGAATATTATTCTTAAAAATTATTAAATTTGCACCTTACCATCTCTACCTGAAAATAAAAACAGAAAAAAATAACTAACCTAATAATATCTAAATTTATATGTTTGAAAGACTGATTAAACAAAGAAGTTCAACATTATTGTTGCTTGCTTCTTTATTTTTCATGCCTGTCAAAGCTCTGGCTGACAACACGTCTTTAAGCGTGTCGGCAGTCACGACCGCTACCCCGGTAAAAATATATGGAGTCGTGGTTGATGAAGAGGGAGAGCCTCTTATCGGAGCTACAGTAATGGATGCAAAGTCAAAAACAGGCGCGGCTACCGATCTTGACGGTAGATTCTCTCTTGCAGTAAGTCTGCCTGCAAAATTAACAATCAGCTATATCGGTTATGAGCCGCAGACGGTGAAAGTAACCAATACCAAGGAGCTGACAGTAAAACTTAGTCTTAATAAGCAAATGCTTGAAGAAGTTGTAGTTGTAGGTTACGGCACACAGAAAAGGGAGACCATGACCGGTTCGGTTGCTGCCCTTGACGCCGAAGCCATTACCCAGACTGCCGCCGCCAATCTATCTACAGCACTTGCCGGTAGATTACCAGGTCTTACCACTTTACAGACATCCGGTATGCCCGGTGTGGATGATGTCACCATCTATCTGCGAGGAGCCAGCACTACCAACGGTCAATCGCCTCTCATCCTTATAGACGGTGTGCCTCGTGATGATATCGGAACCCTCGACCCCAATGAGGTAAAATCAATCTCCATTCTTAAGGATGCTTCCGCTACTGCCGTGTTCGGTGTCCGTGGAGCCAACGGCGTGATTCTTGTCACCACCCGACGTGGTGAAGAAGGAAAAGCTTCTGTAAGTGTGTCGGCAAACTTCAGTATGCAGAAATTTGTAGCCAAGCCTACAAGAATCCACTCCTGGGAATTCGCAGATCTTCGCAACCAAGCCGCCAAAAACGATGGTCTCGATCCCATTTACACACAATATCAAAGAGATATGTATGAGAGCGGTGAAGATCCAATATTCTTTCCCGATCGCGACATATATGCAGAATATTTTAAAAAATGGGCGCCTCAGACACGTGTTAACGTAAATGTGAACGGAGGTAATGAAAAAGTGAAATACTTCCTCAATGTAGGTTATCTCGGACAGGAAGGTCAACTCAAAACCGAAGACAAGGACAAACTCGGCTACGATCCGGGATTCAAGAGCAACCGCTTCAATTTCCGTTCCAATCTTGATTTCAATCTGTTCAAGAACTTTAAGCTGTCCATTAACATGGCTTCTTATCTTGGAAAGGTAAACAGCCCTGCATCAGGAGGTATATTCTCCAGTCGCCCCAATATGGTCACAGAAGCAATCAGCTCCATCTGGGCAATTGATCCGACTCAGCCGGGACCTGTGACTGCAGAAGGTTTCACTCTTGCAGACGGAACGATAGTAGAACCCAACCAGATCATGCAACAGACCAATATGCCTGCAGGTCGTAATATATATGGAGACCTGAACCGCCGCGGTTATATGGCAGAGACAAACATGCGTCTCGAATCCTCGATTGTAGCAGACTGGGGTCTCGATTTCATAACAAAAGGATTAAGCACAAAACTTCTTGTCGCCTTTGACTCCAAAGCATACAACAACCGCAACGCACAGCGGGAATACGATGCTTACAGCACTACCCTTGCCCGCAAAGCAGGCGAACAGAACTACTATACAGCTGTATCCGTAAATAAGAACGATGCTCTCGCTCTTACCAAGACAAGCTATACAAACTACTATCTCAACCTTCAGTATTCAATCAATTATGACAGATCTTTCGGTGACCATAAAGTTACCGCTATGGCTCTTGTACAGCGTGACAGCTGGCAGAAATATACAGCCGACCTTCAATATAACATGATTGGTCTCGCGGCGCGTGCAACCTACAATTATGACAGCCGCTACCTCGCGGAGGTCAACATAGGTTACAATGGTTCCGAGCAATTTGCCAAGGGACACCGCTTCGGTTTCTTCCCTGCATTCTCTTTAGGATGGATCGCAAGCAACGAGAGGTTCCTTAGAGAAAACGAATTTATCAGTTTCCTGAAAGTGAGAGGAAGTTACGGTAAAGTCGGTAATGACAAGCTTGGCGACGCACGTTTCCTTTATCTCGACAATATCCAGATGAGTAGTGGAAGCAATAATATCGGTATTCCCTCTCTCGGTAACGGCGAATACGTGAACCAAAGCAAGATCGGCAATCCCAATATCGGTTGGGAAATCGCTTACAAGCAAAACTATGGTGTCGACCTGACAATATTCGGCGACCGTCTGAAGTTATCATTCGATTACTTCCGCGAAAACCGCGAGAATATACTTATTTCCCGTTCTACTGTTCCTGAAATTCAAGGTCGCCCCACTGCAGCGCTTCCTAAAGTCAACATGGGTAAAGTGGACAATCAGGGTTTCGAGATCGATGCCAGCTGGTTCCAGAGAATCGACAAGAACTTCAATTTCACCATCAATGGAAACTTCGCATATAACCAGAATAAAGTAAAAGAAGTTGACGAAGTTAGACTCGGAGATGACTACGCTTACCAGTATCGCAAGACCGGTTACAGTCTTGACCAGTGCTGGGGCTACAAGATTGACTACAGCAACGGCAACGGTTATATCAACACACCTGAAGAACTTGAAAGAGCAAAAGCCATGTATGAGATCGGGACTCCTCGACTTGGAGACTTCCTTTATCAGGATGTTAACAAAGACGGGAAAATCAACCAAAAAGATATTTCTCCGGTTCTTTACTCACCAATTCCGAGAATCACCTATGGTTTCGGAGCCAATCTGAAGGCATATGACTTCGATTTCTCTGTACAATTCCAGGGTATAGGCAAGGTATCACAGGCATACAGCGGTGCCGGTGTAAACGAACTCGGACTTTCCGGATTCTATACCGAATATCACCTCAACGCATGGACAGAAGAACGCTATAAGTCAGGAAGCAAGATCACATATCCGGCTCTCTCCACCTCCGGGACAGTGAGCCACCAGGCAAATGACTTCTTCATCATGGACCGTTCATTCCTTCGTATGAAAAATATCGAACTGGGTTATTCACTCCCTAAAAAAGTGCTTAAACACGTAGGAATGTCTAAACTGAGATTCTATGTAAGCGGGACAAACCTTCTTACATGGCATCATCTTAAGACCAACTGTATCGATCCAGAGCAGACCAAGGCAAACCAATATCCTATCACAAAGATGTTTACTTTCGGTCTTAACCTAACATTCTAATTTTTTTTTAAGATATACAAGCTATGAAATATAGTTCAATTATAATTTCGGCACTTTCACTATTCGCGGCATCGGTTACAATGTCATCCTGTTCCGATGTGCTTGAAACTGCGCCTAACGGATCTCTTTCCTGGGAGGAAATATTCAGTGATCCCGTAAAGGTAAGCGGTATGTTGGCAAAGTGCTATGATAAGATACCGCAGAAAGCCAATACATATCAGAACTTCGAGGCACTTGTGGTAGTTTTAAGTGATGACGCATGGTCTTCAGCAGACGGCACATCAGGCGTACCTGTAACTTCCATATATAATGCACGTCACAATGCAAGCTCACATCCTCTACGCGACACCGGTGGTGTAAATGCCAACGGCGGCACAGCGACCGGAACAGCTATAGGTAATTACTGGGCAAACTATTGGGGACAGATCTATAACATAAATCTTTTCCTTGACCACATAGACACAGCCGCCGTAACCAGTGAAACAGAACGCTCCCGATTTAAAGCAGAGGCACGTCTTCTTCGCGCTTTCTTTTATTCAGAGCTCGTAAGATGGTTCGGCAAGCTTCCTATCGTAGATCAGGTATATGACTTCACGGCGCATAATCCTTATGCAGGAATGAAACGCGAATCTGTGAAGGATGTGGTTGATTTCATCATTAAAGACTGCGACTATGCCATTGATTGTCCCGACCTTCCATGGAGAATTACATCTTCAGCCGAAAACATGCGTATGACAAAGGCTCTTGCCTGGGCAATCAAGTCAAGAATGAGCATTACAGCCGCCAGTCCTCTGTTCAATGAAGGGAACGACTATTGGGAATGGGCATACAAAATCAACAGCGAGGCTCTTGAAGCACTGAAAGCCAACGGCTATGCTCTTTACACCAAATGCCAGAACACAAAAATATATGGAGATGGACCCGCCAACGCATTTCGGGAACTCGTAGCCACAAAATGTCAGATATCAGCATCACCCAAAGACACGGAAACAATCTTCCAGCACCGTGTGAATAACGGGCATTGGATATGGCATATCGGTTATATCGGTTCATCCGAAAACAATACCGCATATTGCGGCGCCGGTCCGACACAAGAACTTGTAGACGCATTTGAGACAATCGACGGAGAGCCTGTACTTGATCTTGAGAAACCGTATCTTGACGAGCAACATCTTCAGCCGAACTATAATCCCCGCAACACGCTTTACGATCCTGCGAATCCATACATGTATCGCGATCCCCGTCTTGATCAGACCGTGCTTCACAATGGTTCGACCTATATATGGAATGGCAAATCGAATACTGTCAACGCTTACACCGGTGGTAAACATGAAATCAAATCTTCAGGACGCACCAATACACGCACAGGTTATCTTCCATGCAAGCTTATAAAACCAAATACAGACGGAGGGTCAGGCAATGTATATAATGATATGCTCCCATGGAAATTCTATCGTCTTGCAGAAATTTATCTTAACCTCGCGGAAGCGGCCGCCGAAGCGGGATACCTTGAAGCCGCCCGTAACGCGGCAAACGAGGTAAGAAAACGCGTTCAAATGCCGGATCTTCCTACTGACCTCGATCAAAAGAACACAATTCTTAGAATTCGTAATGAACGTCGCGTAGAACTCGCATGGGAAGAGCATCGCTACTTTGACCTTCGTCGCTGGCAAAAGCCCGACGGAGACCTGCACGCTACATGCTCTTGGCTCACCGCCATGCACATCACAAAAAACAGTGACGGGACTTTCAAATATGAAAGAAAAAATATCTGGAATAAGGAACGTGGTGGTGCTGACAACCGAGACCTCCTCCTTCCTCTTTCCACATCAGAAGCAGAACGTCTGAAAACGACCACCGGAGTGGATTGGCAGAATCCCGGATGGTAAATATTATTTTCAAAGATCTAAGATGAATTTTATGAAACGAAAAATCAAAATATTTGCAGCCGGGGCATTGATGGCATTTTCCATACTGCCGACTTATTCCCAGACAGCTGCGAACCCGGTCAAGATCTCAGGTGTCGTTACCGATGCCGATGGGCTGCCGGTGATAGGTGCTGTTGTAAACAGTAAAAATTTCGGCAATCAAGCCATCACCGATGCCGACGGATACTATGAACTGACCGTAAATGACGGCAGCGACGGCATAGTATGCCAGTATGTAGGTTTGAATGCCAAGAATATAGACCTCAAAAGAGCACAGACAAACGGCAACATCTCAATGGGTGAGCCTTCAGGTCCTCTTGATGAGATCATAGACCTCGGTTACTATAAAGTCACTCGACGTGAACTCACCGGTGCAGTATCGACTGTAACCGGCAACGTACTTGCAAAATCTCCTGAATCCAATGTCGGCAAGACATTTGCCGGTCGTCTTCCGGGTCTTACAGTAATGGAGAACAATGGCGAGCCCGGACGAGGCACATCCTCCTCAAGCGCCAACGGATTGTCAATGATTATCCGTGGTCTGACCACCGCCAACGGAAACAAGCCTCTTATCATCATCGACGGTCAGGTTTGCCCGAACGTCAACTATACATATATCACTCCCGAAGAGATCGAGACTGTAACAGTTATTAAAGACGCTTCAGCAATGGCTATATACGGCATTCAGGGTGGCAACGGTGCTATTGTGATCTCTACAAAACACGGTAAGATCGGAACTCCAAGAGTATCCGTGTATGCTGACGAATCTCTACAGCAGGTTACAAAAACGCCAATGAAAATTTCAGCCGGAGATTATGCCCGTCTTCGTAACCAGGCTGCCTTTAATGACGGTCTTGGGACATTCGCGCTCTTCTCCCAGCAGGCAATTGACGGTTATGATGATCCTGCAAATGATCTGTATCCGAACAGCGACTTTTACGGAGACCTGTTCAAGAAGACCATGTGGATGACACGTGCCGGACTGACGATATCAGGCGGTACCGAGCGTGTCAAATATTTCGCCAACGTCAACTACATGCATGAATCATCACCGTTTAAAACCGAGGAGAACAAACATTGGAGATATAACCCGTCTCCTGCCACCAACAGATTTAACTTCCGTTCTAATGTGGATGTTAAAATCAATAACTGGCTCAGCGCATTTATGGGAATCAGCGGTTCTATCAACGCTATCAGAACAGCCGGCGACAGCAATGCGAATGTTTATGAGGCTTTATTCAAATTACCGCCTACACTGGGTAATCCTACGACCCCGCTTTTCGATAGCGAAGGCAATGCTCTTGCAAACGGCAATCAGATTGTAACTATCGATGGTGTAAACAATCCCGTTTACGGTATGCTGAACCGAAGTGGATTCATTGAATTCCTGAAAACAGACATCAATGCCCAGGGCGGTCTGACGGCAGACCTCTCCGGAGTAACCAAGGGTCTTTCAATTTCCGGTATTGTGGCGTACCAGACAAGTTCGAACAATAAGCAGACTACTGCTCAGGATTATCAGCTTTGGGTTCGCTCCAACAACAATGATGTACTTGAATACACCCGTCTCGGTTCTTCAGAGAATACACCTCTAAGTTATTCCAAGACCCGTCAGATGTATTACAACCTAAACCTGATGGCTCGTATCGACTATAAACGCACATTCGGCAACAACTATGTAAGCGCCATGGCATATTTCATGCATCAGAACCGTGAGATAGAAAACAACTCCGGTTCCGAGATCCTTCCTTACAAACGTCAGTCAATGGGTCTTACAGCCACATATGGTTTCATGGACAGATATTTCATCAGAGGCGATATAGCTTATTCAGGCTCAGAACAATTCCATCCGGATCATCGCTTCCATTGGACACCTTCTGTGTCTGCGACCTGGATCGCATCGGACGAATCATTCCTACGTGGCATCAAACCTTGGGTAAGTCTTATCAAGCCCCGCGTGTCCTGGGGTATCAATGACAACGACCAGCTGTCCGATACCGGACGCATGCTTTATGCCGATAATGTAGACTGGCAGGGGAATCAATTCATGAGAGGAAACCCGTTGCTGGCTCCTGAGAAAATAAAGAAATTTAATGTCGGCATCGATCTTGCGTTCTTCAATAATGAATTGAACGTTTCTTTCGACTATTATAAACAGAATTGCGACAATGTGCTAATATCCTCATCCACAATCATCCCATCTTTCCAGGGTGTGCCGCTTGAGTATTATCCGCTCGTCAACGAAGGCAAAATCAAAAATAAAGGTTTTGAAGTAGCGGCACTTTACACAAAACCTATAAACAGAGACTGGACTGTGTTTGTAGGCGGTTCTTACAGCTACAACCACAACACCATGACAGACATGAAGGAAACATATCGCGAAGGCTATTACATGCCTTATGCAAAGCAAGGGCAGAGCATCGGTCAGAAATGGGGATATGTAATTGATTACAGCAATGGAAACGGTTTCTTCAACTTCACCGATGAAATTACCGGTTGCGGTCTTGATTATTCGGCACTTGGGACTCCTCGTCTGGGAGATTTCAAATATAAGGATCTTAACGGTGACGGTAAAATTGATCCCAAAGATAAGGCTCCTATCGGCTACAGCAACGTTCCGCGTGGCTATTATACAATCAATGGAGGATTTTCTTACAAGAACTTCGAGGTAAGCTTCCTGTTCCAGGGTACGGCAAAGCGTTCAGTCGCACTCAGCGGCGCAGGATCATATGAGACTCCAAACCAGGGCGTTTTCTCTGACATTCATATGAATGCATGGACAGAAGAGCGCTGGCTCAACGGCGAGACAATTGAATATCCCGCTTTGAGTATATCAAACTCTACAAGTCTGACAGATAATGATTACTTCATTCAGGATGGATCTTACTTCAAGCTGAGAAACGCAGAGATAGCTTATAACCTACCTTTAAGCATCTGCCGTAAAATCAAGGCAAGCAAGATTCGTTTCGCCCTTAACGGTCAGAATTTATTTACAATTTCCCATCTCCGTTCGAAACACATCGATCCGGAAATCGGAGACCTCTCCGCTTTCCCGACATATCGCGTGATTAATCTCGGAGTTAAAGTAACTTTCTAATTTTTGAATAAATGAAATCTATATTTAAAATATTCTCTATTGGACTTGTTGCTCTCGGAGCAGTATCATGCTCTGATGCGCTCGATATGGATAATGACGGACGTCTGGAGATGAAGGATATTTTCTCCCGTCACGACCGTACGGTCCAGATGTTCGCGCAGCTTTCAAACGCTCTGCCCAAGACCACTCTTACATATGGAGGAACGACAACACTGATGCTTGCCGGGTTCAGCGATGAGGCTCAGGATGCCAACGACGGTATCACCCATATCATCAACAACTGGTACAGCGGGAAAGCTTCGGCATCTTCCTTTCCTATAACATCAAAAGGTATCGATTACTGGGACACATATTTCGGAGCCATATACAACTGTAATGTGTTCATTAAAAATATCAATGATCCTGCGGTTGCCACTTATCCGTTCGATACCACACAAAAGAACGGCTGGATTGCGCAGGCCAAGGTATTGAGAGCATTCTATTATTGGCAGCTTGTAAAACGCTATGGCGGTGTGCCTCTTATCAGCGAGCCGCTGCCTATGGATTACAATTATGCTACAGCAAAAAGGGCGTCATTCGAGGAATGTGCCGATTTCATCATCAAAGATTGCGATGAAGCTTTGGAATGTCCGGAAAACGAAGGTCTCTCCGTCGGATTCAAATGGGTGGAACAATACGCATCTTCCATGACCCGTTTCATTGCTCATGCAATCCGTTCCGAGGTAGCTCTGTATGCGGCGAGTCCTCTGAATAATCCTGACGGCACAGGCAAATATACATGGGCATATGCCGCAGAGATTACAAAAGACGCCCTTGACAAGTGCCTTGCCCACGGTGCCGCTCTATATGACAACGTACCATCTGCCAATGCCGCTATCAACTGCTATGACAACTACTTTATAACCGCAAATGATCCTTCCCGCGTGAATGACAAGGAGTCGTTTCTTAAATCGGGAACCCGTCTAAAAATATGGCAGTATGCAGGTACACCGATGAACAGCGCTATGAAAGAGGCAGGTCCTTGCCCCTCTCAGGAACTCGTAGATTCATATGACATGATTGATGGAACCGAACCTATCCTTGGTTACCTTGATAAGGACCATCTGCAGCCGAATGTGAACTCAGCCTCAAGTTATGACGAAAGCAATCCATATGCAAACCGGGACCCGCGTTTCTACGCATCCATATATTACAACGGCTGTCAGCGAAACTTGAACAATGCCAACTCAATCCTATATACTTATGTTGGCGGCAATTGCGGAATCTCTGATAAGGCTACCGATGTCCGTTTCACACGCACCGGATATTACATCAGAAAATTCAACAATTATGTTTCCGACAGCTCTCACGCATCCGATGGATTCATGCCTATCTTCCGTCTTGCAGAGCTTTATCTGAACTTCGCAGAAGCCGCATATCAGGCAGGATCGCCGGATCAGAAATATGGAGGAATGTCAGCAGTGGATGCTGTCAACGCTGTTCGTAAGCGCGTAGGGATGCCAGGACTGCCAACCGGTATGGGCAAAGCAGACTTCGAGCGCCGTTACCGTAAAGAACGTCGCGTTGAGCTTGCCTTCGAAGATCACCGTTTCTATGATGTTCGCCGCTGGATGATTCTCGATCAGACCGATAAGTTTGTGACAGGTATGGAAATTACCAAAAAGGATGATGGTTCTTACGATTATCAGCGTATCAAACTTGCAGACAGACACTGTTCTGACTCCAAGTTCTACCGTTTCCCGATTAATCAGACTGAAGTAAACAAGATGCTTCAGCACACTGGTATTAATTGGCAAAATCCGGGATGGTAATATTCGGAAAGTTTAAATTTTAAATTCTTTCAATAAATGAAAAAATATATATTATTACCGTTTATCGCTATTCTCACTATAATATGTGGAAGTTGTGGCGATGACTACGCCAACAAAGATGTCGCAGTCGATACGGAAATGGAACCGGTTGCGGATCTGCAGGCTGAATCGTTTATCAGTTCGGTAATTCTGACCTGGGATATACCGGAGAATGAGAATTATTATTACACCCTTGTCTCTTATGTGGATGCAAATGGTGAACGGGTAAACCGAAAGGTAAGCAAATATAGTGTAGATCCTGAGAATCCCGGCAGAATAAAGGCTCTTATCGGCGGTTTCAACGATACAAATGAATATGAGTTCACTTTGACAAACTATTCATTTGCCAACAATGCCTCAGCCTCTACAACAGTGAAGGGTACTCCTCAGTCCAAGGCAATGGCTAAGGAATATATAGTAAAATCTGTAAAATTTGAACCTGGAGTTGAATCTGCAACCGTTACCTGGGATAACAGTCTTAATGCAGATATAAAACTTGTGATGTCATGGAAAGATTACTTCTATTATGCAAAGAGATTGAGTTTTGATGAACTCCCTATGCTTACACGAGAAGTAAATGCGACAACACCTCACACAGAAGTAATCAACTCTCTTCCTGTTGAGACAGATTGTAAAGTCGAATATTATATTGTGGACAACGAATCAGGAGAGAAATCGGAAACTATGACCGCTACTTTCCAGGTACAACCTCCGGCAGAAGATATCTTCAACTCTGCAATCGAATATTTCCCGACAAACGTATATGGCACAGCCAACCAGATGACCATCAATTGGACGGATGAAAACAAGAATGAATTCAATATTCTGACATCCGGTTCCGATCCGTACATATATACAACCCTTACCGGTAAACCGGCAGGCACAACACTTGTTTTCCGTTATAAATCGGTACAGAATATCTCCGGTGTACAGATATTCTACAAGGGTAACGCACCGGGATCCGCAAATGATATGGTTGATATCAAACTGCCGGATACTGTCACATCCAACGGAACATACAATGGTCTCCGTATGACCAACGGTTTCTGGAAGACTGTACGAGTCGATCTCAGACCGTTCTTCAATTCCAAATTCGACTATGACGGCATGTGGGTTCCGGAAGCAAACGGAAGCGGCAAGATTGTGAACAGGAACAGAATCCGTATCGACTTTGGAGGTCAGGACAAACGTGAACTATCTTTCAGAAACATGCATTTTGAATAATTGATCACCTATAATCTGATTCTGAATTAAGAGCTTTTTTAAAAATACTCTATACAAAATCTCCGGGTTGCAACTGTATGCAATCGGGAGATTTTGATATCTATGAATATTTTGTTACATTTATGCATAAATATCAATATAGATTAGCATGGAATTTAATGAACTTAAAGAATTGTTGATTAAGAACCGCTCGTACCGGAGATTTGATCAAAGCAAAGAGATATCATATGAAACACTTAAGGATATTGTATCTTTGTCCACGCTATGTGCGTCAGGAAGGAATCTTCAACCTCTGAAATACAGGATAGTCAACAATCCAAAGGAATGTGCAATTGTTTTTCCATTACTTGCATGGGCAGGATACCTGAAGGATTGGGCAGGACCGGAGTACGGAGAAAGACCAACAGCATATCTGATTCAATGTCTGGATCTCAGCCTTACAGACAACCCTATGTGTGACGAGGGGCTTCAACTTGAGGCATTGACACTTGGAGCCACCGCAAGCGGATTGGGAACATGCATAATAAAGTCGTTCAATCAGATAAAATTAAAAGAGATACTGGATATTCCGGAAAGTTTAAATCCCACATACATTGTTGCATTAGGCTATCCTGCTGAACAGGCAGTTCTGGAACCGATCAAGGATGGTGACATCAAATATTGGAGAGACCCCAATGGTATACATCATGTTCCTAAAAGAGGACTTGAAGAAATTTTGGTTAAATAAAGAAAAATTTCTATATTTGCACAGATTTTTGGAGAGAAGTTTATGCTTCTCCGATGTTTTGTCATTAGAGAACTTTTGTGAAAAAGTTCCTACTGAAAATAAAAGAATAATCAATAACTACTTATTAATATAGAAACACGATGGTAGATTACAAAAACTTAGGTTTGGTCAACACCAAAGAGATGTTTGCCAAAGCAGTGCACGGAGGATATGCAATCCCCGCTTTCAACTTCAATAATATGGAGCAGCTTCAGGCTATTATCAAAGCTGCATCCGACACAAAATCTCCGGTTATCCTGCAGGTATCAAAAGGTGCTCGCAACTACGCAAACCCGATTCTTCTCCGTTATATGGCACAAGGTGCTGTTGAATATGCAAAATCTTTAGGTTGGGAGAAACCTCAGATTGTTCTTCATCTTGATCATGGCGACAGCTTCGAACTTTGCAAAGACTGTATCGACAACGGTTTCTCATCAGTTATGATCGATGGCAGCCACCTCCCTTATGAGGAGAATGTCGCTCTTACAAAGAAAGTATGCGATTATGCACATCAATATAATGTAACAGTGGAGGGTGAGCTCGGTGTTCTCGCAGGTGTAGAGGATGAAGTAAGCTCAGACCATCACACATATACCGACCCGGAAGAAGTTGTTGATTTTGTACACCGCACAGGTGTTGACAGCCTTGCTATCTCCATCGGCACATCACACGGTGCATATAAATTCACTCCTGCTCAGTGTACCCGCGATCCGAAAACAGGTCGTCTTGTACCACCGCCATTGGCATTTGACGTTCTCGAGGCAGTAGAAGCAAAAATACCCGGATTCCCAATCGTACTCCACGGCTCATCTTCAGTTCCTCAGGAATATGTTGACATCATCAACGCCAACGGCGGCAAGCTTCCTGACGCTATCGGCATACCGGAAGAAGAACTTCGCAAAGCAGCCAAGATGGATGTATGCAAGATCAACATCGACTCAGACAGCCGTCTCGCTATGACTGCAGCTGTCCGTAAGGTATTCAATGAGAAACCCGGTGAATTCGATCCCCGCAAATATCTCGGTCCGGCCCGCGATGAGATGGAGAAACTTTACAAACACAAAATCATTACTGTACTCGGAAGCGAAGGTAAGGCTGAATAATTATTCAAAACAAATATTGATACTCCACTATAATAGAGCTGCAATTTTATATGCAGCTCTATTTATATTTTTTATTGTAATAAAGTGTTAAATTTTTATTTTTGAGACAAAAGCCGCACAACTACCCAATTGCAACATAAACACCTATCACATAGTACATTGTTTGTATATATCACACAGTTTAGGACTGTCTACAAACAATTGAAATGTTAAAATAGTGAAAAAATCAAATTTTTTCATATGTTTTATAGCATGTTTTCAAAATTTATTTATACCTTTGCATTGAGTTTTTCATGGTATTAGATTTTAAGGTTAACGTAAGATTGGTTGTCGGGATGACAATCAATTTTTTTTGCACCTAATTGAAATAACAAATACAATTGAACTTTATATCAAATAAAAATAAATTAATTAATAAACAATGAAGAGACTTATAGCAGGAATGCTTGTTGCCGCATTTGCCGGAACCGTATCGGAGGCAGATGCCTGCACGAACCTTATTGCAGGAAAGAAAGCCACAACCGACGGTTCTGTGATGGTAACCTACGCAGCCGATTCCCACAATTTATACGGTATGCTCACTCACACTCCAGCTGCTATGCATCCCAAGGGAAGTATGCGTAAAGTTGTTGAATGGGATACAGGCAAACCGCTCGGTGTCATTCCTCAGGCTGAGAGAACATATAATGTCGTCGGCAATATGAATGAGCACCAGCTTGCCATAGGAGAGTCTACCTGGGGAGGTAGAAAGGAACTCGAGGACACTACAGGGCAATCAATAATTGATTACGGATCTCTCATACAGATCGCGCTTGAAAGATGCAAAACAGCAGAAGAAGCCGTGGATCTGATGGGTAGTCTTGTAAATAAATATGGATATGCATCAAGCGGAGAGTCTTTCTCAATTGCCGATAAAAATTCAGTATGGGTGATGGAGATGATCGGGAAGGGTGCCGAGAAGGGTGCTGTATGGATTGCTGTAAGGATTCCCGATGAAGCTATATCCGGTCATGCAAATGAGCCTCGGATACGTAAGGTAAATATGAAGGACAAACAGAATGTGAAATTCTCCAAGGATGTTATCTCCTTTGCCCGCAAACGTGGATATTTTAATGGGAAAGATGATGAATTCTCATTTGCAGATGCGTATGAAGTCCATGACGTCTCTACACGCCGTGGTTGTGATGCCCGCGTATGGAGCTACTTCAGGAGGTTCGCTCCGGAAACTGACAAATATTACGATTGGTGTGCCGGCAAAAGCAATGAGCCGATGCCTCTTTATGTTATTCCGGAAAAAAAAGTTAGTCTCAAGGATATGCAATGGAGTATGCGGGACCATTTTGAAGGCACACCTTTTGACATGACCCAGGATGTAGGAGCAGGACCTTACCATGTCCCTTACCGCTGGCGTCCGATGGATTATACCGTAGATGGCAAGAACTATTGCATGGAACGCGCAATCGCTACACAGCAGACCGGATGGAGCTTTGTCAGCCAGAGCAGAGACTGGCTTCCGGATCCTGTCGGAGGCTTGCTTTGGTTTGGAACCGACGATGCCAACACATCAGTTTACATGCCATTCTATTGTGGCATGACTGAAATTCCGGTTGAATTGGCACACGGTGATATAAACACTTTCGACTCCAAAGCGAATTTCTGGATGACGAACATCGTGGCAAATCAGGCGTACAACCGTTACGACCAGATGATACCCGATATCCGCAAAGTGCAGAACCGTCTTGAAGATAAATTCCGCGATTCTCGTCCTGATCACGATAAAGAGTTAGCGACAATAGTGAAAGAAGGCAAGATGGATACTTACCGCAAAGCGGTAAACTCCGAAGGAGCAGCTGTTGCCAAGGAAGCCACCGATAACTACCGCGACCTCGCCATCTACCTCTTCGTGAAATACATGGACGGCAACATGAAGAAGACGGATGCTGACGGCAATTTCCAGAAGAGTGAATATGGTCTCCCTGTCTATCCATCCTTCCCCGGCTACGACAAGAAGTATTACGAAAACATCGTCAAAGAGACCGGCGACCACTTCCTCCTCCCGAAGTAATAAAGACAATACTTTGTCAATTTCCACCTGTTATATATTAAAAATGCGGTGATTTTCAATGAAAATCACCGCATTTTTACATCGGAAGCTTGATTTTTTCACTGCAAAGCCCCTGTTTAAACCTATTTCAAGAGGTCTTTTACCTTATCAGCGCCTTTCTGAGCTGCGTCGGATACTTTCTCCTTGCCTTGCTGAACAACATCCGAAGTTTTCTGCTTTGTCGCCTCAACGGCATCGGAACCGGCTTTCTTCACGCTCTCAACTGCGTTCTTACCTGCATTCTTTACGCTATCAACGGCTACAGCACCTTTATCCTTTAGATCTCCAGCTACGCTGTCTGCTTTCTCTTTAGCCTCTGTCACCTCTTCTTTGGCTTTTGACTTCAATTCCTCGAAATATGTTGCCACTGAAGGATCTTTTTCCTGAACAACCGGCACAATCTTATTCAAATAAGCTTCCGCCTCTTCTCCTTTGCCTTCAGCCTCAAGTTTCCGGGCATATTCCTGTGCCTGTTCTACATACATCTTCAAGCTGTCCGGATCTGTGCAATTCTCAATCTTAACTTTCAAAGCCTCTCCTTCTTCACTACCTTCACGAGTGGTCTTGGAACCGCAGGAAGTCAACGAACCTATAGCCAGGACGGCTACTGCTAATGTCATAAATACCTTTTTCATAATTCCTATCTATTTGATAATTAGTTTATATTTTAGAGTATATTGAATTTTAAACCAAAATTAACATTATAAAGAGCATATCTAGCGATACAGCGGAACATATTTTCATCTGCTGTCTTATATGAAATCTAACAAACACTGGTTTAAAGTGTTCACTTTGCAGTGTAAAGGAATCTTTTTATGGAGCGTTTCGGAGTTTTCTCAAACTCGTTAGGCATCGGGACAATCTTTGACAAACGCTCGTAAGGGGCTACAAGTTTGTTAAGTTCATCCAAAATATTCTTCATAGTGGAGTCCAGATCCGATACCGAGATATCGAGCCTGTCAAGAGCGTCATAATCGGGATATACCAACCCTACAAGTTTACCGTCTCTCTCAACCACAAGACTTTCCGTAACGAAAGGCATATTGTTCAATTTTGCTTCGATCTCTTCCGGATAGATATTCTGTCCGGAAGCTGACAACAACATCGTCTTTGATCTGCCCCTCAAGAAAAGCGTACCGTCTGCCGAACGGGTCCCCATATCGCCAGTGTGCAGCCACCCATCGGAATCAAACACACTATCTGTCGCTTTCTTGTTTTTATAATACCCTTTCATAACATTTGTACCACGCACACATATCTCCCCAGGTATATTTTCAGGATCCGCAGATTCTATCTTGCTCTCCATTGTCGGAAGAGTCTTGCCTGACGAACCGACTTTAAACTCTCTCCAAGGAGTATAAGATATCAATGGTCCGCATTCTGTCATTCCGTATCCTACCGTAAACGGAAATTTGATCTTGTGCAGAAAATCCTCTACCTCATGATTAAGAGGAGCTCCTCCGACAATAACTTCTTCAAATTCTCCACCAAATACGTCTATAAGCTTTTTCCTTATCTTTCCATAAATGAGAGAATCCAAAAATGGGACAGCCATTGTCCAGCGCACCGTTCCTTTAGTGATCAGCGGCAATATCTGATTTTTATATATTTTTTCAAGAATCAGCGGCACACATATCACCAGATTTGGCTTAACCTCGGACATCGCCTTAATAAGTATTCGTGGCGAAGGAATCTTGCCGAGAATTGTAACATGCGATCCAACTGCCAGTGGGGTCAGCATGTCAAAAGCACATCCATAAGCATGGGCAAGCGGCAGAAATGACAATGCTCGTGAATTACGGAAATGAAGCACGGTATCTCGTCCGAAACACACATTTCCTGCAAGATTCTCACCGGTCAGCATAACCCCCTTGGAAAAACCTGTCGTTCCGGAAGTATAGTTGATCTCTACAACCTCTTTATTTGATCTGTCGGCATACTTCACATCCTCCGGTCGTACTCCTTTCGGATAAATTTTATTAAAACGCCTGCGAAGCGATCTGTAAGCACGGATCAATTCCCCGTTCATCTTGTCATCAAGCACTTTCCAGTCCTCCAATGCAAGCACACCTTTCACCTTCAGCAACGATGCCGGCTCTATATAATCCCATATCTGCTTCGACATATACAGGAGTTCCACGCCGGAATGATTCACAATGTGCGTAATATCTACCGGATTGAATTCATTCAAGACAGGAACAATAACAGCTCCGTAAGTAACGGTAGCCATGTATATCAGTACCCATTCAGGAGAATCCTTCCCGCACAGAGCAATCCTGGAACCTTTCTTGACTCCGACAGATTCAAAGAAGGTATGTACAATTGCAATATCACGCGCAAGATCTCCGTACGTACTGGTTTTACCGGTAATATAATCCGTAAGTGCAGGAAGATCCCAATTTTCTACGAAACTATGTTCATAAATCTTTATGAAATTATCAATCTTTATATCCTTCTTTTCCTCCATAAGCCCATTTATTGATAAACGGTTTAACCTTCCATCGCAAGTTTATATATCTCTTTGCAATCCTCCATTGAAAGAGGCACATATGATCCAAGTGTATCACCCATATTTCTATGTAGAGATTTGACCATCATGTCAATATCGGGTTGTTCCCCAATCAGGACAGACAGATTGGTCGTCAGTCCAATATCATGATAGAAATTCTTCAGTTCGCTGATACCTTCATCTATAATCTCCTCGGTGTCTTTTCCGGCAGGATCAACCGACATCACGTTAATCGCAAACCGCCACAATTTATCCGGATTGCGGCTTGCACAGAACGTCATCCATGCAGGAATCATCACGGCAAGACCGGCTCCGTGAGCCACATTATAGAATGCGGATATCTCATGTTCGAGTCTATGAGATGACCAATCCTCTACTTTCCCGACTCCACAGAGTCCGTTATGCGCTAAGGTTCCGGCCCACATGATGTCTGCGCGTGCTCCATAATTATCTTCATCAAGTTTAAGCGAAACAGCTTGATCCATGATATCGCGCAATATAGCTTCCGAATAGGCATCTACCAACTGAGTGTCAGTTGTATTTGAAAAATATCGTTCATAAATATGAGCCATCATGTCCACGATTCCGCAAGCAGTCTGAAACCAGGGCAATGAATATGTAAGCTCCGGATTCATAATTGAGAAACGTGGACGGAGCAGATCCGGATATCTTACAGAAATCTTCTGATGCGTATTCTCATTTGTTATCACTGAATTACCACTGCCCTCACTTCCGGCAGCAGGAATTGTAAGCACCACACCTACGGGCAGGGCTCGTTCAGGAGATGATTTACCATTATAAAAATTCCAGAAATCATCTTTTGTAACAGCGCCAAGAGCTATCGCTTTTGCCGCATCTATTGGAGAACCGCCACCTACCGCAAGCATAAAATCAACACTCTCTCTGATAGCGACTTTTATGCCATTGTAAACACTTCGGGCAGTAGGATTAGGAGCTATTCCTCCGAATTCACAATATTCAATACCCGCATCTGCAATCGATTTCTCTATCTGTACAAGCAGACCATCCTTTTTGATTCTGTCACTTCCATAGACTATCATAACCTTCTTTGCACCATATTTCTTTAAAGCGCTTCCGGTCTCTTTCTGCGTGTCCTTTCCGAAAATAAATTCAGTAGGAGAGCAAAACCTAAAATTTTCCATGTATTTCTATCGTTTTGAACCGATTTTTATGTTATAACAAAAAAGGACGTAATCTTTACTATACGTCCTTTTATAATCTTCACAATTCGCCAATAAATTTGGAATCTGTTAAAAAAATGCGATATTATTCAAACTGCGCCGAAATAGCAGCCGCCAAAGTCTTCATTTTTTCAGGATCGGGATTCGAGATTTTATTTCTGAAATCCATATCTCCCTCGTTCTGAAGAGGAACAAGATGTATGTGCGCATGTGGAACTTCAAGTCCGAGAACAGTTACTCCGACTTTACGGCAAGGGATAGCTTTCTTTATAGCCTTTGCCACCCTTTTTGCAAAAATCATCATCCTGCCCAATTCATCGTCTTCTATGTCAAAGATGTAATCGGTTTCCTTTTTGGGAACAACCAACGTATGTCCCCAATTTACAGGATTGATATCCATGAATGCATAGAATTCGTCATTTTCAGCTATTTTGTATGAAGGAATCTCGCCTGCTATTATTCTGGAAAAAATTGTCATGATTTTTAATTTATAAACCTTGTAATCAGATTTCAATCTTGATAATTTCAAAATCCATCAATCCGGCAGGCGCTTTTACCTGTACATGATCTCCGACCTTATGACCCAAGAGAGCCTGTGCAATAGGAGTATTTGATGCAATCTTAAATTCCCGAAGATTGGCTTCGCTCTCCGTAACAATAGTATACGACATTGTCATACCTTTGGGATTACGGATAGTAACCTTGTTAAGAATCTGAACCTCATCAGTATTCAGATTGCTGTCATCAATTATACGGGCGCCTGCTATAAGCTCCTTAAGTTTGGAAATTTTCATTTCCAACATTCCTTGAGCCTCCTTGGCCGCGTCATATTCGGCATTCTCCGAGAGATCTCCCTTGTCGCGAGCCTCCGCAATAGCCTGTTTGATAGCGGGACGCTGAGCCTCAAGGGCATTCAGTTCCTCCATCTTTCTGTCATATCCTTCTTTTGTAAGGTAAGTTGCCATAATATTTTATCTTATATTTATTCTTTAAAGATAGAAAAAAATAAAGAATCCTTTTTCTCTATTCGGCACCGCGTCAAACGCAGTCCGGAAAAAAAAGACCCTTTCTGACGGGTTCCCGTCATATATGAGGATTCCTATCAGGATTCCGGGTACAAAGTTAACCAATTTCAGACGATATAACAAATAATTTGTTACGAATGTTTCTTTGACACCGTTTTTTTATTAATTTTGATGCATAAACAAGAAAAGAACCATGACCATAGACCAAACGCAGAATGAGATAATCGAAGAATTCGAGGGTCTCACAGATTGGATGGACCGCTATGCATACATCATCGAGCTTGGGAACGCCCTCCCGGAATTTCCGGATGAGCTCAAGACGCCGGAAAATCTGATTGAGGGATGCCAGAGTCGCGTATGGATTGCGGCTGACCGTCGGGAAAGTGGGGAAATCCACTTCCGCGCCGATTCCGATGCCCTGATTGTAAAGGGGATAGTAGCGTTGTTGCTCCGCGTTCTCTCCGACCGCACGCCCGACGAAATTCTTGGCGCCGACCTCTATTTCATCGACCGCATCGGTCTGCACGACCATCTCTCCCCCACCCGCAGCAACGGTCTGGTATCGATGGCAAAGCAGATCCACGACTACGCCCGGGCATACAAGATGCTTGACGAATCAAAATCGAATTAATCGTAATATCTTAATAAATGGCAGGTTCTCGACCAAATTTGGGAAATCCTTTTCGAGTATCTGTTTAAAAAACAACCATTAACCATATGCTACTATCAATTTCTCAATTCTGGCAGGAACATTCAGCATTTGCCATCCTGCTGTGCATCCTTGCCATAGTAATACCATTGCTGGTATTCTATTGTATCAAGGCACATCGCGATCACCCCAAAGGACTGATACCGGCAGCCATAGCCAACATGGGCGAACGCTTCGGATATTACATCATGAACGCCGTGCTTCTTCTGTTTCTCTGTTCAAAATTTGGAATCAGTGACGATGCAGCAGGTTGGATATACGCCGTATTCTATTTCCTTATATATGTGCTGAGTCTCCCCGGAGGTATGATTGCAGACCGAACTCAAAAGTATAAGGGTACAATCATATGCGGTCTCCTCTCCATGGCAATCGGATATGGACTTCTATCCATTCCTGTATTCTCAGAAGGTCCTTCCGGAGGCGTATCCGGAGTATTGATATTCACATGCTTCGCATTGTTTGTCATTGCTTTCGGCAATGGTCTTTTCAAAGGAAATCTTCAGGCCATCGTTGGTCAGTTGTATGATAATTTCGAGGCAGAGGCTGCAAAAAAAGGTCCGGAAGCCCTTGAAATAGCAAAAAGCCGCCGTGACTCAGGTTTCCAGATTTTCTACGTATTTATAAATATCGGTGGCGTAATCGCACCGTTCATAGCACCGCTCCTTAGGGAGTTCTGGCTCAAAGCCCATAACCTCGCTTACAATTCCGACCTCCCGCGTTTATGTCACAAGTTGCTCAACAGTGCAGAGAACATGACGGCTGGTGACCATGCAAATCTTGCGGAACTTGCAGGCAAAGTAGGTTACGAAGGAGCCGTCGACAGCGGTTTCTGCACAGAATATCTTCAAATCTTCAACACCGGAGTTCACTTCTCTTTCATTGCCTCTGTAATGGCGATGCTCATCTCACTCGCCGTGTTCGCATGGGTCATGAAACGCCTTCCGAATCCTGTCAAGAAAGCAAAAGCCGATTCCAATGTATCCGCAACAGAGGTCAACAACGATGCCAAAGAGATCAAGCAACGCATGTTTGCGCTATATGCCGTTCTCCTCGTTGTAGTATTCTTCTGGTTCTCCTTCCACCAGAACGGACAATCGCTCTCCGTATTTGCCCGGGACTTCGTAAAAACAGATAATATAGCCCCGGAAATATGGCAGTGTATAAATCCATTCTTCGTGATTGTGCTCACTCCTGTCATAATGCTCTTATTCGGTGCTCTCGCACGTCGAAATAAAGACATATCCACCCCAAAGAAAATAGCATTCGGTATGGGCATCACAGCTATGGCATATATATTCCTGCTGGTGATTTCCATCGTCTTCAATTATCCTTCAGGCGAAGAATTCAAAGGTCTTGCAGAAGCAGTAAAAGAATCTATGAAGGCAGGACCGGCTGTTCTTATTCTCACATATTTCTTCCTCACCGTCGCCGAGCTCTTCATCTCGCCGCTTGGACTTTCGTTCGTATCGAAAATTGCACCGAAACACCTGCAGGGAATCTGCCAAGGTCTATGGCTATCTTCCACAGCTATCGGCAATCTTTTCATCGCGCTGGGTGTGACCATGCTCAACTCGTTCCCATATCAGTGGGAATGCTGGGCAGTGTTCGCGGGACTCTGCATTGTATCGATGGGCGTAATGTTCTCTATGGTCAACTGGCTTGAACGCGTCACAAAATAATAAAAATAAGAATTACCACATACACTCTATTGGTCTTCATAAAAATAAAGGGCGTCATTAGCGTCCTTTATTTTTTTTAAACATTTTTTAAAGATTTGAGATGTTATTTCAAAAACATTGAATAAATTTGTGCGCTATTTTGTTTCAGCATTATGATGAACAATTACGCTAATCGACATTTATTTGCGACAGCAGTGTGCATATCGCTATTTATCAGCACGATGAATTGCTCATGCAGTTCATTCAGGAAGAGTAACGACAACAATGATTCCACAAATACGGAGGAGTACCACGCCGATTACGACATTGCAATGATTGCCAAGAGCTTTGCTGATGCTTTGGTAATAGATGAACCTCTTGACACTCTGGAAAATGATTTTGAAGGAGTGCTTACAGATGGAGAAGGGCATCCGCTTTATACAGATATCCAAGGTTCACCCGGTGTATGGAAAGTAGATGTCATTAATCCGAACACAGCCGTGATACGCAATATGTATTTAGGAGATCTACTTCCGGGTTATCTTGAAAGTTACATCACATCCAATCTTGATCTTACAGAAAAGGAGAAGATCAAGTCTAATGAAACCGATGACAGCAATACCGTAATTTATGATCTCGGAGGCGCACATCTGCGCTTCGAAACAAATACAGCCACGGCTCCAAACGGGCTCGAAGGTCCATTGCTAAGTATTGTGCTCACCTCCATGCCGGATGAAGCGCCATAATCGTCATCTCTGGATAAACGGCCGGAACACAAACCATCTGCTTGCCTCAAAACGAGGAAGCGCCATCAATTGCACATCCGCATTTCGATCAAGAATAGTCTCTTCTGCATTTCCCACAACGGCTCCCGCTCTCTCGAGACCGTCTCTTACTGCCTTCAATGCTTTGGACGGAGTGTTGTTGTCCTGTGACAAATGGCATAGGAATACATATTTCAGATTACTGTTGTATATATCCTGAAGAAACCGGGCTGTATGCTCATTATCCATGTGACCGTTATCTGTCTGAATTCTGGCTTTGAGATATTCCGGATATCTGCCGAACTGAAGCATCTGCTTGTCGTAATTAGCCTCTATCACAAGATAATTCGCACGACTCATATAATGAAAGGCACGTTCTGTAACGGCTCCGAGATCTGTGGCAAGTACAAAATGTCTTGAATCGAACTCAAAAGAAAAACCCATATTGTCTGAACCGTCGTGAGGCACCTCAAAGGCGGTTATCTCAAAATCAAGAATCTTAAAGGGCATCTCCTTAAATATAGGATTATGATATTCTTTAATTCTTTTAGATATGCTGTGTCGCCGCAACAGACCGTTTAATACTCTGTTGGTGCAGAACAGTCTGATATGTTTATGACTTCTAAGAATATTATAGGCATATCTCACATGGTCGGAATGATCATGTGTCAGCAAGAGTGCCTTTACGGAGCTCATGGAGATTCCGTATACAGAAAGCATCTTGATAATCTCCTCCGTCTTTACTCCGGCATCAACCAGAATTCCGCCTCTTGATGATCCTATGTAACAACAGTTTCCGCTTGAGCCGGAACCCAGTGAAATAAAATTGATATTTTGCTCGGACTGTCGGTCTCGTCTCAGATCATCTTCATCAACATCAAGATCGGAATATTCTCTATCTCTTGAACGGAAAGACATATCGACATCCACCTTTCCTGATTGACCCTGTCTTGACACCCCTCTGTCCTGAGAATCATACAGCCATTCATCAAACGGCAACTGCGGATGATTTGAAAATCTTATTTTTTTAGCGCACATAATTATTTGCACCTCCCCTCTTTGGGTTCGGCTCCGCTATAGATCAGAAATATTGCCGGACGCTTGTCATAATTTTCCGTACAATTTTTCCACTTTCGGGCAGGCATTGTCTTTATGGACTCATGTTCCGGATCCGTAATATCCGATGCGACACAAAGCATTGTATCAGGTTTAAGGCTTTCGGCAAGAAAGGCAACCATACTGTTGTTGCGGTATGGAGTCTCGATAAAAATCTCTGTCCTGTTTTTTCTCCGGGACTCATTCTCCAGTTCGCGAATTACCTGAATTCTTTCACCTTTTTCAATCGGAAGATAACCATTGAATGCAAACCCCTGTCCATTAAACCCTGATGCCATTAGAGAAAGCAAAATACTTGACGGACCGACCAAAGGAACTACTTTCATTCCCTCACGCTGGACTTTCTCAACAACTAAGGCGCCAGGATCTGCAACTGCGGGGCACCCAGCTTCACTCATTATACCCATAGACTCGCCACGGCGAAGAGGCTCGAGCCATTCACCGACACGTGTGAGATCCGTATGTCCGTTAAGTTCAAAGAAAGTTATCGAATCTATATCAAATGATTTGTCCCAACGTTTCAGAAAACGTCTCGCAGTACGCACATTCTCCACAATCAGCCATTTCAATTGCTTGACAATTGGAAGATTGCCTACCGGAATCACACTTTCCAACGGCGCATCGCTGATATTTACCGGAATCAAATATAGGGTTCCCGAATTTTTCATAACACAAATATACACATTTTTTCGTATTTTTGTAGATATGATTTCAACAGAGGAAAAGTTGCCTGACGGTTTCTGCAAACAGATGAAGGAACTCCTGGGTAATAAATATGAAGATTTCCGGGATGCCATGAGAAAGGCACCGGAAACATCTATTAAGATAAATCTACGTAAATGCACCAATGTCGATGAACTCGGATATACCGGATTAACACCTGTAAAATGGTGTGATTCGGGATTTTATCTTCCCGAACGTCCGTTATTCACGGCAAACCCGTTGCTCCATGCAGGCGTATTTTACGTACAGGATGCCTCCTCCATGATATATGAAGAAGTGGTAAGAAGAATCATGCCCATGATGTATGATACATCATCTGCAACGCTGAAAATACTTGATCTTTGCGCGGCTCCGGGCGGAAAGACGACATCAATTATCAATGCTGTACCGGATAACACTTTTGTCGTGGCAAATGAATACGTTCCATCGCGTGCTTCCATACTTAAAGAAAATCTGGTTAAATGGGGTTATCCCAATATCGCTATCACTAATTCAGCAACAAGCTGTTTTGCAAAATTAGGGGAGCTATTCGATCTAATCGCTGTCGATGCTCCTTGCTCCGGAGAGGGAATGATGCGCAAGGACGATACAGCAGTGAGCCAATGGAGCACAGGACTTCAGAATCAATGTGCCGGTCTGCAGCGCGAAATTCTTCACGACGCTTTCTGCGCTCTCAAACCCGGAGGATTCATGATATATTCCACCTGTACCTTTAACCGCAAGGAGAATGAAGAAAATGCCGAATATATTACCAATGAACTGAAGATGGTGCCACTTGAGCTTGATCTGCCTGAAAACTGGGGTATAGGCAAAGGACTGGACAAGGACATACCTTGCTACAGGTTTATGCCACACCTCACACGAGGCGAGGGGTTGTTCCTTACTGTATTCCGCAAAGAGGGTGATTATCCTGATGCTCTTTCTATACATAACGACGCCTTTCTGTCACTGTTGAAATCCAAATTAAAAGTCATCTGCAACGGAATACCCCGGACAACAGATAAAGGCAAGCTATCTATTCCTGCATCCGAATCAGTGCTTGCCACAGATTTTGACGCTTCTATGTTTGAAACAGTTGACCTCTCGCTTGAGGAGGCTCAGTCTTACCTGAGGCATGAAGCTCTTCGGTTCTCTCAGGAAATCCCCAAAGGGTATTTGGTTGTTAAATATTTGGGACACCCGTTAGGATTAGTAAAAAATATCAGTTCCAGGGCAAACAACATGTATCCGAAAAGCTGGAAAATAAGGATGCATTTGCAGTAACCTCAAATCGAGACCCTCAAAATGGCAAAGACTAAACAAGATACATTTCCTGTCGTAGGCATGATGTGTGCTGTATGCGCCAACACTGTCGAGACAACTATAAAGAATGCTCCCGGCGTTGAGTCCGCGTCTGTGAATTTCGCGACATCATCAGCTACGATAACATGGGATCCAAAGCATACGAATCCCCAGAATATAGCAGACCGGGTACAGGCGGCGGGTTACGAAATGATTGTCGAGAGTTCTGTGGCAAAAGCCATCGAGGAACAAGAGGAGAGGGAACTCAGAAACTACCGGCGCATGAAACTTAAAACCATTGTGGCGTGGATCATAACGGTCCCGCTGTCAATCCTCTGCATGACTCATGTTCATTTTCCGGGAGAATCCTGGTGCTACATGATTTTTACATTGGGGGTCATGATATGGTGCGGGAAAGGATTCTTTCATCGAGGGATTCGCGCCTTACTGGCACGCAACCCTAACATGGATTCTCTTGTAGCTGTCTCAACGACTTTCAGTTTCCTCTTCAGTCTCTTCAATACTATTTGGCCTGAAATACTTACAAGCCGCGATATCAGTGCCGATCTTTACTACGAAGGAGCGGCAATGATAATCACTTTCGTGCTTACCGGGAAACTGATGGAGATGAAGAGCCGCAGGGCTACCGGAACAGCGTTAAAAGCGTTGATTCAGCTCCAACCGTCTGACGCAAGAATATATGATGACACCGGCAATATTACAACTGTCCCGGTATCGGAAATAATGTCAGGTTACAAGGTTCTTATCAGACAAGGAGAAAAGATTCCGGTAGACGGCAAAGTCATTGAGGGATCGGGATCGGTGGATGAAAGCATGCTCACCGGAGAACCTATAGGCGTAGAGAGAATTCCGGGACAACACGTAGCGGCAGGGACAGTTCTTCAGAGTGGAGAACTGACTGTAAAAGCAGTAAAAGTAGGTTCGGAAACTGAGCTTTCCCGTATAATCAAGGCTGTCAAAGACGCCCAGAATTCAAAAGCTCCCGTACAGAAAACTGTAGATCGGATAGCCGCCATCTTCGTACCGGCAGTTATGGGAATATCTTTGACCACATTCCTCATATGGCTCATCATAGGAATCGAGTATATGCCGGTTGCCATTGTATGTGCGGTATCGGTACTGGTTATTGCCTGTCCGTGCGCACTTGGACTTGCCACGCCAATGGCTGTCATGGTCGGTATCGGCAGAGGAGCCAGATCCGGCATACTTGTCAAAGACGCATCCTCTATGGAGTCTCTTGCGGATATAGACACCCTTCTGATTGACAAGACAGGCACCGTAACTGTCGGCAAACCTCGCATGAAGGATATCGCATGGAATACTGATGAGGTTATTGAATATCAAAAAGGCACAATACTCGGACTGCTCCTTGCGGCTGAAAGAAAGAGTATCCACCCGCTGGCATCCGCAATCTGCACAGGACTGGGTCATATGGATATTGTAGGCATAATGCCGGATGACTATACGTATATTCCGGGAGAAGGAATCATGTTTAATTATGAAGGTGACATGTATAGGATAGGATCTCTTGAGGAATCCGACAGTCAATTGGATAAAAAAGATAAGAATAGTGATTTCTACAGTTATACCGACAAATGGATAAAAGACGGATCCGGTGTGGTCGCTATGTACCGTAACAACATACCACTGCTTGCCATATGTGTTGAAGATGAAATAAAACCCGACGCAAAAGATAGCATAAGAATGCTTGAAGATGCGGGAATAAATGTCATTCTTCTCTCCGGTGACAGGTACTCCACAACAAGAAGAGTAGCTGAAGATACCGACATAAAAGATATCGTAGCCGAAGCACGCCCTAAAGATAAACAGGAACTTGTGGAGAGACTCCAGAAAGAGGGCAAAAGGGTCGCAATGGCTGGCGACGGAATAAATGATTCCCAGGCTTTAGCTAAAGCCGACGTATCCATCGCCATGGGTACAGGAACCGATATAGCTATAGAAGTCGCAAGTCTGACAATAGTCGGAGGCAAATTGAAATCTATAGTCGAGGCTGTGATATTGTCGCGTAAGACACTCAGGATAATTCATGAGAATCTTTTCTGGGCATTCATTTACAACACTGTAGGAATACCATTGGCTGCGGGAGCTTTATATAGCTTCGGAATTCTTCTGTCACCTATGTACGCATCAGCGGCCATGGCAGCGTCCTCCCTATGTGTAGTGCTGAATTCTTTAAGACTTAATAAATTTAAATCATTTTAATAATATGAAATTCAAGACAAACGCAAGATGCGCCGGCTGTAAATCAGCGATAATGGGCGCTGTAACGAATAAATTTCCAAACATGAAATGGTCTATGGATCTCGACGATACAGACAAGGTGCTTGAATGCCACGGCATTCCGGACGATGAAGAAAAAGCCGCCCAGATAATCAAAACCATAGAGGAAACAGGTTTCAAAGGCAGCTGGATCCGCTGATGAAAGATGACTGGCAACAACGTACCGCACATTTGATCGGAGAAGATGGTGTAATGCGCCTTGGAGAAGCCCACGTTCTTGTAGCGGGGGTCGGCGGAGTCGGCGGCTATGCCGTCGAAACCCTTGCCCGATCGGGAGTAGGTCGACTCACCATTATCGATGCAGACAATGTCAGTGAGAGCAATATAAACAGACAGCTGGTTGCTCTTCATTCCACAGTAGGAAGATCGAAAGTGGAGTTGCTTTTCGAACGGTGCCGCGACATAAATCCGGAAATTGAAATAGCCACAGTACAGGAATTCATAAATCCCGAAAATGTAAAAAGACTTATAAGTGAAGACATCGATTACGTTATAGACGCAATTGACACAGTTGCCCCAAAAATGAGTATCATTCTTCACTGCCTGAAGAACCATATACCGGTTATTTCTTCAATGGGAGCCGGTGGCAGGATTGATCCTCTGAAAGCACGATATTTCGATATAAGCGAGACACGGGAAGACGGTCTTGCCAGAACAGTCAGACAGCGTTTGAAAAAAGAGGGTATCAGAAGCGGTCTAAAGGTTGTGGCAAGCACTGAGGTTCCAAAACGATCAGCAATTATTGAATTAAACGAACAGAACAAACGCAGTTCATATGGCACGGCTTTTGCTGTACCTTCTGTATTCGGCATTCTTCTTGGAAATTATGTCATTCAAAAATTAAGTGCATCCAGAATATGATAGAATTACGGAATATAAACAAGTCTTTCGGCAATCTGAAAGTACTTTCAGACATAAACCTTTCCATAGGGGAAAATGAAATAATCACAATTCTGGGACCGAGCGGAGCGGGCAAGACCACTCTGCTTCAGATAGCCGGCACACTTGATGCTCCGGACTCTGGAAGTGTCATCTATAACGGTGAGGATATAACCGGACTAAGGGACTCTGCCCTTTCACGATACCGTAACCGCAATATCGGATTCATTTTTCAGTTCCATCAACTGTTACCTGAATTTACAGCATGCGAGAATGTAGCTCTTCCGGCTATGATAGCAGGTACCACAAAATCAAAAGCAATGAAACAGGCACGTGAACTGCTTGATATTGTCGGACTCTCAGACCGCACCGAACACCGTCCGTCAGAAATGTCCGGAGGAGAGCGTCAACGGACAGCCATTGCACGCGCTCTGATCAATAATCCCAAAGTAGTCTTTGCCGATGAACCGACCGGAAGCCTTGACAGCCAGAACCGTGATGAGATCTACGCACTTATATCTCAGCTAAAAGAACGATTCGGCATCACATTTGTTATTGTAACACATGACCTTACTATAACAGAATTTGCAGATCGCATAATTCACATGGAGGACGGCAAAATAGTCGATAATATTTATTAACTTTGAGTGAAATTTGAGTTCTTGCTACTGATCCTAAAATTTAGTAGCTAAAAAACATAAAATATCAAGAAAAAAATGGAAAATAAAGAGAACCAGCTTCAGATTCAGTTACGTCCGGAAATGGCGGACGGCAAATATACAAACCTTGCCATGATCGGTCATGGTCCCAACGAGTTTCTAATTGATTTCATCTTCGCCGCTCCCGGCATGCCGCAGGCTCCGGTAGTAAGCCGCGTAGTTATGACTCCCGAAAATGCAAAGCAACTGCTTTTCGCTCTCACCGACAATATCAAAAAATACGAAACACAATTCGGTGAAATCGTTCCAAGAAATATGAAACCTGGAATCGGCAATAATTAAACCTTGTTATGGAGCATTCCTTATTGCTATATAATTCTCTCTCCCGTACAAAACAACTTTTCACTCCGGAAGTTCCAGGACGCGTGGGAATGTACGTTTGTGGCCCCACAGTTTACGGGGACGCCCATCTGGGGCACGCACGACCTGCCATAACTTTCGATATTCTTTATCGTTATCTTATGCACCTCGGTTATAAAGTGAGGTATGTCCGCAATATAACCGACGTAGGTCACTTGGAGCATGATGCAGATTCAGGGGAGGACAAGATCGCTAAAAAAGCCCGGCTTGAACAACTTGAACCGATGGAGGTCGTGCAATACTATCTTAACCGATACCATCATGACATGGAGGCTCTCAATGTACTGCCGCCAAGTATTGAGCCACATGCTTCAGGTCATATAATTGAGCAGATAGAATATATAAAACAGATTCTTGATGCCGGATACGCTTATGAGAGTGAGGGATCTGTCTACTTTGATGTGGAAAAATACAATCATGACCATAAATATGGTATTCTTTCCGGGCGCAACATCGAAGATATGCTCAATAAAACAAGAGAGCTTGACGGTCAGGACGAGAAACACAATCCATTGGACTTTGCTCTTTGGAAAAAGGCGGCACCCGAGCATATCATGCATTGGCCATCGCCCTGGAGCGAAGGTTTCCCGGGATGGCACCTTGAGTGCTCCACTATGGGAAGGAAATATCTCGGTGAGACGTTTGACATTCACGGAGGCGGTCTCGATCTGATGTTTCCACATCATGAATGCGAGATAGCACAGAGCGTTGCCGCACAAGGGCACCCCGCTGTCAGATATTGGATCCACAACAACATGATCACAATAGAGGGAAAGAAAATGGGCAAATCATATAACAATTTCATTACCCTCGAACAATTCTTCAGTGGAAATCATCCTCTTCTCACGCAGGCTTATTCACCGATGGTGATTCGCTTTTTCATACTTCAGGCTCAATATCGCAGCACTGTCGACTTCTCAAACGAGGCACTTCAGGCAGCAGAAAAAGCGCTTCAGAAAATGCTCGACATATATCGACGGCTCAATGCACTGGAGTCTTCCACAGACAACGCCATAGAGTTACCGGATTTTCTGACAAAATGCTATGAAGCTATGGATGACGATCTGAATACTCCTATTGTCATCGCACATCTCTTTGAAGCAGGGAAAGTGATAAACTCTGCTGCGGATGGCAAAACAAAACTCAGTAAAGAAAACATCGATGATCTCAGACATCTGTTCGATACAATGCTGGTAGAACTCCTGGGTATAAAAGTTGGCGACGAAACCGCAGGTGCGAACATGAAGCCTTTTGAAGGAGCGGTGGACCTGCTTCTTGAAATACGCTCAAATGCAAAACAGCAGAAAGACTGGGCAACATCCGATCTTATCCGCGACAAACTTGCAGCTCTCGGATTTGATGTCAAAGATACTAAATCCGGATTCGAATGGTCTGTTAAATAGATCATAAAAGCACCTTGGCAAAAACGTATTACATATCTACAGTTTAACAGTTTAAATACATATTATTATGGTAACAATCAGTTCAGCCGTTAAAGGTTTTTACGGCAATTATGCGAATTTCAAGGGGCGTGCGAGTATCAGCCAATATTGGTGGGTGCAGCTTTACCTGTTCATTGTAGTATGCGTGCTTGCTGGTCTTGCATTCATATGCAGTGGCGGTAGTCAGCAAGGTTTCGGATATTGGTTCTTCATGGTGATCAATTATATATTCTGCCTATTGAACATCATACCTTCCATTGCACTGACAGTCAGACGCCTACACGACACAAGCCGTGGCGGAGGATGGTATTTTATCGGATTTATTCCATTTATAGGTTCCATCTGGGTGTTGATTCTTATGCTCCTGCCCTCAACACAGGGTGACAACAGATTCGGACCACAGCCTTTCTGATCCGGATCAATCCGAACAGAATATAAAATATAAGAAACCGCAGCCGGACAATCATATTAATTCCGGCTACGGTTTTATTCTTTATTAAAAATTATCGGTCAAGACAAACCATTATCTTCTGTCTGTCTCTATTAATTCAAGAAGAGCCGGAAGAGCCTCTTCAGTGGAGATATTTTTCTTAACAAGTTCTTTACCCTTATAGATACTTACTTTCCCCGGACCTGCCCCTACATAACCGTAATCAGCTCCCGCCATCTCTCCGGGACCGTTTACTATACAACCCATAACGCCTATCTTCAGACCTTTTAGATGAGCTGTTGCCTTTTTCACTTTTCTTAGCGTGTCAGGAAGATCGAAAAGTGTGCGACCACAACTCGGACAAGATATATATTCGGTCTTGTATATTCTTAAACCGGCAGCCTGCAATATGTCGAGCTCCAGTCTGGCAAGCTCCTCATCTCCGATTTTGTCATCAGTTATATATATGCCGGATCCATATCCATTCATAAGCAAGGCTCCAAGATCTACGCCACTTTTAAGTCTTACGTCATCTATCGTGTCATCAGAATAGTTCATCTTCAGCACAACAGGATTCTTACCGCCTCTGCTCTGAAACCTGTCGATCCATGAAGCCATCTCTCCTACCGGATTCTTGTGTCTGGAACTAAGAACCACAATCGCATCCTGCTCTATATCGAAATCATCAAAGGAAGCATCTATTTTTATCATATGGGCAGAACTGCCGGACCTGTCGTTCCTATAACTGAAAATGCGTTCATTTATTCCAGGTATTTTATTTGAGAAACCGCGCGTCCGTGGCACATAACCTGTTTCAGGTTCCTTCACTTCTTCGTGACCGGCCCGAGCGGTCACATATTCACGAAGCCTGGCAGCCACAGGTATTTCATTTTCCGGAGGTTCACTCAAAGAAACACGTATCGTATCCCCTAATCCGATAGCAAGCAGCGCGCCTATTCCAACAGCACTTTTGATTCTGCCATCCTCGGCATCACCCGCCTCTGTGACACCCAAATGCAACGGATAATGAAGACCCTCCTTATCAAGACGTTCCACAAGCAGTTTAACAGTATCAACCATCATTGTAGTCTGAGATGATTTTATTGATATCACCACGTCATTAAAATTCTTCTTACGACATATGGCAATAAATTCCATCACAGATTCTACCATTCCTTCCGATGTGTCACCATATCTGCTCATGATTCGGTCTGAAAGGGAGCCATGATTCACACCCAGTCTTACAGCAACTCCATTCTTTTTACACAGATCTACAAACGGTGCAAACGCATTTTCAATTTTAGATATCTCTGAAGCATACTCTTCATCCGTATACTCAAGTTTGCGGAATGTCCTGGCAGCATCAACAAAATTACCGGGATTAATCCTCACTTTATCAGCAAACTCGGCTGCCTTGAAGGCTGCCTTCGGATTAAAATGGACATCAGCTGAAATAGGAACAAAGCAGTTTTCCTTCTGAAGCATCTCTTTAATCAGCTGTAACGACGCCGCTTCACGTTCTCCTTGAGTAGTCAGTCTTACAAGTTCGCCACCTTCGGCAACAATTGCCTTGATCTGACAGACGCTGCCCTCAATATCATTTGTAGATGTATTGGTCATTGATTGCAATAAGATAGGATTATTACCTCCTATCCTGCAATTACCGACTTTCACCTCATATGTCGGTCGACGTTTATAATTATACTGCATAAGCATTCTAAGTAAGTGTCAACAGTATCACGGACGTAAAACCTACTACATATCCGGCAAGGACCTGCCACATTGTATGCCTGCCTTGCCATATTCTTGCCGATCCTAAAAGACCTGCCAAAAATATAGCCACAAGCAATAGAGTGTTTGTGTCGGGACGATGATATTCCATAGACAATATTCTTATAATCAATGCCACTATGCCTGCGATTCCCGCGGCATGGGCACTGATTTTCCACTTGAAATTGATCAACATATTCACAAATCCCGCAAGAGCCCCGGCCGCTAAAAACATATTCATCCATACCGGCGCACCCTTATGCCACATGAACACGGCGGTTCCACCCATGCTTATTATAGTTATAAGATATGGTATGAGTCGTTCTTTTCTTCCATTTAATCCTATATCATGAATTATCCCGAGTCGCTTCATAATGACAATGAGCAGCATCGGAATGACAACTGTGAATCCAAAGACGATTATCGAGAATACCCATTTTGATGAAGCTGGCATATAATTCAATATCGAATAATTGAATGCTATCAACATCCCGTATAAAGGCATTAGCAATGGAACAAGAGCCCACGATAAAACCGTACATACTCCATTAATGAAATTGTTAAACGGAGTATCCGGCAGACCGTCATCCTCCAGAAACTGAGAATTGTCATCATCCTGTTTCGAACCGGAATTGTTTATTACATCCGGTTCTATGGGTTCCCTCTTTTCAACAACTATTCTAGAATTGTCCACGTCGGATAATTCCGAGGGCTTCTGTTCTAGCCACTCTTCAGAATCGTCATCGTCAAGATTGGATTTAGGGTAATATGATGTTTTATCCAATTTCATATTTATTTCATTTGTTTTCGAATACAATCTGTAAATTTCTGGGGTATCGGAGTTTCAAAATTCATATCTTTGCGGGTAATAGGATGAGCAAACCGAAGTGTCCGGGCATGAAGCGCCAATCGATGAATCGGGCTTTTTGTAGCCCCATATTTACGGTCACCCACAATAGGATGACCAAGTTCCTGAGCATGCACCCTTATCTGATTCTTTCTTCCTGTATCGAGGGAGAACTGAGCCAAGGTATAACCATTACCCTTTCCGACTGTCTCATAATGAGTCACCGCAAGTTTACCTTCATCCGGCTCATTGGTAGAGTATACAACAAATTGAGAATTCTCCTTCAGACGGCTCTTGACATATCCCTTGTCATTTTCAAGATATCCTTCGAGAACGGCAACATACAGCCGTTCAAGAATCATGTTATTCCAATTATGACGAAGCACATTCTGGGCTTCCTCCGATTTTGCAAACATCATAAGTCCGGAGGTATCACGGTCAAGACGATGAACTATGAACAATTTATTAGCGGGATTAACGCTTTTGATATAGTTTCTAATTATTTCATATGCGTTATCCTCTTTCTTATGGCTTTGTGTTGCGACAGAAAGCAAACCGTAACCTTTGTTAATAACGATTACATCATCATCCTCATAAACAATCTCTATTCTGGAATGCTTGAAAACCTGAAACGGACGAGACAGATTTAACTCCACAACATCACCTGGCTTCACGGGTGTGGCAAATCCTGTAGAAACAATTCCTGCTACCTTAAAATGACCAAACTTCATCCATTTCTTAATATCCCCCCGTTTTGTATCAGGACGTATTTTCTGCATAAATTCCATAAGAGGCACTGTCTCGTTGCTTCGGTTCTCTATGGCAATTATTCTATCAGGTCGGTACACGCTCCTGTTCCTATAGTTGTATTCTCGCATATTCTAATAACAAATCCAATGCAAATTTAGCATTTATATCTGAGAAAAACTGTTTAGAGCTTGTTTAAAAATAAATGTGAAAAGTTTATATACAACCAAAACCGATATGTGGCTGTCGGTTGTCAATGCGATCCCGGAGCAACCAGTTGCCAATCCTGCATTCAAGACACCTTGACCGATCGCAGTATTCTTTTCTTAATTGCAGTAACGCCTGACTTCGTAGTGCGGTCTCACATTCCAGCCCCCTCGTTTTCCAGTTGGTCACATATCTATTATCCTCGGCAGGAAGACTTGACCAAAGATCCAAAGCATATTCGGCTGAATCAATATTCCCCTGTACCTTAGAAATAGAATATATCATAGGTGCCGCAAAATTTATAGACATCAAATGCAGACTTCCTTTACCCAGCACAGTCCCTCCACACTCACCTTCATAATCAAAATCTATATGATTGGTCCAATAACCTTCAAGCTTCCAGTTAAACAGATTCTCTATTGCATCCCTGTTTCCTTTGCATTCCCACAATTTGGATTTCATATTAAAACCTCCGTAAAGAGCCTTGGCGAGCAACGCAATACGGCGATGAGGGAAATTACGCGGACGTGTACGGGCATATTTCCAAAGGTCACGACGCATCGGACGCAAATTATATTTACGCGCCAGGAAGAAATATTCCCTACATAACATCTGATAATACTCGTCAAAAATATGCACTGAGGTGTCAAGCATTCCTGCCTGACCGAACAACAAGGCTTCGATCTGAAGAAGATTGTCAGAATGACGCATCAGATAATTTAACGGAATAGAGCGGGCTAACATTTCAAAAGGTTCGGAGTTCAGGCCAAAACCTAATGCACGGGCAAGAAAGATAAATGTCACAGCTTCCCAATCCCCTTTAAGTCGGTCAGCCACCTCCAGTATTCTGGAAGACTTCTGTTGCATCCTTTCTATTGACAGCGTTTCAAACCAGCTATCGGAAACAAGATTCGGGACTATCTTCAACCATGGTGCACACTTGACATCGGTGACTTCCCGACTCAACAATTCATATAGGGAAAAAAACTGTTCGGGATATGTAAGTACGATCTGTGGTATTATTGTGCCATCACTCCGGAAAACCTGTCGGTCATCTATCGCGACTGCATGCAATATGACAGAGTCATATGCAGGATCCTCATGATGATTATGGCGATACCAGTCGGAAGCTCTTTCATGTATCTCTACATTCCCTACCCATTCAGTACCATTGATCCGAAGTCGGGCATTTGCAAAATCCGGACCTGAATCAAGATTCAGAACCCCGGGAGAGAGCAATTCAAGCGTTTCTCCACTCGAAAGACGCATATCCCGCTCTACCATTTTATGTTTCCATAAATACTGAAATAACCGCTCCATGTATGAGATTATCCGGACAAAAAGCCACAAATTATTAAAAAATGTTAATTATTATCTAAATTTATAGCTGTAATTCCCTTATGCTTTTTAATAAATTAAATAATGCTTAATTTTGTAACGTGTTTTTCATAGTATTAAATTAAGATTAAGGTTTCGGTCTACCGCTTTGGGAAAAGAGGTAGACTTTTTGTTTTATCTTAGAAACTGCTTCTTAAAAACTATTTAAATTTAAGATAATTTCGTCAATAGACAAAATGGCAATTGAGAAAATCAGAGGGATTGTACTGAATTCCATAAAACATAATGACAGACACAATATAGTCTCACTGTTCACCGAGACCAGAGGTCGGATATCCTTTATATCGCCAATAGGATCCGGGAAAAGCGGAAAAATACGAAACGCACGACTGTTACCGCTTTCGGTTGTGGAAAGCGAAGTAAAATTCAAGGCTAACGATCAACTGCAGTTTCTGGGAGCCGTAAACCCTGTTTATATATGGCACGACCTGTATTTTAATCCCATGAAATCGGCAATAACATATTTTATTGCAGAATTTCTGAATAAATATTTCAAAGAAGCCTCACAGGATAGCATGGCTTGGAGATTCATCGTATCCGCAATTGATGAATTTGACCGTATGGATAGATCACCCGCCAATTTCCATCTATGGTTTCTTATACGTTTTCTTGATTTTGCAGGTATTACTCCGGATTTCTCCAACTATAAAAAAGGAAACTGTTTCGACATGAGAGCGGGACTGCCGTCTATTTTCATACCTCCACATAGCGACAGACTTACTCCATCCGAAACTGAGGTAATTTCATTATTGCTACGAATGAATCTTACGAACTTCCATAAATTCAGATTCTCAGTAAACGATCGTAGAAGAATCCTTGAAAAGTTACTCAAATATTATTCTATCCATTATCCGGGATTAGGCAATCTGAAATCATTTGAGATTCTATCCGAAATATTTATATAATGAAGTGATTTAAGAAACTAAACCCGTCTCTAAAAGCGTGCTTAATAGCGTATTAATTAATTCTTAATCATTTTTAATCATTTTTTACATTAAATTTGCCATAAAGTTGTAAAAATATTTGTTTAAACGCTTTTTTGTTATTGAAAAATATATTAAATTTGCACCGTGTTTTTCATGGTATTAGATTTAAGGTTAGAGGATTAGTTGTCGTGAGACAATTAATCTTTTTCTATTTCAGAAGACAAACGCCTGTTATTCATCAAAATACAACATATTTAGATATTGTTGTCAATTAGGTTTGAAAACTGTTTTAATATATAGAGAGGGAGTGCTTAGAAAAATTTTCTAAACACTCCCTCTTATTTCATAAATTCAGTGCTTTTAGCGAAGTATCAGCATTGCGTCTCCGTAGGCACCAAAACGATAGCCCTCTTTTACGGCGACATCATAAGCTTTCATTACCTTATCATATCCTCCAAATGCCGCAACCATCATAAGCATCGTACTCAATGGAAGATGGAAATTTGACACCAATGCATTGCAGACAGTGAAATCATACGGCGGAAATATGAATTTATTAGTCCATCCACTGAATGTCATAAGATGACCGTTCATACACACAGAAGTGGCAAGGGCACGAAGCACACTCGTACCGACAGCACAAACCTGTGAATTCCGGTCTTTAGCGGCATTTACCATCTCCACAAGCTTTTCATCCACTATCATTTCCTCGCTATCCATACGATGTTTGGTAAGATCTTCGACATCAATATCCTTGAAATTGCCACGTCCGCAATGAAGAGTCAATACTCCTTTCTCAACACCCTTTATCTCAAGGCGTTTAAGCAACTCCCTGCTAAAATGCAATCCTGCTGCCGGTGCCGTCACAGCGCCTTCCTCCTCTGCATAAATACACTGGTATGCTTCCGCATCTGCAGGCTCGGATCTACGGGTAATATATTCCGGAAGCGGAGTGTCACCCAAAGCATACAGAGCTTCCTTAAATTCCTCGTGATCTCCGTCATAAAGAAAACGCAATGTTCGACCACGAGAAGTCGTGTTATCTATTACCTCCGCAACCATCGACTCATCTTCACCGAAATACAGTTTATTACCGATTCTTATCTTACGGGCAGGCTCTACCAGCACATCCCAGAATTTTTGATCTTTATTCAATTCCCGTAATAGAAAAACCTCTATGCCGGCTCCGGTCTTTTCTTTATTACCAAACAGTCTTGCAGGAAAAACCTTGGTGTTATTGAACACCATTACATCCCCGTCTTCGAAATAATTTATTAATTCCTTAAAGATATGGTGAGAAATCTCTCCTGTCTTGGCATTCAGCACCATCATTCTGCATTCATCACGATTCTCAACCGGATATTGGGCTATCAATTCATCCGGTAAAGTAAATTTAAATTGAGAAAGTTTCATAAATTAGGATATTCTATAGGTCCTTCTTCTATTATTTTAATCGCCGAATCTATGGAAAGACAATTGTCTATCGTAAAATCACCCACACGTGTACGCCTTAATGCAGTCAGGTGAGCTCCCGATTCAAGTGCCTGTCCTATATCTCTTGCAAGCGCACGTATATAGGTTCCCTTACTGCAGACTATACGCAATACAAGACGATTCTCCTCAAATTCGAGCATCTGTATTTCATCTATTTTCAGCGCTTTAGCCTTAAGCTCAACCTCTTTGCCTTTCCGGGCAAGATTATAAGCGCGTTTACCGTCCACTTTCACTGCGGAAAAAATCGGTGGAACCTGCATTACATCTCCGACAAAACGAGGGAGAATCTCAAGAATCTTATCTTCAGTTATATGATTGTAGGGATATTCCGCATCAATTTCTGTCTCCAGATCGAAACTTGGTGTTGTAGCGCCCAGACGCAACTCCGCAATGTATTCTTTCATACCGTTTTGGAAGCGTTCTATCTCACGTGTGGATTTACCTGTACATATTATAAGGACTCCTGTCGCAAGCGGATCAAGGGTACCGGCATGTCCGACCTTGAACTTTTTTATATTCAATCGACGCGCTATAGCTCCTCGAACCCTCTTCACAACATCAAATGATGTCCATCCGTATGGTTTGTCTATTACTATTATCTCTCCTGTTATAAAATCCATCTTCACAGATTAGAATACAGATATTTTTATATTATTGCCAAAGCACACAGATTACTCCCATCACTATGCAATAAAGGGCAAACCATACCAGTTTTCCTTTTTTCACAAGATTAATCATCCATTTGCATGCTGCACATCCTACTATAAAAGCAGCTACAAAACCGATTATCATAGCAACGGCACCCACCTCCGGTGTTGTAGCTACAGAAACAGCAGCTGCCGGAAAAATCATATCCTTTACATCAAGAAGCGCCTCACCCAATATCGGAATTATCACCATGAGAAAAGAGAATTGAGCCATCTGATCACGCTTGTCACCCAGAATAATACCGGTAGCTATAGTTGTTCCCGAACGGCTTAGACCCGGCAGAACAGCCACTGCCTGCGCACATCCTATCACAAAAGCATCAAGCCAGCTAATATCGCGTCCACGATTTGCAGGAATGAACCTGTCGGAATAATGGGCGAATATAAGCAACAATGCTGTTGCAAAAAGACATATACCTACAATAAACAATCCGTTACCGAAGAATTGCTCCACTTGCTTTTTGAAACAGAACCCTACAATTGCCACAGGAATACATGACAATAATATCTTGCATACGTAGTAAAAATCGTAATCCCGTTTGAAGGTAAAGAAGCTTATGCACAACTTTTTGAACAAAGGCCATAATACTACAAGCGTAGAGCACACAGTAGCAGCGTGCAGCATGACATCAAATTCCAAAGTTTCTCCGGTAGGGAGCTTCACACCTAAAATCTGACGGAAAATTTCAAGATGTCCGCTTGAGCTGATTGGGAGATATTCGGCAAGACCTTGAACTATACCTAAAACGAGGGCGTCAAGCCATTCCATTTTTAAATAATATTAAACAGTTTCTTAATTTTATTACGAATTATGTTTATGAGATCCGGGCTTCCACATTATAGCAAATGCCATAAATACAAAACCCAGAAATGACAACAACGGTCCGACTATGATTCTCCGTGTACTGAAAATTTCAGGATTAAATGAGGCATCGTCACTGCCTCCTCCACTCATCAGTACAAACCCCAATATTATCAAACACACACAACCTCCCATCATCCAGAAATTTATCTTGGAAAACGGACGTTGAGACGGTGTTACCTTTTTCAATTCCCTTTTTTGTTTTTTCATCAAATTATTATTTTCTAAGAGTATGTTTACTTTTAAATGATTTTAGCACAAGCAGATCCTTCGGAGGGATGAAATCAAAAATTACCATACTCTTTATTAATGTTTAATTTGGTTTAAAAGTAAACATACTCTTAATGAATGCGGGCGTTAACGGAACAGGCTGTCGTAATCTTTCCGCAGATACCGCATGGTGGCAATCCAGGATGTCACACTACACAAAACCACACCTACAACAATAAGAAAACCGGCGATTATAAGATATATCTCCCACGTTATACTGGATGAGAACATATCAAGACCATATTTATATGCAGCATAAATAATCACACCGGTAAGAAGACTTGCAAACGCCCCTGCCAGCATACCGCACATTGCATTACCCATAATAATCGGTCTGCTAATGAAGCCTTTTGTAGCGCCCACAAGCTGCATCGTGTGAATAGTGAAACGTCTTGAATATATGAGAAGATGCACAGTATTGTTTATCAAAACAAAAGTCACGACAAGCATAACTCCCGCAACAATAGCCAGAATCAGAGTCAAGTTGGATAAGTTGCTGTTCATCGAGGACACCACCGATGAATCCGGAGCATCAACAGACTCTACCCCGTGAATCTTTTTTAATGCTGTTTTTATTCTGCCTACATTTTCCGGAGTTGCATAACGCCCGTCAAGATTGAACTCAATCTCAGGACTTAGCGGATTAACGCCATACATGGCTATAAGATCCTCACCGGTCTCTTCTCGCCATCTTTGCATTACTTCATTCTTACCAATAAGTCTGATATTGCAGGTATATGGTTTATGTGCTATTTCCCGAGCGGCAGCCCTCGCTGATGAATTGCCAACACTGTCTGCCATAACGACACATATCGAAATACGTTCTTGCAGACGTCGTGACTCAGATGTCACAGCCGACCACACCACACAAAGCACCCCTATCAGAAGCAACACGAAAGTCACACTCACTACCAATGTGAGATGCGATGCCCAAAATGAGATTTTAACTTCTTTATCTTCCATTCAATCTGCAAAGATAATAAATCAGAAACCTGTTGTCAAGTATCTTTGGCTACATCCAATAAATTTTGAGTCTTAGAAACTGTTTAAATTTATTTTCAGAGTATTTTGAGGTGGATTTTTTAGATGTTTACGCAAGTCGAAGAGGGAGAAACCTCCCGGTTTTGAACGATGAGACTTGGCGGAAACAGCCAAAAAGGCACTCAAAAGACCTGAAAGAATATTCATAATATTTTTTCGTAATAAATTTAAACAGTTTCTTATCTAATATTTTATTAATTTTGTCATATGCAAGGAGAATGTTTGAAAGCGGCTTACTATACATTAGGATGCAAGCTGAATTTTGCAGAAACATCCGCTATCGGGAGAACTCTTTCCGAAAAAGGAATTATACGTGCTCCCCGTGGCGAGGATCCGGACATTATAGTAATAAACACATGTTCTGTAACAGAAACAGCCGATAAGAAGGGGCGTCAGCTGATACGCCGTCTGTCATCGCGTTATCCGGATGCCACTCTACTTGTCACCGGATGCTATGCTCAGCTAAAGCCGGAAGAAATAGCATCAATGGAAGGAGTAGATATCGTAATTGGATCAAATGAGAAGATGAAGGCGGCGGAGTATATATCAAACTGGATCCAAAATCACGACAAAAGAATTGATGTCACTCCCTTCCGAGATATTGAATCGTTCACTCCCACATGTGAGCGAGGTGACCGCACTCGTTTTTTTCTTAAAGTTCAAGACGGTTGCGATTATTTCTGCACATACTGCACAATTCCATTTGCCCGTGGCAAATCACGCTCAGGATCAATCGCACAGCTTTGTTCTCTTGCAGAAAACGCTTCAGCCAAAGGGGCAAAAGAGATTGTCATTACAGGGGTAAATATTGGAGATTTCGGCAAAGGATCGGATGAAACATTTTTTAATCTCATCAAAGCACTTGATAAGATAGAAGGTATTGAACGCTATCGCATATCATCAATCGAACCCAATCTGCTGACAGAAGATATCATAAAATGGGTGGCAAATGAATCACGAAAATTCATGCCGCATTTCCATATACCTCTTCAGTCCGGATCCGACAATGTTCTTAAAAAAATGAACCGGCATTATGACACCACACTCTTTGCATCACGCATAGAGAACATAAATCGACTTATACCCGATGCCTTTATTGGAGTTGATGTAATAGCCGGAGCCCGTGGCGAAACAGAAACAGAATGGAAAAAGAACTTGGACTTTATCACAGGTCTGAACATCACACGTCTTCACGTCTTTCCATATTCCGAAAGGCCCGGCACTGCCGCTCTTGCTTTAGGAGACTCTGTCCCCAATGCCACACGACATGACCGCGTAAAGATTCTAACAGATATATCTGATAGGAAATTCACAGATTTTTATAACCGTCACATTGGAGAGACAGCTGAAGTTTTATGGGAACAGCCTGCCAGAGGCAACGATAATATGCATGGCTTCACAAAAAATTATATTCGCGTGACAGCTCCGTATAAAAAAGAGTTGGTAAACCGGTTGTCCACAGTACGTTTGACAGGTATTGATCAGGAGAATCCGGATTCATTGAAAGCGGAATTCTTATAAGCTGTTTATTAGACTGATGAAAAAACTTGGTGTTATAATTCTTAACTGGAATGGCAAGACGCTTCTTGAGAAATTTCTCCCCTCCGTTGCATCCGACACCATATCCGAATCAGCTGATCTTATTGTTGCTGACAATGGATCGGACGATGGCTCACTGGAATGGGTGAATCAGAACTGCAAGAATGTCGTCACCTTACGACTTGATAAAAATTACGGATTCGCTGAAGGATATAACCGCGCGATAAAAGCATGTGATTATCCTTACATAGTTCTTTTGAACTCAGATGTTGAAACCACTCCCGGCTGGTGGGAACCATTGCTTAAGATAATGGAAGACAATAGCAATATCGGGGCTATACAACCAAAAATATTGTCATTCAACAATAAGGATTATTTTGAATATGCCGGAGCGGCAGGAGGATATCTTGATAAAAACGGCTATCCATTCTGTCGCGGCAGACTTTTTGATAAAATTGAGAAAGATAGCGGACAATATGATGACGGCATCAAAGATGTGACATGGGCATCAGGTGCCTGCTTCATGACACGCAGAGACATATATCTTAAACTGGGTGGACTTGATCCTCTCTTTTTTGCTCATATGGAGGAAATTGATTATTGCTGCAGGTTACTCAATAATGGTTTGCGGGTGTGCGCCTCGTCATATTCAAAAGTATATCATATCGGAGGTGCTTCATTGAATCAAGGCAATCCGCAAAAAACTTATTTAAACTTCCGTAACAATCTCTTGCTCATGCATAAGAATCTTCCAAAAAACACAGGACGGTATAAATTGTTTATCAGAAGACTATATGACACTCTTGCATTTCTGATGTTTATAGTAAAAATGGATATACCTAATGCGAAAGCCATTATATCCGCACATAATGACTTCCGCAAGATGCGCAGACATTACAATACATTCCCTGAATACGACATAGTCGGTTCTCAGCCAGGTGCAAACCATAACATAGTAGTCGAACGTTATCTTTATAGGAAAAATACTATAAAACTGTAAATGAAATAAAACAATGAATACAACCCAAAGACCTTTAATACTCGTAAGCAATGATGACAGTTACACATCAAAGGGAGTTAGAGTACTGATTGACACATTGCTGGAATATGGTGATGTTGTTGCGATATGCCCTGAATTTCCCCAATCGGGAAAATCCATGGCAATAACGGTAAATGAAGCTCTGCGTATTACTCCACTCCCGGATTACCATGGGGCAAAGATGTACAAAGTGGACGGGACACCGGTGGACTGCATAAAACTTGCAATGCATACCGTGCTTCCAAGACCCGCGGATCTTGTATGTACAGGTATCAATCACGGCTCCAACTCAGCTATCAATGTATTATATTCCGGCACAATGGGCGCTGCAATGGAGGGATGTGCTTTCGGAATTCCTTCGATAGGATTCTCTCTCACAGATCATTCCGAAGACGCTGATTTTACTCCTTGCATTCCTGCCATAAAGTTACTTGTTGAGCAGGTTCTTTGTCACGGGTTGCCGGAAGGTATATGTCTGAATGTCAATATTCCCAATATAAACGGCATTCCTAAACAGATGCGTCTGGCTGTAGCATGCCGTGGGAAATGGAACGATGAGTATCAAGAATATACCGATCCACATGGAAGAAAGTTTTATTGGCTCACCGGAAAATATGTAAACGAAGAACCAGACAATGAAAATACGGATGAATGGTGCCTGGACCACGGTTTCATATCCGTAGTCCCGGTAGAGCTTGAACGCACATCTCCTATTAATCCAGAACTGCAATGGATAAAGTCTATGACAGAAGATTACAGAAATCTGCTATAACACGGTCTGGAGGAACATAATCTAAAATTTCAATTTTTATAAAATAATATAAGCTAAAATTTTGAAATTTTGATAAAAGTGCATAAATTTGCATTATTGAATGTGAATTCAATATGACAGAACAGTAAATTGAATAGGAATAAGGATTTAAGAAATGGAAATTTGTTCTGGAAACTCAGAACAAATTTCCAAGATTATTTCTTAAATTTTCATGACAATTTTGTTGCATTAGTAAAGTTATGGATTAATAGTTAAATTAGAATTAGGATTCACGTCCTACCGCGATGGATATTGAGGTTGGATGGGAAAACAGGGGTGTAGCGATTACACGCCTTTTTTTTGTCCCATACCTAAAATAGTATTAACTTTGGATACAAATTCCATATACATAATGAAAACCACATCTTCGGAAATAGCGGCAATTCTTGCTCTACCCTCTCCCAAAAACGAATCAGTAATTACCGATTTGCTTACAGACTCACGCTCCCTCGGCAACCCCGACAACACTTTATTTTTTGCTATCCCTACCAAGGGCAATGATGGGCATCGTTATATTGCCGATTTATACAAACGGGGAGTACATAATTTTGTGGTAAATTATATTCCGCATATAGATCAAAATGATGATATCAACTGGTTTATAGTAGAAAATACTATTTCCGCACTCCAGAAAATAGCAGCCCGCAAATCCACTTTTACCGGAGAGGTTCTTGCAATTACAGGCTCCAGAGGGAAGACAACCCTAAAAGAATGGATATATCAGTTGATGGAACCGTTTGCAGATATCTCCCGTAGCCCGAGAAGCTACAATTCTCAGATTGGTGTTCCGCTCTCTTTATGGCAGATTAATCAGGCTTCCACTCTTGCAATTATAGAAGCCGGCATATCCCAGTCAGGCGAGATGAAAAATCTTGTCGATTGTATACATCCTGATTGTGTCATAATCACAAATATCGGTCCAGCTCATTCCCAAGGATTTGAGTCTATAAAACACAAGGCAAAGGAGAAAGCTATGCTTGCCGGTTCGAATTCAACCAAAACAATCATATTCTGTAAAGATTATCCACTGATTGAAGAGGCTGTCACCACTCATAAAAAGGGAAAAGAATTATTTACATGGAGTTTCTCGGACCCAAGCGCAACTCTTTTCATAAACAAGAAAACAATTAACGCTGAATCATGCGAGTTTGAATATTCTTTCAATGGCAAGAAATCAACCCTGAATGCCCCTTTGCACAACGAAGCAGATTATGAGAATGCCGCGAATGCACTTGCCTTTATGCTTCATCGTGGACTCTCCAGAGAACAGATATCCGAAAGATTCTCACAACTGCATAAGATTGGAACACGTCTGAACGTCACGGAAGGTGTGAATCATTGCTCAATTATTCTTGATTCATATACTTCTGATTTATCTTCTCTGTTACCGGCAATTGATTTTATAAGGAGGCGTAAAACACCTGCTCAGACTCCGACCTTGATACTTAGTGATATACACCATGAATCGGCTACAGCTGAAGAAGTGTGTAACGCAATCGCCAACATTGTAAAACAGGCAGATATAACACGATTCATTGGTATTGGACCGGTGCTGAATAAATATCGGCATCTATTTGGAAAAGAGACTGTTTTTTTCAATGATACTGCTTCTCTTCTTAAATCGCTTTCCACATCGGATTTCGTTGATGAGATCATTCTTCTAAAAGGATCTCAGGAATATGACCTGTCTCCCGTAGCAGAAATGCTCGAGACCCGCCGACATGAAACTGTGCTTGAAGTAAATCTCGATTCCATTGTCAAGAACTACAATTATTTCCGAAGTTTCCTACCCCACTCTTGCGGAATTGTCTGCATGGTCAAAGCATCAGGATATGGAGCAGGAAGCTATGAGATAGCAAAAACACTGCAAGACAGTGGAGCTGCATATCTTGCCGTGGCTGTACTCGACGAAGGAATTGAGTTGCGTAGACAGGGGATAACAATGCCTATAATGGTTATGAATCCGAAGGTTGTGAATTATAAATCGATGTTCGCCAATAGGCTTGAACCTGAAATATATTCCTTTGAAATGCTCAACGATATGATTATTGAAGCAAAGAAAAATGGGATAACCGATTATCCGGTACACATTAAGCTTGACACCGGCATGCATCGTACAGGATTCATTGAGAACGAATTGCCTGAACTTATGGAGATTCTCAACAGTAGCGAAGAGATTCGTTTACACTCGGTATTCTCACATCTTGCCACTGCTGATTGTCCTGATATGAATGATTTCACTGAGTTGCAATTGTCACGTTTCAGCAAATACACAGAGTATATGCTTTCTGTATCACACACACCATTTCTGCGCCACATATTAAACTCCGCCGGCATCCTTAGATTCCCGCAATATCATTACGATATGGCACGGCTTGGTATAGGACTTTATGGCGCGAATACCCTTCCTGTGGAAATAGAAGAGCCTCTTGCAACAGTATCAACTCTGCGCACTGTAATAATTGCCATCAGGGAGTACAAAACAGGAGAGACTGTAGGTTATGGACGACTTGGTGTTATTAAACGCGACTCACGGATAGCCACATTGCCCATAGGATACGCAGATGGTATGAATCGCCATTTCGGAAGGGGAAATATATCGGTGATGGTAAACGGCAAATACGCACCGACTATCGGAAATATATGTATGGATGCGTGTATGATAGATGTTACAGGAATTGACTGCAAAGTAGGAGATCCGGTAGAAATATTCGGCAACAATGCCCCTCTCCAAAGACTTGCCGATACTCTTGATACCATCCCCTATGAGATTCTCACATCAGTATCGCCTCGCGTAAAACGTATTTACTATCGCGAATAAGATTCAGCTTTCAGGAAGAGCATCGCGAAGTTGCTCCAGACAACGTTCCACCTCTTCATTGGTTTTGAAAAGACGTTCCTTACAGTATTTCAGAAGACTTAAGGCACGGGTAGTGAATTTTGACAGCTCATCTATGTCGCAATTATCTGATTCCATCTTAACCACTATCGCCTCAAGCTCCTGAACAGCCTTGCTATATGTCATATCTTCCATTATAAATATCGTTTTATTTTATTTTTCATTAATTCCTGATACTGTAGAAACTATCGTTCCTTTAGCTAAAGTAGTCTCTATCACACTTCCTTCATTAACAGTAATGGCATTCCTTAACGCCTTTCCATCAACTCGCGTTATAGAATATCCTCGCTTCAATGTATTCTCCGGACTTAGAATACGGATCATATTCTCAATATTATGTAATTGCGTGCTTCGCCTTTCAACAAAACTGCCGATTGCTTTCTCAAAACGGTAATTTAACATCTTCAGCTGTTCTTTCTCACGCCCTTGAAACTTGGATACATTTATTTCCAACGTATGCACCAGCTTCAAAAGTTTGTCGCTATGTCTGGATAAAACTCTCGATGTTCCTTTTTCCAATCCATAAGCAAGTTCGTTTAATCTTTTCTCTGATTTCAGCAGCCTTGCTTTTACAATCACAGGAATAGATGCCTCAATTCCAGCGAGTCTGTAATTCTCGCCTTGTAGCCTCTCGGAAGAATATTTGGCAATCCGGCGAACATGATCCACAACTATTGAATAAGATGTCCTTAATAAATCGATAAGATATGCGGCAACAGCAGTCGGTGTCTTGCATCTCACGCATGCAATCTCATCAAGAACGGTTCTGTCCCTTTCATGACCTATTCCCACTATTACGGGAATAGGGAAAAGAGCAATACGTCTCGCCAGTTCATAATCATCAAATCCATTTAAATCAGTGGTGGCGCCTCCTCCTCTAATAATAACGACACAATCCCACAAATCAATTGTAGATTCCACCAGCTCCAAAGCACAACGTACAGAACCGGATGTTCTGTCACCCTGCATCACCGCAGGAAATAGGAAAGGATAAAATTTGAAACCTTCAGAATTGGAATTGAGCTGATTTATAAAATCACCATAACCTGCCGCACCGGCGGCGGATATTACCGCTATTCGCTGTGAACCTTTTGGAATGGAAAGCTTCTTGTTTTTATCAAGAATACCCTCTCGTTGCAGTCTTTCCAATATCTCGCGCCTTAAACGCTCCATATCCCCCATCGTATATGACGGATCAATATCGGATATGACGAAACTCAGACCATAGACGTTATGGTGACTCACTGAGCCTCTCAACATCACCTTAAGCCCATTGGAGATATCTCTTCCGGTTGAAGAATAGAATTTCCGGCGTAATGGCAAAAGATTGCTCGCCCATATCATCGCACGCAATTTGGCAACCGTATTACCCCCCAGATCCTTTTCGATCAGTTCCATATAGCAATGCCCTCCGGCAACACGAAGATCACTCAGTTCCGCTGTAACCCATACATTCTGAAGATTAGTATTGGAACGTAACGTGTTGCCAAGCACTTGCTGAAGTTGAGAAAGCGATATAGATCTATTGACCTCCATCTTCTCCTATTTCTGTAAGAGCACCGGTAACTCCATCGAATATGGCATATGATCGCCCTTTCTTTGCACTGAATAAAGTTGGTGCCAGACCGAATTTAACTCCATACTGAGCAAAATCAAGCTCTTTTGAATATAATGTCTTTCCTAAAGTTGTGATCGATATATGCGCTGTTCCGGGAATGTTATATATGACGGCATCTTTCGGAAGTTTCTTCTCCTCACCCTTTGCATCGACCGGAAGTGTCCCGCGATTTGTAACTTTTACACTGATATATACCGGCTCACCGGAATAATCATCGGCATCTACAAAACCTGAAAAATCACTCATACGGAATAATACATATTTTCCATCATCACCTGGCATATATGTAAAAGTACGGGTAACGGTTTCAGATTCTTCAAGTCCCACAAACGCAGCTGTCATTGATGCTTCCTGATGACTAAGAGAGTTTAGCATCAATTCAAGTTGTTTGCCATCCTGGGGCATTGTTTCGGCTGTACCTCGTGTCAACGAAACTTTTGCGTCTCTGATCTCCATGAGATTCTCCGCCAGCATCTGAGCGCGCTTCGCACTACTTTGCGAAGCGATGAAATCCTCATTTACATATTGCAGATACTCATTTATATCGACTTTATCCAAACCAGAAACTACAGGCACTTGAGAAGTCGGATCTTGCGCTATTTCCACCTGCCTGTTTATCGATGCAAGCATCCCGTCTTCTGAAACGCATATATAAGTTGTAGATCCATTCTTCAATTGCATCAGATAACGGTTTTCATTATCAGCAACTCCATACCTGTTTACATTGACAGATGTAATCTCCCACGATTCCGAATCATTCTTTACAACCTTATCGGTGCCGATGAATTTTTTTGCATATTGATAGTATGGTCCGGCTTTCTTAATTGTTCTCTTGGCTGTAACTTCAATCTCAAGTGCAGTATTCGGAAGTGTATAAACAAGTCCATACTCATTGTGCTTGTCAGCAGTAAGCAACTTTGTATTTTGAGCGCGCAAAGCTACGGACATAATCAACAACACGGCTACAGGAACAATATATCTCATAAATTTCATTTTTGTTCGCTTTAAAAGTTTCAAGAAATGATAAGAAGTTTTTTACCTGTCTTATTAATCAATTTTCAGGTTATATATCTCTTAAAAAAGATCAACAAATTTATAACTTATATTTTTAAACAAGCTCTTAGCTGTCTACTTATCAAAAACAGCATCAATAGCTTTACCTACATAACTGGTGATATCACTTGCTGTCATTCCGAATTCTCCGATCTTTTCAGCAGCCATATCTCCGGCTGATCCATGTACAAACACACCTATCATGGCAGCATGTTCCGGTTTATAACCTTGGGCAATAAATGAAGCTATGATACCTGTAAGTACATCACCCGAGCCGGCTGTAGCCATACCCGGATTACCGGTCGGATTTATATACACTCTTCCCGTTGGTCTGACAGTAAATGTATAATGTCCTTTCAAGACAATAATAATATTATACCGCTCAGCCATCTCTATTGCTTTCTGCAGGCGTGCTTCCGATGAATTATGCTCACCGAACAAGCGGTCAAACTCACCTATATGCGGAGTGATGACAGTCTTTGACGGGAGAAGAGAAAGTAATGTCGGACGACGGGCTATGCAATTCAATGCATCCGCATCAAGAACAAGAGGAATGGAACACGTTCGCAGATAATTCTCAAGAGCATCAATAGTCTGCTCATTACATCCTATACCTGGACCAATGGCTACAACCTGATGCTCATGATGAATACGCATATCCGTAATAAAATGTTCATTCCTGTCCGGCTCATACATAGCCTCAGGCACTGCAGTCTGCAGAATCTGCAAGCCTCCTTTGGCTCCATGAACAGTCACAAGACCGGCACCGGATCTGAGTATAGCACGGGCACTCATGACTGCAGCTCCCATCATTCCCGTACTTCCTGCAAAAAGAAGAGCCGACCCATAGTCACGCTTTCCGGTAAACGGTAATCTTTTTCTTAGCAAAGGACGCAGATTCCTACGTTCTATCAAAAAATAATCCGTAGACATTTCCCTTATCTTAGCCGAGTCAAGTTCAATATCCAGAAGTTGCCAGTCACCTATAAGATTTGCATTTTCCTCGAAGAAAAAAGAAAGACGCGGTATCTGGAACACATATGTAATATTTGCATGAATTATATCACGCCTGTTAAGCATATTATTCCACTCTCCAAAAAGTCCGGATGGGACATCAATAGAGATTACATACGCACCGGATTCATTTATAAGACGGCTTACAGCCATAAATCCGCCGGACAAAGGCTGAGTAAGACCGGAACCGAACAACCCGTCAATAACAACATCAGAAGAGCCTAAAGAGGGTGGATTAAACTCTTTTGATACCTCTGTAAAATTTATATCATCAAGAGTTATAAACTTCTTACGCTCCTCTTCACAATCATGACTAATTTTACCCGTAACATTGAAGAAATAAACTTCAAGATTATGATAGCCATGCTCATAAAGCATCCTGGAAACAGCAAGGGCATCACCGCCATTATTGCCTGGACCAGCCATGACTACAAATCTCTGGGTCAACAGAAACTTTGAAATTAATTCGCTGCTGACTTTAGAAGCGGCCCTCTCCATTAATTCAAGAGATGATATCTGTTGTGCCTCACAGGTAGCACCATCAATTTCATGAATATCTTTAGATGTAAAAATTTTCATTTTTCAGCCATTTAACTTACAAATATACGAAAAACTTTTCTGATTCCGGCAATCCCAAGAGTCTGCACGGGCACAAAAAAAGAAGGCCCGACTGTTGTCGGGTCTTCCAAAAGGCGGCG
>CAJTWL010000002.1 GCA_910579845.1 uncultured Muribaculaceae bacterium | reverse complement strand
TGGTCTCAAACACCAGTGGAGCAATCCGTGCCGGTTCGACCCCGGCTCTGGGTACTGAATTGGAGAACTTCGTTTTGAAGCTCTCCAATTTTTATTTCTCCCTTTCTAGTTATTGCTTTGTTGATAGATAAGATCGGGTAGCTTTTTATAAGAAACTGTTTAAATATATTTTCTTAACAAATGTTAAGTTTAAATCTCTATGATTATATTATATTTACCGGCATATAATCAATACTTGAGCAAATGACTATTTACCGCAAACTTTTCCTCGTGCTGCAGCTTGCAGTCGCATTCGCTTTTATTTCCTGTTCCGAGAAAACCGATGAACCGCAGTTGCCTGAACCCGACAGCGTGACACTTATATCCGGTACTGATATGACGGTTCCAGCCGGGGGCGGTGATATAATCGTCAGCTTCACTGCCAACAAGGACTGGAGTATAAGCAAGCAACAGGGCAACGGTTTGTCTTACGGTGAAATCATGCAGAAGTCAGGAAAGCCAGGGCGCGTTGATGTCATTTTCAAAGCTCTGCCCAACATGACAGATAAAGCACGCGTCACCACGCTCACTATCAGCGCGGGGCGTGCTGCCTCCGAATTGAGGATCTGTCAGGAACCTGTAAAAGTCGATCTCCCTTCCGAGGACGAAGTCAAGGCTTTTCTGTTGAAACTCTATCGCGACACAGACGGTCCGAACTGGCGTTTCAAAGTCAAGTGGGATGAAAAGATGGACAAACCTCTTAGCCAGTGGGGGTCGGAAGTGAAATATGAGAAAGGTTTTCTGACCCTTAATCTTAATGAGCGGGATCTGAATGGCAAGATCGACTTGTCGGGGTGCAAGGCTCTTGTGAGCATCCGTTGCTCTAAAAATAAGATAACGAGCTTGGATCTGTCCAACTGTCCGCTACTTACCTATATAGACTGTACAAACACCGGACTCGAAGAGATCAAGCTCAATGGCTGTCTCTCATTGCAACGCCTTAGTGTCCCTTATAATAATCTGAGGTCGATAGATATAGCGTGGAGCAGAACTATCTCGGAGATTTACGTTGAATCATGCCGTCTGGAATCGCTTGCTCTTGACAACTGCATATCAATCAAGAATATCAAATGCGATAAGAACCGCCTCCAGTCTCTTGAGATACCTTATCGCGAACATCTGATAGACATTTTCTGTCAGACCAACGAAATAAAGAAGCTTGACGTCAGCAATTCGCCTCAGTTCCAGATTCTCAACTGCGGTGAAAACGAAATATCGGATCTGAACGTCAAGGGTTGTCCGCGACTTTGTTGGATTTATTGCTATGATAACCGTCTTAAGCATCTTGATATTTCCGATCAGAAGAACGAGTTGAGACATTACTACTGCTTCTCCAATGAAATGTCGGAGATTGATGTGACGGGGTATTACAGACTCAGCGAACTTCATTGCAGTGACAACAAACTTACATCGCTGAAATTCGATGATTGCCCGAATCTCAACTGGGTTTACTGCAGCTATAACCAGCTCGAGAAACTTACATTCAATGGTCTTAGCAACAGAACATTCGTAAGTCTCGACTGTTCCTACAACCGGCTCCGTGAGGCTGACATAGCATCGTTGCCTGCGCTTGGCCATCTGTGGTGTCAGGGCAACCGTATAGGTGGTGAGATACCGCCACACTTTGACACCCTTCAGGACTTCGAGTACGATGCCAGATACGACTACAGTATAGGCAACGGCAAATATACCGACCGAGGCTATGGCTGGTGGTATCCGGGTGAACCGGAATCGCTGAAACATTCCCGAAATTAATCTCTGTACAAATAAGTCCTGTCGTACGTAACATATCTTATGTATCGTCAAATATTATAATTATCTTTGTAAGTAATAAGATAATGGTATGTTTTATGAGATTGGTTAAGTTTTTATTGGCGGTTCTGCTTTTTCCGTTGGTGGTTAACGCGAAAGTTCTGACAGGCATAGAGTGTCTGCGCGATATGGATTTTGCTCCTCTCAAGGGGAAAAGGGTGGGGCTTATCACGAATCCGACAGGTATAGACAGCAATCTGAAGTCTACGATTGATATTTTAAACGAAGCCGAAGGTGTCGAACTTGTGGCGCTATTCTCGCCCGAGCATGGAATCCGGGGGGACTATTCCGCCGGTAAGAAAGTTTTGGATGAAGTGGATCCTGTTACGGGTGTCAAGGTCTATTCGCTTCATGGTGCCAATCTTTCTCCTACTTCTCAAATGCTCAAGGGAATTGATGTGCTTGTTTATGATATCCAGGATATAGGCAGCAGGTCATACACATATATTTCCACAATGGGAAGGTCAATGGCGGCATGTGCCAAGGCCGGCATAGAGTTTATGGTATTGGACAGACCTAACCCGTTAGGGGGAATTAAGGTAGAGGGCCCGCTTGTCGAGAAAGATTGTGAATCATTTGTCAGCCAATATCCGGTTCCCTATATATATGGCTTGACACCGGGTGAATTCGCAAAACTTTTATGTGGAGAGAAATTATTGGGTGAGGGTAATATACCCAAACTGACTGTAATCGAAATGAAGGGGTGGCAACGCGATATGCTTTTTAAGGACACTGGTCTGCCATGGGTGCTTCCGTCTCCCAATATCCCAGCGTCTGAGACAGCTTTCTATTACCCCGCTACAGGTATTGCCGGAGAATTGAACGGGTGCTCGATAGGTGTCGGATATACGCTTCCGTTTAAATTCTTTGCAGCTCCTGGAATTGACGGGATAAAGCTTTCGAAAGCACTCAACGATCTGAATCTGTCCGGTGTCAGATTCCGTCCCGTCGCATTCCGCCCTTATTTCAGTCGATTTGCGGGAACGGGGCTGTCAGGTGTAGAAGTTTATATAACAGACCCCGTATCGGCAGAGTTGACATTGATTCAGTTTTATATTCTTCAAGAGGTGTATCGCCTTTATCCCCAGCTGAATCTAATAGAAAATGAGCCCAAGTCAAGACAACGGATGTTGGATAAAGTGACGGGTAATTCGAGAGTCAGGATCAATTTTATGAAAAGACACAAAGTGGAAGATATATTGCCGATATGGAATAAAGACAGCGAAAGATTCAACAGGGTCAAAAGCAAATATCATATTTACTGAACTTCTTTAAGAAACTTTTAAATTTATTACGAAAAATTTTATATAGTGCTTCTTTCAGGCATTTTGAGAGTCTTTTTGGCTGTTTTCACCAAGTTTCATCGGTCGAAACCGTCAGGTTTCTCCCTCTTCAGCTTGTAAAAACATCTCAAAAATACTTCTCAAAATCCTCTGAAAATAAATTTAAACAGTTTCTAATACAAAATAAGGGGTCACTTCAAACTGAAGCGACCCCTTTCATTTTGCGGAAACAATTGTTTATTTCTTGCTGTCGAGAGGGAATATCTTCCCTCCGCCGACTTTCTTGATTTCGGGTTCTCCGAGATAAAAGATCTTGGTGCTTCCAATGCCTCGTACATCAAGTTTCTGTTTTGGATTGCAATAAATGTCCCCGCTTCCGAGAATGTGGCAGTTTACAGTTCCCGCATCAAGATTCTCGCTTTGTATCATTCCGGCTCCGACCATTTTGAGATCCGCTATATCACATTTGCCGGTAATAGATATCTTCCCGTTTCCGGTGGCGATCGCGGCGGTGACCTGATTGGCTTCGATGTCGCGAACTATTATATTGCCGTTTCCGATCTGTTTGATACTTAGGGCAGGTACGGCTATTTTCCCCTCAAGTGTTGTAGTGAAATCAGATCCGTTCTCTACTTCTGTCAGAAAGTGTGAATATACTCGCAGCACAGGGAGATTGGGATTGTTCACATCATCTGTGTTCACCTGCACTCTCAGTTTCCCTTTGGAGTTGGAGAAAATGAAGGCATCTGCGAATTCCGTTTCTCCTTCAAAGGCGATATAACCTGCCGAATCCGGTACGCAACGGCATTCCACATTTACGTTGTCAGTCACGTTCAGTTTATCGAACATTCCTACATTGAGACGATAGGAATGTTTTTGTGCATTCATGCCTGAAGTCGCAAGAATGATAATGGTAAATAATGCAAGAAACTTTTTCATATCTATAAAATCATTCATTTCCAAAGTATTTTTCTTGTATAACGTCAAGCATGTCGAAAAGATCTTTCTCCTTGTCGGCACGCAAGAGTGCGATTCTTGATTCCCTGAAATTGGGGATACCCTTGAAAAGGGGAGTGGCTGCAAGGTGTCGCCGTATGTGCAGGATGCCGCGATATTCATCTATACGGTCGATGCTTTCGCGAACCTGTCGGCGCAGGATGCCGAATTTCTCGGCATAGGATAGAGGAGACGCTTTCCCGAATTTCAGATAGTCCATAACTTCTTTGAATATCCAGGGAGCGCCGATGGCAGCACGCCCTATCATAATGCCGTCAACGCCATACTTGTCGAAAGCATCTGCCACTTGCTCTGCCGATGTGATGTCTCCGTTTCCGATAACAGGAATCTTCATCGCAGGATCACTTTTCAGTTCACCGATCAAAGACCAGTCTGCCTGACCGGTATACATCTGTGAACGGGTACGTCCATGTACTGTAAGAGCTTTTATCCCGCAGTCCTGAAGCTGGAGTCCGAGCGTAGTTATTATTTTATTCTCACAGTCCCATCCAAGGCGGGTTTTGACTGTGACCGGAATAGATACGGCATTTACCACCCTTTGTGTAATGTCAAGCAGTTTCGGTATATCACGCAGCATTCCGGCTCCGGCGCCTTTTGAAGCTACTTTTTTCACCGGACATCCGAAATTTATGTCAAGTATGTCGGGTCCCGCCTGCTCTACAATCTTCGCCGCCTCGACCATAGCTTCCGGATCACGGCCATAAATCTGGATTGCAACCGGACGTTCCTTATCGTTTATGGTTAGTTTGCGGGTAGTCGACTGGATATCGCGGATAAGCGCCTCGGCAGAAACAAACTCCGTATATACAGAAGCCGCACCCATCTCGCGACAGATAAGGCGGAACGATGGATCGGTCACATCCTCCATGGGGGCGAGTGAGACAGGACGTTCTCCTAAATCAACATTTCCTATGATCATTGTGCCTGAAAATTTAGAGTATGTTTGCTTTTAGGGTTTGCTTATTGAATATTGAGACAACTTAGCGGATTGGCGGCAAGCTGCTCGGCAGCCATCCGAAGGTCTTCGGCGCTTAGTGAGCGTATTCTCTCGGCTGTGTAATCGATGTCATGCACTTCACCATAATAGAGCAGGCTTTTTGCCATTGACATGGCGCGACTCTCTCTATGCTCTCCCCCGACAATAAGTTGACCGCAATACTGATCACGCACTTGTGCGAATTTTCTTGAAGACATTCGGTTCTGGGCAAGTCTGTCGATTTCGGATAAAATCAGCTTCCTGCATTTTTTTACCGATCTGGGATCTGTTCCGAAATAGATCGACATGACTCCGGTGTCGCTCATGAGCGCGATATTGCTCTCTACGGTATATACAAGTCCCCGACGGTCGCGCAGTTCCATATTGAGCCTTGAATTCATGCATGGACCGCCAAGATAATTGTTAAGCAGGAACATCGCGTGTCTGCCGGGATCATTGCGGCTGAAGAGGGAACAACCCATAATGCAGTTCGCCTGATAATTTTTGTTATCTATGATTTCGTCAAACGGAGCGACAAGGAATGGTGCTATTCTCTTGTTCGATGTCCCTGTAGTTGCAATGTCGCTGAAATAACGACGGATCTTTTTTAGATTAGTGTCCGGATCACCGGGGTCATCGCAATAAAGAACTATATTCTCGGCGAAATATTTGGCTTTGATAAACTCGCGTGCGTTCTCCGATGTCAATTTACGCACGGTTTCTTCTGTGCCGAGAATGTTGTGAGCCAAAGCGGAACCTGCGTATATACGCTCCTCAAACTCGTCGAACACAAGGTCTGACGGGCTGTCCTGGTAGCTGTGTATCTCCTCGATGACAACCTCTTTCTCCCGTTCAATCTCAGGAGCAGGAAACTGTGCGTTTCTCAGAAGATCGGCAATCAGCTGGAAAGAGCGGTCGGCATACCCTGCAGGCGCGTTTGTGTATATCATAGTCTCCTCCTTGGTAGTGTATGCGTTCAGCTCTCCGCCGATAGATTCCATTCTGTTGGATATATGCCAGCTTTTGCGTTTCAGGGTGCCTTTGAAAATGGTATGTTCCACAAAATGGGCGAGTCCCTGGAGTTCCGGCATCTCATCCCGGCTTCCTGCGTTTATCAGAGCTCCGATATAAGATACTTTGGAATCCGACTGGCGGATAACGACTTTCAGTCCGTTCTCAAGCGTATGTATGTGATATATATTTTCAGTTTTCAACATGGTTGCAAATTTAGCAAATTTTGAGGAGAAAAATAATTGGAAAAGATTAATTGATTTTGCGAATTAGTAAAAATAAATTATCTTTGCGTGTTCAAAACAATAGAAAACAATAATACTGACATAATGGCAGAGAATAAAAACGGACAACAATCGGAATCAACCATTGAGAAATTGAATGAAAATCTAACCTCGGCGAGCGAAAAGATAGCAAAGAACCAGAAGGTTATTTATATAGTGGTCGCTTGTGTGGCGGCTGTGGCGGCATTGGTTATGTGCTACATCTTCCTATACCGCAATCCTCGCGCCAACCGTGCGTTCGAGGCATATAATCAGGTGGAGATCAATGCGGCAGGCAACGATTCAGTGGCGGCTGCCGAATATAAGAAGGTTGCGGATAAGAATTCAGGTACAGATGCCGGCAAACTTGCCAGTCTAAGCGCTGCCGAGTCTTATTATGAGCTTGGCAAATATAAAGAGGCTGTCGAGTGTCTCGACAAGTTCTCGACATCCGAGCCTGTTCTTGCGGCAAATGCCTTGGTTCTGAAAGGAGACTGTTTTGTCAATCTCAAGAAATATGATGAAGCTATAGATTGTTATCACAAGGCTGTAAACAAGGCAGGCAGAAACGAACAGATCGTTCCGCGTGTGCTTTTGAAAGAGGCTAATATCTATGATGCACAGAAGAAATATGACAAGGCACTTGAATGCTATGAGTCTATTTCAAAAGAGTATCCTACATTCCAGTTAGGCAACGGTCTGACAGTGGATGCATACATCGAGCGCGAAAAGGCACGGCTTGGCAAATAAACCGGACTGCGATCGGTGCATTTTATTATTTGAACATTTCCATAAAATAATAAAACATTTGCTTATTTTATGAAAAGGGGTTTTAGCTCTAGAGCTAAAACCCTTTTCTTGTTATTATATATCAATTCTTGTTGCGGAGGTTGCGGAATCTGTTCAGAATCTCGCGATTGAAATATTTTAAAGGTGTGAGAATGGGATGGATGGGATGAGTCTCACCGGTTGTGAAAATTTTCAGTTTGCTGTGGTGGCACTGCAGTTTTATCTCTTCTCCCATCACCATCGGATTCCCGTCAATGTGTACAGGACCTTCTGTGAGACGCCGTATAGATGCCTCGCGCACTTTCATGGTCTGGATTATCATGTTGTTGCGAATCATTCCCGTCATGAGATCGACTCCTACGATAGCCTGAGTCAACGGGGTGCCGGCATGTACAATTGTAAGATCCATCAAGCCGTCTTTTATGGAAGCTTCCGGAGCGATGAACGCATTATTGCCATATTGGGAAGCATTGCATGCCGCGACGATAAATGCTCTGAATCTTATCTTTTTGCCGTTGGCTTCGAGGAGGTATTCCGATGGTTCGAATTTAAGATATTCCTGAAGAGCGCTTCTTATATATGTAGCGAGTCCGCGGTGTTGCGACATGGAGAAATTCTTGCTTACAGCCGCATCGAATCCGAGCCCGAATGTGCAGAAGAAGGGATGTCCGTTTGCATCGCAGTAGTCGCAGTCCACGATATTGTGTCGGGCTATAACGTTCAGGGCATCCGAGATGTCGGTTGAAATATTCAGATGTCGTGCCAACCCGTTGCCGGAGCCGACGGGGAGTATTCCCAGAGCTGTACCGCTTCCTATAAGACCGGATGCCACTTCATTGACGGTTCCGTCTCCACCGGCGGCGATTACACCGAGATACCCCTTCCCGGCGGCCATTTCGGCAAACTTGCGTGCATCTCCAGGCTTTTCTGTGTATAATACCTCTACCTTTATGTCTGAGTGCCGTAATTTGTGGATAGTGCGCTCTGCCAATCCGTGTTTACAGGAGGTGCCTGAAATCGGATTGACGATAAGAAGGCATTTTTCCATATAATTAAGAAATTTCTAAGAAATTTGAGGATGTCGTGAAGTTGGAAAGACGATACCAAAGTATTATCTTTGTAATTCAAAACCGTTTCCTTTAAAAAATGTTTAAACGATGGGTTTGTAATCCATCGAACTTGTCTAAACTTATTTACGAATGTCAAAAATAGATTTGAATATCATTCTTTTATCAACCTTGGCGAATCTTTTTGGTCGCTTTTGCCCCTCTCATCGGCACCAACCGAAAGGTTGCTGCCTCTTCGAGTGACAGAATCGTCTCAAGAATATTCTGCCAATGTTAATAAAAAATAAGTTTATACAAGTTCATCTGCAAAATTATAAAAGAAAATTGATGTTTAGAAATAGATTTTCAGAGTGGCCTCCAGTCACGAAAAACCTTATAATTATAAATGTGCTCATATGGCTGGTTGAAATTATTCTTCCGGGGTTTGCCGAGAACGGACTAATGCGTTATTGTGCATTGCATTTCGTGGCTTCCGACTATTTCAACCCTGCACAGTTGTTCACATACATGTTCTTGCATGACGATCATAGTTTCCTGCACGTATTTTTCAATATGTTTTCCCTTTATATGTTCGGTCTGATACTTGAACGGGTATGGGGATCAAAGCGGTTTCTTGTATATTATCTCGTGTGTGGGGTCGGAGCGGCTGTTATACAGGAGCTCGTGTGGTGGTTTACGTGGGAACATGATTATATCGCGGGCATTGCCAAACTCAATGGAATGACTTACGAGACAATGAACAGTATTGTGCAGCAGTCGATAGCTTCGGGAAGCACGCAGTTCCTTGACGGTATGGCGATGATGAAGAATCAGATTCTGACAATCGGCGCGTCGGGAGCAATATTCGGAATCCTGCTTGCGTTTGCATTTGTGTTCCCTAACATGCCGCTTTACCTGTTTTTCATACCGATACCTATCAAAGCCAAATACATGGTTGCCGGTTATGCCGTCATAGAGTTCTTCCTCGGAGTTGGACATTCCATGGATTCCGTGGCTCATTTCGCCCACCTCGGCGGCATGATATTCGGTCTGATATTGCTGTTGATATGGAAGCGGAACGGTACACTCGGGAAGTATTATTAGAAAAGAAATGTTTTTACCGGTAATTAACCCGATATTGAGAATGGTGTTGAGGATAGCATCGGTTGTGCTGTACCTTCTTACCATTGCCGCCGCCTACGGAGGCAGGATAAACCCTGAATATTTTGCGTATTCATCGTGTCTTACGCTTGCGTTGCCTTATCTCGCTATAGCGACAGTTGCCGTCACTGTGATATGGTTCTGTTTCGGTAAAATATTTACAGGCGGTTTGGGTGTGTTGTCGCTTATTGCGAGCTGGGGTCCTGTTACCACAGCTGTTCCGTTGCATTCGTCATCCGCACCGGAGGATGAGAAACGCACCTTCACGCTTCTGACGTATAATATTCTGCATGGTATTGACCAGATGCAGCATAGATCGGATTCCATAGGAATGGTATCGCAGAAAGGGAATCCTGCCATAGAATTCATAATACACTCGGGAGCGGATATTGTAAATATCCAGGAGATGGCGGATATCAACGATGAAAATGAAATCCCCAACATATCCGATTATCTGGACACTATAAGGAAGATATATCCGTATAGAATAGAGAATACTGCTACCGACCGCAAGGTGTTGTCAAAGTTTCCTGTCACGTTGGTGAGAAACACTTCATGGTATAATATATATAAGATCCGTACGCCTTGGGGCGGACTCAATCTGATAAACATGCATATCCCGTCCTATTCGCTAAACAATAACGAAAGGCAGGTTGTAAAGGAGATTGTGTCGATAAAGAGATCTGAAGAGGGTATCAAAGAACTGAAGGGATCTGTAATGGAGAAATTGAACGAAGCGTTCAAATTCCGGGCTCAGGTGGTAAAGGATCTTAAGAAGACTATAGAGTCGATATCCGGACCTCTGATAGTTGCCGGAGACTTCAATGACGTACCGGAATCTTATGCATACAGGCTTGTACGGTCATCGGGGCTTGAAGATGCTTATGTCCAGACATCTTTCGGACCGGCGATAACTTACAACCAGCATGGATTCCTTTTCCATCTCGATCAGGTTTTTTATCGCCCGGATCCGCTGAAAGCGCTGAGTGTTACAAAGGGGAGAATCAAAAGCAGCGATCACTATCCTCTGACAGCGAAATTCGAATGGTTACGATAGCATGATGTTATTTTATTAAGAGAACAATAATTCAACAGCAATAATAATGAACAAATTTCTAATGATGGCATTCGGAGCCGCGCTCCTTGCCTCAACACCACAGGTTATGGCACAACAGAGAGAGAATCCCTTTTTGAAACCATACGAGACCAAGTACGGTATTCCACCGTTCGACAAGATCCGGACATCCGATTTCCTTCCGGCAATAAAGGCAGGAATAGCAGAGCAGGATGCCAATCTGTTGAAAATAACATCAAACACGGATGTACCCACATTCGACAATACGATTCTTCCATTGGAGAATCTGTCTCCTATATTGGAGAGGGTTGCAGGCGTATTCTATCACTACGAAGAGGCTTTGTCCACTCCGGAATTTGCGGAGATGTCGGAGAAGGCTATCCCGATGCTTAACGATGCTTCGAACAAGGTTAATCTGAATGATGATCTTTTCCGTAAGATACAGAACGTATATGAAAACCGCAACAAGATGAAGCTTACTCCCGTTCAGAAGCGTGTGGTTGAGAAATACTATCGTTCATTTGCGGAGCAGGGCGCGGCACTTCCTGCCGATAAGAAGGCTGAACTGATCAAGGTTAATGATGAACTGTCAAAACTCTTTATTCAATATAACCGCAATCTGCTTGCCGCTACCAATGCTTTTTTTGTAACGGTTTATGACAAAGCGGATCTTGCCGGATTGCCGCAATCATCAATTGCCCAGGCTGCCGAAGAAGCAAAAAACCGCGGACTTGAAGGTCTTTGGGTATTTACTCTTCATGCTCCAAGCCGTCTACCTGTGTTACAGTATGCCGATAACCGCGGACTGCGTGAGGCTGTTTATAAAGGTTACACAAATCTTGCATTTCAGGGAAACAACAGTAATCTCGATGTAATCAAGAAGATTGTGAAACTTCGTGCGGAGAAAGCCAAGATAATGGGTTTTGAAGATTTTGCCCACATGATGACCTCCCGCGTAATGGCAAAAACTCCCGAAGCCGCATCTGATCTGTTGCTGTCTGTGTTTGAGCCGGCTGTGAAACGCTCTCATGAAGAGGTGAAAGATATGCAGGCTTATGTGGATAAGAATGGAGGCAACTTCAAAATAGCGCCGTGGGACTATTATTATTATGCCGGAAAGGTGAAGAACGAGAAGTTCAATCTCGACGAAAGTGAACTCAGACCTTATTTCTCGCTTGAGAATGTACTTAACGGACTGTTTGACTGTGCAGAAAAGCTTTGGGGTATAAAGATGGTTCCCATTAAGGATGCGCCTAAGTATATAGACGATATGGCTGTATATGATGTCGTTGACTCCAAGACAGGCGAGCACGTTGCGGTATGGATGTGCGATTATTTCCCACGTGCGACCAAACGCCAGGGAGCATGGATGGAGCAGTTGCAGAGTTGCGGCATTTTCGAAGATGGCAAGACTCGTCGTCCTATCGTTTACAATGTAGGTAACTTTACTCCTCCTACATCAGAGACTCCCTCTCTGCTTACAATAGACGAGGTTGAGACGACATTCCACGAGTTCGGTCATGCGCTCCAGGCAATTCTTTCACGGGCTCCCTATAAATCCATAGCCGGTACAAATGTGGATCGTGATTATGTGGAAATGTGTTCTCAGATAAATGAGCATTGGGCTTTTGAACCTGAAGTGCTGAAATCGTATGCAAAACATTACAAGACCGGTGAGCCTATTCCTGACGAGCTGATCGAAAAACTCGGCAAGGCATCGAAGTTCAATCAGGGATTTACAACCACTGAGCTTGCAGGTGCCGCATTGCTTGACCTTAAATACGGAGCTGCTCCTGAGGTGGAGGATGTTGTGGCATTCGAAAAGAAGGTAGGTGATGATATAGGCATGCCTGAGGAGATAACTTTCCGTTACAGATCTCCTTATTTCAAACATATCTTTGGCAGCGACGGCTATGCTTCCGGATATTATACATATCTGTGGGCTCAGGTTCTCGAAGCCGATGCATGGGAACTGTTTAAAGAGAAAGGCATCTTTGACAAGAAAACAGCCGCTTCGTTTAAAAAGAACATCATGGAGTCCGGTGATTCCGAGGATCCGATGGTGCTCTTCAAACGTTTCCGTGGTCATGAGCCGGATGCGAAGGCTCTCCTTCGCCTTCGCGGACTTTGATAATAAAGTCTACTGCGATTGATATTGGACAGCTCTTTGTAATGGGTTGCCCAATATTTTTATGCTTTTTCCAGGAATATTCTCGGTATAAAAAATGTATAAATGGTCAAAATGGTTAAAAAAACAGAAAAATATGTTGTAAAACATATAAAATTATTATGAAACGTTAAAGTACGGTTGTAATTTTGTAAAACAAAAATTTGAAGAAAGCTAAGGTAAACTGACATAAAGAAAGGTTGCCATAAGCTCCAATCTTCGTTGACCGAAAAAATCATAGCAAAACGCAATTAGAGATAGAATTGATAGATGTATAATATCTAATACCAGAAAAACCGATCCTTCATGCCGTAAGGTGTGACAGGGATTGATTAAAATACATATAGCCTTTACAATAAGCATGCAAGCAACAGGGTAATTGATTATTATTTTGACCTTAATCGAAGAAGAGATAAATTCCTATGAGAATAGAAGTTTCTCTCGCAAGCCGCAGTCTGCAAGAGCTGCGGTTTGTTGTTTTTAACGACATGGATGACTCGTAAAAAGCAACATTTTTGTATAAAAGCAATAAAATTTAATATTTTTAGCGATTTAAATTTGATTTTAAATGTTAAATAATTATATTTGTGGGTCTAAATGATATAAAGTGCTTTCTTACAATTGTTAAAATATAAGAAAGCATGTTACATGCTGATATACGTTGATTATAACAATTACAAATTTTAATAATAAAATTATGAACAAGACTGATTTAGTAAATGAGATTGCAGCAAAAGCTCAACTAAACAAAGTAGCTGCCAAGGCGGCCCTCGAAGCAACACTCGAATCAATTGAACAGGCTCTTGCAAACGAAGACAAAGTTCAGCTCATTGGTTTCGGTACATTCTCAATCGTAGAGAAAGATGCCCGTACAGGTATCAATCCTCAGACAAAAGAAAAAATCCAGATTCCGGCACGCAAGGTTGTTAAATTCAAACCAGCCGCTGATCTTGCAAAATAATTTGTACGGATTAATCATAAATCAGGGGCGCATACCGGTACACGGATGCGCCCCTGTTGCTGTCTGTAGTATTGCGCGGACTTGCGTATAGGTGCGAAATGGTTCCGGATATAGCAGGAATGAGAAAAAAATTGTATTTTTGCAGGTAAAACGGATTTAAGTAAGACTATCGTTTTAATTTGATTATTTACTTATATGGAATCAATCGAATCAATTATATCGGTCGGCGTGGCAAACGCCATTAAAGATTTGTATGGTGTTGAGACAGATGCGGCTTCTGTTAATCCATCTGCAACGAAAAAAGAGTTCGAAGGGGATATGACAGTGGTTGTGTTCCCGTATCTCAGGGTATCGCGAAAGAATCCAGAGGCAACTGCCCGGGAGATTGGCGAATACCTGCTGGAAAACGTCGATGCCGTGGAGAAGTTCAATGTCGTGAAGGGCTTTCTGAATCTGACGGTATCGCCCAAGTTCTGGCAGAATCTGCTTCATTCTATCGCGGCTGACGATTTATTCGGTTTTAAAGAGGAGACACCAGATTCAAAGCTTGTGATGGTGGAATATTCCTCTCCTAACACAAACAAGCCACTCCATCTCGGTCATGTACGCAACAACCTGCTCGGTTACTCACTGTCCAGGATTCTGAAAGCAAACGGCAATAAGGTGGTAAAAACCAATATTGTCAATGACCGAGGCATACACATATGCAAATCCATGCTTGCATGGCAGAAATGGGGCGATGGAGTCACTCCCGAGAAAGCCGGCAAGAAGGGCGATCATCTTATAGGTGATTTTTATGTGGCTTTTGACAAGCATCTCAAAGAGGAAGTCAAGGCAATTATGGACCGCGAGAATATTTCCGAAGATGATGCCAAAAAGAAATCCCCTCTGATGGCTGAGGCTCAAGAGATGCTGCGCAAGTGGGAAGCCGGCGACAAGGAGATTCGTGATCTGTGGAATATGATGAATTCATGGGTCTATGCCGGGTTTGATGAAACGTACAAACGGCTTGGCGTGGATTTTGACAAGATATACTATGAATCGGATACCTATCTTGAGGGCAAGGATCTTGTGCTGGGTGGTATAGAGAAAGGTATAATGTATCGTAAGGATGACGGTTCCGTATGGGCTGATCTTACTGCCGACGGTCTTGATCATAAACTTTTGTTGCGTACTGACGGCACCTCGGTATATATGACCCAGGATATAGGTACTGCAAAATTGCGCTATCAGGATTATCCGATAGACAAGATGATATATGTTGTAGGCAATGAGCAGAACTATCATTTTCAGGTTCTGTCACTTTTGCTTGACAAGCTCGGATTCAGATGGGGAAAGGATCTGACACATTTCTCTTACGGAATGGTAGAGCTTCCCGAAGGGAAAATGAAGAGTCGCGAGGGAACTGTGGTGGATGCCGATGATCTGATCGACACAATGATTGCTTCCGCAGCCGAGATGGGTGCGGAAAGATTTGCCGGAATGCCGGAGGAAGAAAGCAGGGAGATCGCACGTATGGTAGGTCTTGGTGCGTTGAAATACTTTCTGCTGAAAGTGGATCCTCGCAAGAACATGCTCTTCAATCCTAAGGAATCAATCGATTTCAATGGTAACACCGGTCCCTTTATTCAGTATACATACGCACGTATTCAGTCGGTTATAAGAAAAGCGGGCGACTTCAACTGCAATGTGATGCCGAATAGTGAACCAAATACCAAGGAATCTGCGTTAATACAGAAGGTGGCTGATTTCCCCTGTGTGGTTGAGGAAGCCGGCAAGGCATATTCTCCCGCTCTCATTGCAAATTATGCCTATGATCTGGCAAAGGAGTACAACCAGTTCTATCATGACTACTCCATTTTGCGAGAAGAGGATCCTGATAAGAAGATGTTGCGGTTGTTGCTCTCTTATGTTGTAGGTCGTACATTGAAAGGAGCCATGTCTCTTCTTGGGATAGAGATGCCTGAACGGATGTAAATAAGTGTTCATATTAAATTTATGCATAAAGGATTAAAAAACACTTGCTTAAATATTAATTAATAATTAAAACAAATAATGGAATATGGATTATAATAATTCACATAGCACACCTCCTCCTTTTTATGGAGTACATGAGGTGACAACTCAGGTCAATGCGGTAATGAAGCGTGTATATGTACGCATGTTTATCGGACTTCTGATTTCGGCTTTTTGTGCCATGGGTGTTGCGTCATCTAATGCCGCACTGAATTTCTTCTTCGGAAACCAGATATTCATGTGGGTAATGCTTATCGGTATGTTTGTTATGGCTTGGGTTATACCGGCACGTATGCAGAAGATGTCATCCGGAACTGTGCTGCTTTTATTCATGCTCTTCTCGGCATTGATGGGATTATGCCTTGCGCCTGTTTTCCTGTTATATAAAATAGGTACAATAGTATATACATTCTTTATAACTGCAGGAATGTTCGGAGCCATGTCTGTGTATGGCTATTTCACCAAGAACGATCTTTCCAGAATGGGTTCCATTCTTATAATGGCACTTTTCGGGCTCATCATCGCGACTATTGTGAATATATTTCTTGCCAACAGCACAATGGAATGGATCATATCTATTGCGGGTGTTCTGATATTCTCCGGTCTTACAGCCTGGGATACACAATCTGTCAAAAGAATGGCTTCATATAATGTGGATCCGTCTATGGCTGATAAACTCGCTACATTAGGTGCTATGAATCTGTATCTTGATTTCATAAACCTCTTCCTATATCTCCTTCGTTTTGTGGGTGGAAACCGTGATTGAGAGTATGGATAATAACGGACTTGAAAAAAGAATCCTTGAGGAGATCGAGGAATACCTGGAATCTGAAGAGAGTTTTGGAGATACCGCCATGCTCTGCATCAACCCTGAAACCAAAGAGATTGCTGTCGTAGATGGCGAAGACCTTTCTGCTGAGGATATGGATAATTCCGAAAAGGATTATTACGATATTATCGAACTCCTTGAAATGGATCCGGAAAAGGGGAATTGGTATCCCGATATGGAAGCCATAAAGGAGGTTGCGAAAGAATATTAGGCTGCACTGCCATAAGGGCAGACAGATACTATAAAAAAATACAGGAGAATCCGATTCGGATTCTCCTGTATTTTTTATAGTTGTTTGGGATTATTCTGCGTTGTGATGGTTGGGGCGGCGAGGTCCGCGGTCTCCATCGTGGCGTGGACGTCGGTCGCCACCTTCACGGCGCGGTCCACGATCACCATCGCGACGAGGACGGTCACCTCCTTCACGACGTGGGCGCGCCTCACGCTCTACATAGCCTTCTGGCTTAGGAGTCAGTGCGCGCATGGATAGACGGAATTTACCGGTTTTCTTATCGATCTCTATTAGTTTTACCTTAACCTGGTCACCCTCTTTAAGACCGCTTGCATCCATAGAGTCGAGACGATCCCATGATATCTCGGAGATGTGAAGCAGTCCGTCGCGACCCGGCATAAATTCGATGAATGCACCGAAATCGAGAATTGATCGTACTTTGCCGTCATATGTCTCGCCCTCTTCAGGTATAGCGACGATTGCCTTGATTTTGGAAACGGCTGCATCAATGCTTGTCTTGTCTTTGGACGCGATCTCCACTCTTCCGATACCCTTCTCATCATCTTCATCGATTGAGATGATGGCTCCGGTCTCTTCCTGAATGCCCTGGATAATCTTACCTTGCGGACCGATAACGGCACCTATCATCTCTTTGGGTATCTCCAGGGTTACCAGACGAGGAACGTGTGGCTTGTAGTCCTCGCGTGGAGCCGGAATGGTTTCGTTGATTATGTTGAGGATGTGCAGACGACCCTGTTTTGCCTGTTCCAAAGCCTTGGAAAGGATTTCATAGCTGAGTCCGTCGCATTTGATATCCATTTGAGTGGCGGTTATACCCTTTGTGGTACCGGTAACTTTGAAGTCCATGTCTCCGAGATGGTCCTCGTCACCAAGAATATCAGAGAGAACGGCATATTTTACAGCCCCCTCGTCAGATATCAGACCCATTGCCACACCGGCAACCGGACGTTTCATCTGAACTCCTGCATCAAGCAATGCAAGTGTTCCGCCACAGACGGTAGCCATGGATGATGAACCGTTGGATTCAAGAATATCGGAAACAATACGGCAGGTATAAGGGAATCCCTCAGGGAACATGCGTTTGAGTGCGCGGTGTGCCAGATTCCCGTGACCTACTTCGCGACGACCGACACCACGCTGTGCGCGAGCCTCACCCGTAGAGAAAGGCGGGAAATTATAATGAAGCAGGAAACGCTCTTTGCTCTGGTTGAGAACATCGTCTACAATCTTTTCGTCAAGGCTTGTGCCAAGGGTACATGTAACCAAAGCCTGAGTCTCGCCACGGGTGAATATTGCCGCACCGTGAGGTCCCGGAAGATAATCGATCTCTGTCCAGATGGGACGGATATCGGTGGTCTTGCGTCCGTCAAGACGTATGCCCTCGTCGAGTACACAACGGCGCATAGCCTCTTTCTCTACATCGTGGTAATAGCGTTTCACCATTGCTATGCGCTGATCCTCGGTATATTTCTCAAGCTGCTCCTCTGTCATCGGAGGAAGGCTTGCGATATATTCGTCGCAGATAGCTGCAAAAGAATCGTTGCGCCAATGTTTGTCGGCAGAACCTGTGCGGGCTATAGCATATGCTTTGTCGTAGCATTTTGCATGTACGTCAGCCTTGAGTTCGTCATCGTTTATCTCATGGTTATATTCGCGTTTAATCTCTTTGCCTGCCTCTATCATCATCTCTTTCTGTGCGAGGCAATGTTTCTTGATCTCTTCATGAGCTACTTTGAGAGCTTCGAGAAGTTCATCTTCCGAAACCTCGTCCATTTCGCCCTCCACCATCATGATATTCTCATATGTTGCGCCAACCATAAGTTCTATGTCGGCACGTTCGATCTGTTTGAAAGTCGGGTTTATAACCCACTCGCTGTCTACGCGTGCCACACGCACCTCCGAGATAGGACCGTTGAACGGTATATCACTGAGAGTAAGTGCCGCTGAAGCGGCGATTCCTGCAAGTGCGTCGGGAGCGTCATCCGCATCGGCTGAGTAGAGAGTCACATTTACGAATGTCTCTGCGTGATAATTGTCGGGAAAAAGAGGGCGGAGCACACGGTCGACAAGACGGGATGTCAGGATCTCGTAGTCGCTTGAACGACCTTCTCTCTTGAGGAAACCTCCCGGATAGCGTCCGATAGAGGCATATTTCTCTTTGTATTCAACTGTGAGGGGCATAAAATCAACTCCCTCGCCGGCTTCTTTTGCCGAACAGACGGTGGCAAGCAACATTGTGTTGCCCATGCGCACCTCTACCGCGCCATCTGCCTGCTTGGCAAGCTTCCCTGTCTCGATTGTGATTTCTCTGCCGTCAGGGAGCTGGATGGTCTTTTTAATCGGTTGTAACATAAATTCTTTATTCTTTTTCTTCTCGTTATTGTCGTGTCGGTGACCGCATAATAGGCTATGGCATATTGTGCGCGAAAAGCTGAGGCAATACTGTCTCAGTTGCCTCAACGTCCTAATTTTTCACAAAGTTACTAATTTAATTCCAATAAAAAGGGAAAACTTTGTATATTTGCAATTAAATAATGTTTATACCAAATTATGAAACTGATCTCATACTTCAATAAATTGATTATGGCGTTTATTCCTGCCGCCATCATGGTTTCCTGCGCCGGAGAACCTGAATTCAAGGTTTCAGGATGTATAGAGGGTGCCGACGACCAGTCGCTGATACTTGCAAAATCCGATTTCCACGGTAGGTGGATAGCTGTTGACTCTACACGTACAAATTCAAAAGGTGAATACACCATTAAGTCGGATGCGCCTGCATCTGCTGAAATATATCGTCTTTCGTTAGCCGACAAATTCATTTATTTCCCGATTGATTCTACAGAGAATATCACAATCAACTCAACTGCAAAGGATTTTGGTTCGGATTTTACTGTAGAGGGTTCTGAAACGGCAGTGAATATGGCTGCTTTTGAGAAGGAACTCCAGAAACTGGATACGAAGGATCCGGAGAAGGTAAAACAGTTCAAGAAAGAAGTGTTCAATAAATATCTGCGTGAATCGCGCGGTTCCATCATAGGATATTATGTGCTGACAAAGATTGTTGACGGTAAACCGCTGTATGATGCCGCCGATCGTGGTGATGCCCGTTACTATGCGGCTGTCGCCACATCTTTCGACCAGTTCCGCCCTGATGATCCTCATGCCGGAATGCTGCGTGAGATCAGTGTAGAGGCAATGCGTCGCCATAATGCCGGCTCAGGCAAGAAGCGTGTTATCGAGGCAGAGGAGATCGCCATGATAGACATCGATCTTCAGAACGATAAAGGAAATAATGTCAAACTGTCGGATGTTGTCGGAAAGGGCAAGCCGGTGGTGCTTGTATTCTCCATGATGACAGCGGAGGATTCTCCGGCGCTGAATCTCGCTCTTTCAGAGATATACAACAGTAAAGCCGGATCTGTGGATTTTTATCAGGTGTCGTTTGATGCTGATCAGTACGCATGGCGCGATGCCGCAAAGAATCTTAAATGGACAACTGTTATTGATCCCGCAGGTCAGACTTCAAATGCATTGCGTCAGTATAACGTAGGAGTGCTTCCCACATTTTTTATATATGACGGCGCCGGTGCGCTTACCGACCGGGCACAGACCATCAAGGAACTTAAATCCAAGCTCTGATGGACTGGAAGGATATGCTGTCGCGGATTCGCGCAGATCTGCCGGAAGCTGCTGATGAGGATGCCATGGATGAAGATTCCACGGTTGACTGTACGGACTGTAAAAAGGGAACGGTTCATGTAGTGGTCGAGAAGAAGGGGAGAAAGGGTAAGACTGCTACAATCGCAGAGGGTTTTCAATGTGGAGATAATGAACTGCAGGAACTCGCTTCGGAATTGAAACGGAAGCTTGGCGTCGGTGGATCGGCAAGAGGCGGAGAGATACTTATTCAAGGGGAATGCAGGGAAAGACTCTCTGAAATTCTGCGTGAACTGGGCTTCAAGGTGAAATGAAAATGTGATAACTTCTGAAATTAAGCATTATGGATATGTGGCTTGTATGGATTATAATATGCACAGTATTGGTGATTATAGAGGTGATATCCCAAATGATATGGACAATATGTCTTGCCATAGGGTGTCTTGCCGCAATGATATCGACATTTTTTGATTTGACGGTTCCATATCAGATTGTGGTAATGGCTGTCGCCGCTGTTGCCGCATATGTATTCCTGATGCCGGTATTCAGGAAGTGGCATGCCAGCATGGACGAGAAGGAGGGGAGGGATGCCCGTACAGGTATGGATGCCCTGCTTGGGCGAAAGGCTGTTGTAGTCGAGGAGATCCGCCCCGGAGAACTTGGCAGGGCAAGAATAGATGGTGATAACTGGCAGGTCTGTGCTCCGCATTGCAATGAAGTTATCAGACATGGACGTGAAGTGGTTGTAACCGGATATGACAGCATCATTCTTACAGTTGCCGAATTGCCGGAAGACTCTATATAAGAGAGTGCGTTTGAATTTAATCCGGTTTAAAATTCAGAATCCTCCGAAAATAAATTTAAACAGTTTCTAATAAACTGCTCCTTAAAAATTTTAAACATATGTATGCAGTATCTATTTTTTTAGCAATTGTCGTATTGATTCTGGCAATAGTGATAATTTCAGCAGGCGTGAAGGTGGTTCCGCAATCAGAGACAAGGGTGGTGGAACGGCTCGGTCGTTTCCACAGCGTTCTTTCTCCTGGTCTCAATTTCATTATCCCGTTTGTGGATCGTACGAAGACTATATACACGCGTTCTATTCAGAATTCAATAGGGGGACGCACAATGGTAAGACTGACGTCCACGCCGGTGATCGATCTGCGTGAGCAGGTTTACGATTTTCCGTCGCAACAGGTGATTACCCGGGATAATGTTACTACGGAGATCAACGCTCTGCTGTATTTCCAGATTACAGACCCGAAGAAGGCTGTTTATGAGATAGACAATCTGCCGAATGCGATTGAGAAGCTTACACAGACCTCGCTCCGTAATGTGATTGGCGAACTGGAACTTGATGAGACGCTGACGTCGCGTGACACTATAAATTCAAAACTGCAGGTTATTCTGGATGACGCTACAAACAAATGGGGTGTCAAGGTCAACCGTGTAGAACTTCAGGATATCACACCTCCGGAGAGTGTCCGCGTGGCAATGGAGAAGCAGATGCAGGCGGAACGTAACCGAAGGGCTGAGATTCTGAATGCCGAAGGAGAGAAGCAGTCGCTTATTCTTCGCTCGGAAGGTGAGAAGACCTCGAAAATCAATCAGGCACAGGCAGTGAAGGAGGCTGAAGTGCTTCGTGCCGAGGGTGAAGCAAAAGCTATCATACTTAATGCCCAGGCTGAGGCTGATGCAATCCGCAAGGTTGCGGAGGCTGTAGCCGCATCCAAGACGGATCCGGCAACCTATATGCTGGCAATGAAGTATATCGAGACATTAAAGGATATGACCAGTGGTAAGGACAATAAGACTGTGTTTATGCCTTATGAGGCATCATCCGTCCTTTCATCTATAGGCTCAATCAAGAATCTGTTCAGTCAGAATCAATGACAGCCCACTACTGAGAATGTTAAATACGAAAGCGGCTCCGGATTTCCGAGTCGCTTTCGTATTATAATCCGGCTTCTTATTCGCTTACAAACAGTATCCTGTTCAGCTTTACGTACCAGATATAACCTTTAACGGAGAGAAATTTGCCTGTTTCCTTAAGCTTGTTTACGTATCCTCTTACCTGTGCACCATATTTGCTGTCGTCCATTTTTTCTCCGAACTTATAGTCTATTATTACGGCGTTCCTATTTTTGTCAATGATTATTCTGTCGGGGCGTTCTATTTTTGATCTGTCTATTATGGACCGTTCATTGATTATTCTGTTGGACTTGTCAAACCATCCCTTTATCTCCGGTCTATTAAGTTTTTCTCTGAGAAACGAGATGATATCTTCAGCATCCTTCGGTGAATAGTAGCCTTTACGTCTCAGATAAGTCACAGCTGACGGAATATCTTCAGGAACTCTGATGCGTTGCATTATTGCATGAAATATATTCCCTTCTGAGCGCGGATCGTTATCAAGATCCTCATCGGAAACATTGTCTGCATCTATAATATCAGGAGCATCTTCTTCGCGGTATTTTACGAAACTTGGAGTGGCAGTCGAGTTATAGTCATCAAGGATAATGGTTCCGGAAGTGTTGTTTCCCTTTTTTTCTTTAGATTCCCTGTCTTTAAGACTCTCTAATTCCAACGGCGTCCATTTTTCGCCGGTCGTGTATATTGATGTGTCGTCAGATTCTGAGATACGGTTAAATTTTATTTCTTCGCCATCAATAAAAATTTTAAGCATGGAGGTAAAAGAATTTGATGCCGGTTTGGTGCTTTCCTGGCAGAATATGTAAAGCTCATGGACAGCGCGTGTGAATGCGACGTATAATTTGTTAAGATTGTCCATTGTCGACATTTCCACATATTTCCATAATCTGTCTTCGTGTGATGTGCCGGTGAGGGAAGAGTCCGTATCTACAGGTATGTATGGGGGGAGTTTGTGCCCCTCGGCATATATGATATCAGGTACTACCCAGCTCCATTCTTTCTTTCGGGGATTTGTATTGATGAAGCTACAGTTAGCAAATGGAACCAGAACACAGGAGAATTCAAGTCCTTTGGATTTGTGTATCGTCATCACTTTTATGGCATCCATCCCTTCCGGAGAGGAGATGGAGAACTTTTCCTTGCGTTTCTCCCACCAGTCAAGAAACGAGGGTATATCGGACGGATATGCCTCGCAATATTCAAGCACGGTATCCTGGAACGCCGCTATATAAGGGGCGTTTTCATGTCTGATGTCGTCAGACAGGAATGACGCCGTAATCCCTTCTACGAGAGCGGGAAGTGTTACTGCCTGCATTGACGACAACATCTCGGCGATGGCGTCAGAGCCGCTGCCTTCTTTCAGGAACTCTTCAAGAGCTTCTGCCACATCCTTGTCCCTGTTTTTCATGCAATATAAACGGAAATTACTGCGTATCTGATCCCAGTTGACAGATCTGCGTCCCGAATCCTTGTAGTACACGATTTCCGGATCTGTTCCTCGCGATATTGTCTCAAGAGTGGAAAGAATAACACTTACTGCCGGCGATGATCTCAGTTTAAGTGATTCCTCAGAGATAAATTCAAGTTTGAGACGGTTCTTTTCGTTTGAATTGTATTCAAGAAAAGCCTGGATAATCATGTCCGCCTGTACGTTACGATCTACAAGAATGGCTATGTCTCCCATTGAGAAACCTCTTGACAGGATATCCTCTATACATGTTATGAGTCTGGAACAGATAACCTCCGGATAGTCATTTGTATTGGACTTTATAAAATTAAGAGAGATATGACCGGTCTCGTTGTTATTCTTGAAATTCTGGACAACATTGCTGTAAAGCTCCTTGAAATTGAAATTGGGGGAGAATGCCTTCCCGTTCATCTTCTGTGTTTTTTCATCTTCAATTGATGAAGAGAGGAATCTGAAGAGACGGTTGTTGAAATTTACAACGTTGTGGTCGCTGCGGTGGTTAGTGTTCTCTTTGGGTGCGTCCCCGACAGGTGTGAGACCGGGATAGGTCTGTTGCACCTTATACGAGATCAAGGAGGGATCGGCGTTGCGGAAACGGTAGATACTCTGTTTGGCATCACCGATCAGCAGATTTTCCTGTCCCCGACCTATGCTTTCATCAAGAAGCGGTTTGAAGTTCTCCCATTGTAGCCGGGAGGTGTCCTGGAACTCATCTATGAGGAAATGGTTAAGCTTTGTTCCGAGCCGTTCATAGATAAACGGTGTGTCATCCTTACCTATAATACGATGTAGAAGAGAATTGGTTTCCGACAGCTCCACGTTATTGTTTTCCTCAAGATATTCCTCACGTTTGCGAAGTGTGACAGACAATAATCCCATTAGCGGGAACTGCTTCTTGTATAAGCTCCAATGACGATATTCCGGAGATTCAAGAGCATTCAGCCATTCGGATTTACAGTTGATCATTTCTGTGTAGACTCTCCTCAGTTCGTCAAACAGACCGGTATCCGTATTCCTCAGTTTCTGCGCTGTCGACCCATCGAAGTTCTCATCGGTCTTCGGCTTATATGTATTGTTGCCTGCCGGGAGTTTATATACGGATTTATAGGTCAGGGTTTTCTCGGCGTGAATCTGCAGATTACCGATAAATGAAGGAAGAGGTTCTGTTTTCCATTGTCCGGTCAGCGCCTTTACTTTTGCGGCCAGCTTCAGCATCTTTTTGTGAGGAGCGGCGGGAATGGAGTCGTATTTCTTATATAGGTCTTCGTAAAGGGATATGAAATCCGGATTATTGCGGAAATAGTCTTCCAGAGTCCCTCGTATATCTTTGAAATCCTCGTTCTGCAGTTTCTTCAGAGATGAAATGAATTCGCTGTACGGACCTTTGCTCTCACGTCGTTGGAAAATGTTCCATCCGTTTCCTGAGTTCCGGGAATTATCCATCATTTTGTTGAGCCAGAATGTGACCTCGGATGATGCGCGTCCCTCCTCTATATCTTCGAAGATACTGTCGATACCCATTTTGGAAAGGAATTCGGAGTCAAGTTCGATGCCGTATGAATCATTCAGTTCTGTTTCATATGCGAAAGTGCGCAATACCAGCTGGAAGAAAGAATCGATTGTCGAGACCTGGAAATCGGAATAGTTTTCCAGAAGTATATATATGGCTTGCCGGCATACGTTGCGAAATTGCCGGATATCTTCATCATTGATCTCTTCACTCCCTTTGAGCATCTTGCAGAAATCCAATAGATAATCTATCTTTTCGGTCTTCTTCTTAGAAAATGCAAGTTGGAAAAGTTTCTCGACAATGCGTTGCTGCATTTCGTTGGTAGCCTTGTTGGTAAATGTTACGGCAAGGATATGGCGCAGTGAATCGCGCAGCTCGGCACGCGTACGCAAACGGCGCGAAGGGCCGTTCTCCATAACCGGTAAAGTTACGGTATCCTCTTGTCCGTAATTCTCGCGTGTATCATCGTCGGTACGGATTGTCAGGAACAGCCATAGAAATTTCTTTGCCAAAGAATATGTCTTGCCTGATCCGGCGGACGCACGTTGTATTTCCAGATACTTCTGCATAATTACATGGTTTCTTATGCAAAGATATAATATTCGACTAAAAAAATAAGGTGCTCTTTGGAAAAGCACCTTATTTTTATGGAACTTGCTTAAACAAGTTTATGTTGCGGTTTATTTTACCATGATCTTCTCGATCTTGTTGCCCTGACGACGGATAAAGATGCCGTTCTCGGGATTGGCAACTTTCACACCCTGAAGGTTGTAATACTCGACAGGAGCGTTTTCGTCAACTGTAAGATCAGCTACGCCTGAACCTGCTTCTTTATAGAAGATATAAGCGTGTGCCAGATATCCGGTGTAATTTTTATTGTCAGATCCCTGTCCGGCTGTAAAGCTCATCGAGTTTGTGGTATTGTCGGCTTTATTGGTGAGAATGAACCAGTTCATATTTGATTTCGGGAACATTGTGCATGTGCAATTCTCAAATTTTGACGGTGTTTTTGTTGAGACATTTGCATAATTGTTAAGCTCCCCACCGTTTACTACTGCAGCCACAAGTTTGCAGCCATTCTCAACTTCGAATTTAGTGACACTGTTTGTGTAGTAACGAAGGTCAGTTGTGTTACCGAGTGTAACGGAATAGTAGATTTTTGTGTCTGTTGATCCTTTTGCGATACTTAATAATGCATTGCCATCTTTCAACAAGGTAGTATTATTAGTGTTTGCAATAACGATACTCTTATTACTGCCGTCTGCTACAAGATCTTCTTTTGTGAATTTCTTGCCGTCTGCAGTTGTCACCATGTCGGGCCAATTGTTGAAAGTAAATGTCGCCATTTTAAGGTCTGCCTCGATAGGAACGAATGTATTTGCGCTTACCAAACTTTCATCATCGCCTTTAATATTAATAGCTTTGACATAATAAATGTTCGGTTCCGATACTTTGAAACCATCGGCAGGAACTGTAGCCCAAGTGCCTTCCGCACCGACTTTGTATTGATATGTCACGCCTGCAGTAGCTGATGCAACCTTGACAGTCTTGTCTGCGGGAACTACAGGGAAAGTAGATTCAAATATCGGAGGACAAACTCCTGTCGGTGTGCCGCTGTAATCAACCTCTATCCAGGAAAAACGACATTCATATTCAGCATTCGCATCTACTGTTACAGCTGCATTAATGGGTCCCGTGATTGTCTGAGTCTGAGTTGCCTCATCATATGTGAATCCCGGTATCAGACCGGCATTCGCTTTCCCGGTGCCGGAAATCTGTTGGCGGCCGACAATTTTATTAATGGTTATACCATTTACGGGAGATACCGTAATTTTTGACGCTTTTTTGATACGGAATGCACCTACCTTGAATAGTGTATTGGTGAATGAGATCTGACCGAAATCAGCAGAAAGGGGAAGGAAGTCTGTGGTTTCCTGACCGCAATAAACAACAACTTTCTTGGCATCACCTGTATAGAACTCCTGTGAGCCGTCCATGATGAATGCGACTTTTTCTGCATTTACACCGGCTGCGAAAGCCAAAGCCGCGAAAGCGAGTAAAAATTTCTTCATAAATAAATTAGAGTTTAAAGTTATTAGTTAGATATATAATAATATATTAAATATATTATATAATGCAAATTTAGCAAAATATATCGAAGGTGCAAAAAAGAATTGGCTTAAGGGTCAGTACCAGCGGATGTTGTTGTTGCCCTGGGAGCGCTTGTCGTATTTGAGATCCTGAAGCATTGAGGATTTGACGGAGATGTGGAAGTTATAGGACTTGTAGGGTCCTACGGGCACAAAGGAGGCTGTCATTGTAAAGCAGTGCAGATCTCGGGATATGGAACAGTTCATGTAGGCTATCTTCTTCATTTCGAAATCATATGATGCCGAGAAGGAGAAGTTCCAGTTTTTCGTGGGTCTGATATTTCCGTTGAACGACAGGTTTTGTGAGAATTTGCCTTTATAGTCCATCTTATTTTTGTCAAATTCTCCATAGCCGTAGCTGACAGAGTAGTTCACAGAAAGACTCCAGGGACATTCCCATTTTGCGTATCCGTCGGAATCACTGTTATCTTCCTCTTTGTTCCTGTTCCCCCGCCGTCGAGCCTCAGCTCTGCCTGAGAAACTTTCCTCTTCGGTATTCTCTTCACCTTCAGACTGCGCGTTGTCATTGTTGCCGTTACCGGCTCCGTTTCCATTATTCTTCTTGCGCTTGAAGGTGTCGTTGTTGAAGGTATATGAGAATGATGTTCCCGCAGAAGAGAGCTTGTACAATCCTTTCCCTTCCTGCCAGCGGAATCGGTTCACCTGGCGCGGAGAGCCGGAAGCATCCAGTTTGTATACGTATGGATCCCAGGTGGTGCTGAGGTTAAGATTGAAATTCTTTACGAGCCGGAGCATGACGGAAGCCTGCAGAGGACTCAATTTCAGGGAGTCGGCCGCAAGATTATAGCTGCTGCTCAAAGACAGATTCTCGATCAGGGACACCTTGCGCATACCTGTGGAGTCGTTCTCGTCCTTCACTTTCATTTCGAGGTTGTTGGCAAGATTCACGGATATGGAACCGCTTTTCCCTCTTCCGGGAACGCCGAATACACCGTGAGAGAAGTATGAGTAATCAACGCGGCGGTTGTTGCCTGCCTGGTCTGTATAGACGTAATAATCATATGCTCCCCACATCGGGTGTCCGAAATCCGGAGCCCAGTTTACAGATACGGTAGGAGTGAGAACATGGCGGATCATCTGCACTTTGTCTCCAAGAAATTTCATCGGTTTATAGAAACCGTACAGTTTCGTGTCGAAAGAAAGAGAAGCGTTGAAATCAAAAACATTGTAGAATCCGTTGGTTGTGTCCTGGATCTCCCGAGATGCCTGTGTATCCCACTGACGACGTATTTTGCTTGTATACATACGGTCGTTGAGCGATATTGATGGCGAAATATTGAGATAATTGAATGCGGAGAATGTCGCACTGATAGGAACCGAATGACGAAATCCGTTTTTCCAGTCCTTGATGATATTTTTCTTAAAGAACTCGTCCTGTTTGGATGTGAGGGAGTTCTGGAACTGACCGGAATAGGAAAGTTTGATTTTTTCATACCATCGTTCGCCTCCGACTGCTTTCTTGCGTTTGAAAGGCGCGATCTGAGACATTGTCACGTTCAGGTTGGGGAATGATACTGCCAGAGTGGAGTCCTGTGAACGCTGTGATATATTCGCCGTGGCGGAGAAACTCCATTTTGATCCCGGACGTCTGTAGGAAGCGTTGATTGTGGATGATTTTGTATTTTCCGTAAAACTGCTGTTATAGTATGAATTGAGATCATTTCTGGAATAACCGGATGTGGCAAAATTCACCGAAGCCGAGAAGTTCAACGCCGGGTTGGCTTTTGTATCCTGGGTATGACTCCAGATTACCTGGAAGTTTTTCATTTTCATATAGTCGGCGCTTCCTTTGTCGCCGGTGATCGTTGTCAGGAAAGACACATCGAAGCTTCCACGAAACTTATATCTTTTCACATAGGATGAATGGGCGGAAATACCCCATGACCCTTTGGTATATATCTCTCCTCTGAGGGCGAGGTCAATGTTGTCGTTGATTGCAAAATAATATCCGCCGTCGCGCAAGTAGAATCCACGGTTGTAGTCATCGCCGAAAGATGGAAAAATCACGCCGCTTGAATACTTGTCCGAGAACGGGAAATAACCAAACGGAAGGGCGAGGGGAATCGGTACATCGCAGAGTACCATATAACCGGGACCGGTCACGACATCTTTCTTGGGGCGCATCTTTGCTTTGGTGATCTGGAAATAGAAGTGGGGATGCTCGTGGTCGTCACAAGTGGTGTATCTTGCGCCTTCGAGAAAGAAACTGCCGTCAGCATTCTTTTTTGCTTTGTCCCCTATAAGAAAACCTTCGCCCTGTTCGGTGATTACGTCTGTGATGTAGCCACGTTCGGTCTTGAAGTTGTATTTCATGGACTTTGATTCGTACTCGTCACCGCCTTGTGTGAATACAGGGTTTCCGACAAGTTCCCCTACCGAATCCAGAACACCTGTGGCATAGACAGTAGAGCTGTCAAGCTCCATGCGTATCTCAGCCGAATTAAGTTTGAACTCTCCGTAATCTACATTTCCGTCGCCATAAAGATAAGCATTCTGCTGACCTATCAGCACAAGAGAGTCGGCCGCTGTGAAGTTTACGGCATCGCTAAGGTCGACCTTTTCTCTGACAATTTTGGAAAAAGCTTTTTTATCGGAGATTGAATCAAGAGGTTTCCTGCCGTTAAGAATATCGGTTGAATCTCGAACCGTCAGTGAGTCAGAAGCGGACACTGAAGCAAGACTGTCTGGAAGAAAGGCTAAGGAGCTGTCTGACAACAAAATATTTTCCGGCACCCGCGTGGTAGTGTCGGAAACCGTCCCTTTAGATAGATTCCTTCGAGGAGTGGTATTCTTTTGTGCCCAGGCGATTCCCAAAATGAGAATTGCCGCTATATATAGGATAGTTCGCCTCAAGATTGTGCAAATTTAGGCAATCTGCTATTAACCGCCAAAAATTTAACCTTTATTGTATCTCTGTTATTGCATCTATGTGAAAATATTCCGGACTGTTTTTTGAGCAATGAAAGGATAGACAAGATGTTTTTGCAGGAATAGGATTGAAAAGTTTTTGTCAGGGAATGTAAAATTTATTATCTTTGTAAAAATTTGCAGTGATGGCACGATCCCTTGTCACTATCTTTGAAGAATTGGAGTCGCGAATAGCCACTCTTCAGGAAGATATGGGGGAATTGCGCAAACGGAATTCCGAATTGGAGATGGAGAATGCCGAATTACGCAAGAGGGAAGCCGAGGCACAGCAGGCGCGGGAGCAGGCATTGCTGGATGTGGAGTATCTGAAAGTATCCTATAGGCTTGCCGAGAGTCCCGATACTCTTGCGGAAACTCGAAAAGTCATTGCAGGTTTGATCCGAAACATCGACCGTTGTATCGAGATGCTCAGGGAATGATGAAAGATCGCGAAAAGATAAATATAGATATTAATATAGGAGGGGAACCGCTCAAGCTTACTGTCCCGTTTGGAAAACAGGATTTCACACGCGATGTGGAGCTGGAGGTGAATAATCTGTTTGCAACGTGGCGGCGCAGATTCCCCAATAAGACTGAAAAAGGTTTAATGGCAATGATGCTGTATCAGTATGCGTCTTATTACAAGGAGCTTACAGAAAAGTATCATGAGGGTGTGCTCAAAGCCGAAGAATGTCTTGCCAGACTGACGGGAGAAGATAACGAGGCTTCTCCGGAATAGAACGGATTTAACTTTTCATGATTTTTTTATTAATCCGAGGTGTCATGCCCCGAGATGTTTCGCATCCCTGACGAGGATGCTTTTTTTTATAAAATAACATTTAATTATATTGTAACTCAACTATTTATAAAAAAGACATTAAATAAAAAAAGAAATCAGGATTATATATGGAAACAGCAATATGGATCATAGTAGCCGTAGCGGCCGCGATCATAGGATATGTGGCGGCTACCGCTATAAGTAAAAAGAACGCATCCTCAAGAGCCAATACCATACTGGAGGAGGCTAAGCGCGAGGCAGATGTATTGAAAGAGAAAAAGATACTTCAGGCCAAAGAGGAGGAAATGAAGATAATAGGGGAGGCAGACAAGATTGCCAATCAGCGCATGCAGAAAGCACAGGCGGCTGAGGCACGTAATAAACAACGGGAGATTCAGCTGAACCAGGTGCAGAATGACAATTCCCGCAAGCGCAAGGAACTCGAGACACTCAAGGGAAATCTTGATAATCGGGAGGCTTTGCTTGATTCCAGACAGAATGAAGTCGAACATCTTCATCGTAAAATAACGGATGAACTTGAAAGAATCTCAGGATTGTCGGCGGAAGAGGCGAAGGAGAAGCTTGTCGAGTCTTTGAAAGATGAGGCAAAGACCGCCGCTGCGGGATATATCAATGATATCATGGATGATGCCAGAATATCTGCGAACAAGGAGGCAAAACGTATCGTTATCCAGTCTATCCAGCGTGTGGCGACAGAAACAGCTGTAGAGAATTCCGTGACAGTGTTCCACATCGAGAACGACGAGATAAAAGGCAGGATAATCGGACGTGAGGGTAGAAATATCCGCGCTCTTGAAGCCGCTACCGGTATTGAGATAATTGTAGACGATACACCGGAGGCGATAGTGCTATCCGGATTTGATCCTGTGCGTCGTGAAATAGCGCGACTCGCACTTCATCAGCTTGTAACTGACGGACGTATTCATCCTGCCCGTATCGAGGAGGTCGTTGCCAAAGTGCGCAAGCAGGTGGAGGAGGAGATTATCGAGACCGGTAAACGCACTGCAATCGATCTTGGCATCCATGGATTGCATCCCGAATTGATCAGAATGGTAGGAAGGATGAAATATCGTTCATCATATGGTCAGAATCTGCTTCAACATTCGCGCGAGACTGCCAATCTTTGTGCCGTTATGGCTTCCGAGCTTGGCTTGAATCCTAAAAAAGCGCGTCGTGCCGGTCTCCTTCATGATATAGGCAAGGTGCCGGATGATGAACCGGAATTGCCGCATGCACTTTTTGGAATGAAGCTCGCAGAGAAATTCAAAGAGAAACCGGAGATCTGCAATGCCATCGGTGCACACCACGATGAGGTTGAGATGAATACGCTGCTTGCTCCCATCGTACAGGTCTGTGATGCCATTTCCGGTGCGCGTCCGGGTGCGCGTCGCGAGATAGTGGAGGCATATATCAAACGGTTGAATGATCTGGAACAGCTGGCGATGTCTTATCCCGGTGTGATAAAGACATATGCTATCCAGGCAGGTCGTGAATTGCGTGTGATAGTCGGTGCAGACATGATTACAGATGAGGAGACAGAGAAACTGTCCGCAGAGATTGCCAAGAAAATTCAGGATGAGCTGACTTATCCCGGTCAGGTGAAGATAACCGTTATCCGCGAGACAAGAGCTATCAGCTTCGCAAAATAACGGAGGGATATGGAGAATAACGAGAGAAAGGGATGTTGCGGGGGTGGTTGTCCCCGAGGTAAATTGTTTGCCACCAACTGGCTTGACGGTATCTCCTCAGGCGGAGATTTTGATGTCGTGCAGGTGGTATTCAAGAATACACGAGTCGGGTTCTACTCCAATCCGTCAAGGCTGGATCTGAAGATAGGAGACATGGTTGCGGTGGAGGGGGCGCCCGGTCATGATGTGGGTCGTGTAAGTATGATCGGACGTCTGGTGCGTCTGCAGATGCGCAAGGCAAATGTAAGTGATGACACCGAATTGAAACGGGTGTTCCGTCTTGCCACTGAATCCGATCTTGAGAAAGCCGCCGAGGCGGCATCAAGAGAAGAGGATACGATGATCCGCTCACGCCAGATTGCCAAGGAACTTGAACTTGACATGAAGATTGGAGATGTGGAGTATCAAGGTGATGGTGGTAAAGCCATATTCTATTATATTGCCGATGAACGTGTGGATTTTCGCAAATTGATACGTATACTTGCCGATACCTTCAAGATACGTGTGGAGATGAAGCAGATAGGCGCACGTCAGGAGGCCGGCAGAATTGGAGGTATCGGTCCTTGCGGACGACCGTTATGCTGCTCAAGCTGGATGACTCATTTCGTGTCCGTAGGTACAGGTTCGGCACGCATTCAGGATCTGTCGATGAACCCACAGAAGCTTGCCGGTCAGTGTGCCAAGCTCAAGTGCTGTATGAATTTCGAGATAGATTCATATGTTGAGGCAAACAAGCAGTTGCCGTCGAAGGATATTGTGCTTCAGACCAAAGATGCGGACTACTATTATTTCAAGGCTGACATACTTGCACGCAAGGTAACATATTCCACGGATAAGAATATTCCTGCCAATCTTGTGACAATTGATGCCGGAAGAGCATTTGAGATCATCGCACTCAACAGGCAGGGTATTAAGATAGACAGTCTTAACGAGGACCTTGACAGTGAAACAGCCAAACGGGAATACGGCGATCTTCTCGATCAGGACAGTCTTACACGCTTTGATAATTCAAAGAGGAAGAAGCGTAAAGGTCAGGGAAAGAATCAGAATAGAAATTCGGAAAAAGGCGATAGAAATCAGGAGCGGGATAAGGATAGCCGTCAGAATCGTGAAGTCCGCCGGGAAAAAGAGAACAGGGAGAACAAAGAGCCGGGCGAAAACCGCGAGAGACGGGATAATGGCGAGAATCGGAATGCAAGACAACGCGGGCGTCAGAATAACCGGCGTCGCGGACTGCGTCCCGATGGTGCCAGAACATCGTGATCGGAGTTCTTAACGGTTATAAGGGGGGAGTGGAAGAATGAAAAATTGGTTTGAAAGGGGATTCCGTTGTATCTTATTGGCTGTGATTTTGTCAATTGCAGGCTGTGGCAGGGTTGACGATCTGGCCTATTCCGAGTATGTATCCATTCCCGGGACCGGCTGGGATCCGTCAGATATTCTTGGTTTTTCTCCGTTGCCGTCTGATTCAACTCTTTTATCCGACAAACGTTACAATCTTATATTGAATATACGTTATAATCCGGAATGCAGGGCAAAGGAATTGCCTGTTGTCATATCGGAGGAATCGGAGGAAGGGGAGATTTCATCGGAGACATTGAGTATACCTCTGCATGACGACAATGGGGAATCTCTCGGGAAAAAGGGTCTGGTGTTATATGAGTTAAGCTATACACTACGCACGGATTTTAGAGTGCCTGACGGATATTGGGTGGAGATTGCGAGTATGTGTCCCCGGGAGTATACCAAAGGAATCACGGATATTGGATTGTCGTTGACTAATACTAATATTGAGCCAGGATTATGATAGATACAGTTATATTGCCGTTGCTAAGGCAGGAGATGCGTAATGAACTCGAACTTAGAGTCGGGAAATTGCAGACTCTGATGAAGGAGGAGAGTTTTGACGGAGTGCTGATCGGTGCCAATGTCAATCTGTTTTATCTGAGCGGCACGATATTCAGGGGTAATGTATATGTGCCAAAGTCAGGTGAACCTCTGTATTTCCTTATATCACCAAGTATCTCCTGTCAAAAAGGATGTGTGGCGGTACGCAAACCTGAACAGATAGCGTCCGTACTGATGGAAAATGGTCAGGAACCGCCTTCAAGGCTGGGACTGGAATTCGCCGATATGACATATTCGGATATATCCCGTCTCAAAGCATGTTTCCCTAATGCCGAATATGGAGATGTCTCTCCGTTGCTTCGTAAGTCGCGTTCGATAAAAACGGCATATGAAATCTCACGCATGCGGGAGGATGGCATAAAACATAGTGCAGTCTATTCCATGATAGATAAATGTTACCGTGAGAATATGACGGATCTTGAATTCCAGATAGAGATTGAGCGTCTCTTGCGCCTCGAAGGGTGTCTCGGATTGCTTCGTGCCGCGGGTAGCAGGATGGAGCTGAATCTCGGGTCATTGTTGAACGGTGACAATGCAGATGTTCCGTCCCCTTATGATTTCACTATGGGCGGACGTGGCTGTGATCCGGCGTTGCCTGTCGGAGCTGATGGGATGACAATGATGCCTGGCACAACGGTTATGATAGACATGAACGGGTGTTTCAACGGTTATCAGACAGATATGACGCGTTGCAGGATGATAGGTGATGTGCCCGAACTTGCAAAGAAAGCACACGAATGCTCGAGACGGATTCTCCGTTCGTTGGAGAAGATCGGTGTCCCCGGAACGGAAGTGTCGCTTCTTTATACGACTGCTGTGGATATTGCGAGAGAGGAGGGATTACATGAATATTTCATGGGTCATAAGCATAAAGTCGGGTTTATCGGACACGGCATAGGCATAGAATTGAATGAGATGCCGGTTATTATGGAACGTAACAACTCATTGTTGCAGGAGAATATGACCATAGCGATAGAACCTAAGTTCGTGATTCCTCATGTCGGAGCGGTTGGCGTGGAGAATACCTACAGAGTCACTTCCGGCGGACTTGAGAATCTCACCACATTCAATGAAGAGATGATCTCTCTCGGAGAAGGGGTGAAGGAATAGAAAGAATTGTTCCGGTATAATAAACAGATATGTACAACTGACAGAGATGAATTTATCTGATAAACTTTCACTTCCCATATTCAGAAAGATCGGTGAAATAGCTGACGGAATGAACCGCCAGCTATATGTTGTGGGCGGATACGTACGCGACATATTTCTTAATCGACCGTCGTCTGATCTTGATTTTGTCACAATCGGAAGCGGTATTGAACTTGCAAAAGAGGTTGCGGACCGATTGAACCGGAGCAAGGGGTTGAGTGTATATGCCAATTATGGAACCGCGCAGGTGAAATACGGATCGCTCGAACTGGAATTTGTTGGTGCGCGTCGCGAATCCTATTCCCGAGAGTCCCGCAATCCTGTTGTGGAGGACGGCACTTTGCAGGATGACCAGAATCGTCGCGATTTTACAATAAACGCCATGGCGATATCACTGAATAAAGATGCGTTCGGTGAGCTTGTCGATCCGTTCGGAGGTGTGGAGGATCTGGAGAAACGCCTGATACGCACACCGCTTGATCCGGATATTACATTCTCGGATGATCCGTTGCGCATGATGCGTGCGATCCGATTCGCCACTCAGCTTGATTTTACGATCTTGCCTGAAACATTTGAGGCTATCCGAAGAAATTGTCATCGCATAGAGATTATTACCAAAGAGAGGATCAACGATGAGTTGTCCAAGATTCTTCGGTCTCCCAAACCTTCGATAGGTTTTGAACTTCTTGATAAGTCGGGGCTTCTGGATATAATCATGCCTTGGGTGGCAAATCTCAAAGGTGTGGAGACAAAGGACGGGAGAGGGCATAAGGATAATTTCTACCATACACTTCAGGTCGTTGATAATGTGGCACAGAAGAGCGATAATGAATGGCTCAGATGGGCTACGCTTTTCCATGATATAGGCAAGCCCGTGACCAAGAAATATGATGCGCGTCTGGGCTGGACATTCCACAACCATAACTTCGTAGGCGAGAAGATGATTCCTAAAGTTTTCAAACAGATGAAGCTTCCGCTAAACGAGAAGATGAAATATGTGGCAAAACTGGTGGGCTTGCATATGCGCCCTCAATCGGCAGGTGAAGATGGAGTTACAGATAGCGGAGTGCGCAGGCTGATCACCGATGCCGGAGAGGATCTTGAAGATCTGATGACGCTTGCCGAGGCAGATATCACATCCAAGAATCCGTTGAAAGTCAAGCGTCAGCTTGAAGGATTTACCAAATTGCGCAAACGTATGGACGAGATAAGCGATGCCGATGCATTGCGCAACTGGAAATCACCTGTTGACGGATACCGTATAATGGAGTATTTCCAGATTCCGCCGTCTGCCGTTATAAAACAGATCAAAGATGCAGTGAAAGAGGCTATTATGGAGGGAGAAATTCCATATGAGCCCGAGGCGGCTTGGAATTATGTACTCAAAATCGCACCTGCAATTTTGGAGATGAAGGAATAAACATATAAATTTGTAATAGAAATCAATTTTTAATAATTTTGGATTACGACCCTTTACCGGCAACGCCTCTTGCCGGCTTTATAGCGTTGACTGTCAACACCACAGAGGCTATTTCCTTTCATGCTCCGGAAAGTTGGGGAGCATGGATTCTTATAATACTGCTTTCCTTTATATGTCTTTGCGTATCAGCTTTCGTATCGGGAAGCGAGATAGCATATTTCGGCTTGACCCCACAGGAAGTTGACGAATTGGAGGAGTCCGAATCTCATCGCGACCAAAAGGCATTCTCTTTTATAGAAAACAGCGAGCGTCTGCTTGCCACTATTCTCATTTCGAACAACCTTGTCAATGTGACCATGGTTGTGTTGCTGACATTTGCGATATCACAGTCAATCACGTTCAACAGTGCGGTACTCAATTTCTTGTTGCAGACTGTGTTCATGACATTCCTGCTGTTGCTGTTCGGTGAGATATTTCCTAAGCTTGTGGCTCGGGGAAGAACCATGAAATGGGTGAGAATGTCTGTTACGGGCATTGGCTTTCTGTATTGGCTGCTCGGTCCGTTGGCAAAAGTCATGGCTAAGTCTACCTTTTTTGTCAACAAGATAGTAGCCAAGCGTCAGCAGAGTATCTCTACCGATGAGCTTGAGAAAGCTTTGGAGATTTCAGATGTGGGCGATGGAAAGGAGAAGGAGATGCTTGAAGGGATTCTCTCGTTCGGAGAGATAGAGGCGCATGAGATAATGATATCCCGTGTGGATGTTACGGCAATAGAGATTCATGACTCATTCGAAAAGGCAATGAAGGTGATTCTTGAAACCGGCTATTCAAGAATACCGGTATATGACACCTCTCAGGATACAATAGTAGGAATTCTTTATAGTAAGGATCTATTGCCTTATATTGACAGCAATGACGGGAATTTCAAATGGCAGTCGCTTCTCCGTGCACCATATTTTGTTCCCGAGTCGAGAATGATAGATGACCTGTTGGAGGATTTCCGCACCCGAAAGATACATATAGCTATAGTGGTTGATGAATATGGCGGTACGCAAGGGATTGTCACTCTCGAGGACGTGATTGAACAGATAGTCGGAGAGATTGATGACGAATATGATGACGTTACCTCCATGTATAAGAAGATAGGTCCGGATTCATATATTTTTGATGCGAAGATACCGTTGAATGATTTTTGTCGCGTAATAAATATTGAGGAGGAGGAACTTGGTGATATAGGGGATATCGAGACACTTGCAGGCTATCTGCTGAAGTTAAAGGGCGATTTCCCGACTCTTAAAGAGACGCTTATATCCGGTTCGCTTCATTTTCATGTAATGAAGATGGAGAAACACAGGATTCTACAGGTCAGTCTGAGAATAATAAATCAGAAGGAACAGCATATAAATGGAGACTGAATTTATATATTGGAGACATCATACATTGCCCGGCATAAAAATAGAAGAGATTTGCGGAGGTGATGACAAGCCGGCTTCTGTGTGGCTCGAGATGGCATATCAGGTATATTCGGAAAATGGAAAAGATTCTTATCGGGAGATAGGTCATTTTCATAATGGAGCGCCATTCCTGAATGGGGAGAATTGTCGCATATCGATATCGCATGCCGGCCGCTTTCTCGTGATAGCCACACTCCCTTCCACTCCGGAAGCGGATCTTTCTAAATTCTCGGAACGTGCGGCAATGGGGGTTGATGCGGAGGCATCCGACAGAAATCAGGTTCTTCGTGTGCGTGAACGGTTCCTGTCACAAAGGGAGACCAGTATGATCCCTGCCGATGATGTCTTCATGAATGTGTTGGCATGGACCTGTAAAGAAGCCCTCTATAAGGCCGCGTTCTGTGAAGGAGTGGATATCCGCGAGCAGATAGAATTGATATCGCTCCCTAAGATCGGTCCTGCCGTCCCCGTTTATGATAAAGAAGTTTTTGACCCCATTCGTACCGGCGAGGGATGCGTGACTGTCAATGGGGAAAGACATAGTTTTGTGTTGTATTCATATGAGTCCGAGGGGAGAATAATAACTTTGGCATATTCCCAGAAGTGTGCCAAATTTGGCTGACACCGTTCTAAAAAACGATGTCATAGAGATTAATGATCTTGGCGGTTCCTATCTTGGCGGGTTCTATTTCTAAGGGAATATGCTTCTTATCTGTAGACCGATTATCAGAAGACCGATTGCATATATTGCGAAAAGCCCGGCATTCTGGCAAAATCTCGAATTGTAAATCTTTTTCATAATCTTGTTTTTGAGTTTCCTTGTTTTTGATATTGCAAAGTAAGTTGTTTAGACTGCCTAATGATTACAGTATAATGTTAACTAAATTTAAGAAGCAATAATTATAGGTTGCACTACGAAAGATTAATAATTTCACTTCAAAAGAAAAAATTTTCAAAAGGATTAGAATATATAGAATTAATTGTTAAATTTGTAAACGAAAAAGAGGATTGCTCTAACAGAAACAGAAATACTATTGCAACAATTTTAGACAGTCATGGATATTGGAAATATCATTAGAAACAGGCGCCAAACTATCCGTACGACACAACAGACTCTATCGGAAATGTCGGGAGTGAGTGTGAGAATGATCAAAGCCATAGAGGGCGGATATGCCAATCCCTCTATCGCAACCTTGGAGAAGATATTGAATGTTCTCGGGTTACAGCTTGCAATCATCGACAAGCAGGAATAATAATTCTTACTAATGCAGAAAAAGGCTCCATCGCACTGACGATGGAGCCTTTTTGCGTTAGCAGACAAGCTCTTATAGATTGACATCAATGATGTTGGGGTAGTGGTCGGAGATGTATGAAATGAAATTTTCATGATCGCACATAAAGCCTACTATTTCCGTTGATCCTTGCGCATTGTAGAGTAAACAATGATCGATGGCTCCATTCTCACGGTCGGTTGGCAGCGGCATTTTCCTTTCAAGGGAATACCCCTCGGAACCGCAGTGATGTACACCGCATCTGTTGTCGGTCATCTTTGTAGCAATCTTATAGCATGGTTTGTATCCGGCCTCGATAAACTTGCTTACGGACGGATCATGTTCTGTTGCGTTCATGTCGCCGGTCACGAATACGGGACAATTATGTTTTTGCCTGATTGTTTCCGCCTCCGCCATAATCAGGTATACTTGCGAGATGCGCGCATAGTCGCTGCCTGCCATGTTCTGTTCGCTTTGCCACCATAAATGGGTGTTGATCACAGCAAAAGTTTTTCCGGTTTTTTTATGCCTCAGTATAGCTGCGGTATAAGATTTGCTGTTGTTTACCGCAAACTTGTAAGGGACGTAGTTTACAACGTTACGCTCCACAACCTCGATTGTTTGGGGATTATAGAAAATAGGAGTCTGACACCATATTTGCGCGTTCTCATCATTGACAAGCCTGTAATTCGCCTTCCTGAGGATCGCTCCCCAGCTCATATACATCTTTTTGTTGAATTCCTGAAGGTTTATAAGGTCGGGATGATAGGCATTGATCACTTCCGCAAACATTGGTGCGCGAGCATCGCGTCGGGGATCTTTTCCGAGTTTCTGCCAGGCTTCAGGTATAGTATCTTTGTTGTAGCCCCAGATATTCCAATCTAAAATGCGGAGGTTTGCACCATCGGTAAACGGCACCGGCTTCTTCTGCTCACCGGCATACGCTCCCAGTGCTGAAGGAATAAGACACAATAAGGTCAGTAATAATTTTTTCATTATGGAAGAATTGTTTGAAATATAAACCGTATATAAGCATTGCCGGAAGCAATAAACATTTTCGTTACTTACAATTATTTTGTAATAACTAATACCTAATTTATTTTATAATAACTAATACCTAATATTGCATTTCGGCAATGCAAATATACGATCTATGGTTTTATTTCAGCGCGTCTAACGAATATTTGAAGATGGTGCCCCGACGCTCATTTTTTGATCCTTTTGAAGCAAAACCTATATACAGGTTTCCACCGCGAACTTTCACACCTTCAGGTTCCATATAGCCGGTGTCGGTGATGCCCCATTGCTTGAGCTTGGCAAGGTCTTCAATTGCTTTTATCGGCGTGCGGTCAACTACTATTGTGCCGTCAAGTTTGTAGACAAGAAGCCAGCCTGTCGAAGCGGCCGCACCGTCATTATTGTTGCCGTTACCCTGCATCTGGAAGATCAGGTCGCCGGATACATCAAATCCTTGCCATGAGACTCCGTTCCATCTCTGGATGGAGAAATCGCCGATAGGTGTGACCTTACGGCAGTCTCTCGCCTGGATGGTGTGGGTTTTTGTAGTTTCTGCATCGGGAGCCTTGTCGCCACCATAAGTAACCGGGTTGAGAGTTATTGATTCGATGGGGAGGGCTCTGAGATCGCTTAACTTGTATGTGCGGATTCTTCCTGTCGTGATACCCAGGATGGTAAGTCTGTCGTTCTCGAAATCGACTGCTACAGAAAGATTGGTCTCATCGAAATAGTAATTGTCGGTGCAGTCCCAGGGATTAACGGTGGCGCCATCTTTGACAGGCACTCTTGACACGACCTGGTCGTACCAATATTCGCCATTTGCGTTTTTGGATGCGTAATTGCCAATCCAGATGAAGCCGGCACCGGTATCCTCCAGAGTGAAGTTGCTGCCATGACCGAAATAGTTGAGAGTCATGCATCCTTCATGCTTTGTCGAATTTTTGCCGCTCCATGAGATGTAGAGCCTATAATTGTTGTTGAGCTGGGAGTAGTAGATTTTATTGGTGGAGAAATTGATATCGAACGACTGCATCACTGCGGATGTGGTGCGCAGAGTTCCGGTACTATACCACATTGACTCGGTGAGAGCATCGGTAATCCATAATGGCGTTGATTCATCCGGATTTCCAGGTTGGGATGGATCGTCTTTGACTGGAGGAGGGGGATCCATTGGATGCAGGGGATCGGTTTTGTCTTCGCCACAGCCCGACATTAAAACGACAGCCATGAATGTTAGAATCGTATAGCGATTAAGAAATTTCATAATTGATTAATTTTAAATAACTTTTAAATCCGGGGAAACGGTTTCCCGCCTCCCCGGGCTGATAATATTTATTCTGCAAGTTTGATCTTGATGTTATCGATAAACCAACGGTAGATACCAGTGTCTTCCCACTGGGTTGACTTGATTGTGATGGTGGAATTAGCGTCAAGAGCTACTTTAGTAAGATCAATTGTTACCGGAATCCACTGCATCTGGTCATCGGAAGTCAATGTACTCTCGGGTACGTTGATTTTAACCTCATTTGAGCCGGTTTTGATTACAACTTCGAGTTTGGTCTCGTCGAAACCGCCGCTTCCTTTCATCGGACACCAGTCGAATGTCATGACTGTTTTTTGATTTGCTATCTCCGGTATTTTAGGAAGTGTCAGACCAGCTTGGAAGGCAGTCTTGCCCATCTTCAGGTAGTTCCTCATAATATAGATGCATTCACCCTGTTTCTTTGATGAATGAATACCCCATAGCAGTCCATAGCCCTTCTCCTCCAGAGCGACGCGAAGTGTCTTGCCGTCTGACATATAGCTCTTTGAAACGATGTTGGGACATTGGACTTTGTTCGCTTCGCCGGTGGTTGTTGTCACGGTGATTCCGGTGCCGATATGGTCGCCGGCAGGATACTGGCTTGCTGTAGAGAACGGCTCGAACCATTCGAAGTCGTCGGCGAAGAAGATAATTTCGTTGACACCAAGATCTTCAACTTTGGTGACGAATATTTCTACAGAGGGAGCCGCTGTTCCAGTATAGATACCTTCAATTTTCACCTTGTGTCCGTTGGGTATTTCTATACCGTCGCTTACATTGGTTGTGTTGACAGTATTTTTTGCACCTTCAACAGTGATTTTAGAACCGTCTACATCACCGGTCATGGAAACGAACGCACGCTTTGCGTTTTTGTATGAATCCAGTTTGTCAGTGATATCCACAGCTGTGAATTGCGGCACGGCTGCCGTTGTAACGTCATATATCTTTTCACCCTTGACGTATGGGAATTTGTTGGAATCGGTCTGCTTCTCACCTCCGACAGAAATCTTTTGTCCGACAGAAATTTTAGTGACGGGGTTGCTGATGAAGGTGAATTCTGTACCGTCGGTAACAATACATCCTGTTGAGTTTGTGGCGCATACAATCACGTTCTTAAGTGTGACAATTGTTCCGTTTGCAACACCGTCCAATTCAGGAACAGTATATTCTTTGCCTGCACGGAATTTATCACCCTCCTGCTGAACCTTCACAACAACGCGGCTTCTAATGAGATTGCCTCTGAACACAATCTCGCCGGTACGCGGAGTGTCGATTTCTTTATCGCGAATGTTATCAGACACAGTAATTTTCACTTCTGTTACTCCGGCTGTTCCACTCATGGGCTCTATAGTAACCCATTCGGGTACATCGGCTACCCAATTGCCTTCGGAAACAATCTTGATAATCTGGGATGTCGGCTCGGTAGCCTCAAAAAACAGACTTGAAGCGCTTGCCAACACAGCCTTTGACATGTCGTCATCGTTGTCTTTACAGCTCCACAAGGATAGGGAGCATGCCAGCACAAGCGCGTATAATATATAATTAAATTTTTTCATTATGTATGTTAGTCTTAGAGTGTATTTGAATTTAACACGAATTATATTTTGAGTATGTCTGGAATATTCTTTCCCTTCCCCTGAAGGTTCTTTCCGGTGAATTTCACAAGTCTCATCAGTCGCATAGCCCGCTATGCTCCTTCTTCAGCTTGTGAAATTCCCTCGAAAACAACTCTTCATGTAAAGGAAAGTTAAATCCAAACACACTCTTAAATTGTAAACTTTAATTCTACTTCCATCCCGGATTTTGTTTCAGGTTCGGGTTTATACTCAATTGATCTGTAGGAAGGGGATATAAGTAATCGCGCACTTCGTTGAACGGGAAGATTGACTGGGCATGGAAGTAATTGAGATAACCTGAATTTCCGTTGGTCAGGTGAATGTCTTTCCCGATCTCAAGAACTTCGCATCCGCTTGCAGATGGCTTGGGCTGGTCAGAAGTGTAGAGTACAACATTTGCCTTTCCGTCGCCCGACATGTCATAAGATCCCGGACCCGGGAAATACATGCCTGTGAGCGCCTGGTTGCATGCCGCTCCGCATTTCCAGCGGCGGATGTCATCGTAACGGAAGTTCTCTTGTGTAAGTTCGATAGTCCGTTCACGACGAATCTCAAGAATAACGCCCTGATTCTCTCCCGTAACGTTAGGATAGCCATATTCAGCCGATGCCAGATATGTGTCAGGATTTGCATTGGCGGCGGCAAGATACATGTTTGGCATTCCGGCGCGTTTGCGTATCAGGTTGACACTCTTGTCAAGGTCTGTCTGTGTCAGAGTTCCCAACTCGGCTTTTGCTTCGGCAAAGTTCAGATAAACCTCTGCCAGACGGTAAACAGGCAGGTCGTTGGTGTTGTAATCGTTTCTGTCCTGACCGGTGGCTTCTGCCGAGAGTACAAATTTTATAGGCTTGTATCCTGTAACGGATTTGAGGAGTTCAGCGGGTGTTACGGTTGTTTCACCTTCTCGCTTATATCTCAAGCCGCGGATTGTCTGAGACAGACGCGGATCTCGGTCTTTCATTTCATCGGCGAAGAGCATGGTCTGCCAACCCAGTTTGTCTGTAAAGCGCGTGCCATCTGCCATAAGATATGAATTGATGAACTTGCGGGTATAACCATAGTTGCCCTGGGTCGGCTGAATCATCTTGAAGTTCGCTGCATGGAAAATCTTCAGACCCATCTCGAATTTGAGTGCAAGAATGTACTCGTTGGTATCTGCGTCTTCATTTAGGAACAGCTGCTGATAATCTCTTTGCGGATTTCCTGTAGAGTAGAGTTTATATGCTCCGGCTTCTCCTTCAATTACACGCTCAGCCGCGTCAGCCGCCTGCTCAAGGTAGAATTGGTATGAGTTGCCGTTCTTCTTGACTCCATTATGTTCGAATGTTTCTCCTTCGTAAGAGAGGTTGTGGTATTTGCGGAAAGTCCCTTCGAAGAGGCAGAACTGAGCTTTAAGGGCGAGAGCCGCCGCTTTTGTGACACGATATGGAGCTGAACTCTCCGCGTTTTTAGAGGGGAGATATTCAATCGCATAGTCGATGTCTTCAAGCATTCTCTGCATCACAAATTCACGTGAGTCCCGGCCGTTGTAGAGAGCCGGATCATTGGTTTCCATTTCATGTTCATACCATGGCACATCACCGAAACGTTTCACTTTCTCGAAGTAAAAGAATGCGCGAAAGAAACGGGATACAGCTGTATATTTGTTAACTGCAGTCTTATCCGGGCAAAGATACATGTGGTCGAGAAGAGTATTGATCTTTCTGAGATCGGTCCATGTCCAGCCGCCGCCTGAGCCGGGGACTGTGCGCTGTGATCCGTTGACAACGAGGCTTGACAGCGGGTTCGCTACAAAAATGTCGCTTTGCTCGTCATATGGAGTTTTGTCGAGCATGTTATTATAGAATGTATTTGAGAAGAGCTGCAGCTGGGTCTCATTCTTGAAATAGTCGCTCTCCGACAACTGAGACTTCGGTGTGAGGTCTATCGCGCTTTCGCACGCGGTAAACATCAACAAGGAAGTAATGGTAGAAATATATATTTTTTTCATTGTTTCTATTGTTAAGGTTAGAAGTGATTTAAACTTTTTTCGAGGTTAAGGTTCATTAAGATTCTGAGCAGATTCCGTTTTTTGAAGAGGGAGCATAGCGGGCTATGCAACCGATGAAAGGGGCGGAAGATGCCAAAATATTGATGAAGATTGACCTCGAAGAATACATAAATTCACTTTCATTAAGTTTTCGCAAAAAGTTTAAATCACTTCTTAGAATGCGAGGTCAAGTCCGAACATGATTGTTTTGGGCCAGGGATAGGTCATCTGCTCAGCGGCGTTGGTTGAATCATTATTTCTTCGGAAACCATTCTCAGGGTCGATATATTTTGTGTGGAATGGAGACCAGTAGCAGAGGTTTTCACCTGAGAAATATACGCGAACCTTGTCAATGCCTGCCTTGCGGGTCCACTTGTTGGGGAATGTGTAACCCACTGTCAGGTTCTTCAAACGTAAGTAACGAAGATTCTGCAAGTAACGGTCATTAAGCATAGCCGGTTTCAGGTAACCGCCTGATGACAAATAGCATCGTGGACGTGGGAAGTATGCATCCGGATTATCTTCGCTCCAGCATTGGTCAAGGAAGTCTTTGGGCATATAGCTTAGGTATGAATAAGAATAGCATCCCCAGAACTGTCCGTTTCGTGCTGCCGGATACCAATAATGGTTACCGGTTCCCTGGAAGAAGATGTTGAAGTCGATTCCTACATAGTTGAAGTTTGCGCGGATACCGTATTGGAGTGAAGCAAGTGAATTGCCAAGCACTTTGCGGTCGCCGTGGTCTTCGACAGTGTTCTTGCCGATTCCTATCTCGCCGTTTCCGTCAAGATCCACGAATTTGACATCGCCTGCCAACCAGCCGCCTTCAAGACGGGCTGTTCCGATGTAGCTGTGATCGATACGGGTGGTGTATTCCTTAGCCTCCTCATCTGTTTTGAACAGACCGTCGGTAACGAATCCCCAGATCTCGCCAAGACGTTTTCCTTCATAGTATTTCTCGCTCAGTACTTTGTTCCCGTTGCTGAGGTATTTTGTAATCTTAGCCTGATAGTCGCTTATGTTGAATCCTACTCCGTATGAGAAAGGATGTCCGAACAGATTGAATGAATCGTTCCAGTTAAGAGACAGCTCGTAACCCTTTGTGCGAAGGTCGGCAGTATTCATGTCCGGTGGATCCGCGCCGAATACTGTCGGAATGGTGATGCCATCTGTAAGCATGTTTTTAGTATCACGAATGTATAGATCGACAGCCGCGTTAAGACGGTTGTTGAAGAAACCTAAGTCAAAACCGAGATCCCACTGGTGGGCAGTCTCCCATGAAAGGTCTCCTGCGATCGGAGCGCCAAGGGTAGCATACTGAGCCATTGTCGAACCCTCGCCGAATGAGAAGGCGGAGAAGTCTTTTATGCTGATCTGACGGAGGAAAGTATAATATGAACTGACGTTCTGGTTTCCAAGAGTACCGTATGAGAAACGAATCTTACCATTGCTCCACCAGGGCTGCAATGATTCGAAGAATTTCTCTTCTGAGAAGCGCCATCCGAGTGATCCGGAGGGGAAAAAGCCCCAACGGTTCCCTTTTGCGAATCGTGAAGATCCATCGTAGCGTCCGGATAGCTCGACGAGATATTTGCCTTCATAGTCATAGTTGATACGTCCGAAGATACCCTGTGTGGAGTATTGGCGCTGACCACCGCTTACGCTTGTCTTTGTCTGTCCATCAGCGTCCGGAACAATAAGTTCGAGGTCATCAAGATCAGTTGAAGCGAAATTCTCGCCGACAACGCCGACATTCTTATAGTTCATGGTCTCATAGTTGTAACCTGCCATTACCTTCAGGTTGTGGGAGTCTTTGAAGGTGTCCTGATAGGTTGCAATAGCGTTGACTGAATAGTAGTGGCGTGTGTTTATGCTCTCCTGAAGTTCGTCAAGACCTGCTCCCTTTGCATACGATTCGAGTGGAGAGTCAGGAGTCTGGCGGAAATAGAAGGGCTGTGAACGGAATGTATTTCTTGTCTGATACAGGCGATATGTGAAGTCTGCCGACAATACCAGTTGCTTGACGGGTGTGATATTCAGACGTGATGTTGTCGTGAAGTCTGACCAACGCTTGGTGTTACGGTGGCTTCCTTCGGAGACGATGATGTGGCGTCCGTTGGCTACCTGATAGTTGGTCCAGGGCTGATTGTATACATATCCTCCGTCCTGCAGATTTCCTTCGCTGTCGTAGAAGCCGGGATTGTGCATAGGGAATATGGGGAGACCATGCTCGGCTGAATATGCCATTGTGTTCTCGACAGTACCATCTCCCTGGAACTCATATGTAGAACCAAAGAATGATGTGTTGTTGCTGAAGTTGGCATATTTGTTGATGTCAAAATCAACTTTTGCACGGAGTGTGTATTTGCGGTATTTGTCTGGATTTATTTTCAGATAACCGTTGTTATGGTCAAGGCTTCCTGAAACGAAATATCTCATGATCTTTGAGCCTCCGCTCAGTGAGATGTTATGCTGTGTCTGGAAGTGGCGTTTCTGGAAAAGAGTGTTGTACCAGTCGTAGTTGCCGTAGTATTTCCATACACGTTTACCGCCTACGGTCTGCTCCACAACCCATGGACGGGCAGGATTCTCGGTTTTGTCATTGATACGCTCGAGCAAAGCCATCATGTCATCGTTATCATATTGGACATAGTTGTTGCCATTGTTGCCCGATTGCCAGAATTTGTTGATTGTGTAGACACTCATGTAGCCGCGGGTTTCGTAATCTGTGCTGGTAGTGGGTTCCTGCCAACCGAAACGTCCGTTGTAGCGTACTGTGGCTTTGCCGTCGTTTTTGCCGTTTTTGGTAGTGACAAGAATCACACCGAAAGCGGCGCGGGCACCGTATACTGCCGCTGCGGATGCATCCTTTATCACCGAGATCGACTGCACGTCATTTGGATTGACATTGTTTATCTCGCCAATTGACCCATCGATAAGCACAAGGGGAGAACCGCCGTTGATAGAGGCTGTCCCTCGGATATTGAGGTCGGGTGAGCTTCCGGGTACACCGGAAGAAACGGTTACGTTAAGACCCGAAACAGAGCCTTGAAGCATTGTGGAAATTGAACTTGCGGGACGATCTTCAAGACTCTTGCCGTCGACAGATGCCACTGCTCCGGTGAGGTTGACTTTCTTTTGTGTACCGTAACCTACCACAATCGTCTCTTCGAGCGATTGAGCATCCTCTTGCATAGTGACGTTGACTATACTTTGGTTGGCGGCAACCTTGACTGTCTGTGTGACACATCCCACATAAGAAATCTTGAGGGACACCGGACCTTCGGGAACTTTCAATGTGAAAGCTCCGTCTGTGTCTGTCATACATCCTGTAGATGATTTTACAAGCATGATACTGGCTCCGATGACCGGCTCTTTCTGTGAGTCTACCACGGTTCCTGTCAGTGTACGCGATGATGCGAAGGCAGACACCGACGTCAACAGGACTGTCGCCAATAACAGCATTAGTTTTTGAGGCTGTTTCATAATTTGACTGTTAGATTAGATTTATAGTTTCTATAATGTCAACAAATGTAAAAGTATGTTATGATAAATAAAAAGTAAAAAATAACAGATACGGCAATTTTGACGTATCTGTTATTTTTTGTGCAGAATAGCGCATATTTTTTTATGATATACAGATAGAAAAGTCAAGCTGACTTTAGCTTCTTAGAGTATGTTTAAAAAGATAAGGATGCAATTTTTTTGAACTGCACCCTTATTTCTGTATATTCTTAAGCAACTTCCTGCTCAGTCCTTTTTATATAGGAATATAGGTTCCGACTCTCGGTTCATACGGTCGAGAGTGGTGACTGCATATGTCACAGCCTTCTCTTTCGAATCTATCTCAATGCTGTGTTTAGGAGTAAGGTCTATGATTGTAGCCGGGTCTGAAGTGTCTTGTGTTTCCGCCGGATAGAATTTGTATATCACGAACCGGAACGGATCGTTCTCATGCGGTGTGGCTCCGTGATTTTCCGGAGTCCATTCAAGGAATTCCTTCCCGTTTCGCTTCTCGATGCTTATCTGTTTTACCGGTTTCGGCTTGACGTTTTTGTCTCCATAGGCTGGAGGCAGTGCTATGGTCGATTGATATTTCAAGGCAAGCGAATCTGCCACTCCTTTAAGATTCTGAGTGACCCAATACCCGCTCCACCAGATATTTCCCTTTATGTTTGGCAGTTCTCTGGATAGATTCATTTTCGTGTCGAGTTCATTTTTGTCATTATTTCCCGGATCGGCAGTTGTCATTGTTCTGTTTACATCCTGTCCGACATAGATGTCAACTGCTGAAGCGTTGTCGTTCCACCATTTTACGAGTTTACGGCTTGGTGCCGCCTTGGTGTCAAGGTTCCAGTAAAGCTGCGGTGCAAGGTAGTCGATCCATCCTTTGTTTGCCCAAAGGATGACATCGGCGTATAGGTCGTCATAATTCTGCAGTCCCGAACTTTCTGAACCGCGTGGATCCGACTGTTTGTTACGCCAGATGCCAAATGGGCTGACACCGAATCTTACCCACGGCTTCTCCGATTTTATTGTTTTATGCAGTTGTTCTATCAGGAGATCCACGTTTTTGCGGCGCCAGTCATTTTTCGGCATGCCGTCACCGAATTTCGCGTAGCTTGCCTGATCGGGAATATCCAATCCCTTTTTTGGATATGGATAGAAATAGTCATCGATGTGAATGGCATCCACATCATATCGTCTGGTTATATCCCTGACAACCTCACATATGAAATCGCGGTTCTCCTGCCATGCCGGATCAAAAAGCACTTGACCGCGGTAGCGGAAGAAGAGGTGCGGTTTTTTAAATGCCATGTGATTTGCCGGAAGGGTATCTTTCTCATTGGAAGTTACGCGGTAAGGATTAAGCCATGCATGAAATTCCATTCCACGTTTATGTGTTTCTTCAAGACAGTACTCCAGAGGATCCCAAAGCGGTTCCGGAGCCTTTCCGCGCTTGCCGGTGAGCCATGCGCTCCATGGTTCCAGTTCCGATTTGTATAGTGCGTCGGCAGTAGGGCGTACCTGGAAGATAACGGCATTGCATCCTGCGTCATGCAGTTTGTCGAGTTGTTCGCGTATATACTGTTTAGCCTGTTCGGTAGACTTCGACTGCCATTGTGTCTGACCTATGACATGGAGCCAAGCCCCTCGGAATTCGCGTTTGGGATTTTCTGTGGCAAATGAACTCAATCCACAGAACAGTATCAAAACGCCTGCTATAAATTTAAATATGTTGTTCATTATGTTGTTGTGGAAAATTTGCAGCTACTTGTTTTTGGCTTCTTCGATTCCTATTCCGAATAATGCATAATCAAAAACCGCAGGATCATCAGGACGAAGTGTGCGAAGGCTTTCTGTAATTAGTTCCACGCTTTTGCGGTCATTGGCTTTGCGTGTAAGCAGTCCGAGACTGCGTGCCGTGTTGCCGACATGCACATCAAGCGGAATATACAGTTTGCTTTTGGGAATTGACTTCCATACACCCATATCCACAATCCCGTCGTCACGCACAAGCCATCGTAAAGCCATGTTGATACGTTTGAGTGCCGTGGATTTGAGATTTACCGGAAGACATTGGGAACAGTCCTTTCCGTCGTTGACCGTACGCATCACATTCTCCATTTCCTCTACAAGCTTCCAGGCGGGTGCTTCATCGCCACCGACCATTCTGCTTTTTGCAAATGCGTCAAGGCTGGCATGCTGTCTGTAGATTTCACGCAATCCTTTTAGAAAATATTGAAAGTGGGATGCGAAAAACGTGCGGTGTAGGTTCAGACCGGGGTCAAGGTCAAGATATCCTTCGTCCATTACGTAATTATAAGGATCATTATCCATAAGGTTGAGCATCCTTTCCGCATCGCGGCATATCATGGTCCGTCTACCCCAGGCAATGATGGCGGATAGAAAAGCGACTATTTCAATATCTTGAAGTTTTGAAAACCTGCGGGGAAACTGAACAGGATCCTCGGTTATGAATGCAGGGTTATTTATTCTTTCGGCTTCAGTCTGCAGAAGCCGGGCTATTTCCGGTTTTATAGTCATGGATGAAAATCATTTAATCTGATTTGCCACATCGGGATTGACAGTACGGATAGTCGAGACAAAACCTGAGTCGTATGCCTCGGCACATCTTTTAAGACCAAGTGTATCATATTTTGCCCTGTGAGATCTGGCTTCGAGAAGACGGCTCTGCAGTTCGACCGTGTCGCGCCACGGTCGGTTTACAAATATTTTTGCCGCTTCGCGTCCCTCCATCATCGCTGCCTCGATTTCAGCGGCTGATTCCTCTCCTTTGTCGGTATGCGAGCAGGATGCCGCCAACAGAGCGGCGAAAACGAGAGGCAGATATTTTATATTATTGTTTTTCATTTTATTATTTTCCGTATAATTCATCCCACCAGCGCGGATCATCCTGAAGATATTTGGCGAACCATGCCATTATCGTGTTCTGCCAAAGAATCTTCTTATCGAAATTAGTGATTACGTGGTTTTCGTCCTGAACAGTTATGAATTCGACTTCCCTGTTCAATAATTTCAGAGCATTGAATAGCTGTATGCTCTCTCCGATCGGCACATTTGTGTCGGCAGTGCCGTGCAGAAGCAATAACGGTGTGTGTATCTTGTCTACGTTGAAGAGAGACCCCTGTTTTGTATACAGGTCAGGATTTGTCCACGGATAACTTTTGGCAGCGGCAATCGCATTGTAGGAATAACCCCAGGAACCTTCGCCCCAATAGCTTGTTACATTGGAGATGCCGGCATGGGAGACAGCAGCTGCGAAGATATCGGTCAAAGTCTGTAGGTATTCGGTCATGAATCCGCCATATGAGGCGCCAAGGCAACCGATCTTCTTGTCATCGACATATTTACGCTGTCTGCAGAATTCCTTTACACCCTCTATTATATCTTCGGCTGTGCGTTTCCCCCAGGTGTTTACGTGACGTGCGGAGAATTCCTGCCCGTAACCTGTTGTCCCGCTCGGGTTTATAACGTATACAACATAATCGCGTGAAGCGAACACCTGCGGTGAATATGGATTAGTGATAGCTGCAGTAGAGGGAGAGGTGCCTCCGTAGTAATAGACTATCAGAGGATATTTCTTTTTAGGATCGAAGTCCGGGGGACGGCATTCATAACCGTCTATGACACTGCCGTCCGACGATGTGAATGACCAATGTATCATCTTACCGAATCTGACACCCGCAAGTTCCTCCTTCATCGGATCGGCGAGACAGGTGACTTTGTTGGTTTTCAAGGAGATCAGGTAGGCTGAACCTGTGTTAGTGAATCCACCTCCGCAGTAGGTCAGCCACCGGCTCTGAGCGTCACCCACAGAGAAACTTGTGACAGTTTCGTTTTCCGGATTCAGGCGTTTGATAAAACCGCTTTTGGGATTGAGTGAATACAGGTTTGTATAGAAACCGTCCTCACCGCGGAAATAGATTGTATTGTCAGCGGGATTCCATATCGCGCCTCCTTGTAATGCCGGATTGAACTCCTTGGTAATGGCTCGTACCTCACGATTGTCGATATTGTAGATAAATCCCTGTGTGTCGAAATCATTTGCAATCTCATGGTCTCCGCAGTTCCTGCCGATTCCTTCAAAAGCCGACGGACTTCCTGTTATAAACAGTTCGTGTGCATCAGGAGAGTAGACCGCACTGTTGATATATGGATCGTTGGCTATGATTGTGTCTGTATGCAGTGTGTTCAGATCAAGCTCAATGAGATTGTTGAAGTAGAAGGGATATTCCTCCGGTCGGTTCTCTGAACTCATATAGAGGATTTTTCTTCCTGTCCTGTCAATATCGAGAAGGGAGGTCGTGGCTCCTCCATAGGTCAGAGGTGTGGATATGTGTGACGATATTTCATATTTCATCAGATATGAGCGGTTCCGGTTTCCGGGTATGCGGTCATCCGGACCAAGGATGCGGCGCATATCTCCTGAATCCTTCTTACCCTCGATCTCTTTATAATATATCAGTGTATTGCCGTCCGGAAGCATTGTGAAATTTCCATCGGGCAGATTCCTTGCAATGGTTTCCGACCTTAACGATGGCAGGTAAGTCGCAACGAGAATATACCCGTCAGGCTGTTTCACGGTGTGGTATAATGTGGCGCCTTCCGGCATCCATTCCGAGGAGTTGTCTATATTCTCGGAAATGACTTTACCCGTGTTGGTCTCTACAATCGAAGCTCTGTTTGTCCATTCTGTCTGATTGAAACGTCTGGAATATTTCAGAAGAATATATTTGCCGTCCGGCGAGAGCTGTGACTTGTATACGCGTTCTCCGGTCATTGTCTGCTTTACAGAGAAGCGACGCGTACTGTACATATCCTCCGCCGGCAAGATATCCCCGAATTCCGCATCCGGTATATATTCAACATTAAATTCCGGAACACCCGGCTCGTCAGGCATAGTCACTATATTGATCTGGATATCATAATCCTGTTCAGGATTGAGAGATAGCGGGGCTGACGCCTCGCCGGCTATTGTGTCGACAGTCGCTTTCTTGGCAACCGATATACCGTCGACGATCAGATTCCCCATCCCTTTGGTGTGAAGTACAAGTGAACCCTTTGAGAAGCGTGGAGAACGCAGATTTGTCTTGAACGACTGCAAACGTGGTCTGGAAGCTGCGGGAAGCAGCTTGAGTCTACCTCCGGAATCCGCTGTCATAGTGGTCCAGTTCTGTCTCTGGTATTGCAGAGAAGCAGGGAGAGCCGATTCCAGAAGATGCTCCTTGGAAAAAGCGTTTTCGTTTTTGAGGGAATCGGGAACTGCCGGGATATTGACTTCGACAGGTTTTGACGCCTTGAAGTGACGTAGAGTGAAAGCGGAAGCCACCCCGCCGCTCAGCATCAAGGCTGCAATAGGAAGGATGGCTCCAAAATGCGATATGTTTTTCATATGAGTATGTACAGGCTCTTTAACAGTTTCTTACTTGTCATATTTTACAACCTTGGTGAGCTTCATGTGGTAAATAAGGGTCGAGAACGGTTTTACCGGATCTCTCTCCAATAGACCGTATCCGGACTCTGATGGTATTACAAGAGTCACAGAGTCTCCTTCGTGAAGTGTCGTCATTGCAATCCACATTCCAAGAATATTCTGATTCGGCTGGCTTTGATATATGCTGTCTCCATTGACTGTAAGACTGTATGAATTATCAAGCTCCTTGCCTTCCACATCCTCCATCTCATATTTTATGTTTACTGTGGAATTGCTCAGAGGAACAAGATTCTTCTCTGTAAGAGTACGGTCGTTGTGCCATTTGATCAGCACGAAGTCTTTAGGTGCCCAATCCTGTGTAACCTTTGTGTATACTTTCTCGCCGTTATCGTCGGTAAGATTCTCCATTTTTGTGACATACTCGTCGTTGAGTTTTCTCCATGTTGAATAATCAAATGTAGAATCATCATTGTCATCATCGAGACAAGACGTAAACAGCATTGCAAAAACAGGCAGGAGATATATAAATTTTTTCATATCTTTATCGTCTTGTTAGAATTTTACTTCAGGCGCTTTCTCGGCTCCTGCTTCGGCTTTGAATTGGGGTTTCTCTTTGAAGCCGAACCAACCTGCGTATATTACAGTAGGGAACTTCTTGATAGCCGTGTTATATGTCTGAACGCTTTCTGTGTAGCGTTTGCGTTCTGTCGCGATACGGTTTTCCGTGCCCTCCAGCTGTGTCTGCAGATTCATGAAGCTCTCATTGGCTTTCAGATCCGGATATGCCTCGCTCACTGCCAACAATGATTTCAGAGCCGAGGAGAGTTCGTTCTGTGCCTGCTGATATCGTGCCAGATTCTCCTCTGTCAGATCGTCAGCCTGCAGAGTTATAGAGGTTGCTTTTGCGCGAGCTTCTGTAACTTTTACAAGAGTCTCCTCTTCATGTGAAGAATATCCCTTTACTGTATTTACCAGATTGGGGATCAGATCTGCACGTCGTTGATATTGGTTTTCAACCTGCGCCCAGCTCTGATCGACCTGTTGCTGTTTCTCTACGAGGCTGTTATAATTGCATGAGCTCAAAGATGTAAGAGCGAGGACTGCAATGACTGTGAATATGAATTTTTTAAATCTTTTCATTATAATAATTTGCGTAACAATGTATTAAGACTTACTTTCTCTTTCAGGATAGCTTCAAGCTCATCAACCGAGAGACGATTCTGTTCCATTGAGTCGCGCTCGCGGAGTGTCACGGTACCGTCCTCAAGAGTCTGGTGGTCAACTGTAATACAGTAAGGGGTACCGATTGCATCCTGACGGCGGTAACGTTTTCCGATAGAGTCTTTCTCGTCATACTGGCATGTGAAGTCGAAGCGCAGACGATGCTGGATTTCACGGGCTTTCTCAGGAAGTCCGTCTTTCTTAACAAGCGGGAGAACGGCACATTTCACCGGAGCTATCGGAGCCGGGAAGTGCAGTACTGCACGCTTGTCGCCGTTGCCGAGGTTCTGATCCTCATAGCAACTGCAGAACACGCTCAGGAACATGCGGTCAACGCCGATTGATGTCTCAATAACGTACGGAACATAGCTTTCGTTGAGTTCCGGATCGAAATACTGTATTTTTTTGCCTGAATATTTCTCATGTTGCGACAGGTCGAAGTTTGTACGAGAGTGAATACCTTCGACCTCCTTGAACCCGAAAGGCATCTCAAATTCGATATCGGTGGCGGCGTTTGCGTAATGAGCCAGTTTCTCATGATCGTGGAATCTGTACTTCGTATCTCCGAGACCAAGATTCTTGTGCCATTTGAGGCGTGTCTGGCGCCAGAAGTCAAACCATTTGAGCTCCTCTCCGGGGCGAACGAAGAACTGCATCTCCATCTGTTCGAACTCGCGCATACGGAAGATGAACTGACGGGCCACGATCTCGTTACGGAAAGCCTTTCCTATCTGTGCGATACCAAAGGGGAGACGCATACGACCGGTTTTCTGTACGTTGAGATAGTTTACGAAAATGCCTTGTGCTGTTTCAGGACGTAAATATACGTCCATCGCTCCATCGGCGGTAGAGCCCATCTCTGTCTTGAACATAAGGTTGAACTGGCGGACGTCAGTCCAGTTGCGTGTGCCGCTGATAGGATCGACAATTTCATAATCCAGAATAATCTGTTTGAGCTCCGCGAGATCATTGGCATTCATCGCTTCCGAGAAACGGGTGTGAAGCTCTTCACGTTTTTTTGCATTTTCAAGAACGCGGGGATTGGTCTGACGGAACATTGCCTCGTCGAAGCTCTCGCCGAAGCGTTTTGCCGCCTTGGCAACCTCTTTGTTGATCTTATCGTCGAATTTTGCTATCTCGTCCTCGATAAGGACATCTGCACGATAACGTTTCTTGGAGTCGCGGTTGTCTATCAGCGGGTCATTAAATGCGTCGACGTGTCCGGATGCTTTCCAGATTGTGGGGTGCATGAAGATTGCCGAGTCTATGCCTACGATGTTGTCGTGGAGCATTGTCATCGCCTCCCACCAATAGCGCTTGATATTGTTTTTTAGTTCCACACCGTTCTGACCGTAGTCGTATACAGCGGAAAGACCGTCATAAATTTCACTTGATTGGAAAACAAAGCCATACTCTTTGGCATGCGCTATTATCGTTTTGAAGACATCCTCCTGTTTTGCCATTTTTCAGTTAATTTGGAATGGGTTAAAATTTGCACTTGCAGTCAAAATATCTATTGAACTCATTTTCACATCAAGTAGAAAGTCTGATGAGATCATTGCTGCATCTGCTTGCAATATGCAAAATTACGGATTATTTTTCATTTTTACAATTTCATTCCGGTCAATAACAATTATTAATAATTCCAAAACTCTAATCCTTATTACAATTTTAGAGAGGGTGTTGCAGAATCTAAAGTTCTGCAACACCCTCTCTAAAATATGATACCCATCTCCCGTATGTCGGGACGATGCTGTTATTTCCCGAATATGTCGTTAAGGAGGGCGGCAAGGCGGTAACCAGCTCTGCGTATCTGGTCTTCGGCGAGAGGGGTAAATTCATTGAGATATTTCACGTGTTTGAGTTCTACCCCTGCTTTATAGGCATGCACGGGGTATGACAACCGTGCCGACTCCTCTGCCCAGTCGTACGGATCTCCCTTTGCTGTTTCGGCTATCTTCTTATCGCTCCAGGTGTCGAGCAGGAGGGCTGTGTCGCTGTATCCGAACGGATTGCGGCGTGTCAGAATCTCCTCGTCCCAGAGTGTGTGGTATTTGATGTTGCGACTGTCGAACCTGACATTATATTTGCCGATAGACATGTCTTCCGGGTTATATTGGATATGTTCCGGACAGTGCATGTCGCCTACAAGATGCACAATCATGATAACCTTCCATTTCACGATGGAATCGCTGAGGCATTTCCGGTCGTGCAGTTCATCGGAGAACTGTTTGATGAAATGGACGCAATTCTTCACATAGCGCCCATTGTCGTTGAATCCTCTGAAAGCTTTAAAATCCTTGTCGACTTCGAAAGTGTGCGGATACACATTCACACGCTTTCCTACATCTCCGACAGGGTCAAAGCCGAAATCATACAGCCATTTCGATCGGTAATAGTCAGGATAGGTTGCGTAGAACACTATCGACTGCTTTCCGAAATATCGGGCAAGCTCCTGTCTTGCTTTGGGAGTAAGATTGTTCTCGGCTATCTTGGCCACAGTGGTATGCCCCAATATTCCCCATGCTGAGACAACGTTGACGTGTGCCGCGACAAATGCCATGATTATGAAAAAACGTTTCATTTCTTATTCTGTTTTTCTTTCAGTTCCTTTTTCCACTGGTCATATTTGTCGCATATCTCTCCATCAAGAAGCTTCTTCCATTCATCGGGATGATATTTCTGCACGAAATATCGCGGTCGGTTCTCGTCTTTGCGGTTGTCATCGAGTTTACGTGTCAGACGGTCTTCTATTCCTGCATCGTAGTTGTTGCGGTTCCAGTCGTCCATGTATCCCCTCATGCGGTTGAGCACACCGAGCATCTCCGGGCATGCGGCGAGATTGTTGACGCAATATGGATCCGATGTATAATCGTAAAGTTCCTCAACAGGTTTCGAATCGGCAAGGAAAAGGAGCTGCGTTTCGTTCAGCTTGTTCTCTTTTTTCAGTCTGCGCATGATGTGAAGCGCGGGACGGTAAAGATCCATGTAAATGTGGTGTTGGTCGTAAGGATCCTGTGGAAAATAATTGCGGATGTAGACATATCTGTTATCGTTGATACCCCGTATGCATTCCATCACCTCGTCCCATGTGTCGCGGGCTGTGTAGAGAAATTCATGTCCCCCTTTACTTCCCGGATCGAATATGGCGAGAGGCTTCCCCTGATAGTACGATGGCTGTTCCACATCCGCCAGTCTGAGTACCGAGGCGGTGATGTCAAGCTCGCTCACAAGATCGTCTACCACGGCATGTCCGATACCTTTGCCCCAGACAATCATGGGTACGCGTGTACCTTCATCATAAAGGAATCCTTTGGCTCTTATGTCGGCGCGTCCGTTGTCGGCGATGAATATTACAACCGTGTTGTCAAGCTGACCGTTGTCTTCAAGTTTCTTCATCAGCATTCCTACTTCAGCATCCATGTATTCCACCTGGTCGAGATAGCAGGCATATTCCTCGCGGATTTTAGGGTGGTCTGCCATATAGGGTGGAAGTTTAACCTCTGCCGGATTCACAGGATGCAAGGATTTCTCACGGATTGACTTCCACCAGTCGCCACGGTGTGTGACGTAGAGTGTCACTTGTTTGAAGAAGGGTTTGTCGGAGGAGTCTGTGTCATAAAGTTTGTCGAAAAGTCCAAACTTTGTTTTTCCGTCATATTCGCCCGTTGGCTCATATTTGAAGTTGCAGTCGATTTTTCTGCTTGATTCGTGGTCGCTTGTAGTGTTATTGTGATTTTCAAAACAGTCGCGGTCTCCGAGCACGCATGTATATCCGGCATTGCGGAGATAATGGGTAAACGGTTTTATGGAGTCGGGCAGGGCTTTGTCGCGGTTGCTGCGGTGATTGTGGGAGGATGTGATTGTATGGTGCAGTCCTGTAAGCATCGCCGACCGCGTCGGTGAGCTCAGCGGAGCGCAGCAGCGGGCATTGGTATACATAACCCCTTCTGCGGCAAGTTTGTCTATATTCGGAGTCTTGACTGCCGGGCATCCGTAGCATCCGAGGTCGAGCGTCATGTCTTCGGCAATGATCCACAGGATATTCGGGCGACCGCTTTCGGTTGTCTCTGCAGTTTTCGGCTGAGCCGCCTGTCCTGTAGCCGCCTGACCCAAGGCGAGTGAGAGGGGAATTAAGAATTTATTGTTCATATATATTATGCATTATGGCGTTGTTATGTATGATTTTGATGAGAAGGGAGATCCTGCTGTTTCCGGATCTTCGCAAGTATGTAGGCTCTAATATCCCTCGTTCTGTTTCATCCCGGGAGCAGTCATTATATCATAGACCGGAATCGGGAAAAGATACTGACGCTTAGGGAAAGAGCGTGCGATATGCTGGCGTATCGTGCCGGTTTCCAGCAATGGCTTGATATCGACAAGCGCGTTTTTGTCGACAACAGGCAGAGCCTTGTTTGTGAAGAAGAAATCGCCGGAGGCAATCTGCTTGGAGAGGTCGCTGCCTTTGACTACTCCCTGAAGGCATTGATACATCGGGCGGTTCATGCATGTTTCCGCGAGACGCCAGCGTATGATGTCGAAATATCTCTTGTTTTCGAATGCGAACTCCATTCGGCGCTCGAAACGTATCTGGCTGCGGAGTTCCGCCTGGTCTCTTGTCTCTACTTTCGGTGCGTTGATCCCTGTGCCGTTATATGCTCGGGAACGGACATCATTGATTGCCTTGAGCACCGAATCGTTGATTTCTCCGAGTTCTATCTTGGCCTCGGCATATGTAAGCAGCACATCGGCAAAACGTAGCACCGGTACTTGATTTTCAGCATATTTGTCGTCGGCCCACGTTTCGTCAACACCTTTCTTCAGATGTAGTGCGCTTGTCGGCGCTCCGTTGTCAACAAGAGGAGATGACGAATTTTTCACCTTCTTGCCGGTTGCCACATTGAGCACTTTCTCTTTTCCGGGGTCATATTCGAATCCGAGGAAAATTTCTCCGAACGGCACGATAGTCTCTGCACAGCGCGGGTCTCTGTTTTTGAATGGGTTGTGAGGATCGTAAAGGGGTGATTTGTCTACAGGAAGACCATCGGTGCAGAGGAAAGATAGAAGAAGCTCCCACGAGGGCCCACGGTTGCCTGTGTATCCGGATACTATGCGTGGAACATAGTTGGTAGTTGGGAAGCGTGAGGAGTTGTCAAGAGATGCGCTCCTTTTCAATGTCATTATCCATTCCTCCGAATTGCTGTCGGGAGATGTCACATCTGCGAAACTCTTGTCGAGGGAATAGGCTTTGGATTCAATGCATTTCCATGCCTCGTCGGCTGCCGTTTTATAGTCTCCCATCCAGAGGGCTACGCGTGCTTTAAACGGAGCTACCATAGATTTGCATGCTTTCCCGACATTTTTGTCCGGCAAAAGTTTATACGCTTCGTCATAATCCTGATATATGTTTTGGAGCACCTTCTCTTTCGGTGTGCGCGACATCGCTTTCGCTTCCGAGATGGTTATGTCATTGGTGTAATAGGGGCAGTCTCCCCAGAAGAAAAGGATATAGGAATAGAATGTGGCTCGCAGGAATCTGGCCTCGCCTTCTAAACGGCTGATCTCCGTCGCTTCGGCAGAATCAGCCAGACGGGCGCAATTCTCGATAATGATATTGGCATTGTTGATCGCTCCGTAAGTAGTTTTCCAGTAATTGACTATCAGCGTGAGGTCGGAGGCAATGTTTCCTGTCGGTCCGGGATCTGAGATTGCCGCGTTCTGAAACCAGTCGTCAGTCCATGTGTCGAAATTGAACGGGTTTTTGGATTCGAGAATCCATTGCTTGTAGCTGTAAAGCGCGTCAGTGCTCATGCGTATTTCCTGGGCGTTTTTATACCATGTCTCTTTCGTGGGCTGGGACAATGGTTCAATGTCAATCTGTGCGCAGGCTCCCATGCAAAGAGCGCAGCAGGCTATTGCACCGTATATTATTTTTTTAATCATTTTTTTTGATATTGAAGAACTTATTAGAAACTTATTTTCACACCGAAATTGAATGATTTGGCAATATATGAAGAGCCGTCGTTTTTAGTCTCGGGATCCCATCCGTCCGGATAATGGCTGAAGCAAAAAAGATCTGAGCCGGAAGCGAAAACTCTAAGGCTTGACAAGTGGAGCTTTTTGAGGATTTTTTTCTGGAAATTATAGGCCAGCGTTATGCTCTTACACCGTAGGTATGCACCGTTGAACATCCATTTGTCGGTCATCTCCATGTAATTGTTCTTATAGTTCTTTGTGTCGAGACGGGGATATATTGCCGAGGCTCTTTCTTCAGGCGTGCTGAAGATGTCTTGAGTGTCAACTCCGTTGAAATAATTGTCGTTGAAATAGCTCCAGTACTTTCCCATGCTTGCCGAGGGATAGTTGTAATATGAGGAAGTGTGAGTGGTCATGGCGCGGGTGCGTCTTACATTCTGCTTGCCGACTCCTTGGAATATAGCGTTGAGTTCTATCCCTTTCCACTCAACTCCCAGATTGAATCCGAAAAGGAAATGCGGCAGCGAGCTTCCGAGCACAACTCTGTCGTATTCGGGAGATATGGTGCCGTCAGTTTTGCCCTCGGCTCCGGATATGTCGCGGAACTTGAGGTCGCCTGGTTTTGTAAGACCGGGATAGAGGAGCGGTGATGTCGCTACCTCTTCGGAAGTCTGGAATATGCCGTCGCAGATGTAACCATAGAATGACTGGAATTCCTCTCCTTGGCATGTAATGAAGCCGTTGGTGTCGTCAAGTTGCACAGTGCCTCCTATGTCGCCCATAATGGATTTGTAATCCGAAAGGTTTGCGCCTATGAAATATGTCCAGTCTCCGATCCTGTCGCGCCAGTTGAGCTGCAGGTCGAAGCCTTTTGTATTCATGTCTCCAACGTTTTGGTTTGGGTTGTCGACACCCATGAAAGTGGGAATTTGGACAGCCAGAAGCATGTCTTTTGTTTTTTTCCAATACCAGTCGAACACCACTGAAAGACGGGAGTTGAAGAAACTTGCGTCAAGACCGATATCCCAGCTGTGAGTCGTTTCCCATGATATGTCGCTAATTGCATATGCCGCCACAATTCCAGTATTAGCGGATACCAGTTTTCCACTGCTGTCGACGAAAATAGAGTTCCCCATTTGGAGGGTAGAGAAATAGGGGTAATCACCAATGCGCTCGTTGCCGAGGGTGCCGTATGAAGCGCGGAGCTTCAGGAAGCTCAGGCTCGCGGGATTCACGTCTCTCATGAATTTCTCTTCGCTGATAGCCCATCCTGCCGAGAATGAGGGGAAATATCCGTTACGGTATTTATTGCCGAAACGAGAACTGCGGTCCCATCGGAAGTTGGCTTGGAAAAGATAGCGTGAGACATACGAATAATTGACCCGGGCGAATACGGAACGGTATGAGTTTTCGGTCAATTTTCCCAGGATTGTCTCATTGTTTTTGTTGGCATTGTCGAAGAACGGATATGAATCGACAGCCATTCCTATGGTATTGCCTGACATAGGCTCATAGCGATGGTGATAGTCTTCGTATCCAAGCAGTGCGCTGAGGCTGTGGTCTTCCTTGAATGTTGCGTTATAGTTGGCTAAAAGCTGTTTGGTCAGCGTGCGCTGGTGGTTGCGCTGTTCGGTGAGGTCGTTGGAAGTCTGGCTTGTGACAGTTCCCTGGATACCGTCCCAAGAATAGTCGTTGACGATTTTTGAGAATTTCTTAGTGCGGTTCCAGTAAAAACCTGGAGCTATCACTCCGGTTATAGTCAATCCTTTTAAAGGAGTGATAATGATTGAGGCTTTGGCTGTGAGATTGTCTTTCCAAGTGTTGTTGAATCCGCCGTAATGCAGCTGCGCCCAGGGGTTGATATGGGCGTGTCCCACGGCGACAGTTCCGTCGCTGTTTTGGTAGGCGCGGTTCGGGTCGAGTTCGATACAGCGTTTAAGGGGGTTGATCACCGGTTTGTGGGTGGTGTTGTTGTAATAGTTGGCATCAAGAGTGACGCTCAGCCATTTGTTCATCTTCAGGAAATTTGAGGTGCGCACCATTATACGCTGGTAATCATAATGGTCATAAAGACCTTCCGAGAATTCATAGTTGGCTGTGAGTTTGCTGCGGATGTTTTTTGTGCCACCTTGGAAACTCAGGGTATGTTTTGTGAAGGGAGCTGTCTTGCGGATCATAGCAGACCTCCAATCGGTGATGGGATAACGGTCGGGATTCTCGGCGTTCTTCTCAAGCCAGGTGGCTATATTCTCTTTCGGGAATGTGGCATAGATGTTTTTTTCAACCGAAGGGTCGGGGTTGCCGTTCTGGTTCCACGCCTCTTCGTTGCGAAGGCGCATGTAGGTCTGAACGTCTACTACATCGGGATGATCCGTGTCCATATCGAAACCGACAGATCCCTGGTATTCCACTTTCATTTTTCCGGCATTTGCCCGTTTTGTAGTCACCAATACTACGCCTGAAGCCGCTCTGGCTCCGTAGATGGAGGCGGAGGCCGCATCTTTGAGCACCGAGATGCTTTCGATGTCGGAAGTGTTCACGGAGTTCAGATCATCAGGAACACCGTCGATTATGATAAGCGGACTAGAATCGTTGATGGTGGTTACTCCGCGGATCAGGATTGAAGCATCATCGCCCGGAGCACCGGATGTTCTCGTCACGTTAACTCCCGGCATGGTTCCTTGCAAAGCCTGGGCCACTGTGGTGTTGCGGTTTATGGCCATCTCTTTCTGAGTGACATTGGCGACAGCACCGGTAAGATCCGCTTTTTTCATCTGTCCATAGCCCACCACTACCAATTCGTCCATAGTGTTGGAATCGTCCAGCAGCTCGATACGCAAATCGTCCTTTCCATTTACAGGAACAAGTTTACGGGCAAAGCCGACATATGAAATCTGAAGCACCGCATCCGGTTTTGTCGTTATGGAAAACTTTCCATTAAGGTCTGTGACAGAGAATTCCTTGCTTCCCTTAACAATGACGGTTGCGCCTATCAATGGTTCTCCGGTCTTATCCACAACAATGCCGTTGATGGTGTTGGCTGAAGATTTAACATTTAATTTACGACCGTTGGATTTTTCCAGAATAACAACGGAATTTGGCGGAATGATTTCATATGTAAGGTTTGTGCCGGCGAAAGCCTTGTCCAAAACCTGACGCAAAGTTGCATGCGTGCAATTAAAAGAGGGAATGCGTTTATTGTCGATGGAGGTTGCCTTATATGAGAATTCCCATTTTGTCTTGTCCTCGACCTCCTTTAAAATTTGCTGCAAAGAAACATTCTTCATGTTTAATGTCAGCGTCTCCGTTTTCTGTGCATTCACGCATATAATTGTCGTGAAGCAAAATAAAAGAAACCAGAACCATCGCAGGGGTTTCTTTATAAATTCATGAGTTTCACAAATCTGTAGCATTAGTGGATACTGATGTTAGGTAAATATAAATTCTATTCACTTTATAAGTCGCATCAGACATCCATTCGTAATATCAGATTTTAATGTTTTTAAACATATTTTCAATAAAAACTACAAAACTTGTCGAGGAGAGACAACCAGCCAGTCAGATAAATGGGAATTAAGAAACTGTTTAAATTTATTACGAAAAAAATTATATAGTGTTTCTTTCAGGCATTTTGAGTGTCTTTTTGGCTGTTTTCACCAAGTCTCATCGGTCGAAACCGTCAGGTTTCTCCCTCTTCAGCTTGTAAAAACCTCTCAAAAATACATCTCAAAATCCTCTGAAAATAAATTTAAACAGTTTCTAAGAAGTTGTTTATGGCTATTCTTCCTTTTTCAATGTGAAGGGCATATCGAATCTGTAGATTCTGCTGAGGATATATAAAGCGCGGTTCAGGTCATTGTCGGGCAAAGTGCCAGTGAAATTATCCGTGATGGCACCGGTTATCGGCGGATTCAGTTTCACGTTATATGTTTTTTCTATTATACGGATCAATGAATCAGGGCTGACATTGTTAAGCTTTATTCCTTCAAACGCCCAGACAGGAATCTCATGACGCGTTTCCGTAGGTCCAATTGATTGTTCCTCCGATCCGTACGGTGTCTTTGTCTCAGCTGTCAATGCATGGGACTCATCTTCCCTTACATTCATCGGATTGACAGTGATGCTGTTGTCTTTCCTATTGAAAACAGCCATTTCACCCGGAGATAATTTTACCATATGGTTATTTTCACATGATATTATTTCCACAGACCCTTTGTCAAGCATAACTCCGGAGCATTCGGAACCCTCCCTTGCAGACAGGCTGAAAGACGTGCCGTATACTTTCACAATCATATTCCCAGTATTTATGAGGAAAGGATGTTTGGAATCGTGTGTGATGTTGAAATATGCTTCTCCCGAAAATTCAATGCTCCGGCATGCCGGACCTTCAGCTGTATTGAAGCTGAGGTGAGACATACCAGTCATCATAACCTCCGATCCATCGGGGAGCATAACAGTGGATTTCTCATTCGCACCCGTGGTTACAGTGCACATGGATGTTGCCGGTGTCCACGTTTCTGCCGGATTCTTATAGATATATATACACAGAATCACAAGTGCTGGGATGACAACAGCAGCGATTGCGGCGGCAACTTTAAAAAATGTATTCCCCGATTTACGGCGATATGCCTCAGTCTTGATGATGGTTCGGTCAATGTTTCTCTTCATCCTTGACAGTGCCTCCATTTTGTCACAGCCATACGAATCAAGGGTATCCTCCGTTCCAAATATTTCCCGAAAGATCTTGTCATCGGCGGTATCGAGCAATTCCCGTAATCTCACAAGTTCCTCTGAAGTCAAACTTCCGGACTTATATTTATTGATTAGCTCCTTCATTTCTGCAATAGATTTATAACGATAAGATATAATGGAAGATACTTACGAAGGGTCGAGAGACCCTTGGATAAGGCATTTTTTACTGATTGATGGGTCAACCCAAGACGCTCAGCAATTTCCGGATAAGACAGATTCTCGAAACGCGACAGCCTTATAACCTCCCGTTGGGTTGCAGGAAGAGAATTGACCAAGGCTGAAACCTTGTTGCAAAACTCCGTATATTCAATCGGAGGAATACCGGAATCGGAAATATTCAGCTCCATCAATTCAACATAGTCTGTATACATTTGGCTTTGAACCGTAGTTCTCCATGAGGAGATTATTCTCTTCTTCAAAGCTGTGAACAGGTATGACTTAATAGAACATTTTATACTCTGCCTGTTTTTCCATAAAGATATAAATACCTCCTGAACAAGGTCTTCAGCTTCGGATTCCGAATTTATATGGGCAATGGCATAGCCAAGAAGCTTATGGGCATACAAATCATAGATATGATTGAACGCCTCAAAATCGCCCTGCCTTAAACCCTCGATCAACGCAGACTCCATTCTTTATGTAATAGAGACAATATCAATAATCAAAGATTTCGTTGAGGAGGCGGCCAAGGCGATAGCCGCCCCCAGGTACAAACCAAAAACCAACGCTGTTACATATAATTTAAATTTACTTTTCATGAGTTCATAGTGTTAGTAAGTTATAGATTATACCGTATATATTTGTCACAAACGTATCGATACGGTTGTATTTAGAGCGCTTCCTTAAAATTTCAGTCTGCCCGGATTTCATGTACGGAGGATTGAGCGTTGAAAATTTTCATCATGGTCTCAGGGTAATTTGTGCATACCCCTTTCATTCTATGTTTGTATGGTAAGTAGTACTCGGCGTCGGTTTTTGAATCGATGTTGAATATGCTGACCTTTACCCCGGCGTTGAAGAATTCGGTTAGAGTGCGGTCTCCGCTGTGTGATGCGTCATTCATGAATTTCAGGTTAAGGTTTGCCCAGTCATAGCCTTTTGCCGCATAATATGAACCGGACTTGTTTGCCATCCATCCGATAGGGATGCCGGCATCGCGGGCTATTGGGAAACAATGTGTCATTACCTCTGCGTTTGCCGTGCAAATGAATTCCACCCATTTCTCGGCTTTCATTTCTTTGATTATCTCCATCGACTTGTCAAATGCCTTGATGGTTTGTTTTGGCATTGACGAAGGCTGCGATATCATTTTCAGGTCTATCCATAGTCTTGTACATCCTCCGGATTCTTTAACATGTCCGATGTATGTGTCGAGAGTGGGGATTTCCTCTCCGTTGTTGAGAGCTCCACTTTTGCGAATCTGCTCCAATGTCGCTTCCCAGGGATAAAAGCCGTTGATCTTGGTTGAGCCGTCGGCATGAGCCACTATTACCTTGTTGTCTTTTGTTATGTATATATCGCATTCCGCGGCATATACTCCAAGCGAGATTGCGTAATCCAGGGCTGCCAGAGAATTGTCAGGGAGGTTGCCTTCTTTAGCTCCGCATCTGTGCGCCACTATGATGTTGCCGCATGACCGTGGGGCATCGTTGTCGGACTGGTTGCCGAATGCTGTGCCTTCTGAGCAAGATGCGCTATTACGGGAAGATTCCGTTTCATCAGTAACTTGAACGGTTTCCTCGCCACATCCCGTCAAGGTAGCCATTAGGATAATGAAAAAATAATTGAAAAGGAGTTTCTTCATGTGTTGCAAATATGGATAATCTCTGAGACAGAACCACATTCTTTTGTATGAATCGTGGGTTATGTTGCTCGCAAATCTAATATTTTATTCACATATATCCAAATATATTGCAGTAATAGATTTATAGCGCAGTCCTCTTCCCATAAAATTGTTAAATGCAGTCGGGGATCTTTTCTCCTGATGCAATCTGTTTATTATTTTTATCAGTTACTTGAATATTCTTCGGTTGTTCATAAATTTTTATAATTTTGTAAATCTTTCATACGAAAGAAGTTTGGTCCCATCTAACATAAATTTCCCCTTTGAAGAAAAAGAGTCATATATGGCGCCGAATGGCAAACGTTGTACAGCCGGTCTTTTCCAGGACTCGGAGACGTATAGCATCAATACTTGGGTGGCTATTGTGCGATAAAGCAGGAATAATAGTCAACAGCGTTTTGTTCTCTTTTTTGATTATCGTGGCGGTGTGCGTTGCCGATGACAGTCCGCAATCTGTAGGCGGTGAGGAGGGCACTCTCAAATATATGAATCTTGTCTCACGGATATTTGAAAATAATGATGGGACAATCCCAGATGATTATCTTTTGATAAACATAGGATACGACCGCATGCTAACCGATATCAGCGATGAGATGGGAGTGCCGGCTGGGAATATAGACATCACCGACAGATTTAAGCTCAACCGTCTGTTGGAGGTACTTGCGGACGATCCGGGCTACAAAGGCATTATACTTGATATCGCTTTCGATGATGCTTTGGAAACGGAATCTGATTCGGCTCTTTTTACAAGAATCAATTCCATGCCTCGTATACTTGTGTCTCAGGAGGGGAGCAGAATAGACAGTGCGAAAATGGCTATGTCATCTTATGCTGTGTCTATGTTGGAAAGTAATATGGTGAAATTTCCGTTCGTTCACAAAGGGGAGGAGTCTTTGGTGACCAAATATAAAAGAATGTATTCAGGCGGTACAAAGGATTCATGGCGCAATATGGACTGCATGATCCTTCCTCTCGATATACATCCTTCCGGATCCTATGATGATTCGGGAGAAAAATATTTCTATAATCTTGGTACAGATCTCCTTGATGTCTATGATGAAAACGATATAAGGGAACTCGCACGCGATAAGACGATAATTATAGGAGACTTTACGGTTTCGGATTTCCATGACACTTACCAGGGAAGCATGGCGGGACCATATATACTTCTGAATGCGCTGGAAGTGTTGCGTCATGAAAAAAATCGAGTGGGCTATTGGTCGCTCGCCTTATCGTTTGTGGTCTATATGCTGATTTGTCTATGGCTTGGATTCGGAGGCTTCCGGTTAAATTTACCTTCCTTCTGGAGATTCTGCCTGTCGGGAGTGAATTATTCTCTGATATTGGTTATTCTTTCGGCAATGCAGTGGTGGCTCTTCGGGCAATTTCACGACCAGTTGTTCCCGGGAATACTCATAACTTGCTTTTATTTCATTTGCACTTACAGATTGCGGATAATATCCTTTTCATGCCAGAACCGGTGTGAATTCAATCTTAAAAAATACTAACGACAAAAAAATACTGATAAAATATGAAAATAATCTTTTCACTTCTCATGCTTTTATCTTCGGCACTCCTTTCCGAAGCCGTAACCTACAAAATAATCTTTCTGAATACACCGACTGTTACTATCGGCGGTAGGAAGCTTGCCAAAGGAGATACTTTTGACGGAAATTTGAAAGTGACATGGGAGAAAGATCGTCAGGCTATGAAAGTTATGGATATCTCCACCAAGCTGCAAAAACTGATAGTCAGCGATAAGGCGATGAAAAACCGATGGGCAGACGTTGACTCCTATATATCAGGCGAGAAGAAGATGTCGGCGCGCGGAGGCGCACCGGCAAATGCCGTCGAACTCGGTGCAATCCTCAACGACACGTTCTATTTTATGGATGCCATAGATATAAAAACGGCAATGCCTACAGACAGCCAGAGATTTTTCTATATCTCCTATCCCTATAATGGTGAGACCATCAACAAGATGGTTGAAAACCGCGAAGGGACCTTTGTGATAACGCCTGAAATCTTCACTATCGACGGCAAGGCGATTCCTCCGTTCGACACCACCTTGTCGGTCTATTATGTCGACCAGGAGAAAGAGACACTCACTCTTGTATCGGACAAGATGCGGGTTGTTCTCATCAATTGATACCAAGCTTTTTCAGACGTGCCACCGCTTTCTCGCTCCCCTTTGCAGCTGCTCTCTTCAGGAAATACAGCCATACTTCGCGGGGAGCGTCGTTCTGGCGGTAATGTCCCCAGTTATAAAGCGCAGAGGGGTTTTCAAAGCTATCGAGCACGCTCTTCAGTCGCAGACCGCGTTTTATGTCCCGGTCGAGAAATGCCTTCCCGCCTATTGTGGGAATATATTCCTTTATGTCATAATCATTGATCATCTCATCCTCGGCAAGCTCAAGAAAGAGATTAAGATATTTACGTGCTTTTTCATGGTCGGGTGCGGTTCCATAGCCGTAGACATAAGCTACTGCGAGGTTATAGATAAGGGGAAGATACTGCGATTTCTCGTTTAAACTGAGTATTCGGAATAATTCGGGATTCCGTTTATCTTTGTCATATAGTGCCACCGCATATATGCAAGCCGATTTACCATGTCCTTTATCGGCTGCCATTTTTCTGAACTCAAGGGATTTGTCATTTTTCTTGAAACTCTTATATGCATCCGCGACTATTGCAAGATCTTTGGCTTTCCATTTGTCGTATGTCCCTTTCTCCTTTCGCATGGCGGCGAGTTCATCTTCAAATGTCTTCACATCAATTGAATCCATGCGGATCTGAGAGTCTTTCTTCCATTTATTCCATCGGCAAACCGGTAAATTTGCTGTATAGTACCGTTTGGCGGCATCGTTACCCGATTCTTGCCCGATACCTTTCTCGGCAAGAAGCCCGAGAAGGTAATTGCCTCCTTCTCTTGAAAATCCCTCATGATTTTCGAAAGAGGAAAGAGATCCATAAGCCTCTTTATATTTCCCGGCATCTATAAGCGACTTGGCATGTTGTATGCCACCCCATATTCCTCCTTTTTCAGCAGCCTCGGCATATAACGAATCGGCTTTTTGTTTGGATTTTATTACTATTATTCCATTCTGGAACATGTATCCCAAAAGGGCGGCGGCATCGCCGTAGCCTTTTTCTTCGGCTTTTGTGATGCATGAGTCAACAATATCCACTCTCATCTTCAGATCGTTGTCGTCTACAGCCTTGCACGCCGCCATAAACCATTCCTTTGCCGTCAGATTGTCAAGAGAATCATTTACCTCCTTATATAGCCGGTCGGCAGTCTCTTTCGACACATTGAATCCTGCGGTCTTGAAAGCCGGTTTCAAGGCGGCGAAATTATCCGGGTCGGGGATTCGTGTCTGTAAAGAATCAAGAAGAAATTTTGCAGTCAAATAATATATAGCCTTGTACTGAGGCTTACATCTTTTCCCCATCTCGAGTTTGGCATCGGCAGTGGCAAGTGTGAGCGTGTATGAAAGTACGGGAGCATCAGGCTTGGCTCCGTAGAAGCAAACATCCGAAGCGGTGTTCCACATATTGGATTTGGGTCGATGTTCGCGCATATCAAGCAGATTTATATATGACACGAGTGAAGCAAGCGGGTGTCCCAACTTATATGATTGATCCTTCGCAATATATGCAGCCCGTGAAATTTGGTCGGATGCTTCCTTCTGCTTTCCCTTTTTTGAAAGCTTTACATATTGTTTGAGTGCTTCCGCCACTCTTTCGGCAGGAGAAGAGTTCTGAGCGGACGAAAGAGCGCTACAGAAAGTGAATATGATAATAAAGGTTATGGAAGTATGAATTCTAAAAAATTTCATTTCGAAAATTTCTTTGAGAAAGTAATATAAGCTATTATTTCGTAATGTTTGTCAAATAAAAATCGTGGCGTGAGTTCTGGGTGCGCATAGTCGGTGTCTGGATTCCGCCGGAGATAGAGCTGACCTCCTTGCATAGATATTCTCCAAGTTCGGAGGCTGAGATACGTTTGTCGCCATCGGTGTCTGCGCTGCCGTCTGAAATCCCCTTTTTAAGACACCATGTGAAGAGTCCGTTCTGCCAGTCGCCGCTCTCCATCGCAGCCTCCATACCTCCGGCAGAGGAAACTATAGTAGCGCCTATTCCCCAGCGTATATCCATAAACAGCTCATTGAACAGCACTTGGGTCTGAGCCACACCATGTCCCTTTGTTTTCCTCATTCCCGATCCTGCGGAGCGGAATTTGAGTGTGCCGGATTTCAAGGTCGAGACATTTTCAGCCAGATAGTCCTCTTTGTCGATTTCTCCTGAATGGCAGGCATCTATAAGACAGAGCCTTTGCACCGCCTTCACCCCTTCAAGCACATTTTCGAAATCTTCGTACGCTATGCCGTTGGATGCCGGATTATCGAAATCGATGGAATAATGGCTCAGGAAGTAATTGAGGTCGGAGTCGAGAAGTCCGTGTCCCGCATAAAAGAGCACGACGGTGTCATCTCTGCCCGCTTTGGAAAAGAAATCGCGTATCTGTTTCAGAGAGGCGGGCGTAAATGCATTATCGGTGAGTACGATAGTCTCCACTCCGCTGAATCCGGAGCCATTTTTCATAAGTGATGAAATGTCTGTTGCATCTTTAGCGGCATACTCCAGATTAAAATCCGGCTTGGCATATTTTGAAACCCCTACGCTTGCTATGAAAAGTCTTCGTTGCCTCTTTTCGGCAGGTTCGCAGACAATCTCCACTGTCTTGCGGTAGGATTCAGCTCCGGCGTCGTTGATAGCAAAAATCTCTATAGTATTCATTCCCTCGCATAGCTCCACCTTCTCAACCGAATGGAAAGTCTTGCTTCTCTTTGCTGAAATATCGCGACCGTTTTTCCCCAATAGCGGCACGCCGTTCAGATTGATAAAGAATTTTTTAAGAAGATATTTAGTATCCTTTGCGCTGATGTCAAGGGAGATAAAGCGATCGGCAGTGACAGGCTCAATATCATCTTCGCCTGCTATTGTCAGTTCGGGAGCATGAAGCTCGTCGGAAAGCGCCTCCTCTTTATATCCCATTCTTCGGAGTCGTTTGAGCCATGCCTTGCGGTATGGCTCTGTTTTTGAATCAGGCGCACCGAGACGTTTCATCACTATGTCCGGACGGTTGAACCGCAGGTCAAACTGCTCAAGCGGAAATATATCCACTCCTCGGGCAAAATGCACGTTGCCGAATGCCCCTTTGGAACCTTTGTAATAATTGTCGGGTGTAATGAACAGATAGTTTTTGCCATGGTCGAAACTATAGCCTGTGGCGAGGAGTTTCTCCGAGGCGGGATCCCAAAAAGCGATTGAACCCTGTGCATCGGATGAGATCAGAAACTTTCCGGAATGTGTCATTCCCAGGTCTCTGACGGCCGCTCCATGGGGATGCAGTGTCTTGCGTGGATTCTTGGTTCCGCTGGTCCAGAAAGCCATCTGTCCGTCGCTGTCGCCGATTACGAATCTTTCGTTGTCAAGGAAGCATGATTTCCATATCACCGACAAATTCAGCGCGTCGGTATTGTAATGCAGCCATTTTTCCGGGTTTGAAATCGGAATCTCATAAAGATTGCCCATCTGACCTCCGGCTATCAGCCGTTGTTCATCGGGCGAGACAGTCACATGGTGCATCGGGGTGTCGGAGTGAAAAAGTTTTTTTGAAAAATCCGTATCTCCATGCCTGCCGACCATGATGCTTCCGTTGTCGTGCGCTGTGGCGAACATACCGTTGCCGAATGGCTTGGACATGCCGTAAATCACTTTATAGTGGGGATCTCCGTAACTCTTTACATAATTAAGATCGCCATTTTGGAGGTTTCCCATATTAAGTCCCTGGTATGTTGCCGCTGACATATACTGTCCGTTATCTGAGAAGGCGTATATAGGCGCGCCATCCGTGCCTTTGTAACCTATGAGATATCCTCTTTTCTTCCCTAAGAGCCATTTTGTTATTCCAAAGGCGTATCCTCCAATCCAGAGAACATCCATATTGTCAAAGCTGCACATAAAATGATCCTGATAACCGTAATGGTAATCGTTTCGTTTTATATGTATGGAATCAGTGGTTTGAAGAGGAGGTCCGTCATTTTGGGGAAATGTAAGATAGGGCATCTTCTTTAACATTGATCTATAATCAAGACAGTATTCTGTCTTCAAGTCGCGAATATTCCATATCAGGGGATATTGCCCCGCTATTGCCAAAAGACTGTCTTTGCTGTTGATCGACATGCCTCCGTGGGGAAAAAGGTTGCGATGCCCGTCGATAAAACCGATAATTCTGCGCCCTTTGCGTGTTTTGACAGATATCTTGCCGTTTTCCAGTTTTAATATAAAATCATCGTGATATGAATTTCGTTTTGGCAGATCTTTGCCCATTATCACTCCGGATCTTTCTCCCGTGAAGATATTCAGACCTATATAAGCTCTTTCATCAGGTACTTTTGTTGTGGGTTCTGTTACATATATCACCCCAGGGCGGGAAGGATGAAGCCTTACGCGCCCATCATTGGGACAGGATATTGTCTTGATAATACGGCGTTTCTCTATATCCCAAAGCGCGATCGACGGTCCACATACCGACACAAGATATTTGCCGTTGGAAGATACATCAAAGTCACGGATGTAATGACCATGCTGCACGATGGTTGTCACTTCAGCATCGGCAGATTCGTTTTGCGCCGGCAATTGCGTCGCAAAGACTATAAGGAATGACAATAAAAGTATTGTATTGTATTTCATGATGTGGGTAGTTGTATTAATGAATCGGAATAATCAGGCATATTCGGCGCTTGGCAAAAATAATAAAAAGGCACATTAAAATTAGAAAAAATTAGAATTTTTTAGCAGATTCTGTTGCTGAGGAATCTTATATATAGAACCGAATAATTCTAATATAATGAATCTGAAATCAGCAGCAGTTGGAATCTTATTTGTTTCAACTCTTTCTTTCACGGCGACGTCCGCTACAAAAGTCGTAGCCCATCGCGGTTTCTGGAATACCGATAATTCCGCACAGAACTCACTTGTTTCTTTTCACAAGGCGGATTCAATAGGTTGTTATGGATCTGAAATAGATGTGTGGCTTACTACGGATGATCATCTTGTAGTAAACCATGACAGGATATTTCAGGGATTGTTTATGGAGACCGCTTCTTTTGAAGAGTTGCGCGCGCTGAGACTTCCAAATGGAGAACAGATACCCACGCTTGACGAATATCTTGCCGAAGTCAGGAAACATCCGGATACCAGGCTGGTATTGGAAATGAAATCTCTGACAGACTATTCCCGTGAGGATGTCGCTTGCGGGAAGATTGCCGAGCTGTTGAGAAAACATGGCGTGCTCAATCGCACGGATATAATTGTGTTTTCGCTGAATGCGGCGATGACTTTCCGAAAATTATTTCCTGTCGGTGTTAAAATTTTCTATCTGGACGGAGATCTCACACCTAAGAAAGTATCTAAACTTGGTCTTGATGGAATTGATTATTCATTGAAGGTGCTTAAGAAGCATCCTGAATGGGTCAGGCAGGCACACGACAATGGGATAGAGGTCAATGTGTGGACTGCCAATTCTGAGAAGGATATGAAATATTTTATAGATCTTGGCGTGGATTATATCACAACAGATCATCCCGATAAACTTATAGAGATTCTAAGACAGTAAAAACAGGCTCATCATAAAATAAATTAGAGTGTCAGTCAAATTAGTAAATGGTATTTCAGTCGCACTCCTAGAGATTGTTATGGTCGTTTTGTCCGGGATGGCTTGCAGCCACCCCGGGCTTCCCGGTACAATGGATCCGCCAGCCGATGTGGTTCCTCCCGGACACGATGAGGAGAAGCCGAATATCACTGAAATTGATACGACTCAATTTGAGGATGGAACGACGATTTATGGACGGGTATGCTCTGAAGACGGGTCTCCGATTGGGGATGTTGCCGTTTCTGACGGTGTTACAGTAGCTCTTACTGATGTGAAAGGATATTATTCATTAAAATCGGATAAGAAGAAAGGATTTGTATTCATATCTGTGCCCGGAAATTATATTCCTGAGAAAAGAGATAATCTTCCGCTGTTTTCAAAAATGCTTTGCTTGTCAAAAAATCAAATGGAACGACATGATTTTAAACTTTTTCCGGCAGATAACTCACGTTTCACACTGCTGGTGCATGCTGACCAGCATCTTGCAAAGCGGACGGATGATCTTAATCAGCTTAAGGAATTTGTTCTTCCTGATATGAACGCTACAATATCAGCTGAAAGAAGTGCAGGGCGCAAGGTCTATTCCATATCGTTGGGAGATATAAGTTGGGAACAGTATTGGAATGCCAATTCATTCGGGCTGACAGATGCGGTGAGAAATTTCGCATTGGATGACTGTGTAATATATCACACAATCGGCAATCATGACAATAATCCATACATTGCCGATGACTGGAAGTCCTCATCTATTTTCAGAAACAATATTTGTCCGACGTATTATTCATTCAATATCGGTAAAATACATTTTGTAGTGCTTGACAATGTCATTTACAATAACAACAATGCCACATCATCGCAGATGGGTGACCGCAGTTATGACCGGGCACTGACCGAAGAACAGCTTGAATGGCTGGCTGAGGATCTTAAAGTGCTGGAAAGCCCGGAAACACCGGTGATAATAAGCGCGCATGTTCCATTCTATTCGGATCCCACTTTATCCTCCGAAACCGAAGTCGTGAAACGAAATATGCTTAATATGGAGAGCCTTGAGGCTGTTCTTGCTCCTTTCAGGAATGTCATTTTATTCTCAGGTCATTATCATAGAAACTATTGTGTGCAGTCACCATACTGCCGGAATATCCGGGAATATAATGTGGCATCTCTGTCCGGATCTTTATGGTGGACTGCAAGATCGGGATACTCAGGCAAGCACCTGTGTACAGACGGCTCGCCGGGAGGATATGGTATTTTGAGGGTTAATGACACTGTAGTGGATTACACATACAAAGGCATAGGCTGCAGTGAAGGGGAACAGTTCCGGGTATACGATCTTAATAAAGTCGTGATCAATGAATCATCTGTATCCGGAAACGAAAAATACAAGGCGATGGTGAAGGATTATGCAGGACAGTATTATAATCCTGCGAAAGCGAATTTCATTCTGGTAAATGTCTATGCATGGCAACCGGACTGGAAGATAGAGATTCTTGAAAACGGAGTGCAGTTGAATGTAACGAGGTTAAGAGTGAAGGATCCGCTGCATATACTTGCATATGAATGCCAAAGACTCAGTCATAATGCCGTTCCTACCGCCACATCGACTTTTGTAACGCAGAATTCCTCTCATTTCTTCAGAGCAAAAGCCTCGATGGCTGATTCTGATGTTACTGTGAGAGTTACTGACAATAAAGGGAAAGTGTGGAAACAGACATTACAAAGACCATATCCCTTCTCACTTGCGGCATATTAGACTATATTTGCCTCCATAAAATATTGTAACAACACCATGAAACAGGATATTCAGAAAATAGTTGATTTCCTATACTCGCAACCGGATGTTCCGTCGGATCTTATTGATAAGATTCAGCAATGGATGGCATGTAATAAAGATAATGAAGATGTTACAGCCGCAATGCTTGATATATGGAACAATGAGTATGGAAAAAATGAGGGAGAAATATCATGCACGGGACTGGAACGTCTTCTCTCTGAGGTCCGGGGCGTGGTGGAATCCAAACCCCACAGAAAATTCAATCTCAGGAGAATTGTCCGTTATGCCGCTGTTGCGGCAGTGGCTATAGCAGTCTGTGCGGGAGGGTATATTGTCGGGACTATGCAGTCTCATGACGAGACAATGCTTATCACGGCGCAGGGTTCCACCGGTGTCTTTACATTGCCTGACGGCTCGAGAGTATGTCTGAATTCAGATTCAAGACTGTGTTATGACCCACGAGAGTTTACAAATTCATCAGAGCGCAAGGTAAAAGTCGAGGGAGGGGCGTATTTTGATGTGACAAAGGACAAAAGCCATCCGTTTGTCGTCGAGTTGAATGATATGGAAGTCGAGGTGCTCGGTACAAGCTTCGAAGTAAAGGACAGAGACTATTCAGGGTTAAAGGAGGTGGTTCTGCTTTCAGGGAAAGTGCAGGTGAGCACCGCTTCCGATCCCAAACCCAGGCAATTGTATCCCGATCAGAGATTCATTTATAATTCATCGACCGGTGACAGCAAGATCGAGAATGCGGATGCTGAATCATATTGCCGATGGATTCATTCCAGACTTAAGCTTGAGAATGAGCCGTTGGGTGAATTATTGATAACAGTAGGACGTAAGTACGGTGTGGATCTGAGTGTGGCTCCCGATGTGGATCAGTCACAGTGTATCAGTATTACACTTGCTAAAGATGATCTTGAGGATATCATGTCTGCAATATGTTATCTGACAGATCTGGAGTATGATTTGAACGGGCACACGCTTGTTGTCAGAAATGTCCGATAGATAACTATTATTATAAGCTTAATACTTTATAACTAACCAATAACATCTAATGAATCATTTTAAACGACTAAACCGTTGCCGGTTTCTGGCAATCATGTTTGTCCTGTTATCGATTTCAGCTAATGCTTTCGGGCAGAAGGAGACGTTGAGTATACAGGCTGATAATTTGCCGGTGAGAGAAGTTCTCAATATGATTGAGAAGAAAAGCAGTTACACATTCGCTTATGCTGACGCGGATCTGTCACTTGACAGGAAAGTGACGATAAAAGCACAGAATAAACCTATCGGTCATATTCTTAGGGAGATCCTCCCTGACGTGTCCGTGCGCGTTCAGAACCGTAAGATATTACTTGCAAATGCCGCTACGCCAAAAAAGTCACAAGAACCCGAAAATGTAAAAAGCAAAGTTAGAAAAGCTGCGACCTGGATCGTTTCGGGTGTGGTTACCGATGAGAAAGGTGAACCGATGATAGGTGCTACCGTAATGCAGAAAGGTGCCAATGTCGGATCTACCACCAATGTGGAAGGTAGATTCTCATTCCAGGTATCAGGCGCGAATCCTGTACTTACAGTCCGTTATGTGGGGTTTTCGTCTGCAGAGGTGAAAGCGGTGAGGGGGAAGAATCTTAAAATTGTCATGAAATCGGTCTCTGAGAATCTTGATGAGGTAGTAGTGACAGCTTTGGGTATTACCCGTGAACAGAAATCAATCGGATATGCGGTAAGCAAGGTTTCCGGCGATGACCTAAACAATACAGTGTCGGGCAACTGGCTCAACGCGCTTGACGGCAAGGTGGCAGGTCTTAGCGCCACAGGCGCGGGTACCGGTCCCAACGGTTCGATGCGTGTAGTGTTGCGTGGTGACCAATCGCTAAATTATGGCAATAACGAGGCTCTGTTCGTTGTAGATGGTGTGCCTGTTTCATCTGGAGATGCAGGTACCGGATCCGGTTCGACATACTCAAATGCCGACAGCCCGGTTGATTTCGGTAACGGCGCTTCCGAAATAAACCCCGAGGATGTGGAGAGCGTCTCTGTACTGAAAGGTCCGGCAGCTACGGCGCTTTATGGTTCGCGTGCCGCGAACGGTGCGATTGTAATCACTACAAAATCCGGCAGAAAGTCGAAGGGTATAGGTGTGACCGTCAGTTCATCTGTGACTTTTGAGCGCGCGGGATATTTTCCTGATTTCCAGAAAGAGTATGGTCCCGGTAATGATAACGGGTTCAGCCGTTTCAGTTTCTGGCAGTTTAATAAAACCGAACTCCCGGAAGGCTTCTACAGTCCGGAACCGAGTTCCCGTTATTCTTTCGGTGAGAAATATGACCCAAATAAACTGCGAAATCAGTATAATTCATATAATTGGGATACAGGCGAATATACTCTTACCCCTTTTGTCTACGCTGATGACTGGTATACCGGAATCTTCAGAACAGGAACGACTTTCAAGAACAGTGTAACACTTACTTCCAATAATGGCAAAGGTACAAATGCACGTGTTTCAGTCACTGACACACGAAACAATTGGATAATGCCTAATACCGGTTATGCGAATACGTCCGTGTCTTTCTCATTCACAACAAAGATGAACAAGTGGATAAAATTTCAGGCCAAGGCGAATTATCTGCACAAGACATCGGACAATATGCCGATATCCGGCTATTCCACATCCGCACCTACATATTACATTCTCTGGGGCACGACCAACAACAGCATGCGGCTCTACAAGGATGAGTATTTCATGGGCAGGTGTACCAAGGAGAATTATGAATCGAACCGATATGACGGTGTAAGTATGGTCAACCGCCTCGGAAATTCAGAGCCGGGTAATCCATATCAGCAGCTATATGAAGCCACAAATGCCATCAATAAGGACCGGGTATATGGCAATGTACTGCTGCAGATAACTTTCCCGGTAAAAGGTCTTTCTCTTGACTTGAGGGCAGGTACGGATTTCAGCACAGACTTCCGTCAGCAGAAAAAACCTTATCGTACCCCGGGTTATAAGTCCGGTTTCTATCGTGAGCAGAACAACCGTGACATTGAAACGAATATAGATTTCCTTATCAAATATGTAAACAATAATCTCATTAATGACAGACTGAGTCTAAATGCCGCTTTCGGAGGAAACAACATGACACGTGGCATATGGAGAAACTCGATCACATTGTCCAAACTGGGTGAAGAGGGTGTATATAACTCGACCAACCTTCCTACAGGTGAGAATCCCCGTGAATATAACTGGCGCAGCCGGAAGGTGGTGAACAGCTTTTACGGGTTCCTGAACGCAGGCTGGGATAATACATACTTTCTTGATGTTACAGCCCGAAATGACTGGTCGTCAGCTCTTGGCAAAGACAACTGGTCGTTTCTTTATCCCTCTGTATCAGCAAGCGTGCTTCTTGATCAGGTCCTTAAGTTCAGAGATAAGGCACCTTGGGTAAATATGCTCAAATTACGTGCATCCTGGGCTAACGTCGGCAATGACACATCGCCGTATACTCTTGTCGACTCTTACTCCGCGTCAACAGTTTATCCGGGCAGCTATTCACTACCGAGCAACAGGGCGAACTATTATATCAAGCCTGAGAATGTGGAGAGTTGGGAAACCGGAATCGAAACAAAATTCTTCATGAATCGTCTTGGCTTCGATATCGCTTATTATGATTCCCGTACCACCAACTAGATTATCAGCGCCATCACCGACCCTATTATAGGCTCATCTAATAAACGTATGAACTGCGGTGAGATACGAAACCGGGGTATTGAGATCGCATTGCATGGAGTACCCGTAAGAACCCGCGATTTTACATGGAACATAGATATCAACTGGAGCCGTAACTGGAATAAGCTGGTAGCCCTTGAGGACGGATGGGATCCGAGAGTGCCATATCAGTCGGCGGCAGGAATCGTAGGCAACTATGCCAATATCTATTCATATCTCGGAAAGGAGATGTTCTGGCTTTACGGACGTGGATACCAGCGTGCTCCGGAAGATGCTACTTATGTTGATGCCAACGGCAACACTGTAAGTTGCGCGGGGATGAAGATCATCAATGAAAAAACCGGTTATCCGATGATAGACGAGTCTCCTGAACGTAATCTGGGTAAGATAAATCCGACATGGAGAGGTGGACTGTCTATGAATTTCCGCTATAAAGACTTTACATTGGGAATGAATTTCACAGCACAGATGGGTGGACACGCGTATTCAGTAACACACGCGATTCTGGCTTATCAGGGCAAACTTGAGAATTCATTGTCGGGACGTAACGACGGCCTTGTTGTAGAGGGTGTCAATGTCGTAACCAATGCTGACGGTACAGTGACATATAAGCCGAACACTACAGTTACCGAAAGTATCAACTCATATTACAACCAGATTTTCAAAAGAGACAATGCCGAGGAGAATATATTCAAGACCGATTTCCTCAAGTTTAAAGAATTACGTCTTGACTATAATCTCCCGGCACGTATATGCCGCAAGACAAAGGCTATACAGGGGCTTTCGGTCGGCTTTTATGCGACGAACCTGTTTTGCATAACAAAATTCCCTATCTATGATCCCGAGTGTGGTACAATGGTCGGCACCAACGTATATAGCGGAGTGGAGGCTGGTGCGTTGCCGATGACCCGCACATATGGCGTGAATATAAAATTATCTTTTTAAACAGACTCTTAACCGAAACACTATGAAATTAATAAAGAAAGGGATAATGTTTCCAACGATTGTGGCTGTGTCGGCTCTGATTGGCGGATGCACACACGATTTCGAGAAAACAAATACCGATCCCAATAAAATGCTGGTAGGTGAACTTCAGCCTTACGGGATGTTTGAGAATCTATTTTATACCACTGCAAAAAATAATCAGCAGTATGCATATTACTGGTGTAATGAACTTGTACAGTTCACGGCATGCACGCCGATGACAGCGCAGGAACGGCACAGATATAAGATAGCCGATAACCAATATTCCTCGATATGGAGCAATTACTGTACTAAAGCCGGCAACGCAGTGCACATGTACAAACTTGCCGATAAGTATAATTCGGACGCATGCAAAGCTGTTGCACTGACGCTTAAGGTTTATTTGCTTTCAAATCTTACGGATATTTTCGGAGATATTCCTTATAAGGAGGCTTATAGAGGCGATGAGGGGCTGGATCATCCGGTGTTCGACAGTCAGAAAGAGGTATATGAGCAGATGTTCGCGGAACTTGAGAGAGCAAATGAACTGTATGCCAAGAATCCGAAATTTGAAAAGACCTCGATGGATCTGATGTATAATGGTGATATGAAGCTTTGGCGTAAATTCAATAATTCAATTTATCTGAGGCTACTCTGCCGAGTCAGCGGCAGAACAGAGATGAAAGTCGGAGAAAAGATGCAGCAGATTGTAGATAATCCTAATATGTATCCTGTATTCAAGTCCAATGCCGATAATGCCACTGTTCGCAATACCGGCGTAGACCCTTATTACAATCAGTTCCGTCCTCTTGATGTTGACAAGAGTAAGTTTACAAGCAACTCATATATACTTGCCGAACAGTTCTTGAAAATGACAGTGTATTCCGACGGGACGGTAAACGAGCAGGATCCACGCCTGACAACCTGGGCTACAAAACGCTCCGGTGTGGATGACTGGAAAGGTACGATTTCGGGATGTCTGGCTGAAGATGCCGGTGTCGCCGGGAAAGATGCGTCTCATCTGAATTATGAGGTGCTTGTAAGGGATGACGCCCATGCGTTTTTTATGGATTATGCGGAGGTGGAATTCATATTGGCGGAAGCCGCGTTGAAAGGATTGATAAGCGGGGGTGAGACAGCTGCCCGTCAGCATTACGAGACCGCTGTCACTGCTTCTTGCCAGAAGTGGGCCGAGTATGAGGTATATTCAAAAGTAAAAGCTCCGATCAATGATGAAAATATTACAAAATTCCTGAACAGTCACCTTGCAGGATGGGATAATGAGCAGAATAAGGAAAAACTTATCTGTGAGCAGAAATTTCTCGCTCTTTTCTGGATAGGGATGGAGGCATATCATGAGATACGTCGTACGGGATGGCCATTGCTGACAATCGGCGAGGGAACATTCTACAACAATTATCAGTTCCCGCAGCGTATGGCATATTGTTCATCTACAACGGGAACGAATCCGGACAATGTGGCGGTCGCTTTGAAGCGAATGGGTGGTGACAACACAATGCGCACTCCCGTATGGTGGAGCAAAATGGCTATAACCGGTACATTCCCGGTTGCAAATCCAAGATAAACAGTCTCTGAATTCACACGCTAAATATATAAATCAATGAAACATATATCTCGATATTTAATGATTCCGGGGATGGTCATGCTTGTCGCATCTGTTTTTACAGCGTGCAAAGATGATGAGCCTGTCAAAGGTGAGCCTTATTTTACCATTGAGAATCTTGATAATCTTGTGATTCCCCAGAAGGGAATAGATATGAGTACATTTACACAGGGTAAGAAGCTGATAATCCGTGCCAATGGGACGTGGCAGCTTGTGCCGGAGAATCATGAAGCTGTTTCCTGGACCAAGATACATCCTATGGATGGAGAGGATGACGGCATAATACGTGTATATTGTGATGAGAATCTCAATGCCAATGTGCGTGAGGCACGTTTCAAAGTCTATATTAACGGTCAGGAAACATCGCAGGTGCTCAGTTATTCGCAAGAAGGATGTGCCCCATTTCTTAATCTCTCGGCTTCACAGCTGACCTTGAAAAGGACCGGCGGTACAGTGTCTGTATCTGTCGATGCAAATTTCGAATGGGATTGCCGCATAAGCGGTGAAAATGCATCGCGTTTCACCGCTGTCCCTGTTTCTGCAAAGGAAATAGAGATATCCACATCCATTGCAAACACAAGCGGGGAGGATCTGTCGGCGGAGCTTGAGGTTTATGGAAAAGGGGAGTTCTCTGAATTGGGCAAGACCATTAATATAGTCCAGCTGTATGCCACATTCTTCGATGATTTTAGTTGGCTGCCCAATCCAAAGGCCGGAATCCTTGGCTGGAATGCAAATGGCGCTGAGGCGGGAATGGATTCCTGGACAGACGAGCAGATTGCCCACGGGTGGACATCTGTTTCAAGGTGGTTCTACTATCGCGACAAGTTTGTGAAGTTCGGCAAGGGCGGTTTCGGCGGTGATGCCTGTTCTCCATCTATACCTGAAATAGGAAGCGCTTCCGATGTCACAGTTTCATGGAGTATGCTTGGTTACGCCACCGGTAAGAATGTAAAGGACAACCATAACATGTTTTATGTGGCTGTTCTCGGTCCGGGAAAAATAACGGGCTGTTCATCTACCGGAGAGCTGGGGCATTCTATAACTTATCGCGACGGCAGCCGTAATGTCGAGCTTGAAGCTGTCAGGTTCATTCTTGATGAGAATGCATGGATGCTCAAGTCTGTGGATCCGACCGCTACTGTCATATGGCAGACTCCATCTGCGCAATTCAATATCGATGTCAAGGGAATGGACGGAACATCGCGAGTCGTATTTGTAGCCGGACCCGGATCAATTGATAATCTGTATGCGGATCCCAATGGCTGGAATTCACGTATGTTTATGGATAATTTCAAGGTGATTGTAAATTGATAAACTGATAATTGGTCTATCTGAAGCTTAGGGCGACAGATAGACCAATAGATAATATTAACCTAAAAAATTATAACTTATGAAAAATGTATTTTTACTTTCTGCAATTTTATTGGGAGCAGGTGCTTTTTGTTCAAATGCTCAGGATGTTGTGTTCGATTTTTCAAATACTGCCGACCTCGGGCAATTTAAATATTCGCCTCTATCTCTTGTTGAACTTCAGACTGCCAAATATATAAACAAGAAAGGCGAGGAGAAGGACCGCAGTTATGTGTCAAGTGCAAACCATGTACTTATTCTTGAAGGTGAGACAATAACCAAAGATGGTGTGGGCATAACTTTGTCTAATCCCGACAAATATAAAGATTACCCACGTTTCTTTTTCGGTTCGTTTGCAAAAAAATATCCGGCAGATCCAAAGCCTTCCGATTTCTATTGCGATCTGCGTTGGTACCAGACAGAAGAGCTGATGTTTAACGCTCCCCAAGGTAAGAAAATAACCAAGGTGGTTATGTCTTCGACATCCGAAGGTTGTCCGGATCGTGCCTGTGGCAGTACCATGGTGAAAGTGCTTGAGGGGCAGAAAGAACCTGTGGGTACACAAACCATTAATGAGAACAAAACTCTCAATACGTGGGAAGCCGGAGATGACATCGTAACGGTGTTGACATTTAAGGGAGAGCCGGATGCACCGACACAGATGGCCTACAGAATTGCGGTTACATTGGCTGATGCGTCAGGATCTGCGGTGAATGAAATAAATGTGGAAAGTGATGCGCCTGCCGTATATTACAACCTTAATGGTGTGAAGCAAAACGCCGGGTCATTGGTTCCGGGCATTTATGTGATGCGTCAGGGATCAATTACTAAGAAAGTTGTAGTAAAATAAGCGATTGAGTTGGAACCTTTATGCCCCCTTTCCATTGTCCTTGCGGGAAGGGGGCATATTTTTTATATTCTTTTATTTAAAAGCTGATATTATCAAATGTGGTGAATATCAGCATTGCCTCGGTAAGTTTGCGAAGTTCGGCAAGTGTCTGGCTGATATAGTATTGTACTGTTTTCTGACTAATGCCTAAACACTCTGCAATTTCACTATATGTCTTGTTTTCGTATCTACTCATTCTGAAGGCTTCCTTTTGTTTCTCCGGAAGCTGTGAAATCATCAGTTCTATGATCTCAAGAAGATCTTTTGTCGTGACAAGCTTTTCTCCGTCAGCTGTATCGTTTAAACCGGCATTCTTCACCCCGGATTCATATTCAGCAACGACCTTTTTGTGCTTGTATGCCTTGAAGATGGCGTTACGGGTCATCATGAACAGATAAGCTTTAAGAGATTCGGGATTTTTAATGGAGTTCCTGTTATCCCACAGAGAACAGAAAATATCGTGGGTAATGTCGTCTATATCCTCGCGGACTTTTATGAATCGATATGCGAAATTGCTGACGGAAGGTGCATAACGCAGATATAAGATGCCTAATGCACCGGTATCTCCGTTGCTCATTCTTTCAAGGAGTTGATTATCCGTTAGTTCACTCATATGGGAATTTAAACAAGCTCTTACTGTTAGAAACCGATGTCTGCAGGTTTGTTTATTTCAAAATTAATGAAAATTAGCCGATTTTGCAATAGGTCAGGGATACGGTGCAACGTAATATCCGAAAAAAATATTAAATTCGCAATATAGAACAATTCGTGAGAGAAAATACAGTAATTATAACAATTTTTATGAAAGAGAACGAAGAAGTTTACACCACTGACACCGGATTGCCCGAGAACGCGTTTCGCGAACTCGGGGCGGACGAGAAGTATGTGCCGGTGATGCATCCTGCCCGTGAGCAGAAAGAAGTGACACCTTATTCTGTGGGTATGGGTCTGCTTATGGCGATTGTCTTTTCAGCGGCCGCCGCTTATCTTGGTCTGAAAGTGGGTCAGGTATTTGAAGCCGCGATACCTATCGCAATCATTGCCGTAGGTCTGAGTAATGCATTGAAAAAGAAAAATTCCCTCGGACAGAATGTTATTATACAGTCTATCGGTTCCTGTTCGGGAGTGATAGTGGCTGGTGCTATCTTCACATTGCCGGCATTATATATTCTGCAGGCGTCCTATCCCGACATAATGGTGGAATTTTATCAGATCTTCCTGAGTTCATTGTTGGGAGGCATATTGGGAATTCTTTTCTTCATACCGTTCCGTAAATACTTTGTGAAGGATATGCATGGCAAATATCCTTTCCCGGAGGCTACGGCTACCACACAGGTTCTTGTGTCAGGTCAGCAATCTGCTGCCGGAGAGGGTGGCGGTCAGGCAAAAACACTTGTTATCGCTTCATTGATCGGTGGCGTGTATGATTATATTGTAGCCACCTTCGGATGGTGGGCGGAGACCGTGACCTCTACAGCTTCCGCCTGGGGCATAGCCATAGCCGAGAAAACCAAGCTTGTGCTAAGCTGCAATACAGGAGCGGCACTTCTCGGTCTCGGATATATTGTAGGACTCAAATATGCATTCGTTATATTTGCCGGATCTATATTCGTGTGGTGGGTGATTATACCGCTCATGGGTACTTATGGCTCTCCTGAGATTGTGGCAATGTCGCCTGATGCCCTGTTCAAAGATTATGCCCGCATGATCGGTATCGGCGGTATCGCGATGGCAGGTGTGATAGGAATTGTAAAATCATGGCCAATAATACGTCAGGCTGTAGGTCTCGCCGGACGCGAATTCAAAGGTGGCGCCAAAGATGCCAGGACCGAGATCCGCTGGCAGATGGATCTCTCCATGAAGAAGGTTGTCTTTTTCATCGTTCTTGCTCTTCTCTGTGTCCTTCTGTTCTTCTGGCTCGGAGTCATACATACTCTATGGCAGGCATTGGTGGCATGGGCAGTGGTTACAGTTATAGCATTCCTATTTACAACGGTAGCTGCCAACGCTATTGCCATTGTGGGAAGTAACCCTGTATCCGGCATGACTTTGATGACTCTGATCGTGGCTTCCGCCATTTTCGTATCTATCGGCTTGAAGGGTACATCCGGTATCGTGGCTTCCATGGTAATCGGAGGTGTGGTTTGTACGGCGTTGTCTATGGCAGGCGGGTTTGTGACAGACCTCAAGATCGGTTATTGGCTTGGTACAACACCTAAGAAGCAGGAGACATGGAAATTCCTCGGCACACTTGTATCTGCCGCTACAGTAGGAGGTGTGATCATCGTGCTTAACAAAGTATACGGCTTCTCCGGTCCTGACGCTCTCGTTGCTCCTCAGGCAAATGCTATGGCTAAGGTTATTGAGCCTTTGATGATGGGCGGAGACACACCTTGGATCCTTTATATGACCGGAGCTGTCTTGGCACTGATTCTAAACTGGCTGGGTGTTCCGGCATTGGCGTTCTGTCTGGGAATGTTCATACCGCTTCCGTTGAATACCCCGATGCTTGTGGGTGGTGCTGTATCATATTTTGTTGCCAACTCGTCAAAGGATAAAAAGGTCTGCGATGCCCGTCGCGACAGAGGCACTCTGATCTCATCCGGTCTGATTGCCGGTGGCGCGTTGTTCGGTGTGTTTGCGGCTATCACACGTTTTGCCGGCTTCGAGTATGAGAATCCGCTATCCTTCGAACTTACACAGATTCTCGGCTGCATAGCCTATGCTCTGCTGATAATCTACTTGATAATGGACAGCAAAAGAGCTAAGTTAAGCTAAGACTTAGAATATAATATATAATAGAAACGGAGTTGACTTGCGTCGGCTCCGTTTTACAATTTTATAATGATTTATTTAATTAGATGATAAGTAGCAAGTTTTATGACTCAAGATTAATTTATTTTAAAATATCGTTTAATTTTATGACTTACTTAGAATGAATATAATTATCAGCGCTGCAATAAATAAAATAATATTTATCATACGAGAATAAAACATAATTTTAGTCGCATGCACAGATTCTCTATAATCAGGAACCTTTTTTGATTTGATGCCAATATAAAGCCGTCCTAATGGAAGTGCCAACATCCCTAAAAAAGCGATGCTAATTGCAAAGTAAATCATCGTGGTTTTAAAGTCTATATAATTATAGATGGTTGATTTTTAATAGGAAACATCTTATTTGTAATGATTGTTTAAAATTAGATGCTTTTTTACTTATAAATCATTATTATGTTCAGATATTAGATGTGCCTTCAACTCTGGGCGCTCCATTTTTTGGAGAATAGGCGGATCAGGAAGATTATGCCTCGGAATGTAAGTTCTATTGCCATGGCGATCCATACGCCTTTGAGTCCCATGGTCGTAGAAAGCCACCAGGCGAGAGGCACTCGGACTATCCATATGCTTCCGAAATTCATAATAGCGGGAATTACCGTCTGCCCTACACCGACAAATACACCGTAAGCGACTATCGATGCGGCGAACATCGGTTCAGCCCATGCTTCTATCTTCAATATCTTTGCTCCGAGATTCTGAATGTCGGCAACCGGACTCATAATCGCCATGACTTCATGAGCGAACATGTACATCAGTACACCCATAACGGACATGGCAGCCATTCCGAGTCCTACGGAGATGAATCCGAATCTGCGCACAAGTTCCGGTCGTTTTGCCCCGTGCGACTGACCTGTAAGCGTTGTGGCGGCACTGCTTATGCCGTATCCGGGCATATAGCACAGGCTCTCCGCCGTTACCGCAAATGAGTTTGCCGCAATCGCTATAACGCCTAACGGTGCCACAATCATTGTTATTGCGATCTGTGCTCCGCATATCACTGCGTGTTCCACAGTCATGGGCACTGAAATATGTATCGCCTTCTTCAATATCGGGTGTGTGATTCTGTAACTGCCACGATGTCTGACAATATCAAGCTCCCGCTGTCTGTAACAAAGAAAATAGATCATCAGGCATGCCGTGACAACTTCAGCGAGTACAGTGCCGAGAGCGGCTCCGAGTACTCCAAGTCCGAATCCCGGCACATGCAACTCGAAGTTTCCTAAAGTTATCTCGCGCGTCGGAAAGATGAATATGAAATTGAAAATGCAATCCAGAACGCACATCATGATATTCAGGATGCTCGGCACTTTCATATTTCCGGCGCTCTGCATCATCCCTGCGGCGAGATAGTTTAGCGTAAGTATAGGCAGTGCCGCCACAAATACTACGAAATACAGCGATGCCTGTCGGCAAATTGTCTCGCCTCCTCCAAGCCAATGAGGCAACGGTACGGCTATCAGCACACCGATTACAGCCATGAGTGCGCCGAACAGCGATGATGCCACGATCCCTTGCCTGAGAACAGTGCGTGCCCCTTCGTTGTCTTTGGCTCCGATGCGGTGTGCTACCTGTACGGAGTAGCCTGTGGTGAATGCCGAACAGACACCCCAGAAAAGCCACAGACTGGTAGATACCAGACCGATGGCGGCTGAATCATCAGCACCTAAACGCCCCACCATTGAGGCGTCTATGTACTGCATTATGATACTCGACAACTGGGCTACTATGGCGGGGATGGACAACTTTACAGTCAACTTCAACTGCTGTCTGAAATTAAGTCCGATCCCTTCGCGTATCTGTTCAATTTCCCTCATCTAAGAAATTGTCAGACTTTCGACGGTCTGTTTCAATCGGAGGAGTCCTTCCTCAAGTCGTTTGCGGGGACAAGCCATATTGATGCGTATATAGCCCTCCTGACCATACATATCGCCGGGATTAATCCAGACTTTGAATTTGTCAAGAGCCAGTTTCTCAAGATCCTTTGATGATATACCGAGTGGAGCTATGTCTATCCATGCAAGATAGGTAGCCTCAAGTTTGCATACCTTAAGTTCCGGCAACTCGCTTGCGAAGAATTCATGCAACATTCTGTAATTGCCATGAATATAATCACATAGTGATACAATCCACGAATGCCCCTCGTTGTATGCCGCCTGTAGTGCAACGACTCCGAAGGGATTGATATCGCATATCTCGTTGATGTTTATCGCCTTGTCAATTAGACCGCGGGTCTCCGTATCAGGGCAGACTATATTGGCTGTCTGTAGACCGGCGACATTGAAGGCTTTGCTTGGCGAGCAGCATATAACGGCATTTGAATCAACCGTGGCATATGGGGTATATTCATATCCGGGCATTGCGAATTCACAATGGATCTCGTCACTTACAACTGTGACCCCGTTCTCACGGCAGATTTCGGCAACTTTTGTGAGTTCTTCGTGTGACCACATCCTTCCGGCAGGGTTGTGGGGGTTGCACAACAGCATAACCTTTGCAGATGGCATAGCCGCTTTACTACGCAGGTCATCGAAATCCATCTCATAGCTGAATCCGTCCGGTGTTTCCACGCGCTTCAATGGATTGTCAATGATCTGACAACCGTTGTTTCTGATTGACGAAAAGAAACAATTATAGACCGGTGACTGGATTATCACTCCCTCTCCCGGACGTGCAAGAGCCTTGACGATGGCTGAAAGAGCCGGTACAACACCGGTAGTGTATATGATCATATCACGGTTTATGTTCCATGAATGGTATTTGCGGAACCAGTCTGTCACCGCCTTGTAATATGAATCGGGCACTTTTACGTATCCGAATACACCATGTTCGACACGGCGTCTGAGAGCGTCTATGATGCAGGGCGCTGCAGGAAAATCCATATCCGCTACCCATAATGGGATTATATCATCATTCGGTGCAGAATCCCATTTACATGAGGATGTACCCCGTCGGTCCGGTACATTGTCAAAATCAAACTGTTTCATTTTTTCTGGATTATTTGAACCGGCTCTATCGCCTTTGAGTATTTATCTATTATTGTCTCTCCTACACTGTTTGCCGTAATCTTCCCTTTAGCGGGATTCTTTATGCTTGTGATATTGGAATTAATTGTAGCCATAACTTCCGTATCCTCGAATGCCAGATCGCATTCCGGACCGAATGTGCAGTCTTCCAGAACCAGATCTTTGGCATAGCATAGAGGTTGTGTTCCGTTTATGTGACAACGTACAAGATGAAGCCGTCGGGAATGCCAGCCAAGGTATTCACCAATCAGTTCGGAATCGTAGACAGTAACATTCTCTGTAGCCCAGAACGCGTCTTTGGAATGGATCACTGCATTGCGTATCTCTACATCAGTGCAGTATTGGAAAGAGTAATTCCCGGTCTGGTGCCAGCGGTCGATGCGGATATGATGCGAATGCATCAGGAGATAGTCGGCATTGCTTACTGTGACATCTTTTGCGTCTATATTGGAACAATGCCACAACGTCTCCTCGGCATCAGGGATTTCGACATTCCGGAGTGTTATGCCATCCATCTCCCTGAACATTTTTGGCGCTTTTACCTGTGTGTCTTTCATCACAAGATTGCGTGAGTACCATAAAGCCGCTCTTGCGCTTTCGGTGAAAAGAGATTTCTCCACTTTGAACCCGTCAGTGTGCCAGAAGGGATATTTACCTTCGAACCTGCATCCGATGGCTTCAATGTCTGCCGTGCATTTCAAGGCTGATTCTCCGGCGTGAATTGTCACATTCTCAAGTCTTAGATTGCGGGCGCCAAATAACGGTCGCTCTCCTCCGAATTCAGTATCTTTAATTGTTTTCATGGTTGCTAAATGGATATTCTTATTCCTCCTGATGCTGTAAAACCGGGCATAGGGTAACCCTTGTTTATAGTATATTTTGTATATGTTATATTGTCAAGATCCAGACTTAGCCGGAGCCATTTCAGAATATCATATGTAAATCTCATATTAAGAGTGGCATAGTTCTGACGATTCATATCTTCTGATACAAAGAGACCTGTCACACCTTTTAATTCGGCATCTATATGAAGCTTCGTAACGGCATCCCAGCCGATGCCGAGATAATACTGGTTGCGTGGCGCACCGGTCAGATTATCAAGCGATGAATGCAGAAAACTATATGTCGCCCATACATGAAGCGGCTTTATCGGGTGACTACGTGCGGAAAGTTCCACACCTTTGTTGATGAACCTTCCGGTATTGCAGTTCTTCTGATCGACAGTCTGGATAATGTCGGATCCCTTTGAGAAGTATGCAGTCATATCAAAGCTCAGCCATTTGCCGAATGTCTTGCCCGCAGATAATTCGTAGTTCCACATCTTTTCAGGTTCAAGATCCGGATTTGCGAATTTGTATAGATAAAGCTCACGGAATGACGGATTTCTGTATCCTTTGGATAATGATGCTTTAATGTTCCAATCCGCACCCGGTCGTAAAGCGATTCCTATCTGAGGCACAAGTTGGGTCGGGAACATCGAACTTATCGCTACCCTCAAGCCTCCGTTAAGGTTGATTATGTCATTAAGGAATGACTGGGCTATCGTAAGGTATGGCGAATATTCGGTTATGTCCTTGCGGCTTATGGTAGTGAGAGATCCATCGGTGTGTCCTTTCCCGCCTGATACCGGTATCTTGCCTGTGTACCGGTCGAAGTCAAATCCGAGTGTAATATGAGATTCTTTCCATGGACGAATATTCTGATACGCCAGAATTCCCAAACGGTCGTCAAGGCTATGGAAATGACGGGGATCATCCACATAGTGGTTGCCATATGAATAATACAGACGGATTGTACCGTCAGTCGATGAGTAAGAGTTCGAGGCAGAGAGAGAGGCTTCTCCGCGAATTATATTCTGGTGGTAGATATCTGTAGATTCCGGGTTGGAAAGGGTCGGATATACAGGATCGTTCCCGATCGACTGTACGAGCGTGTAATCAGCGTTACCTTGCCAGTGGTCTGAGAAATCATAACCTATTTTAGCATATATGTCAGACTGGCGGAAATCGAAATTCTTTGTGATGCCGTCAGTACGGTCATAACCGAGAGACACCAAAGATGAGAATCTGCCGAATCTCGTGGAATTGGTCAGCGATGTAAGCAAGGTGTTGTAGGAGCCATACTTTAGGGAAATGGATGTTTTGACTCCGTTTGTCTTAGGATTCTTTGTGATGACGTTGATGACACCGGCCATGGCATTGGATCCATATAATACGGATCCGGGACCGCGAAGCACCTCGACCTTGTCCACATACTCTGTCTGGTAAAAGTCTGCTACATGGTGCGAATATATTCCGGCAAACTGTGGCTGACCGTCAACCATCATCAGGACAGAGGATGCCCGATCACCTCCGACACCACGCATCTTGATATGTCCGGAACCTCCGTTGCTTACCCCGAAACCGATTATGTTGCGCTCTGTGACAAATAGACTCGGGACAAGTCCGGACACAGCGCTGAGCAACTGACTGCTGCCTGTTGCCTCGAGTTGTCCGGATCCGACTACCGTTACGGTGTAGGGAAGCAAATTGCGGCTCTCGGCTCTGTTAGTGCCGGTTACTACGACTTCATCGAGCTTGTGCGTGACAATTGTATCGGTCTGTGCATTCATCAGGCAACAGACCGATACAATTGTCAGTATTAAGGCGTAGATGCGAATCATTCTATTGTCACAAGCCGGTAGTTTTGTGTGCCTATCCCATGTTTCTCGCTTGCTTCAAGGATATGTGAGCCGTGACGGGATTCTATGCGTTCGATCATATGTACTTTACCATGATCAGGCGAGGAGTATACCATGTCGACGCAAGCGCGGTCGAGCGCAACAGGGTCTGTCGATGCGAGAATGCCGAGGTCTGCCATTTTTGCAGGCTCCGGATTTGCATTACAGTCACAGTCGACTGAAAGCTTATTGGCGACATTTATATATATTATATTGTCTCCGCAATGACGGGTGATAGCCTGACATGCATCAGCCATGGATTCGAGAAACGCATCCTGATCTGTAGCAAAGACTTTTCTGTCTTTGACGTTTTCAGTAGCTCCGGCTGAATGTATATATGCTTTGCCTTCGGATGATGCGATACCGATGGATATATTCTTCAATGCTCCTCCGAAACCACCCATCTGGTGTCCCTTGAAGTGTGAGAGTACAACTATGAAGTCGTAATCAAGGAAGTTCTTGCCTACAATATCTTTCTTGAGATGGAAACCGTTTTCAACAGGCAGATCTGCTGTGCCGATCGAATCCATGATGTCAATACCGACATATCCGTGTTCTACCGCCGTGTTATAATGCTTCTGTGAGTCCATGCGGTTGCCGTTGTATGCGGTGTTGCATTCAATAAAGCGTCCGTTTACAGCTTTTACCAACGGGTTGATGAGTGCCGTGTCGAGATGGTTGGTCTTGTTGGATTCCCCTGAAGATATCTTTACACCGACGCGTCCTTGTGCTTTGCGCCCAAGAGCATTATAAATCTTGACAAGATTTTCCGGTGTGATATTTTTGATGTAATATACTGTAGAAGCCTTGGAAGACGCCTTAGATCCTTTATCTGCGTTTGCATCTGTGGTGGCTGCATTGCAGCTTGCCAAGGCGAGAATGCCTGATAAAAGAGTAGTGAAAATCTTTTTCATCGTAATAAGATATTATGTTAATTCGGTTTGAAACTGTGAACATCATGGAAGTTTTTGTGTAATAAATCTAAACTAATCCATGCACTTACAAAGATATAAAATAGTTGAAACTGTTGCAAATTTCTTGAGTATACAAAAACGTCTGTCCGTGCAATAGCGCAGGACAGACGAAGTATCTGAATAAACTGTCAGAAACGGTTCTTAAACTTTTCTGAATGCCGGATCATTGGCTATCAACCATTGTACTATCTGTACGGCATTCAAAGCGGCTCCCTTTTTAATCTGGTCTCCTACCACCCAGAAACTAAGACCACAGTCATCGCATAGATCTTTGCGGATGCGTCCGACGTAAACCGGATCTTTTCCTGCGATATGAAGCGGCATGGGATAGAATTTGTCGCCGTCCCTCTCCTCCATTACAACAAGACCGGGCGCGTTTTCAAATGCTTTGCGCACATCTGCTATATCAAGCGGACTCTCTGTTTCCACCCAGATTGCCTCGCTATGGGCGCGAAGCACCGGCACGCGCACGCATGTCGCCGAGACGCGTATGTCGGAGTGCATGATCTTGCGCGTCTCGTTAAACATCTTCATCTCCTCTTTTGTGTAGCCGTTTTCAGTGAAAACATCCACATGAGGAATGACATTAAAGGCAAGCTGGTATTTGAATTTCTCGACGGTAGGCTCTTCTCCCCGGCTCAGTTGCACAGTCTGGGTTTTCAGCTCGTCCATGGCAGCGGCTCCGGCTCCGCTTGCCGCCTGATAGGTGGCTACACGCACGCGACGGATATGACTGAGATTATCAATCGGTTTAAGAGCCACTACCATTTGGATGGTGGTACAGTTGGGATTGCCGATGATATTGCGGGGGCGGACAAGTGCGTCCTCACCGTTTACTTCGGGAACGACCAACGGCACATCCTCATCCATGCGGAAGGCTGAACTGTTGTCGATCATCAGTGTCCCGTGACGTGTTATGACATCGGCATACTCCTTTGACGTGGAAGCTCCTGCCGATGTAAAGGCTATATCCACGCCTGAAAAATCGGATTCACGCGTCAGTTCTTCAATTACATACTCCTTTCCACGGAATGAGCGTGTGGATCCGGCACTGCGCCCTGATCCGAAAAGACGCAATCTGTCGATTGGAAAGTTCTGCTCGTCAAGTACACGCAGAAATTCCTGACCTACTGCACCGCTTGCCCCTACGATTGCGATATTCATCGTATTTGTAAATTACTGTTTGCCGGAAGTGGCGACATTACGGTTGATTTTCTTTACAAGACCCTGAAGAACCGAACCCGGTCCGAGTTCGATGAATTCATCGGCACCGTCGGCAATCATTGCCTCGACGTCGTAAGTCCAGCGTACGGGAGCTGTGAGCTGTTTGATAAGGTTCTCTTTGATCTCTTTGGGGTCTGTGTGAGGCTTGCCGTCTACATTCTGGTATACGGGACATACAGGTGTATTGAATTCTGCTTCTGCAATCGCCTCTGCAAGTTCTTCCTGTGCAGGCTGCATCAGCGGGCTGTGGAATGCGCCGCCTACTTTAAGTTTCATTGCCCGTTTCGCACCTGCCGCAAGCATCTTCTCGCATGCGGCGTCAATACCTTCGATTGTTCCGGAAATCACAACCTGTCCCGGACAATTGTAATTGGCAGGTGCGACAACGTCATCAACTTCAGCGCACAATGCTTCTACTTTGTCATCCGGCAATGCAAGAACTGCCGCCATGGTTGACGGACGCACCTCGCACGCTTTCTGCATTGCATGTGCGCGTTTTGAAACGAGTTTAAGCCCCTCCTCGAAACTGAGTGCACCTGCTGCTACCAATGCGGAAAACTCGCCGAGGCTATGTCCAGCCACCATATTCGGCTTGAATTCATCGCCAAGGCTTTTTGCCAGCAGTACGCTGTGAAGAAAGATAGCGGGTTGTGTCACCTTTGTCTGTTTCAGATCCTCCTCAGTGCCTTCGAACATGAGGTCGGTAATGCGGAAACCTAAGATATCGTTTGCTTTTTCAAATAATTCTTTCGCTTCAGGGTTATTGTCGTAGAGGTCTTTGCCCATGCCTACGAATTGGGCACCTTGCCCGGGGAATACATAAGCTTTCATTATTATCTTTGATAGTTATTATTATTGTCGTTTTATTTTTGATCCGGCAACTAATGGCTATGGAACCTTAAGCCCATTGCTCACTAATCCGTCACAAAATTAGCAAATTATTCTCAATTACGGAAATAATTCTTTATTTAATGGGGATGGTCGGATTGATAAGGAATACTTTTTCTGTTGCGCGGGTAACTGCCGTGTACAGCCATCTGTAGAAATCTTCATCGATGGAATCGGTAGGAATAGATGCCATATCGATGTAAACATGTTTCCATTGACCGCCTTGTGCCTTATGACATGTAACGCAATATGCGTATTTGATCTGAAGCGCGTTATAATATGGATCTTCCATTACTCCTTTTATTTTTTCGGATGTTGTGCCTTCATATTTTGACATTACAAGATTATAGAATCTTTGCATCTCTTCGCGCGGTATTGAAGGACCTTCGCATACAAGACTGCGTAACATGATCATTGCGCTTATTATAGATCCATCGGAAAGCGAGAGTTCAAGCTCGGAAAAATATCTGCCATACATCTTTTCACTCTTTCCAACCCATGTGATTTCCGCCGTATCTCCATTGGCGAGAAAGTTTCGCATGTTGTTGCGTTTGCTCCAGTAATAGTCATTCTTTGATATTATTATGCGGTCACCCCGCTGGATCGGTTCTTCGGCAAACATTATCTGATTTCTGATAGCCCGGTTGAAGTCATTGGCGCGTCGGTTTGATCTGGTCACTACCAGGGTCTCGTCCTGACCGACCTGTGCCCATGAAGCGGAGATGAGGTCTTCAAGATCGTGCGATGACACTGCGCTTACATCCGGAAAGCCGGTGACCGTCAGTTGCGGAATCTGAGTGGTGACAGGATTGAATATCTGATATCTGATATACGTGGCGTTGTAAAGGATTCCTGATTTCTCAGCCTGGCGTACCGGCTCGTCAAGCGTGAAACGTATAGGATTTAGTCCGAGTGCCGCAAGCCTTGACGGATCCATTGCCCAGCTCTTGGTCTGTCCGACTGGCGGGAGCTGTGCTTCATCGCCGATCAGTATGAGTTTGCATCCTGGAGAAGAGTATATATGGTGGATGAGATGATAAAGCAATGAGCGTCCGGCATTTGGTGAATCGGATATAAGAGAGGCCTCATCAACGATAAAAATGCCGTTGCGCAATTCGTTTCTCGCCAGAAAGAATTCTGTGTTTGCCGGATTTGACGAGTCTCCTCTGTACAGGCGTTTGTGTATGGTCGATGCCGGATAATCGGCAAAAGCGGATGCCACTTTTGCGGCTCTGCCTGTCGGAGCCAACAGAACTACGGGATAATGAAGCTCACGAAGCGTTTTTATAAACGCGCCGGCAAGTGATGTCTTTCCGGTACCGGCATATCCGTTGAGTATGAAAACAAGATTCTGTTCGCTTGAGCAGACAAATCTGTCAAGAGCCGAGAGCAACATATATTGCCTCTCCAAAGGAGTGAATGGCAGTTTTTCGACTGCCGACTCCGTTATGCTTCGCCCGGATGCTTCCATAATTGAGTCAAAGTTAATTAAAAATGATTAATCGGATTGTACGGGATAGAGAAATTATTATTAAATTTGCATTCGGATAACTATGAAATGTCTGCGGGACATTTTGTGTTGCCCATGATGTAATATTAACAGATAATTATAAACCCAATTATAAATTTTTATAAAAATGAAGATTGAAAAAGTAATTGGTCGCGAGATTCTTGATTCACGCGGCAATCCTACAGTAGAAGTAGATGTGATCCTTGAAAGCGGCGTTATGGGTCGCGCGGCAGTTCCGTCTGGTGCTTCTACCGGTGAGAACGAGGCTCTTGAGCTTCGTGATGGTGATAAAAACCGTTATATGGGCAAAGGCGTGCAGAAAGCAGTAGCCAATGTCAACGGTCCTATCGCTGACGCTCTTCGCGGTCACAGCGCACTTGATCAGATCGGTGTTGACCAGATCATGCTTGATCTTGACGGCACACCTACAAAATCAAATCTTGGTGCAAACGCTATACTTGGCGTATCTCTTGCAGTTGCCAAAGCGGCGGCAAACTATCTTGACATGCCTCTTTATCGTTATATCGGCGGTACAGACACATATGTACTTCCTGTTCCCATGATGAACATCATCAATGGTGGCGCTCACTCTGATGCTCCTATCTGTTTCCAGGAATTCATGATCCGTCCCGTTGGCGCATGCTGCTTCAAAGAGGGTATACGTATGGGTACAGAGGTGTTCCATAACCTCAAGAGCGTACTTAAGGCTCGCGGTCTCTCTACAGCAGTAGGTGACGAAGGTGGTTTCGCTCCTAATCTCGACGGTACAGAGGATGCTCTCAACGTAATTATCGAGGCTATCAAGAAAGCCGGTTATGAGCCCGGTAAAGATGTTACAATCGGTCTTGACTGTGCATCTTCAGAGTTCTATCATGACGGTGTTTACGATTACACATGGAAGCAGGGCGCAGACGCTCCAAAACGCACAAGCGAGGAGCAGGCCAAATTCCTTGAGGAACTCGTCAACAAATATCCTATCGACTCAATCGAGGACGGTATGGATCAGAACGACTGGGAAGGCTGGAAGATACTTACAGACCTTATCGGCGACCGTTGCCAGTTGGTAGGTGATGACCTGTTCGTGACAAATGTAAAATATCTTGAAAAAGGTATTGCATCAGGTTGTGCAAACTCAATTCTTGTAAAGGTTAACCAGATCGGTTCACTTACAGAGACTCTTCGTGCAGTTCAGATGGCACAGCGCAACAACTATACAGCTGTTATCTCTCACCGTTCAGGTGAAACCGAGGATGCCACAATCGCTGATATCGCGGTTGCAATGAACGCAGGACAGATCAAGACCGGTTCTGCAAGCCGTTCAGACCGTATGGCCAAATACAACCAACTCCTCCGCATCGAGGAGGAACTCGGCAACCGTGCAGTTTACGGTTACAAGAAAATCGCTAAGAAATAATCTTATCCGGATTAGATAAAATTATAAAAAGAAGGAGGTGTATCAAATTGAAAAGATTTGATACACCTCCTTCTTTTTATTAATTAAAGTTTTATTCCTTTAGTGAATTAAGGAACTCGTCTTGACTTATTTTTTCTTGACATCAGCGAGATCTTTCCGGTTGAGGTTGAGAAAAGAATATATTTATTACACGTTTTAACTTTCGTAAATAAGTCAAGACGAGTTCAAGTTCTTAATGTGCTATATGGATGTTGTTCCTTTGTTTGTTTTGTTCAAAACAAACAAAATTTAACAAATCTGAATAAAATCCAACACTTTTATTTGGTTTTATAAAAAATGTTGTAACTTGCAAAATAATCTAAAATCTGATTGCAAAATGAAACTTTATTGTAAATTTTCAATTATTGCTGCAATTTTGTCTGTCCTGGCATTCTTCTGCAATATCGGGACAGCATTCGCGCAACAGACAGGCTATGCCTACGATGCGGCGGGAAACAGAATAAAACGCGAGACAGTCATCTCCAACAATAATATACGGAAAACACCGCCAAAAACTGTTGTGTCCGAAATGCTGTCGGACAGGACAATAAAGATATATCCGAATCCCACAAAGGGTATGCTTAAGATAGAGGTCAGTCCCTGGCTGGAAACCGATATGGGAACAGCAACACTCTACAACTCCAACGGGGCGGGACTTATGTCTGTGCCCTTGACGGAAACCTCGACGATTCTTGATATCACCGGCTATACAACCGGCATGTATCTGATGCACATTAAGCTTGGCGATAATGAAACCACCTGGAAAATAATAAAGGAGTAACCGATATTCCCACTTGCATATTTTATCAATTACCCCAAAAACAACAGGCAAATGAACCATATCCTACGGACGCTTCCAACTCTTCTTTGTATTATATACTGTTGCCTATATAATATACACGTTTCCGCTGAAATTTCAGACACCGGTCCATATATAGAGAAGACATCTGTCAAATCAAGTGTCCAGATTTCCGGTGAAGTCAATACATCAGATGCCGTCGGAGAAATACCGGTTGTATCGGGCACAGACCCCAATGGCGCAAAAACATATCAGGTTCCTATCGCCATACCGTCAGGCATAAACGGCTTCCAGCCTGATCTTTCGTTGATCTACAACAGTCTGCAGGGATTCTCCCCGATAGGCACAGGCTGGAACCTCTCGGGTATATCCGGGATTACACGGGGAGGAAAGAACATATACTTTGACGGAGAGACAAAGGGAGTTGTAATGGACAACTCAGACTCTTTCGTGCTTGACGGGGTCAGGCTTATAAAAAAACAATCCGATGCCGGTTACATACTGTATGAATCCGAACGGGGGAATATAAAGGTCAAAGGATATGCCGATGGAAACTCAATGAAATATTTCGAGGTATTCTACCCAAACGGGAACCGGGGTGTATTCGGATATCCGGACTGGAATGGGAACAGGATCACGTACCCGGTCACATCTCTTTCCGATCCACGCGGAAACACAGTATCCTTCGGGTATCTGCATGAAAACAATTATGATTATATCAAGAACATATCATATAATGATGTTTCCATCCTGTTCACCTATACCGCCAATCCCATACCCAATGTATACTACCGGCATGGAGTAAAGGTGGACTGCAGGAAATCGATGGAATATATCTATATCAGGAACAACGGAACAACTGAAGGAAGATATTGCCTTTCGCATTCTTACTACAACAACTCGTTTCTCCTTGAGAAAATATCTTATTTCTCGGATTCCCAGTCATTAAACCCTTTGAGATTCTTTTATGGCGACGGCAGCTCCACTGACAGCTATGCACAGAGAACCATAAGATCATTGGGCGGCTATAAGATGGATGATATCAACAACCGTGTGGACATCAGGGCGGTCAGGGGAAAAATCGATTACAGGTCCGGGGCAGATGCCATCCTTGCTTTCCCGGACAAGAGTCCTTATTCATTGATGGCAAAAAACGAAGGTTTCGAGAACCAATATAACGGGACTGAAAAAATATACCGGTATTATGACCTGAATAAAGAAGAGGCTCAGTCAGATTCCGAAATGACAACCGGCAGCGGATTTATTGACATCCTGTGTTCCGACATTGAAGGGAAGCAGGAAGAGAATGTCATCAGAATCAACAATTATCCGAATAATGACAACGACAGAATTCACTTCGATGTCTACAAACCAGATGAAACCGGCGGATTGCATTTTTCATACACACGAATTTTTGAATTCAAGACACTTATATATACAAAATATCATAGTGTCCAGCCAAAATTATATTATTCGGGGGATTTTAACGGAGACGGAAAGATGGAGATACTGGTGGTGTCCGTCCATCAGCCGTTAGGCAGTTCCCATGAATCCAAATGTTATATATTTGATATAACAACAGGCAATATACTTTATCAGTCCCATCTTTTCCCTTTCCACATAGACTTTTCCAATGGCTCTTATTCAGAGTTGAAAGAGAGCGGCAATAATTCCGACAGGATATTTGTGATTGACTATGACGGTGACGGGAAATCGGATTTATGTCATGTCGGAGAGAACGGGATGACCGTCTACTCTTTCAAGACCGCGAATACGGGACTCACAGCCGAACAGATTGCCGTCAACAGCGATATAAGAAGATCAACCTTGGCTGACAGGTATTTTCTGCCCGGAGATATCAATGGGGACGGACTTACCGATTTCATTCTCTCGCCCCTCAAAGTGTCACCTTACGGGTCGACATGGCGTATATATTACTCAAAGGGCGACGGCTGTTTTGATATTGTGGAAAGCAAGTCAGGTCCCCTTATCTCGCCCAATCAGGTGCCGAAATTTATACTGCATGACATCAACGGTGACGGGAAGTCCGATCTGATAGGGAAACTAAGGGATAGATTCACAACATATCTTATAAACGGGAATACATTCTATCAGAAAGCTGTAACCGAACTCAAGTCCTCTCTTTCACTGATTGTTCCCGCCGACCATAATTCGCGCAATGAGCATGCCCGGCTGATGTCAGTGTTCAACGGGAATGTGACACTGTATTCTTTTTTAAGAAATATACGCCGGGACGTCCTTATGACAGGGATGTCGAACAGCCTTGGTGTCATTGAAAGAAACGAATACGGGTACATTAATGAACAAGGTGTTGAGGATGGATATTATACACAAGGGTCTGACGCGGTGTATCCGTATATTGATATTCTGGAGCCTTTATCGGTTGTCACACATACGGAAACCTCCCATGATGATGTAATATTCAGCAGCCGAGACTTCCGATACGACAATGGTGTATTTCACCGCCATGGACTGGGTTTCTGCGGATTCGGGAAGGTGACGGCAACAGACGGATATGGAAGAGTATATACGGAGGAATATGAGCCAGACAGATTCGGACTGCCTAAAAGGAGTACTTCTCCATCAATGGATATAAATTATGCATATTCGACAGATGTTTCTCCGGATAAGATTATAAAAGCACTGCTGACAGAAAAAGAGGAATCCGATCTGCTGAAAGGCACGTCATCCGCCACGACATACAGCTATAACGGATACGGCAACCCGCTGGAGGAGAATACAGTCACCTCCGACAATATTTCTGTAAAGACAGTCTATGAATACATCGACAATACGGATATTGACGATCCGGAGACAGGATATTGTCTCGGACTGGTGACATCCAGGACAAGCACATATACCCGTGGCGGTCCGGTATATACGGAACAGGAACATATACCTGCCTATACCAAGGGTCTGGCTGCAGGGAAGAATGTCTATAAAAACGGCAATCGGGTCGAACACATAGACTATGCCTATGATTCCTATGGCAATCTTACGTCTGAATCGGTCATACATTACGACTCGCCGGACATACTGAATACAACCTACAGTTACGATTCCAACGGACACCTCCTGAAAAAGACCGACCCGATGGGACTCTGCTCACAGTATACCTATGACAGCAGGGGGCTTGCCGTTACGTCGACTGACTGCCGCGGCAATGTCACCACCCATGAATACGACCCGTTCGGACGGGAGACCGTAACCCTCCTACCCGACGGAACCGTGCATACCATTACCTACGCTTGGGAGGCGACAGACAACGGCGGTATCTATTCCGTTACTGAAACGGAGACGGGAAAACCGACAGTCAAGAAGTATTATGACGCTTTCAACCGTGAGGTGCGTGTTGAACAGACCCGTTTCGACGGATCGACAATCAAGACAGACAAAGGATATGACTGCAAAGGCAATCTGATATTCGAATCACAGCCTTATAAATCCCAATATAACCTAAGCACAGTAAATGACTATGACCCGTATGACAGACTGATCACCACTACAAATACCGCGAATAAACGCACATGGTATCATTATTCCGGCACTTCGGTTACAGAGGATGACGGGATCAGAAGCGCAACTCGTGATTACGATTCCGCGGGAAACCTGCTGTCCGTATCCGACACTGAAGGAGTAATAAACTTCACACTGGGTGCCGACGGTCAGAAGGAGAGTGTCTCCATAGATGACGGAAGCGGTCCGGACAATATCAATACCATCTACAGTTACGACAAATACCGCAGGATGACATCCGTAAACGACCCGAGTCAGGGAGAGACACTGACGGCATATGATGAAGCGGGGAACATAGCCTCCCGTACCGATGCCAACGGGAAGACGACAACATATGAATACGACATATACGGAAGACTGACAAAAAAGAGTTTCCCCGAATTCGAGACGACTTACACATACAATGAATACGGTGATCTTGTCTCTCAGAACTCGACCAACGGTACGTTCAGGAATTTTACCTATGATAATTTAGGCAGACTTGTCTCCGAAAAGGAGGGCGCATCTGCGGGAACATGGCTGCAGAAGGACTACACATATGAGAACGGGAATACCGCCACAATAACATATGCCTCGAACCATGGGAAACTCGCCACAGAGACATACTCCTATACCGACGGTCATCTGACATCGGTGATGCTTGATGACGGGCAGGTGATCTATGAGCTGCAGGATGAAAACGACTTCGGGAAACCCGTACGTGTGGTTACCGGAGAGATCATCCGCGATTATGAATATGACCAATATGGATTCCCGACCAAGAGATATGCAGAATCCGAGGAACAGATCTATCAGATTGAAACATACAGTTTCGATCCTTATACTTCCAATCTGTATTACAGAGATGATTACAATATAGCGTATAATGAATATGAATATGACGGTCAGGACAGGCTGATTTACGCGGACGGAGTGACCGTCAATTATAGCGACAACGGGAATATAGCAGACAAAAGCGATGTAGGCACATATGAATACGGGATTCCCGGCAAACCGTATGCCGTTTCGGGAATAATAACGGATAACATCGGTGATTTTCCGCAAAATGAACAGAATGTCACCTACACATCTTTTTCGAGACCATCGGAAATTTCGGAGAACGGCTTTACAGCAAAGTTCAAATACAATGCCGACGGCGAGCGGGTGAACATGTATATAGAGAAAGGCAGGAGGGACTGTCTGAGCCGTGACTATCTGGGCGGGTGCTATGAATGCGACCATGTAGGAGCTTATGCTGCCAACTACATCGAGAAACTTTACCTGATGGGAGACTATTATTCAGCCCCATCGGTACTTATCAAAGGACTTCTGCCGTCTTTCGTGGTAAATGACAGTGTCCCGATACTGGAAGGAGATTCCCTAATATTGGGGATAGATGATCCCATACGTCCAATCAGACCGCTTGGTATTGAAGACGCGACAATCACTCCGAATGAATATTTCTCCAGCGGCAAGACGCGTGTGCAGGGTGTGCATCAGATTCTGCGGGATTATTTGGGAAGTATCACACATGTCATCCAGCCCGACGGGACTGAGATCGAGTGTCTCAGTTATGACGCCTGGGGAAGGGTGAGGTTGCCTGAGGAGAACGGACGGTATCTGACGGGAACCGATCCTCCGACATATCTCGGACGCGGCTATACGGGTCATGAGCATCTTCCGATGTTCGGTCTGGTCAACATGAACGCACGGCTGTATGACCCGATGCTGGGCAGATTCCTATCGCCCGATCCTTACGTTGCTTTCGAGGACTGGCTGCAGAGTTACAACCGCTATTCATACGCAAATAATAATCCTCTCTATTATATCGATGAGAATGGAGAGTTTGCATGGGTGCCATTTCTTGTTGGAGCTGTTATTGGGGGTACGCTAAACCTAGTCTCCAAAGCAAGTTCGGGACAATTACATAGCTTTGGTGATGGACTGGCTGCATTTGGGATAGGAGCACTGGCAGGAGGTGCAAGCGCATACTTTGGAGGTTATGCGTTTACAGCTTTAGGCGGAGCCGCCGGAGGAGCCGGAGGTTTTGTTGCTGGAGCTGCAGGCTGTGCTACTGGAGCTGCAGTAAGTATGCCTATTCAAAGTTTTGGCAATACTGCATACTTCAACGATCCATTCATGAAGATCGATGATTATTTTATTGGCATAGCATCCGCTGCTGTTCTTGGAGGTGTTACAAATGGTATTACTGCAAAAGTTAATGGTTATGATTTTTGGACAGGATCAAAAAAGTTGTCTCCAATTACAATAGCTTTTAGTTCTAGTGTTAATAATCCTCATTATGTAGAAGATAGAAGTTATACCCTTTATAAGGGTGTTGAATACGATCCGATTAATGAGAACTATGTTGAGCGCTATATTGGAATAACTAAAAGAGACCCTTATATTAGATTTGCAGAACATTTAAGGTCTGGTACAGAACGAGCAAATTTAGAATATAATGTATTTAAAATCAATCTAACCAGATCTGAAGCAAGAATGTGGGAGCAGTATTATATATCCAAATATGGCTTGAAAATCAATGGAGGTCAATTATTAAATATTCGAAATGAGATAGATCCTAAATATTGGATAAATTATAATTTATTAAGACCTTAATTATATGATTATTTTATAATTAATGAATAAATGAAACGAAAGCGAATTATAACCAAAATAGGAGATGTTTTCTGTGCTGTGATTGATGATGAATTCAAATGTTATTTTCAATATATCGCAAATGATCTTACACAGCTTAACAGTTCCGTCATTCGTGTTTTAAAGACGCATTATCCATTAGATGTTGAACCTAAAATTCAAGAGATTATAGATGACGAGGTTGATTTCTATGCCCATACAATTTTAAGAAGAGGGATAGAAGATGGTGCATGGTATAAGATAGGTAAAGACAGAGATCTTAGTTCTATAGACTTTAAAGAAATAATTTTTGCCGATACAGAGAGTGAAGATGCTGAAATGATTAATGGAGATATTGTAGTTAAAGAATTAAACCCATTGGAAAATTGGAGGATCTGGGAAATTGGCGGCAATATGAAATATGTTGGTGAACCTCCGGTTCGTGAGGAATGTAAAGTTGAAATTGTAAGTGGGGTTTTACCATACAGAATTATTATTGATAGAATTAAATATGGCTATTGGCGAATTTTAAATAATGAGCTAAATCTAATCAAGCAGATGCCTCCTAAAGGGGTACATAGTTATATATTAAAAGAGACAGTGGACTACCTTATGTATTACGATTTTAATGGAGCGGATTTAAATGAAATGTTCAAATTGGCTAAAGGTGAATCGCTGACTCTTTTAGAACATGAGTGTAATATCCCATTAAAGTTCTATGAACTTGAATATCGAAGTTGTAGATTTATATCTGAAGCGGAGTTTTCTAAAGCAAGAGATTCTTATTGCCAAAATATCAAGAAAACAATATAGACCATGAAATATGATATATGTTTAATAGCGGGTGATATTTTTTGTATAGAGATTGATGACTCGTTTAAATCCTATTTTCAGTATATGGGCAATGATAAGACAAAATTTGAATTGCCTGTAATCAGGGTCTTTAAAACACGTTATAGCCTTAATTATATTCCTGATTTAGACGATATAGTAAAAGATGAAATTCTTTTTTACACTCACACAGTTATTTATGAAAATTATTATATCAAACCTTGGTTTTATGTCGGAAACGTTTTAATAAGTGAGCAGGAGACGTATCAGTTCAGATTTATAGATTATATTAAGCCCATAAACAAGAATGACAATTGTGCTTCAATTCAGGAAGAATCTGAATCTGCAACATGGTGGATATGGGAAAAAGACAATAAACCTGAGATCTTATTTCCGGTTCCTTATAAATATATAGAAAATCTTGAGGATGGTGGATTAAAAAAGCCTGAAGAAATTATTGAAAGAATAAAATCAGGTTTCTATCGAAATAGCTCACCTGTTTATAATGTTATCAGGCGCAAGCCAATAAGTGGCGTACAAAGTTACATTAAAATTCAATGGTTTACTTCAATTATCTATTACCATTTTGACGGAGAGAATTTAATAAGACAGATTTCAATTTCCAAAATAGATGGCTCTAACGTAATATCCGAATATGAGAATGAAAAAGGCATGAAATTCTGGGAAACAAACTGGAGGAAATATGAATTCATTACTCCAAAGCAATTTGAATCTGCGTGGAAAAAATACACTAAAACTACAACCAATCCATTTGCTAAAGTCTCGGAAATTATAACCAGACTATTTAAGTAAGTGGATAATTTAGAAGTTGTTTAAAAATAAAAGTGAAATTTGGGGTGGCTATCTTTTAAATAAAATTCATTTAAGGCAAAGGAGCATAGCGGGCTATGTGACTGCGTCACGAATGGATTTTAACGGAAGACAGCCGGAGAGGGTATCATATTTTAAATAAAAGAGACAATATGTTAAATATTTTAATTAATCATATTTTTTGAAGTTGCCTTTGGTCTCGCATGACCGGGCATCTTTCTTCTTTCGGTTCAGTCACATAACCCGCTATGCTCCATTACCTCAAGAAGAATTGAAAATCGGCGAATACCGCTTGAATAATCTCAATATGAGCCAAATCTGCTCCGTACATGCAACCCCAAATTCACATTTATTTTTAAACAAGCTCTAAATCTTTAATTAAAGAATAAAGGGAAAATATTTTTGAATTTTATTGATATTTAATGGAACTAACAGAATTAAGGAGTTATCTGATTAATGAATTTCCGATATTAAAGAAACATACTGATAGAACTCTCTATTTTATACTTAAACCGTTCATTGTCGGCTTAAGAATAATGAAAGTGGCAGATGAATATCGCGTATATTTTGAAATATATCCATTATGGAAAAACGAAGTATTAGCCAGGCACGGTACTCTAATTTTTGAGGAATTGCTCGATAATAATAGGGGACAAATTTTTATAAATAGAAGATGGAATCCAAATATTTTTTTAGATGTTATAAAAAATATAAAATTACAATACGGGGAAATATTCTGTGAACAAATACACCTAAAAGATTTTATGACCGTTGTTTTTGCCGAATGGAAACAAATTTTAAAAACTCACAAAGATCCTTACTGGCAGATTCCTATATTCCAGATACTTTTTGGAATTGCATTATATTACGATAATCAAAAAATCAAAGATTACGTAACAAAGTTATTCAATAAGAATGTCGAACGCTGGAAACATCTAAAATATAAAAGTGGAGGATTTTATGTTTCTAAGAAGGTGAAAGGAGAATATAGGTCATGCCTAATTCCAGATTCAATAAGAACTATAAGCTATTCAGAATCAGAAATTGAAAGAATGAAACAAGAAATCTTTCATGATTTTGAGGATAAAGAACATTTTTTTGCGAAGATTAAGGAGAACTGTAAGCTTCCGAAGATAGCGAAACTCAATGTCGGAGAATTTGTAGGAATTGATGAATTCCAGCCGACAGAATCATTATGGGACAAGCTGCGCTTTGTTTTCAAACGCAATTGGGAGTAGGCTTAGATGCCATAAGCATTGTATATTTTTATGAATACTTCTTTATAACAAGTGGGCGGATTATGGATTTCAAAGAAATACTTGACGATTATAACCAGGAATTTCCTTTCTTGAGGAAATATAATGACCGAGCTTTGTATATGGTTGTAAAACCATTTATAGTTGGGCTAAGACTTCTTAAATCAAGATTCGATACACATGAATATAGGGTATATTTTGAGGTAATACCGCTTTGGCAAAAAAAATTCACTGTAAGTTACTGCATGCTGAATCCTGAATTAAAGACGGAAAATAATTCCCAATTATTCATTGCCTATAACAAACATAAGGAATTGTTGCCTAAGGTTGTCAAATTGATTAATAACAGATTTGGAAATCTATTGAAGAGAAATATAGAATTGAAGGACTTTATTGAGCTTCTACATTATATAATTATGAAGGATAAGAATTATCAGATTAAAAATATGTGGATTCCTATATTCAAAGCTATGTTTGGCATAGCTATATATTATAATAATAATAAATTATATGATTACGGGATAAAAACATTTGACAGGAATGTTGTGTGTTGGAAAAGACCGGAGTTTAGAGTCAAACGTAATATAGATATTTTTTATGATGAAGAAAAGGGTAAAATTATTAATCTTCCAGGCACAGGCCGGAAACTCATTTATACGGACTCGAAAATAAAAATAGAAGAAATAGAAGAAATAAAACACCTAATCTTCAAAGATATTGAAAATCGGGAAATGTTTCTTGCCACGATAGAAAAAAACTGTAGATCGCCTAAGGTGGCAAAACTCAATATCGCTGAATTGGTCGGAATTGACGATTTTGTGGAAACTGATGAATTCGTTATTCCAAAAACTTTTGGAGAGAAAGTGAAGTTATTGCTTACGGGATTATAACAGTTTCTTAAAATATAAATAGTAGTGATGAAATTTTTATAGCACCACTACTAATTTAAGAATCGAAATAAGTCCTAAGTATTGGAAATTCTACGGTATTAGGCCGACTAAAAAATAAATTTATTATGGCAAAACGAATAGTGACGAAAATCGGGAATATATTCTGCGTGGAATTTGATAACGGGACAAAAGGTTATTTTCAATATATAGCAAATGATATAGAACAAATGAACAGTTCTGTCATACGTGCTTTCAAGACACATTATCCGATTGATCAGGACGTGGCAATAGACGATATTGTAAAGGATGACTTGGCGTTTTATGCCCATACAATATTAAGACACGGGATTGCGGAGAATGCCTGGTATAAGATTGGAAAATCATCAAACATTGGAATTGATGAACTATCAGATATTATTTTCGGCAATGCCCAAGAAGTCAAGGTAATATCACCTACAGAAATCATAGATGTGGATCCGATGAAGAATTGGTTTATATGGCACATCAATGGAAAGTGCAGAGACATAGGAAGTCTTCCTAAACGACTGCATGATAAGGTGGAACCGGGATCGGTTATGTGCTGTCATCAAATCGTCACAAGAATGTATAGGGGATACTATACACACTCTCTCAATGAATACGGGATTCTTAAAAGACGACCTCGTCCTGAATACAAAAGTTATGTCCGATATAAGACAGATCAAAGTGAAATCTTATTATGCTTTCTCGGTGACAATTTCGAAAAAAAGATAATCATAAAAAATGGCAATATTATAAGAATTACCCGTGAAGACGCAATTGAAAACAAATTAAAATTGGCAGATCGTAGATTCTCCGATACAAACTGGAGATGTTCTGATTTCATAACTGCGGAGGATTTCAATCAGGTATGGGACAAACAAGAATAATTCCGATGGGTTTCATTAAACTCATAAAAATAATTAAAACCTTTTATTTAATGGAATAAGTCCTAAGTATTGGAAGTTTTCGGTATTAAATCACCTAAAAGATAGAATTATTATGACAAAAAAACGAATAGTAACAAAGATAGGTGATGTTTTCTGTGTTGCAATTGATGATGAATTCAAATGTTATTTTCAATATATCGCAAATGATCTCACACAACTTAATAGTTCTGTCATTCGTGTTTTCAAGACTCATTATCCATTAGGTGTTGAGCCTAAAATTCAAGAGATTATTAATGACGAGGTTGATTTCTATGCCCATACAATCCTCAGGATTGGCATAGAAGATAATATCTGGCATAAAATAGGTAATATTAAAGACCTGAGCTCTATTGATTTTGAGGAGATTCTTTTTGCATCTGCTGAATATCTTGTTCATCGTGAGGAGGATGGCGAATTAAGATCTATTAAGGTAAATCCTCTTGAAAACTGGAATGTGTGGAAAATAAATCAAGACAGAGTATTTGTTGGAGAATTATCTGATACACTATTAGAAAAAGTAGAAGTTGAAAGCTCTGTTATTTCTTATTGGTGTGTTCTTGATCGAATTAAATATGGATACTATCGTTCCGGAGGATGTGTATATGATGTTGTTAAACGAATTCCTCGTCCATATATTCATAGCTTTACGATGATTGAGACTGTTGATGAATTTAGATATTATCATTTTAAAGGGGAAGATTTGATTGATAGTTTTAGGTTGGCGAAAGGTTCGATACCCAAAACAATGGAATCCGATTATTTAAAACTAATTAAGTTCTGGGATTATAACTGGGGATATGGTAATTTTATAACAAAAGATGAGTTCTTTTCAATCAAGAAACAATTTATTTAAATACAAATGCCTTGCATGATGGATATTGATTCGATAAAGATTGGAGATGTATTCTGTATGGAAATTGACAATTCATTTAAATGTTATTTCCAATTAATAGATATTGATAAAACCCAAAGCCATACACCTGTTATAAATATTTTCAAAACACAATATCCAATTGATTCTACACCTTGTATCGAATCAATTGTGAGAGATGAGGTACTATGTTCTGTCCATACCATAGTTTATGATAAATATTTGACGTTCCCATGGTATAAAATAGGGAATGTAGGTTTTATCAGTTCTAATGGAGATGAACGAAAGCTGTTTATTGACGATGAACTTCCGAATGAGGAGATACCAAGTACAGTAGGTTCTGTTGAATATGGTTACTGGTGGATATGGGAAATAAACGAAAAGCCTATAAAACAGTTCCCAGTTCCGTATGATCTGATTGATCGACTTGAAAATGGTGCCATTTTATATCCTGAACAGATAGTAGACAGGATGAGGTTTGGCTATGACAGACATACTTCAGCAGTATATAATGTAATCAAGCGTAAACCATTACGGGGAATACAAAGTTTTATAAAATCTCAATGTGTCTCAACATTAACGTATTATCATTTTGACGGAGAAGATTTAGTCAGACATATAGCCATTTCTAAGGTTGATAATAAGGTGAAAATTGAAGAATTTGAGAATGAGAAAAATATGAAATTCTGGGATAGGAATTGGAAAGAATATGAATTTATTACATCTGAGCAGTTTGAACAAGCATGGAATAAGTTTGCAATAAAACAAAAGAATCCTGTAGGAGGTATAAGTAAATATGTATCCGCTTTATAGAAGAGATAATATGTAGTATTATAACTATCCTTTCAGGGGAATTAATATATGGATTTCAATTTTATTATTAAAGACTGGAATAACGGGTTTCCTTTTCTGAAAAAATATACAGACCGAACCTTGTATATGGTTGTAAAACCTTTTATTTTGGGGATACGATTGAGTGCGAGTTCAGCCGGATTGAGGAGGAATGATGTATATAGAGTATACTTTGAAATAAAGCCTTTATGGTTGGACAAGGTTGGAAATTCGATTTTTTGTGAAGAATTAAATATTGAGAAAAGATATTATAGAAAATATTATAAAAGATATAATAAAATAGTTATAGCTGAAAATAGACATAAGGAACTATTCCCTACCGCATTAAAATGGATGAACTTTCATTATGGCAAGGTACTGCGGCAGAATGTTGATTTAACCGATTTTATAGAATTAATCAAGAAAATAGAAAATCACGACATAGAATCAGGCTTACGGAGACGTGTCGTTATGAGTCAGGTACTTCAACTTTTATTTGGAACTGCCTTATATTTGGAAGATGATACTTTATATAAATATGCCAAGGGTTTGTTTGATAAAGAGATTATAATTTGGGGAAAGATACGGAAAAGGAATAAGAGAAGATATTCTGCTGTTATTACTTGTGAAAACGGGAAGAAAGTACAAGAAACAAAGTTCTACTATACAGATGCCGAGATTTATTCGTCGTCAGAAATTGATAAACTGAAACAAGAAATCTTTCATGATTTTGAGGATAAAGAACATTTCTTTGCGAAGATAGAGGAGAACTGTAATCTTCCGAAGATAGCAAAACTCAATGTCGGAGAATTTGTAGGAATTGATGAATTTCAGCCGACAGAATCATTCTGGGATAAGCTGCGCTTTATTTTAAAGCGAAACTGGGAATAGTTTTCTATGCTATAAGCATTGTATCATTACCGAATAGTTCTTTACAACAAATGAGTGGATTATGGATTTCAAAGAAATACTTGACGATTATAACCAGGAATTTCCTTTCTTGAGGAAATATAATGACCGAGCTTTGTATATGGTTGTAAAACCATTTATAGTTGGGCTAAGACTTCTTAAATCAAGATTCGATACACATGAATATAGGGTATATTTTGAGGTAATACCGCTTTGGCAAAAAAAATTCACTGTAAGTTACTGCATGCTGAATCCTGAATTAAAGACGGAAAATAATTCCCAATTATTCATTGCCTATAACAAACATAAGGAATTGTTGCCTAAGGTTGTCAAATTGATTAATAACAGATTTGGAAATCTATTGAAGAGAAATATAGAATTGAAGGACTTTATTGAGCTTCTACATTATATAATTATGAAGGATAAGAATTATCAGATTAAAAATATGTGGATTCCTATATTCAAAGCTATGTTTGGCATAGCTATATATTATAATAATAATAAATTATATGATTACGGGATAAAAACATTTGACAGGAATGTTGTGTGTTGGAAAAGACCGGAGTTTAGAGTCAAACGTAATATAGATATTTTTTATGATGAAGAAAAGGGTAAAATTATTAATCTTCCAGGCACAGGCCGGAAACTCATTTATACGGACTCGAAAATAAAAATAGAAGAAATAGAAGAAATAAAACACCTAATCTTCAAAGATATTGAAAATCGGGAAATGTTTCTTGCCACGATAGAAAAAAACTGTAGATCGCCTAAGGTGGCAAAACTCAATATCGCTGAATTGGTCGGAATTGACGATTTTGTGGAAACTGATGAATTCGTTATTCCAAAAACTTTTGGAGAGAAAGTGAAGTTATTGCTTACGGGATTATAACAGTTTCTTAAGTAAGAGGATAATTTAGAAATTGTTTAAAAATTAAGGTAAAATTTGGGGTGACTGTATTTTGAATAAAATTCATTTAAGACAAAGGAGAAAATGATTTATTTTATTGAGAAAGGTGACATATTCGCTATAGAGGGTGTCCTTAATTATGCGCACGGATGCAATTGTGCGGGAGCCATGGGAAAAGGCATTGCCGTTCAGTTCAGGGATAAGTTCCCGGAGATGTACAAAGAGTACAAGATACTGTGTAAGAATGGGAGATATCTCCCGGGAGATGTTTTTGATTATAATTATGGAGAGGGACATATCTATAACCTCGGTACTCAACTTACGTGGAGAACCAAAGCGAAGATTGAATTCATCCACGCCGCTGTGTCAAAAATGTGCGAACTGGCAATCAAAGATGGCGTTACAAAAATAGCCTTGCCGGCGATTGGAGCCGGTCTCGGGGGACTTACATGGGATGATGTGAAGGGAGAGCTGACTCTTATTTCTCATAATTATCCGACTGTTGATTTATACGTTGTCGAACAATATTCACCCGCATAGGAATGAGGTGCACCCAAAGTTGGATAGTGTTTACCCCGTCTAACTTTTTTTGGGGTCACTTCAGTTTTAGCGACTTGGGGACAAGTCGCCCTCCCAACCGCAGGATAACAGCAACCTCGGTAAAAGTAATCCACTACCTAATTGGGTTTAAATACACTCTAAACAGCCTGTAAGGAGTCTAGAATTTCTTGATGTCTTAACGTGTTGAATGTGTGTTGTTTCCGGTGATCTCAAACAATAAAACTGAACAATTTTTAGAAATTGTTTTATTTATAGGACAGCAAAATTACGGATTACTTTTACCGACGATGCCACAATCCGACGTTTGGGATGGCGACTTGTCCTCAAGTCGCCAATAATGAGATAGTTTATTCAGTTGTATAAAGAGCGGGTATTATCCGTGCTCTTTCTTTGTATTATGACAGGACGCTGTGATCGTACTAATTTTCTCGTAATAAATTTTATTGGATTGAGCCTTTAAGATTGTCAGGACCGGAATTATTTCGTATTTTTGTATCCCGTTATGATTTACGGATTCGACAACGAAAAATACCTGAAAATCCAATCGGAACATATTCTCGATAGGATCTCCAAATTCGGCAATAAACTCTATCTTGAGTTGGGTGGCAAACTTTTTGACGACCATCATGCGAGTCGCGTGCTTCCGGGATTCCAGCCGGACAGCAAATTGAAAATGCTGCATAAGATCAAGGACAAAGCCGAAATCGTGATTGTTATCAGTGCTCTCGACATTGAGAAAAACAAAGTGCGTGCCGATCTTGGCATTACTTATGACCGCGATGTGTTGCGTCTTCGTGACGAGTTCCGGAAACGCGGCTTTCTTGTAGGCTCTGTTTGCGTGACCCATTATAACGGACAGATAAGTGCCGATGCGTTCCGCCGGAAACTGGAAAGAATGGGTATAGCGGTGTACTATCATTATCTGATTGACGGTTATCCGGCTAATGTGGGACTTATTGCTTCAGATGAGGGATTCGGTCGAAACGACTATATCAAGACTTCAAGACCTTTGGTAATCGTTACGGCACCCGGTCCCGGCAGCGGTAAGATGGCAGTCTGTCTTAGCCAGCTTTTCAATGAGCATAAACGTGGGGTAGAGGCAGGGTATGCCAAGTTCGAGACTTTCCCGGTGTGGAGTCTGTCATTAAAACATCCTGTGAATATCGCATATGAGGCGGCTACTGCCGATCTAAATGATGTGAATATGATTGACCCTTTTCATCTTGAGGCATACGGAAAGACAGCTATCAACTATAATCGTGATATTGAGATATTCCCGGTGTTGAATGCCCTTTTTGAAGGTATTTATGGCGAGAATCCGTATAAATCACCCACAGATATGGGTGTGAATATGGTCGGTTTCTGTATTAGTGACGATGCCGTGTGCTGTGAAGCCTCGAAAAACGAGATCATCCGTCGTTATTTTGCGGCTCTGAACCAGATGGCACGTGGCGAGGGTAATGAGGCGGAGATAAATAAGATATCGCTTCTTTTCAAACAGGCAAATATCGATCTGGGCTATAGGAAATGTGTTACGGCAGCCCGAGAGAGAGCTGAAAAAAGCGGTGTCCCCTGTTCTGCTATTGAGCTGGAAGACGGCACAATAGTCACAGCGGAGACAAGCGAACTGCTCGGTCCGAGTTCTGCTCTTATACTCAATGCTGTAAAATTTCTTGCAGGAATAGATCATGACAAAAAACTTATTCCGCAGGAATTCATAGAGCCGATACAACATACGAAACTCACATACCTGCAGGGAAATAATCCGCGTCTGCATTCGGACGAGGTGCTTGTGGCATTGTCTGTATTGAGCACGAGGGATGATAATTGCCGCAAGGCTTTGGAAAAATTGCCGGATCTTAAGGGTTGTCAGATGCACTCCACTGTCATGCTCGGGGAGGTTGACCGTAAGATATTCAAGAAACTGGGTGTCGGTCTGACATGCGATCCCATTCGAAAAAAATAGGTGTGGATGATTTGTCTCCGTCTTTCTTTTATCGAAGAGCGCCCCGAAAGTTGAATAAAACTTTCGGGGCGCTCTTCATTTGTTATCAAGGGCGATTTTTTATTTAAGTTCGTCGGGGTAGGGTACAGGTTTGCCGGTTGCGCGGACTGTAGGCATTGATGCTTTCCATTCACGAAGTTTGTTGCCAAGTGATGAGGCAAGTTGCTTAACAAGCTTTTTATTGGATTTTGCCACGTTGTTATGTTCTCCTATATCTTCACGTAGATTGTATAGCTCAAGATCACCGGTGTGCATACGGTAGACAAGCTTCCAGTCTCCCTTGCGTATTGCTGACAGGAAATCGATATCATCCTGATCTTCCACACGATACTGATGCGGATAATGGAAAATAAGTTCACGTTCCGGATCGATACCTGTCTCTGCGTAGCTTACCTTGAATGCATTGGCGTCAGCCATGGATCTGATCTTTCCTTCACGTTTTGCCTTGTCTGCAAGCATGGATCCCTTCTTTGCAAGGTTCACAAAGCTTTTGCCGTCGAGTGTCTGAGCGATGCCGTAGGGTGACACATTTGCCATCTCCAGTATGGACGGGAAGAAGTCCTCGTTGATTACAGGAGTGTTTATACGGGTGTCGGGTGTGATTTGTCCCGGCCAGCTGACCATCATAGGCACACGGATGCCGCCTTCGTAACAAGAACCCTTGCCTTCACGAAGCGGAAGATTCTGTGTGTGTGGAACGTCTCCCTTGTCTTTTGCAAGGCAGTGACCGCCATTGTCGGAGTAGAATATGATAACAGTGTTGTCAGCTATACCTTTTTTATCCACATAATCAAGTATGTCACCAAGACTTTTGTCCATACTCTCGACCATTGATGCATAGCGTGCCTCGTTCTCAACCAGTCCCATGTCGAGATATTTTTGGATATAGCGGTTGTCACGTTGTATCGGTGTGTGGACAGAATAATGAGACATATAAAGATAGAAAGGCTCATTACGCTTTATAGGAGTTTCCAACGCTTTAAGAGCCTCCAGCGTGAGAGCTTCGTTCAGGTGAATCTTGGTGTCGTAATATTGTGCCATGTTCTGGATTGAACTGAAATCGCCCTCTCCCGGAATATTGCCGAAATAATCTTCCGGCTGATAACTTTTGGGATGACCGTTGCCGGATCCTGCAACCTGTACCATAAAGCCCATGTTCAAAGGATTCGACCCGGGAGTGCCGGCCGGCGACCAGTGTGCTTTGCCTACATGAATCGTATAATATCCGGCGTCACGGAGCAATTCAACCATAGGGGTGGCAAAAACAGTGTGATTCAGACCGTATACAGCTGAATCTCCTTTGAATTGAACAGGTGTGAACGCATTGTGGTTCCATTCCGCGTTGGCGAAAGTATCGCTTTCGTTGGGGTTGGTTGTGCCGGGCGCTCCGCCAATAGCGTCTGAAGGACGGTCTTTGAACAATGAACAAAAGTTTGTTATACCCATTTTCGCGGCATTCATGCCGGTCATAAGACTTGTTCTTGTCGGAGTCGATACCGAGCATGCATATGCGTTGGTGAACATTGTGCCTCTTTTTGCAAGTCGCTCCATGTTGGGAGTGTGAAACTTGCGGTTGTTGGCACATGTGTCAGAACCAAATGGAAGAGATGTCTCACTCCATCCGTAGTCATCAACGAGGAAGAAAATAATGTTGGGGTTTTGTGGCTGTTCAGCGTTGGCTGCAAATGATGCAGCAGTAGGAAAAAGCATGCTGAGCCCGAGGCATGATGTCAGAGTTTTCATGAGTCATTAAGTATAAATAAGCTCCTTGCCCGATAGTAAGGCAAGGAGCCTTGAATATAGGGTAAATTATTTTACTGTTACTTTGAGTTTGGAGTAAGCTCTTTCTGCTTTTGCAAGAGCGTTCTCTACCGAGTCTGATGTCGCGAGAATCACACCCATGCGACGGTGACCGTGTACTTCCGGTTTGCCGAAGATTCTCATCTGTACACCCTCCTCGGCAAGAACTTCCTCAAGGTTGTCAAATTCCACTGTATCAGTGTTTCCTTCAACTACTATTGCTTTTGAAGCTGACGGACCGTAGAATCGGATGCCGGGAACGGGCAACCCGAGCAGAGCACGGGCGTGTAATCCGAATTCGCTTAGATCCTGAGAGATCATGGTGACCATTCCTGTGTCATGGGGGCGCGGTGACACTTCACTGAAGATGACTTCGTCTCCCTTGATGAATAGTTCCACACCGAAAATACCGTATCCTCCCAAGGCGTCGGTTACTTTCCCGGCAATCTCGCGGGCAGATTCGATGGCTTTTGAGGACATAGGCTGCGGTTGCCATGATTCCCGGTAGTCTCCGTTTACCTGATGATGACCTATCGGTTCGCAATATGTGGTGCCTGATACCGAGCGGACAGTAAGCAGTGTTATCTCGTAATCGAAGTCTACAAAACCTTCCACAATAACGCGACCTGCACCTGCGCGTCCACCCTCCTGAGCCTCTTTCCATGCCACATCTATCCCGGATTCATTCTTGATTGTGGACTGTCCATGTCCTGACGAACTCATCACAGGTTTTACAACACAAGGTATGCCGATCTCTTTGATTGCCAGGTCAAACTCCTCTCGCGTAGATGCAAAACGATAAGGAGATGTCTTTATGCCAAGCTCTTCGGCTGCAAGGCGGCGGATACCCTCGCGGTTCATGGTAAGGCGTGCGGCACGGGCTGTGGGAGTCACATTAAATCCTTCCTCTTCGAGTCTGACAAGTTCAGGTGTGGCTATAGCTTCTATTTCCGGAATTATATGATCCGGCTTCTCTTCTTCTATAACTTTGCGAAGTGTCTCTGCGTCAAGCATTGAGAAGACATGGTTGCGATGTGCAACCTGCATTGCAGGCGCATTCTTATACTTGTCGCAAGCCACAACTTCCACGCCCATGCGCTGAAGCTCGATTGCCACCTCCTTACCTAATTCTCCACTACCGAGCAACAGAGCCTTGCGACCTGCCGGTGTCATTACGGAACCAATTTTTGCCATTTAACGATTGCTTCTTTTATTTGAATATTGGGGATTCTTTGTACAAAATTAAGCATAGAAACACGAATTAACAAATAGATTTCATTCAAACTTAATTTTTTGTCGTGAACCTGCGAACTATAGCGCTCAATCCTTTTTATGTAAAGTGTTCTGAAAATAATGGGAAATAATGGGAATTTTTTATAATTTTGTAGGTATAATAGGGTAATTATGAGCGAAGATATATTGGACTTTTCAGAGCAGGAGGAATCGGTTGCCGGTATAACTTCCGATGTTAATGCGGAGGGCTATGATGACAGTGCTATACAGACACTTAAGTGGAATGAGCACATACGTCGTCGTCCCGGTATGTATATAGGCAAGCTTGGAGACGGTTCCCATTCCGACGATGGAATTTATGTTCTGGTCAAGGAGGTTGTGGACAACTCGATTGATGAGTTCAACATGGGTGCCGGGAAACGCATTGACATCACTCTTTCCGAAGAGGGAGAAGTAACGGTCCGTGATTATGGTCGTGGAATACCTCTCGGCAAAGTCAAGGAAGTAGCATCCGACATAAACACGGGAGGAAAGTTTGATGATAAGAATTTTAAGAAGTCTGTAGGTCTGAACGGAGTGGGTCTTAAGGCGGTAAATGCATTGTCCACTTATTGCAGAGTCAGTTCGGTGCGTAATGGAAAATGCGTCACAGTGGAATTTGAGAAGGGTGATCTTATAAGCCATTCTGAACCGACAGATACAGATGAGCCTAACGGCACTATGGTGAAATTCTCACCGGATCCGGAGTTGTTCACAAATTATCGTTTCAATCCGGAGTTTGTTGAAACGATGATAAATAATTACACTTATCTGAATGCCGGACTCCAGCTTTTCTACAACGGAAAAAAGTATGTGTCACGTAATGGGTTGCTTGATCTGCTTCGCGAAAACATGACTTCCGAACCGCTTTACCCGATAATCCATCTGAAGGGAGATGACATAGAGGTTGTGCTTACTCATACTGACCAATATGGCGAGGAATATTATTCGTTCGTGAATGGACAGCATACTACTCAAGGGGGAACCCATCTGACTGCTTTCCGTGAACATGTGAGCAGAACTATCAAGGAATTCTCAGGCAAGGGATATGAATATTCCGATATACGTAACGGTCTTGTGGCGGCTGTAGCTGTCAGAATACAGGAACCTGTGTTTGAGAGTCAGACCAAGACCAAACTGGGAAGTAAGGAGGTTGCGCCAAACAGCACGTTGACAGTGAATAAATTTGTCGGTGACTTCATAAAGAAAGAACTCGACGACTATCTTCACCGCAATCTGGATATAGCGGAGGTAATGCTTAAAAAGATTGCTTCGAGCGAGAAGGAGCGCAAGGCAATGGCGGGCGTTGCCAAGCTTGCCCGCGAGAAGGCTAAGAAGGTCAGTCTGCACAATAGGAAACTACGCGACTGTCACATCCATTACAATGATTCGTTGAAAGCAAAAGCCAAGGAGGATCGTCGTGAGGATTCGGCAATATTCATCACCGAGGGTGATTCCGCCTCCGGAACAATCACTAAAGTGCGGAATGCCGAGACTCAGGCTGTCTTTTCATTGAGGGGTAAGCCTTTGAATTCATACGGCATGACGCAGGAGGTGGTATATAAGAATGACGAGTTTAATCTTCTGCAGGCAGCGCTGAACATAGAGGAAGGCATAGAGGGACTCCGTTATAACAAGGTTATCATCGCAACTGATGCGGATGTTGACGGAATGCACATCCGTTTGCTGATTATCACATTCTTCCTGATGTTTTTTCCGGATCTTGTCAAGAAAGGACATGTTTATATTCTTCAGACTCCTTTATTCAGGGTAAGAGATAAAAATTCCGTCAGAAGAAACAGGAAAAAGAAGTCAAAGACAGAAGATGAAGGTGAGAAAGACACCTACTATTGTTATACTGATGAAGAGAGGGAGGTTGCGATTGCCAAATTCGGTCAGAATGCCGAGATAACCCGATTCAAAGGTCTGGGTGAGATAAACGATGCAGAGTTTGCCGAGTTTATCGGTCCTGACATGCGCCTTGACAGAGTTAAACTAAAACGTGAAGACAGTGTTGAAAAGTTATTGGAGTTCTACATGGGTAAGAACACCATGGAGCGTCAGAATTTCATAATTGACAACCTCGTAATAGAAGACGATTCACAGGTATGAGTAGGACAGCGGTTTTTGCAGGTACATTCAATCCTTTTACAATAGGGCACAAGTCTATTGTAGAAAGAGGTCTGCATCTGTTTGACAGAATTGTCATAGGGGTTGGAGTGAATCCCGATAAACTTTCTGATGAAGATGTTGTCGGAAAGTGTAAAGATATAGAAGCTGTATTCAGTGGTAATGAGGCTGTGGAGGTGAGATCCTATACCGGTCTGACAGCGGATTTTGTAAAAGAAGCAGGAGCTTCGGCTATTTTGCGGGGAATACGCAATACAATTGATTTTGAATATGAGAGGAATCTCGCCGATATAAATAAAAAAGTTTTAGGAGTGGATACCTGTTTTCTTTTTTCATTGCCGGAATATTCTTATGTTTCCGGTTCAATGGTAAGAGAACTGAGATCCAACGGGTATGATGTGTCGGAGTTTATAGCGGGGAAGGAAAATCCCTGTAAATAAGTAGTTAATAAAAATTAATCGATATATGGGTAGTTGAAATCTTGAACGATAAAACTTGTTCTTCTTTGGTCGCTTTGGCTTTGTCATTCAGTCGAATATATTAATATTCTTCCTCATTCCGCAACCAAATCGCCTCAAAAATAACGTCGTTTTATCTGTTCATTAATTTTTTATCAACTACTTAATGAATTGATAGTAATGAAGAAGATTTTAATATTGATAGCGGCTATCGGAATGATTTCCGCTTTTGCGGCGAGAAACACAGCTGGTCAGAAAATGCTGCCGAACCAGAAGTTGCGGATTGCAGAGGCGGCTGTGGCGCAATACTATGTAGACACGGTTAATGAGGATAAACTTGTAGAGACAGCTATCCGCAGTATGCTGGAATCGCTTGACCCCCATTCCGCATACTCAAATCCTGAAGAGACCCGTGAGCTCAATGAACCGCTGGAGGGCAATTTCAGTGGAATCGGAATCACATTTAATATGAACAAAGACACGCTTTACGTAATATCTACTGTTGCCGGAGGTCCGTCGGAACGTGTCGGTCTGCTGGCCGGAGACCGTATAGTGAAGGTCAATGATACCGTCATAGCCGGCAAGAAGCTGCGTAATACAGAGATAATGAAGAAACTGCGTGGTCCTAAAGGTACAAAGGTAGATGTATCGGTTTTAAGGCGAGTCTCCGGCAGGTCGGATACGATTTTATTCACTATAACCCGTGCCGATATCCCAATCAATAGTATAGATGCCTCATACATGGTTGATTCAAAAACCGGTTATATACGTCTCAGCCGATTCTCGGCCGAAACCAGAGAGGAGATGGAGAAAGCATTGAAGGAGCTCAAGAAGAAGGGTATGAAGCAACTTATTCTTGATCTTGTGGATAATGGAGGAGGATATATGCAACCGGCTGTCGAGATACTTGGCGAATTTATAGAGCCCGGCAGGCTTGCGGTGTACACAGAGGGCAGAAATTCTCCGCGTTATGATCATATGACCTCCCCTCATGGCATGAAGCCTCTTTTCAGCGATGGGCGTCTGGTAGTTATGGTGAATCAGTATACCGCATCCTCTTCAGAGATAACAACCGGTGCTATCCAGGATTGGGACCGAGGTCTTGTCGTAGGCAGACGCACCTATGGCAAAGGTCTCGTGCAACGGCCGTTCCCTTTCCCTGACGGATCCATGATTCGGCTTACAATCGCACATTATTATACGCCTTCCGGCCGTGATATACAGAAACCTTATGAGAAAGGTGATCAGAAAGGATATGCAATGGATATTGTAGAACGTTTCAATCATGGTGAGCTGATGCATGCCGATTCCATCAAATATATCGATTCTCTAAAAGTCAATACTCTTCGTCTTAAACGTCCTATATATGGTGGCGGCGGAATTACTCCCGACCGATTTGTACCTCTCGACACAACCGACTTCACCAAGTATTACCGTGATGTGACGGCAAAGGGAACGATTAACCAATATGCCATTAATTATGTTGATCAGCACCGCAATGAGATCCGTAAGAAATATAAGACCGACGATGATTTCCTGCGCGGTTTTGTTGTTGATGATGCAATGCTGGCGGATCTTTTCGCAATGGCGGAGAAGGATGGTGTAAAGCCTAATGAGGAGGAAGCCGAGAAAAGTACGCGTCTTTTCAGAATGATAATAAAGGGTCTGATAGGCAGAGACGTTTACGATCAGCCTACTTATTTTAAGGTTTATAACGAATATGACCCGATATTCCGTGAGGCTTACAGAATTATAAACTCTGATGAATATGACAAGCTCCTTGCACCGCGGCAATAGTAACCGGACAGGATTTTATTCATCGCCACATATACAAACTGACTAAACTTCTTTAATCCCATAAGCTTTTTTCATGAGTACGATTGATATTTTTATAAAGACCTCAGTTGCAGGCGCAATATTATTGGGTTCTGCAACGGTCTTCGCTCAAAGTGAGACCCCGCGTCCGGTATTCAGGCATGTCAAAAGTGCCCAGGAAATAATGGTGAAGCGTGATTCGATAGAGAAGGCGGCTTTAAACAATAATCCGGAGGAAGCATTGCGTGTCAGAGAGTTGGAAGATATTCTCAGCAATATAACTGTTCCGGTTGATATGCCGACATTCAACCGGCTGCTTGCTCCTTGGGTGTTTTCAGAATACCGTCCTCTTGACAGAATGAAAAGAGTGTCGGTTCCTGATTATAAGTCTCAGTCATTTGCCATATGGACGCTCGCTGATAGAAAAATGAGAGCGGAAAGTAAGGATATAGAAAAGGTTGATTCTGCTGCATTACGTAAAAAATATATTGATGAACTGTGGGGTGTGACTCCGGCAATCACAGAGGATACAATATCTATAGAAGAGATCAATGAGAATCCTATATATGAATCGCCATTATTAGGAAATCCGCGACCCAAATGGCTTGAATACGCATACGAAGCATGGAATATGCAGGATGATATGATGTACTCAATGATGGTGGAGACTCCTTCAAAGATAGAATATGCGTACTGGATGCTCCCCGTGCCCCCAAAACTTAAAGAGGAGGATTATTCATTTCACGGTTTCCTCAAACGACACTCTGTTTCCGGAATAGATATAAATGAAGCTGTGATAAAAGAGGCGGTCGTTGAGAAGAAACATTGGCTTCACGTATTTAACTCAGCCCTTCAGTTCTCACAGGCTTATCTTTCGCCAAACTGGTATCAGGGTGGCAATAATCATGTATCGCTCCTTGTCAATTTCCTATGGGATGTGCAGCTGAATACAGTGTGGCATCCGAATGTGCTTTTTCAAAGCACGCTCTCTTATCGTCTGGGTCTGAATTCAGTTGAGGATGATCCTTATCGTAAATATTCCATTTCGCAGGATCTGTTCCAGTATAATGTGAAGTTTGGTTATAAAGCCCGCAGGAACTGGTATTATTCAATAACGGGGCAATTTAAGACCCAAATGCTCAATAATTATAAGAAAGGTACTAATGATCGTATAGCTTCATTCCTGACACCGGGTGACCTTAACTTGGGTCTTGGTATGACTTATAGTGTCTCCAATAAGAATAAAACCGCTCAGTTCAATGCGTCAATAGCACCTATTTCATATAACTTACGAACAGCGGTATCCATGAAAGTGCCACACAGCCTGTTTAATATGAATTATGGTCAAAGGTGTCAGAGCGAAGTCGGTAGTAATGCCGATCTGACTTTAAATTGGACTATAACAAAGATTGTTAATTATAAGTCTCGTCTATTCCTGTTTACCGATTATAAATATGCTATGGGAGACTGGGAAAACACAATCAATTTCCAGTTCTCAAAATTCTTCTCAACGCAGATTTTTGTTAATATGCGTTACGATTCCTCTGCGCCGACTTTGTATCGGAATGTGCTTGATGCAAATGGGAATCCCGTCAAGGATGAAGCCGGAAACATCGTCAAGGAGAGGAGTACAAAATGGAGTAAATTCATGCTCAAGGAGATTCTCAGTATCGGATTGTCCTATCAGTTCTCCACTAAGAGATAATTAGTCGAAATATGTCGCTCAGAAGTAAAGTGCGGAGCATTCTGTTGTTAATGGGGATAGCTTTCAGTCTTCCCCTAAGTGCTTCTGACGATATTATATCCGATATCAGGAGCGCGGAACGATATTGTGACGAGTGCGCGCTGGCAGGAGTGGAGGGTATCTGGGAATTCCCTGATGATGAGACTATGGTTTTTGTTCGGAGGAATGCCGATAAGAAGGGGCATTATAATATAATTTTGCTCGAATCTCCGGATTGCCGCTTTGAACCGGGAGAAATAGTGGGCAGTATGGAAAGCACGTCTGATAGAAGCAAGTACAGTATGTCTTTGCGGATCGAGAAATCAAAAGATATCATGTCAACTACGAGAAGTTGTGTGGCGATATTGGACAGGAATGGCACATCGATACAGATGAAACCTTTGAAACTGAAAGTCTCTTTCCGCACCATGTGGTTCCTGCCTAAATTCTGGCGGTCGATCAAGGTATCTGTTGACAATCCCAAGTCAGAGCTGCCTATTGGACTGGTTAAGATATATCCTGACAACAGTCAGGAACTTCCTTTATATTTTTAATATACTCAAACATATTCAGATAGCTTCATTTTTAATGAACAGACTGATTCCAATATTACTGCTTTTGTCGATTGCGCTTCCTTTGACAGTCGGGGCGCGGAAAATCGGGTATAAGGTAAAGGGAACAGAGAAGTCTGATACCCGTAATACTAAGAAATCTGCAAGTACAATAACAGGCGATATAAATGTAAGGGATATAACTCCGGCAGATACCGTTGGAGATCTGGTTGAAGGCAGCTTTATGGTAGCGTCATACTGTGAGACCTGTAATAACGGCTATAGGCTGGATCAGATACAGTTTACGGGTTTTGATAAAACATTACGTAGCGGGAAAGAGAGTTTCTTTATCCGGAATATTACCGACAAAGTCTTGACAGGAGTGGTATTGTATATTGATTACCGGACACCTGACGGCAGACAGCTTACAAAGAGATTCCTGAAACTTACATGTTCCATACCGTCTGGCGAGACCAGAAAGGTTGATATCCCTACATTTGATACGCAGCACTCGTTCTATTACATGGATAGTGAACATCGTGGACGGAGAGGCAATCCTTTTAAAGTAATTTTTGATCCTGTTGCCTATTATTTAAGATTTTGAAGTTATTGTTTATTGAATCTGACGGATAGTTTTCTTATGCTGTCTGCGGTCAGATAGGACAGAGCAGACACTATAATAAACGCGATTATGAAATTGTAATGGTCTGAAATTTCCGCAGCAATGAATACGGCCATCAAAGGGGCTCGAACGGCTCCGGCCATTACAGCCGCACAACCGATCAAAGCAAAATTCTGAGTGGAAAGACCTGCGTCAAAAAGACTGTTGGCTATAAAGGCAAAGAGGTAGCCGCACAGACATCCTGCAAAAATTGTAGGCGCGAATTTACCGGCAACACCCCCGCCATTGTTTGTGGCTCCAACTACAACTCCTTTTATCAATAGGATGGCGGCAACACCCGATATAAGAATAATCGGATTCATGGAATATTGATAAAGCGGGCTATATGTAAGCACTGGAGTCCGTGCTCCGTTTATTACGTCTGATACGACATTATAACCTTCTCCATATAGCGAAGGGAATATAAAGATTGCAACCCCTATGCCTAAACCGCTTAACCCGGCCCGCAACCATCTGTTTCTTATATTCAGGAAGAATTTACCTGTTTTCTTCTGTGTAAAATCATAATAAGCAGAGTATATACCGCAAAAAATACCGAACAGAGCTATCCACCATAATAGTGATGGATCGAATACGGAATCGGCTGTCAGGGTCAGATCCCATGAGAATCCGCTTAATATAAAGCACATGGAGAACGCTGTAATGGCGGCGCATGTAACTGCAAGAATACCGATCACTGTAAATTCCATTTGCAATACTTCTACCGCAAACATTATTCCTCCTACCGGTGATTTGAATATGCCTGCAATTCCGGCTGCCGCTCCGCAACCGAACAGTATTCTTGCAGATGCAGGTGACAGCTGAAACCATCGGGCTGTACGATCACCGATAGCGGCGCCTGCGTAGGCACTCGGACTTTCAGAACCTGCTGAACCTCCCATTCCAACAGTCATTATACAACCAAGTAACGGTGACACTGTCATATCGCGTCTCATATGGAAGTCGTTGGCATTTATTTTGTTTTTTAACTGTTCTGTGCCATGTGCGAGATTCTTGTGTATGAACAGCTGAAAGAGGGTTGCAAGCAGAATTCCTGCCAACGGGCAGACTAAAAACAGGTAATTGGAGTGGTAGGAGGAGAAATGTCCGGTAAGCAGTATGGAGAGATACGAGATAGATTTCTTCAGCAAGAATGTGGCAAACCCTGCCATGATGCCCACAAATACAGCAGCAATAATGATCCGGGTGGTTTCAGAGAGCTCCGCTAAAAGATTATTCTTGATTTCAAGTACTTTCATATATAATTATCCTCTCATGAGATTATACATTCATGAAAGGATAATTGTTCACCCATCTGTCAGACTGCTTTATGTCGTGGCAAGTCCCTGTTTTTTGTCTCCATCCACAGGAATGGTGATTGTGAGAGTGACGATATCCTTGTTGCTTTTATCAACATACATTGTTGACTCAAGTAAGAAGTGAATCATCCTGCACATGCGAAGAGCCGCATGCTTCTCTTCTGTCATTGTGTCGAATGTAAGGAAGCTATCGAATATCAGTTCCTCTTTATTATCGGGCAACGGGTTCCCCTCATGCCAGAATTTTAGTTTGGCGTTCTTGCCGGACTCATCAAGGGTACATTCAAATCCAGCTTTCCCTCCTGCCGGAGTGAGCCTTACCGCAAGATGGAGTATATGGTCTGTGATTTTGGTAAGACAGATTCTGTCAATATATATGTCGAAGTTGGGATCCGGATATTTTACCTCCACTTCCACATTCTTTCTTAAATGAGCATTAAGCGTTGTAAATCTTTCTTTCAGGAATTCTCCTACATTGACCCACTCCATATATTGATCCGCATAATCCTGACCGATTGCAGAGATATAAAGAAGGTCATTAAGTATGAAATTGATCATTCCATCTACGGAATTTCGCTGTTTGCTGTTGAGCAGTGTGGCAGGAGGGGTGTAATTCTTGAGATGTTTCAAGGCTCTTTTTGATTTAAGTCTGTCCCGTTCCTGAGCCAATGTATCAACAAATTTGCCGAGGTTGATAATATTGCGTTTATATCTTGTCCACAATATGAGCATCAATACAAGAAATATTCCTAATACCACCCATCCTACGATCACAAATGTCATTATACGGCGGGCAGATGTTATTTCGGCATCTTTTTTCTCAAGAACCATGCGGGCGTTATCAGTCTTTAGAATGTTCACCTGATAGCGTATCTGCAACTCATTGTATTTTGTTTTGGTATGCAGTGAATCGTATTCCTGCTTAATGCCACGGTACATGTTATTTGCACGCTTAAGGGATATTGTATCTCCGGCTTTCTTTGACGCCTCTATCAACATTTCACACAGCTGTTTGCGTATAGGCATGGATTTTTCGGACTCAAGACTTTGTTCGATATATGGAATTGCTTCCGTATATCTGCCGTTCTCCATGGCATGATAGGCTGATGTGCGTCGTTTCTTCCAAAAGTCGGCTTTTACATCCGGATCTGCTTCCGTCAATGCCAGTATTTGTGAATATATATTGTTTATCTCCGGTGTGTCCAGCCATTTGAAATTACTCATCATTCTACGTAAAATAACATAGCGGCTGATATTATAGTTGCGGTAACGACGACCTTTTGATTTATATTCTTTTTCGAGCTTGGATATTATATTTAGCAGTTTTCGGTCTGCTTCAAGAGCCTTACTGCCTTCGTTGCTGTAGGTATATATATTGGCTGACTCACCATAGAATAGATTTTTAAGAGCATAGCTGTCGAGGTCTGCCTCATTCATAAGCTCCTCAAGATCACTCATATATTCAATCAACAGTTTGCCGTCGGCATAGTTGCTGAGATATTCGCATATGGTGAACAGTTGTTCGATCTTGCCATATTTGTCAAGCTTGTCGAAGTTGTTTGTTGTAATAATCTCAGCAATCTTCATCTGTCGATGCTTTTCCGGAAGATAACGGGCTTGTACGGAAACCTGTTTCATATGAATAAAGAGCAATGTCTCTTTCTGGGCTTTTGTGGCACGCATTTTACGCGCATGTGCCTCGATATTTTTCAGCACGGAAATGTTGCGTGTGATGTTTGCCATCTGACGCAGAATATCGAGTTGGACATCTTCATTGTTTGTTCGGGATCCCAGTTCTAATATCTTATTCCCAATTTTTATCTGCTCTTTCCTTTGGGAAAGGTCGAAAAGATCATATAGAAGGCGTATGGAGTCCTTAGGAGAGCCTGCATTTGTCAACTCCTGTTTTACATGTTCAATAATAACTTTGTTGTCTGCCGTTGATTTGACAGAAGGTAGAAGAAAGATTATTATGAGGAGAATAAAGATTTTTTTCATAAATAACTCGGTAGGATAAGTCCTTATCGTGCAAATTTACTAAAATTTACAAAATTAACAGACCTTATTCCATATTTTTTGCGGAATAAGGTCTGTTAAATGTCGGTATATAATCGCCGATTATAGTTCGTCAGGCATTGGAACAAGTTTGCCAGTGGCTTTAACTACCGGCATTGGAGCACCCCATTTGCGAAGTGTTGTGCCTAATTCCTTAGCCAGCTCTTTTACAATCTTAGGATTCTTGGCGGCGACATCATTACGTTCGCTAAGGTCTTTCCTAAGATTGTAAAGCTCAAGCTTGCCGTCATGCATACGATAAACAAGTTTCCAGTCGCCCTTGCGGACAGCAGAAAGGAAGTCTACATCATCCTGATCCTCTATTCTCCACTGGTGAGGCATATGGGATATGACAGTGCGGTCCGGATCTATTCCTGAAACAGATTGAGGAATTACAAATGCATTAGCCTCTTTCTGATTCTTTATCTTACCCTCGTCAACAGCTTTCTTAGCAAGCTGCGAGCCATCTGTTACAAGTTTTACAAAGCTTTTTCCGTCAAGTTCCTGAACAGTCTTCGGGTCAGTTATTCCAGCCATCTCGCAAATAGAGGGATAGAAATCAGGCGGAGTCACAGGAGTGTTGATACGCATCCCTGCAGCGGTTTTCCCGGGCCAGTAAACCATCATCGGCACTCTTACGCCTCCTTCGTATACGGATCCTTTCCCTTCACGCAACGGTTCGTTGAATGTATGTGGCACGCTGTTCTTTGCATCATTCAGAGAGTGACCGCCATTGTCGGAATAGAACACGATGATAGTGTTGTCGGCAACGCCCTTTTTGTCAAGATAGTCCATAATCTGACCGAGACTTTCGTCAACGCTTTCAACCATCGATGAATACATGGCAGTCTTTTCCTCCTGACCGGCATCAAGGTATTTCTGATAATACTGAGGCTCCGGATGAATAGGAGTGTGTACACCGAAATGAGACATATAAAGATAGAACGGTTCTCCTTTCTCAATGGGATAATCCATTGCTTTAAGAGCTTTGTCAGTGATGGCCTGAGTCAGGTTTTTATCGGAACCGTAATATTCTTCAAGGTCGTTTATAGCTGAATAGGTCCACTTGTCGGGCTGATTGCCGAAATTGTCTTCCGCATAATAGCTGCGGGGCATACCGGCCATGTTGCCTGCAACATTGACAATGAACCCCATGTTGTAAGGTGACACTCCGGGTGTGCCCATGGATGCCCAGTGGGCTTTGCCGATATGGATGGTGTAGTAGCCGTTGTCGCGCAACTGTTTCACCATTGGTGTCATATATTGGGTGTGTGGTACTCCGGGTTCGGGACTGATGCCGTTGTAGTTCCATTCGGGACGTGCAAAGATGTCATCGTTTTCGCGGCTTGAAGCATCAGTGAAGAAGCCGCGGGTTCCACCGGTGAAGTCGGTAGGAGTGTTGATTTCAGGAGCGGTAAACATGTTGATTTTCTCGTGTGCAGCGTGCATGCCTGACATCAGGGACGTGCGTGTCGGAGTGGAGATGGGGCATGCATAAGCATTTGTCATGATGACACCTTTCTCTGAAAGGCGTTTCATGTTCGGGGTGTGCATGCGGTGGTTGTTCGGATATACCTCTTCTCCATATGCCACTTCGCTGTCAAGCCAGCCGTAATCATCTACGAGGAAGAAGATGATATTCGGCTTGTCGGCTCCGTTTGCCTGAATTGCCCACGGAAGCAGCAGGGACGCGCCTGCCAATGGTTTGATGATCTTTTTCATTAGGATTGTTATTATGGATTTAAGTAAGTAATAAAAATTAAACGATATATGTAAGTGAAATAATCTTGAACCATAAAACTTGTTCTTTATTACGTCTTCCGCCTTGTCGGTCAGTCGCATACGAGAGTATGCTCCATCCCTCCGCGGCAAAATCCGTCAATAAATAACCGCGTTTTATATGTTCATTAATTTTTATCACTTACTTAATAAATTATCTTGGAAATCTTATTCCCTTTCCTGACAATATACATATGACCTTTCCGGGGTTCTGTAATTTTGAAACCTGTTATATCGTAATACTCGGTTGGAAGATCTATATTCTCTATGCCGGTTTCTCCGACTCCGGAACCATCGAGGATTGTTACAGGCATTGTTGTGGTTGTCCCATTATAAGAGGCAGTCAACAAGTGCGTTCCGGTAGTTCCTGTCACTCTCAGTGTGCCGTCGGATGAAACAGTGCCGAGAGCGGCAGGGGCGGTGAGTCTGACACCATCTTTTACACTCATGGAAATCAATTCTGAGTTGCCGTTATATCCAAGGAAGACCGGCTTGTATGTTTCTCCGGATTTTATTTTCAACGCGTGATCCATAAAACGTACCTCTCTTATTGTATTGTCTTCAGGTGCGTTGACAACTGCAAATACGGCGTTGCCTACAGCACGCTCCACCTTGTCTCGCAGAAAGTTTACAACGCCGGGAGTGCGTAGATACATCTCGGTGGAGCCTCCGCCGTCAAGATCAAGGGCGTCATAACAGCCATATTCGCGCATAAGATCGGCCGCGTCATAGTATGACACACCGCCCGAACCTCCGCATTCACGGTCTACGGTGCACATTACCAGTTTCTTGCGGTCCTGACTGTAGCCTATCATCGTGCGGATGTATTTGGCGGTGGCTTCATTTATAAAGCGAAGTGCATCAGGGTCTCCTTTTTTAGTGACATTCCCTTCGTTCAGAATACGGACGTCGCCACCGACAATATCTTTTATGCCTTCGGGCGAGATGTTCGCTCGGGTGAGTTTTACGTTCATATTTATTGTGACATCATCACCCACTTTGAGTTTGTCGATCCATGCTATCTGGCTTGATCTGGCAGGTCCTGCCGAGATCACGGCTCCGTTTGCCGGAATTTTTGAGTTCCCGGTCTTAGCCGGTGCTGATACGACTTTCATTACAAACGGACGGTTGATGCTGAATTTCTCTCCCTCTTTCAGTTCGAGAGTTACCTCGGTTCCGTTGTCCGGTGTGTTCGTGGATTCACCGTAATATCTGTTGTAGAAAAAGAGGTTCTGGTTACTGCGCGGGAAATTTACCATAGCTTGTCCTGGCTGGCGGAAATCGATATATTTCATGACGTTGTTGTCATTCAGTACTGTGCTGAATTTTCCGCTGATCTCTGTAGCATCTATATACATATCACCGTTCTCACATATTATCAATGCTTTTTCTTTGCTTGCCGCATCTATGAAATTCGGTGCTACGATCATGCCTTCTGTAGCGCATGTCGTATTAGGGTTCCCCATAAAATCGTTTGAAGTGATATTTATATAGTTGGGGTCTGTCTTGAACGAGTTGGCTAAGGCATTGGCAAAACTTGATGTAACAAAGAAATCACCATTTATACCGGCGATATATCTTTTTTTAGTATCGGATTTGCGTTTTGCCATAGATGATATGGTTTCTGCAGTGCGTATACAGTCTTTACCTGCCTCCACTTTGATTTCCGGGTGATTCTCTGCTGAAAGGTCGATTTCAAGCACTGACGCATTGAATTTGTTGTTCGGAGAGGAAACCAATATGCGTGAGTATTTGGTTGCCGGACCGGCAAGATAATGCTGGATGGTGTCCACCATGAATGAGACACCTTGAAGGTTGATTTCACGGGCGTTGGCGTAAATTGAAGCGCTGCTTGCAATTACGAATGTTGTCAATAGTTTGAGATAGAAGTTTTTCATTTAAAGTATTGTTGTTGGAAAGTACAAAGATACTAATTTTTTCAGGAGATTGCAATCTTTTTGTCCGAAGACATATTTTTAAACAAGCTCTTATGATATATTATATAAGCCTGAATGTTTTACCGTCACAAACACAGGGGAGAGTATGTGGCAATACCTGAATGGTCTCCGGAAGTATCTTGTAGAATTTAAGTTTTCTGGAATGGGGATAGCGGTTGAAGTGGGGTAATGTGGAGTATCTCCACTCCCAGCTTAAGACATTCTTTAGACAGAAAAGAGAATGATGTATTTCAAAAATTTTAGTTTGAGACATTACTGTTATATAATCTTCCCCGTCTTTGAATTTCGTGATCAGAATGTAATGGTGGCGCTTTGCCTTGTCAGATGCTGATTCCGATTCGGTGGTGCGATGAGAGATTGTGATTCTTCGGTTGTGCCGGGTGTTGATTGTACCCATAAGAGTCCTGAACACCTTGCCATGTGCCGAGGTGTCTTTGAGGTGGTTGACTATTATATATAGGTGTATCATCTCATGTATGAGAGTGTCCTCGATGACACACTCCGGCAGATCAAAACAAGAGCTTACTGTCAGAGTAAAATCAGAATATGCGGTTTTTCCAAGGCGCTGTGATTTCCGATAACGAAGTGTGCCCATGGTGCGCCTTGAATTGCCTATACGGAGTGATATCTCCGGGAGACAATCAGCGAATATCTCTCTATTGAATTTCCGGAATCGGTCTTTTATAAATGTTAAGTTTGCATGCATATCGGTCTTGGTTGTAAATTTAATCAGTTTTGGTGTAAATATCAAAAATATATCGTTGCTGTCTTGCCGGTTGAATAAAATTTGTTAACTTTGCATCGCTTTGGGGGAGTTGTGCCCTGAAGTGATGAGATAATTAATTATTTATTAACCATTAATCGGCATTGATCAGTGTCAGGTAAGAATTCCGGATTCGTCCTGATTGCTTGGAATCAATGCATTAATCAAAGAAAACAGTTCATTAATAATGGCTGAAACAAAAGTACAGACCGCCATCGAAGACTTCGACTGGGAAGCATATGCGAATGGTGAGACAGCTGGTTCGAAGAGTCGCGAGGAGTTGACAAACACCTATGACGAAAGTCTTAAGACAGCTAAGGAAAACGAGGTAGTAAAAGGCACCGTCAAAGGTATCTCAAAACGTGAGGTACGTGTTGACATAGGTATGAAATCCGATGCCATCATCCCCGTAAGTGAATTCCGCTATAACCCCGACCTGAAGATCGGTGATGAAGTTGAAGTTTACATCGAAACTCTTGAAGACAAAAACGGTCAGCTCCGTCTTTCACACAAGAAAGCGTGTCAGACACGTAGCTGGGATCGCGTTAACGAGGCTCTTGAGAACGATGAGATCATCAAGGGTTATGTAAAGAGCCGCACTAAAGGCGGTATGATTGTAGACGTATTCGGTATCGAGGCATTCCTTCCGGGTTCTCAGATCGATGTGCGTCCGATCCGCGACTACGATGTATTCGTAGACAAGACAATGGAATTCAAGGTTGTGAAGATCAATCAGGAATACAAGAATGTTGTTGTAAGTCACAAAGCTCTTATCGAGGCAGAACTCGAGCAGCAGAAAAAAGAGATTATCTCCAAGCTGGAGAAGGGTCAGGTGCTTGAAGGCAAAGTCAAGAACATCACCCCTTATGGTGTGTTTGTGGATCTTGGCGGCGTAGACGGTCTCGTTCATATCACAGACTTGAGCTGGGGTCGTGTTTCAGATCCTCGCGAAGTTGTAGAGCTTGATCAGGATATAAAGGTTGTTATCCTTGACTTCGATAACGAGAAAAAACGTATCGCTCTCGGTCTTAAACAGCTTCTTCCCCATCCATGGGATAATCTTGATGCCGATCTCAAAGTCGGTGACCATGTCAAAGGAAAGGTTGTGGTTATGGCAGACTACGGTGCATTCGTTGAGGTTCAGCCCGGTGTCGAGGGTCTGATCCATGTAAGCGAAATGAGCTGGAGCCAGCATCTGCGCAGCGCACAGGATTTCCTGAAAGTAGGAGACGAGATCGAAGCTGTTGTTCTTACACTTGACCGTGACGAGCGTAAGATGAGCCTTGGTCTTAAACAGCTCAAACAGGATCCTTGGGAGAATATCGAGGAAAAATATGCAATCGGCAGCCGTCACACTGCAAAAGTCCGCAACTTCACCAACTTCGGTGTATTTGTTGAGATCGAAGAGGGTGTAGATGGTCTTATTCATATTTCCGACCTTTCTTGGACAAAGAAGATCAAACACCCGTCTGAGTTTACACAGGTAGGTAACGAGATTGAAGTTCAGGTTCTTGAAATTGACAAGGACAACCGTCGTCTAAGCCTCGGTCACAAACAGCTTGAGGAGAATCCTTGGGATGTATTTGAGACAATCTACACTGTAGGTTCGGTTCACGAGGGTACTATTACAGAGGTTATGGATAAAGGCGCAGTCATCTCTCTGCCTCACGGCGTAGAGGGTTTCGCAACGCCCAAACACCTCGTTAAAGAGGATGGTACACAGGCTCAGCTCAATGAAAAACTTGACTTTAAGGTAATTGAGTTCAATAAAGACAGCAAGCGCATCATTCTTAGCCACAGCCGTATCGCTGAAGATGCAAACAAGGCTGAGCGTCGCGAGAAAGCCGCTTCTGCACGTAAGGCCGCTAAACCCGCAGCAGACGCAGTAGCTGCTCCTGCAATCGAGAAAACTACTCTTGGTGATCTCGGTGCTCTTCAGGCTTTGAAAGAGCAGATGCAGAAAGAGGAGAAGAAAGGTTAAAATAACTCGTATTTATACCAAATTTACATAAGAGAGTCGCAGCATCCGCCGCGGCTCTTTTGTTATTATATAATGCGTGTAAATAAATCAATCAAGGTTAAAGTTATGTATGCCTAGGCAATTATTTTGGTTTAAAATTCCAATACTCTTTATAAATGTTTAATTTGGTTTAAATTCAAACACTCTCTAAGTATTCAATAATTTGTGTTAACTTTGTATAGAAATACATAGGGATGCTTTCCCTGATGTGTTTTAATAAAATATGAAACTCCCGGAGACGGGAATGATAAGCGTTTCACTTGACAAGCTGAGAAATCGCCAAATTTTCGAACAAAAGTACAAGTGGTTGGACGCCTGTGTTTGTCATGTATCGAATTATGCCTGGTGGCTGAAGATATATGCCGAGCGTGGGGTAAAATCCTGCTACTACTTTTAGGCGTTTGGCGATGCCTTCAGCGAGCATGTTGGATTTCCCCTCGCTTTTCATTATTGTAGAATTTCTGAAAGGGGACAGAGCCAATTATTAGCTGATGGTGCCCATCGGACAGCTCATCAAGGAAGAGTTGCAAGCACAGGAGCGGACTGTTACATGGTTTTCCAGAAAAATACATCTGGACAGGTCGAATATCTACAGACTCTTTCAAAAGAACTCCATAGATACCGACCTTCTCAGAAGAATTTCCGTTGTGCTGAAACGAGATTTTTTTGCAGTCTATTCCGAATCCATTACTTCGAAGGAGACCGGAATTGACTGACGGGCGGACTCCTGTATCTTAGTCTGCCAGTGTATTCGGGTTTCTGTTGTTGCGTATAACGCAACAATAATATGGCATATCTCGCACATACAGTTTTAGATACTATATATTGTTAATTGTCAATAATATGAAGTGATGCGAACAATGCATCATAAGTGCGCCACATACGCCACTGTTCTATTCAAATATTTGGATTATTTGTATGTAATTTTGCAACTGAAAATTCACAAATGAACTTGGAATATCAGTTTTCATAATTAACAAATTAATAATTTTTTTTAAGAGTATGAACAGACGCTTATTTAAGTATGCACTCCTTTCATTGGTGTGCTCATCTATGCCGGTTTCATTCACTTCTTGCAAGGATTATGATGATGACATCAATAACCTTCAGGGACAGATTGATGCCATTCGCGTAGATGTCGACAAATTCATCAAACTTGTCGAAAGCGGTAATGTCATTACCAGTGTGACCAATTCTGCAAATGGAGTTGTATTTACATTGAGCAATGGTCAGATCTATGAGATTACCAATGGTAAAAACGGTGAGAACGGTAAGGATGGAGAAAAAGGTGCTCCCGGCACAGCCTGGACAATAGGTTCAGACGGCTATTGGTATGAAAATGGAGTGAAAACAAATTATCGTGCTATCGGTCAGGATGGTGCTGTCGGTCCGCAGGGAGCCAAAGGCGATAAGGGCGATAAGGGCGATAAAGGAGACAAAGGAGACAAAGGCGACACAGGAGCAACCGGTTCCCAGGGTTCTGCTGGTCCTGCTGGTCCTGCTGGTCCTGCCGGTCCTGCCGGTCCTGCCGGTCCTGCCGGTCCTGTTGGTCCTGCCGGTTCGAATGGCTTTTATTACGTGCCTAATCCAGATACCGGTTGTTTCGATAAATATCTCGATGGAAAGAAGATTGATTCAACAACCATCAAATGGCGTCAGGATGCAGCCGTTACTGCGGTCTATGGAGGTAACTTTGTAACTCTTAGCTGGAAAAATGAGAAAGGTGAGACTGTCTCGAAGAAAGTGTTGGTTGGAAACCAGATGGGTACAATCGCATTTGTTCCTACTGTGCTTTCAGGTGTAGGCGGCTATCCGACAACAGATAAACCGTTCTATCACATCAATTCTTATCTGGATAATTCAAAATATACAAAAGGTACATACAAATTTATTCCCCAGACAAAGTGGGATCGTTCAAATGAAGTTGACCTTGTTTATAGAATATCGCCTCAGGATGCATATATTCCGACTGAAGGTATAGCCGGTGCGTTTGTGAACCGTGTTGTTAAAACCCGTGCGGCCGGAGACAAATCAACTTTGCTGAATGTAGAGTCATTCGATGCCGCCGGTGCAAATGCTTCAGGCGTGCTTACAGTCAAGGCTACTTACAACCATACGGAAGCTGCTAAGGACGGTAACGATATCGCAGCTTTCCAGCTTATCTATGGTCAGGTGCCGTTTACTACAGATTATATCGCTCCTTCGTCCACAGGAATCGATGTAGAGATAGTAAATCCTCTCCTTACCAAGAATGGTAAAGTGGTTACTTATTTCACTCGTTCGGTAGCTATTCCGACGGATGCAACTGAAACAAGTGAATTTATTCAGAATATCGCAGAAGTCGGTCTCGATGCAGTTGCGAATGTAGAATGCACTTACGACGGAGAACTTGATCTTGCTCCTCTGGTAGACCTGTATTCAACTACGGCAAAAGAGTTTATTACAAAACTCGGCTTCAACCGCGAGAACATTTCATATACATTTACACTTCCTGATAAGTATCTGTCGAATGATGATCAGAAGACCAATCAGCAGTGGTTCGCCAAACTTGACGGTTCTGTAATCAAGGCTAATACCACGAACCTCACAAATGGTCTGACACCTGCTCTCGGTCGTACACCGGTTGTTCGTGTGGATGCTTACATGACACCTAACAACGGTTCTGCAGATGTTTTGGTGGCATCCTCTTATATCAAAGTCGAATTCGTTCCGAAAGCTTCCACTCCTGGTGAGGAGGTTGTATACGATCCTTATAACATGACGGCTAAGGAGTATGAATATCATAACCTTGGCGCAAATGCCACACAGGTTGGACAGATGGGCTGGCAGGATATCAATAACCAGATCTATGGTATTGCAAGTCTTTCATCAGGCACATTCTGGAATTTCTATGGCGGAGACAGCGATACATATGAGGTCGAGGTCAGCACTATCGATAAGAAGGGCAAGAAACTCGTTCTTAATCCAACCAATAAGACTGCTACCGCAGACAATACGTTCAGTCTTGCACAGGATGGAATCTATTGTCAGGTAACTCTTGGAAGTGGAAATACACAGACTTCAAATATCCTCTTCAAGGTTGACAATAAGGTTAAGACACAGAACACTTACAAGAATGTAAACGGCAAGGGTGCTGAATACACAATCACAATCACAATCAAGAGCGATAATATCTACACCCGCGGTGATGTGAAGGTAGTTCAGAAGTTCTATGTACTTGACGAGTGCAAGGCATACCAATACAATCCGAACTATTACCTCGCATCTTGGATCAATCCTTTGAACAACAAGACATATAAGGATGTAGTAATGACCAAGGGTACCAACAAGTCCGGATCCTGGAAACTCAATATGAATATTACTGAGGCGTTCAAGATGATCGGTGGCAAGAATATCTTCGAATATTACAACACTGTAAATAACGTTACAGCTATCAACTTTGCACTTGCTGCTGGCGTCACAAATGTGAGTCTTGACCCGACAACCCATGAGATTGCGCTTACTGGCGAAATGACTGATGAATTTAAAGTGGCTCCTGTCAATTATGATGTAACTCTTGTTAATGGAGAGAAATGCAACTTTACATTCAATGTTGTATTCCAGAATCCGTTCAAGTCTGCAAGCCCGCTGACAGCATGCACTCTTAACGGCAACACTATCGGTTCTGTAACAGTAGATACCAAGCCAAGTGTCAGGGTAGTTGACACTCAGGCTAACGCAATCTACTCATATGTTAAGAATGCTCTCGCTCTTTCATCTATTGCAGCCAATACATACAAACTGACCGACGATATGATTTCTGTTAAGTACGAATTTGTAAAGAATAAGGCTTACGATGATTTCTATTCTCAGTTGGCAATCAGTGACGGTGCTGTATTTAAATGCGATGCAAAAACGGGTGTTGTAACATATGACAACCTTGGTGCTACACTTCAGGTGACAGCAAATCTTACTGTTCGCGCAACCGTGACAATCGAAGGTATCTCAGTAGTGAAATGTGATATTCCTTTCAATGTAACAACAGGTAGATAACGCCAATAGGATTCCACACAGTCCTAAAGTGTTCCTTAATCGGGTGGCCTTGACGGTCACCCGATTTTTTATTTATGTCAGAAACTATTAAAAATATTGCGGAATGAAGGGGAATAACAAAAAGATTTTGTAATTTTACTTCAAATGAAATTGGTAAAGCGATTATCATTGGTTATTATGTTTGCCGCAGGTTTGACCTTTGGCTCTTTTGCCGCACCCAAATATTGGGAGCCTGTACGAGCCGAGCATGTCAATGCCGCAAAATCTGTGATGCGTGATGTGGAATTTGAAATCAGAACCGCTTCCGGACAGGTTATTGTGCAGTCTAACCATACGGTTCAGATCAAGGTTTTTACAATTCTTGGACGTCTGATCAACAATGAAACGTTGCCTGCCGGATCTTATAGATTTCAACTTCCGGCTCATGGCGTTTATATAGTGAAGATAGGCGACCAGACATGTAAGATTGCAGTATAGAGCATAGTTGCTATTGGAAGGCAATGGTGATGTCTTGATGGCTTTGCCGGTTCGCGATGGGAAGAAAAAGTTTTAAACAGCAATATTATCATGGAGATACCTGATATTAAATGGGGAGAACTCCCGTTCGGTTATGTACAGACCGACTACAATGTGCGTTGCACATTTAAGGATGGTAAATGGGGTGAGATTGAGGTTAGTGACTCTGAATATGTGCCTTTGCATATAGCTTCGACATGCCTGCATTATGGTCAGGAGTCGTTTGAAGGACTCAAGGCATATCGTGGTGTAGACGGTAAAGTAAGAGTGTTCCGCATGGAGGAGAATGCCAAACGATTTATCCGCAGTGCCGAAGGAATATCGATGCAACCGCTCCCGGTCGAGAAGTTCTGTGAGATGGTTCGCATGGTCGTAAAACTCAATGCACGTTTTATTCCACCATATGGCACCGGAGCTTCTTTGTATATTCGTCCGTTTGAATTAGGTATTTCACCACGTGTGGGCGTTTCTCCGGCAACCGAATATATGGTGATAATGCTTGTATCGCCTGTAGGTCCATACTTCAAAACCGGCTTCAAACCTTGTAAAGTATGCCTTTCACGGGATTATGATAGGGTGGCGCCTAAGGGTACCGGCTCCATCAAGATCGGTGGCAACTATGCCGCATCACTGGTGGCAGGTGAGAAAGCCCATAAACTCGGTTATGCCGTGATGCTTTATATGGATCCGAAGGAGAAGAAATATCTTGACGAGTGCGGAGCTGCGAATTTCTTTGGAATCAAAGGTGACAAATATATCACACCCGATAGCGAATCTATTCTGCCTTCAATAACAAATAAGAGTCTTCGTCAACTTGCAGAGGATATGGGAATGACTGTCGAACGCCGACATGTTCCTTATGAGGAGTTGACCGAATTTGAGGAAACAGGTAATTGCGGCACTGCCGCAGTGATCTCTCCTATAGGCGAGATTCATGATCTTGACAATGGCAATGTATTTGTATATTGCAAGGATGGTGAACCGGGTCCGAAATCTACAAAGCTCTATAAAAAACTTATCGGTATACAATATGGAGAAGAGAAGGATGAGCATGGCTGGTGTGAAATCCTTGATGTCGAATGAATCCATTAGATATAATTGATAAGTATTATAGCCCTTCAACCCCGCTTTATGAGACGCTGACAGTTCACAGCGAGATGGTGAGGCGAAAGGCGATGGAATGTATAAGCCGTCGCGGTCTGCAAGTCGACAGGGATTTTGTAGCCGAGGCGGCTATGCTTCATGATATAGGTATATTCCGTTGTTGTGCGCCCGATATATATTGCAAAGGAGAATTGCCCTATATTTGCCATGGTGTTGAGGGGTGCCGTATCCTTGGTGAAGAAGGATTGATGCGGCACGCGCTCGTATGTGAAAGGCATACAGGGACCGGTCTCAGCATCGACGATATAATAGGCCAGGCGCTTCCTCTTCCGCATCGCGACATGCTTCCCGTGTCCATGGAGGAGAAGTTGATCTGCTATGCCGACAAGTTCTACTCAAAATCCGGAGACATACGTAAGGAGAAGGAGCTGGACTGCGTGATCGCCTCAATGGCGCGACATGGAGAGGATGCATTGGAGCGATTTATGCGGCTTCATGAACTCTTCGGCTGATTCTTTTGAAACGATTTTTTATAATACTGATTGGTTTAGCTAATTTATAACCAATTATAATGTTAACTGCCATGCAAAATAAATTCAAACTTATGCTTGGACTCGGTGCGACCGCGTTGCCGGTCCTTGCCTCCAATCCATATGTCGGTAAATATCTGAAAGATTGTGAGGAGAGGTTTCCGGAACCTGTCACTGCTCCCAAGGGTGCCCCAAATGTACTCTGGATTCTGCTTGATGATGTCGGGTACGCCACCGCCTCAGCTTTCGGTGGACTGATTGATACTCCGGTGATGGACTCCCTTGCCAACAAGGGTGTATGCTTCACTAATTTCCACACCACGGGACTTAGCGCTCCCAGTCGTGCGGCTCTGTTGACAGGTCGCAATCACCACACGGTGCACATGGGTAACTTCGCACATCAGATGCGTAGGGCCGGTTTCCCGGGATATGACGGTGTGATACCGTCATCCTGCGGCACCATAGCCGAGGTGCTCCGTGACAACGGCTACAATACATTCGCTTTGGGCAAGTACGGTCTGACTCCCGATTATGAGGCTTCCGATGCCGGTCCATTCGACCATTGGCCACAAGGTAAAGGTTTTGAGCACTTCTATGGATATATAGCTTCGTCCACAGATAATTACAATCCTCAGCTTGTCGATGAGCTTAATTATGTGCGACCCGATGGTCGCAATATCGGTACCCTCATAACTGATCGCGCTATACAGAATATCGACAGGCAGAAAGCCGCGGCTCCGGACAAGCCATTCTTCATGTATTATGCCCCTCAGGCAACACACTCGCCGATTCAGGTGGATTCTAAATGGATGAACCGCTACAGAGGCGCATTCGATGAGGGTTGGGATGTGTTTCGCGAGAAGGTGTTTGCACGACAAAAAGAATTGGGGGTTGTTCCGGCAAATGCTGTGTTGCCTCCAAGAGAGAGCCATATTCCTGCATGGAAAGATCTTACCGATGATCAGCGCAAGGTCTGTGCCCGGTTGATGGAGGCTTATGCCGGTTTTACCACCTATGCCGATTATGAGATAGGTCGTCTTCTGGACCATCTTCAGGAGATAGGGGAGGCTGACAATACAATTGTAATGCTGATGATTGGTGATAACGGTGCTGAAAAGAAAGGGCACATGTATGGCGATCTCGTAAAGTCCATGCCGAAAGATTATCCCACCACCGACGAGGGAAGGTTGCAATTCATGCTCGATCATTTTGACTGGATCGGTCGCCCCGAAGGTGACAACTGCACGCTTCCCTTGGGCTGGAGTCAGGCACTCAATACACCCTACCGTAACTGGAAGGGCTTTGCAGAATCAGAGGGTGCCACACGCAATCCCCTCGTAATCACCTATGGTAATAAGCTTCAGCATGGGATAAGGGAGCAATTCTGTCATTTGGTGGATGTTATGCCAACCACATTGGAAATGATCGGGATTGAGATGCCCGGAAAGATACGTAATATAGACCAGCAGCCGCTTCAGGGAAATTCCCTCTGTTATTCCTTTGCTGATGCCGACGCACCTGAAAGGAATAAAGAGCAATACTTCTTTATATATTCATCACGTGCTTTATACAAAGATGGATGGAAACTCACCAAGCAATTCCCGATGAATCTCTTTGGAGATGAGGCCGGTCTTACGGATGAGGATATGCCGTGGCGCCTATATGATATGAAGAATGATCCGACAGAGATGGTGGATTTGGCCGCTAAATATCCCAAACTTGTTAAGAAGATGCGGAAGAGATTGGAGAAGATTTCAGAAGAGAACAACATATATCCCTATTTCCGTCGCTCTGACATCTCTGATCCCACAAGAAAGATCAACCAGATGAATGCTGACGAGAAAGTTCTCTACCGTCGCCTATTCGGAGGTCCCAGCATCTACAAAGATGTAGTCCCCGTCTATGAATAACCCCTTTTATCATATTGAAGAAAATAATTGAGAAATAAATTGCTATCAGTTTTGCTGTTAGCAATTTTTTTATTAATTTTGCGAGCCGATTTTATCCAAAAAGAATTTCCACAGAAAACGGAATCGTTGGTTCTGGCCAACCAACGTTCTGGTTTTGTGGCGTTTATGAATTAATTAAAAATAAAATTTTAAAGTGGATACTTTAAGCTATAAGACAAAAGCTGCCACCCCGGATACAATTGTGAAAAATTGGGTGGTGATTGATGCTACCGACCAAGTGCTTGGTCGTCTTTGCTCAGTTGTTGCCAAAATTCTTCGTGGCAAAAACAAACCTGACTTCACTCCAAATATGGACTGTGGTGATAATGTGATCGTTATCAATGCAGACAAGGTCGTGATGAATGGCGATAAAATGACAAAACGTCAGTACTTGCGTTATACAGGTTATCCTGGCGGACAGCGTGTGTTTACTCCTGCTGATCTGATGGCAAAATCAAAGAAAGCTACTATAAAGGCAGGCGCTCATCCTCTCTTTATAAAAGTTGTGAAAGGTATGCTTCCTAAGACGAAACTTGGTGCTGCCCAACTTCGCAACCTTCACGTATACAACGGCGCAGAGCATCCTTTCGCCGATGTTAACGCAACAGTTATTGACATCAACAAAATGAAATTTTAACAGAAGATGGAAAAAGTAAATGCAATTGGCCGCCGCAAAGCCGCCGTAGCTCGAGTTTATCTCACCGAGGGTACCGGTAAAATAGTTATCGACAAACGTCCTCTCGACGTATACTTCCCCTCTTCAATTCTACAATATATCGTAAAGCAGCCGCTCGCAACTTTGGATTGCGCAGAGAAATATGACATTGTGGCACATCTTGACGGCGGTGGTTACAAGGGACAGTCGGAAGCTCTTCGTCTGGCTATTGCCCGCGCTTTAGTAAAAATCAATCCGGAAGACAAACCTGCACTCCGTGCAGAGGGATTCATGACACGCGATCCGCGTGCTGTTGAGCGTAAGAAACCGGGTCGTCCGAAAGCTCGCAAGCGCTTCCAGTTCTCAAAACGTTAATGTATATTCAGTGTTTAGTATCTAAATCCGTCAGATGGTGCAAATCCCTACTGCCGGGTTGAAAATCAAAGAACGTAAACAAATAAAATCAAATGGCAACACCAACATTCGACCAACTCCTCAAAGCAGGATGTCATTTCGGTCACCTCAAACGTAAATGGAATCCTGCAATGGCTCCCTATATCTTTATGGAGCGTAATGGTATTCACATCATCGATCTTTATAAAACAGCAGCTAAAATTGAAGATGCTGCAAATGCTTTGAAGCAAATAGCTAAAAGCGGCAAGAAGGTTCTCTTCGTAGCAACCAAAAAACAGGCCAAAGATGTTATCGCCGAGAAAGCCAAATCAGTAAACATGCCTTATGTTATTGAGCGCTGGCCCGGCGGTATGCTCACCAACTTCCCTACAATCCGCAAGGCTGTGAAGAAAATGACCACTATCGACAAGATGGAGAAAGACGGTACTTTCGACAACCTTTCAAAGCGAGAGAAACTGCAGATCACACGTCAGCGTGCAAAATTGGAGAAGAACCTCGGTTCTATCGCTGACCTTGGTCGTCTTCCCTCCGCTCTGTTTGTTGTGGATGTAATGAAAGAGCACATTGCAGTTGCAGAGGCAAACCGTCTTGGTATTCCTGTATTCGCTATAGTCGATACAAACTCCAATCCTGAAAATGTGGATTTCGTAATCCCTGCAAATGACGATTCATCAGACAGTATTGATCTCATCCTTGACAGCATCACATCTGCAATGGCAGAGGGTCTTGAGGAGCGTAAAGTAGAGAAAGCCGACGCTCCCGAGGAGAAAGAAGAGAGCGAAGCTCCCGCACCCGGCAAGCGTCGCCGTGTACGTCGTAACGAGCAGGCAGCTGAAGCATCTGTAGAGGTAGAGGTTAAAGAGGAAGTTAAAGAAGAAGTAAAAGAATAATATTATGGCAGTAAGCATAGAAGATATCAAGAAATTACGTAACATGACCGGTGCAGGTATGATGGATTGCAAAAATGCTCTCGCTGAGACTGAGGGTGATATTCAGGCTGCAATCGAGATCATCCGCAAGAAAGGTCAGGCAGTTGCTGCTAAACGTGAGGACCGTCAGGCTTCAGAGGGTTGCGTACTCTCTGCTGTGAGCGGTGGTTTTGCTGCTATAGTGGCTCTCAAATGTGAGACTGATTTTGTCGCTAAGAACGAGTCTTTCCGTGCTCTTACAAAAACTATCCTTGATGCGGCTGTAAAAGCCGGTGCCAAGACTCTTGAGGAGGTTAAGGCTATCAAACTTGAGGATGGTCGCACAATAGAGGAGCACATCACAGATGAGATCGGCAAAACTGGTGAGAAAATGGAACTCGGTGCGTATGAATGTATTTCCGCTTCCAGTGTAGCTGCTTATGATCACCTCGGCAACAAGCTTGCCACTATCGTAGGTTTCAATCTTGAAGGTGTTTCAGCCGAGGTTGGCAAAGAGGTGGCAATGCAGGTGGCAGCCATGAATCCTGTGGCTGTAAACCGCGAGTCTGTTCCTGCTCAGGTTATTGAAGAAGAGAAGACTGTCGCTATCGAGAAAACAAAGACGGAACAGGTTCGCAAGGCTGTTGAGGCCGCTTTGAAGAAAGCCGGTTTCAATCCCAATCATTTCGACTCTGACGATCATATCGCTTCCAACATAGCCAAAGGCTGGATCACAGAGGAAGATGCTGCCAAAGCACGCGAGATTATGGCTGAGGCTGCCGAGAAGAAGGCTGCGAACCTTCCCCAGCAGATGATCGATAATATCGTTAACGGTCGTATCAACAAGTATTACAAAGAGAACGTTCTTCTTGAGCAGGAATACCATCGTGATGCAACTCTTACAGTAGGTCAGTATCTCGACAAAGAAGAAAAGGGTCTTGTAGCTGTTGAGTTCAAGCGTGTAAACCTAAATCAGGATTAATCTTGATAATAAAAATGTACTGTTCTTAAGGATATCCTTGGAACCGGATAAGAAACAAGCCGAAGTTTTTAACTTCGGCTTGTTTCTTATCTGTAGATCTGGTATTCTAAAGAGTGAACATAAACTGCATCTGAACGCGAGAATCTGAGGCTGAACCATTAACCCAGCTCTTGCGGTGTCCGTAAAGGTATTCCAGACCCACCTGAAAATAGGAGGATATATTATAGAAGACATTCCCTGCGGCATAAAAGCCGTATTTATAATCATTGTAATTTCCAGGCATTTCTGCAGCTGCCTTGGCGTATGGCGCTACTTTCCAGATCCGTGCTTCCGAAGCCATTGCATTTATCTGCCATTTGGATGAGATATTATATGTAGCGCCAAGTGTAACACCCATCATAGGTGAAGGAGTCATCTTTCCGGGATGGGCGTCATCTGGAATGAAAGAGAGCGGCATTCCTGCTATATCCTGGATATATGCTCCGATACCTTTGCCATACGCGGCTGTCATATATAAAATAAGTGGTTCCACCGGGTTTAGATTTCCGCTAAGCATCATTCCCCATCCGACAGAGTTCCGGCGTTTTGACGAAAGCAGATCCTTATAACTGAAATTACGGATTATACCGGATAGTCTTATTCGGTTATATGTGGATTTACCCCATTCGATCCACATAGGTATGTCGGGCACGTTTTGATTATATGCTGTAGGATCCGCAACAGGATGTCCTGCTATATCGGTGCCATTCCATAGCTTGTAGTCTTTACCTCTGTATACCCCGTTTGACGAATAGTACGATGGAATGTCAACACCTATCGCGTACCTGAAACCGCTGTATGACGGAGAAATGTAACTTACTTCATACGCATTTGTGGAAATCATTCCGCAAGGTCCCTGCGGATCAATTGTAGGGGGTTGGGAAGCTGCCGCATCCTCGAATAGGGTACTTTTTAAACCGGCGGTGAGCCCACGCCATGAAACATACGCTTTTTTTAACTTGATCTGGTTGTTGATTCCGTTTGTACCGATCTTTATATAACCGGTCACTTGATTGTCGGTACCTCCGAATCCGACGACCTGCAGATCGACGGAAGCATTAAGAGGATTGATAAAGAAATCGGATCGTTTCCCTTCTGCAGATGGAACCGGTATTTGGGAAGTTATGAAGTTTATGCCGGCATTATCATTCTGATATAGGTCATTTCCCAGATCCGCACCGACAATTGTTCCTATCTGTCCACCTATAGTCATAATAAACTTGTTGTCGCGTGTACGAATGGCGAAGTGTGGAACTTCTACACTATTGTTGTCTTGAGGACGATCCTTTTTAAGGTTCTCTTTGACATCCGGCTTGTCTGCTGTTTTGATGAACTCGATTTTTCCGGAATGTTTTTCATTTTCCGCACCTTTCCCGGCGATGGATGTCTGCGCATACAGCGGAACAGACAATGCACATAACCCGGTTATCAGCAATATGTTTCTCATAATATATTATATTGGATCCTTGTTTATTGAAAAGACAAGGATCTGTTGATACTCTGGCGATTCAATTTCTTATATAACAAATCAAAATGAATATTGATTATTTATTCTTATTTCAGCATTATTATTAATTTAGTAATTTTGTATAAATAAAATATATTCTGAATAGCATCAATGAAAAAAATAGCGAGTTTTACAATAGACCATAACCGGCTTGAGCGGGGTATATTTGTATCGCGTAAAGATACAACACCCAAAGGGGATATAATAACGACATTCGATATCAGAATGACACGTCCGAATCGTGAACCTGCAGCTGCTCCCGATGCGTTACATGCGATGGAGCATCTGGCGGCCACCTTTCTTCGTAATCATCCGGTTTGGAGCGACAGGATAGTCTATTGGGGACCAATGGGATGCTGTACCGGCAATTATCTGCTTCTTTCAGGCGATTATTCAAGTGAAGATGTTCTGCCTTTGATTCGTGAGACTATGGAATTTGTATACGGATTCGAAGGTACGGTACCGGGGGCGACTCCAAAGGATTGTGGAAATTATTCTTTTATGGATCTTGCAGAGGCAAAGAGATTGGCAGGTGTTTATCTTGCCGAGGTATTGGCTGCTCCTGAACAAGAGAATTTAAATTATCCGGAGTGAAAGTGAATACATCTGTATTAAATGAATCTTTGCATGAAGCAGGAGCGGGAAGAAACACAGTTATGGCCATAGCCAAAGGTCTGGCTATAATTCTCATGGTAATCGGGCATGCCGATGCACCGGGAGTGCTTACAAGTTTTATATACACGTTTCATATGCCGTTGTTCTTTATGGCCGCCGGATATTTCTTCAATTATAAATATCTGGACAGACCGTGGGAATTTATTTCCAAGCGTGTGAAAGGGTTGTATTTCCCGTTCATAAAATGGAGCTTTGTATTCCTGATATTGCACAATATCTGGTTTGAGCTGGGTATCCTTAATGAAACATACGGGAACTGGACAGGAGGTGTGACTCATCCTTATACTTTAAGATCGGCTTTGGCAAGGGCACTGATGATAGTGACGGGAATGAACGGATACGATGAGTTCATGGCCGGTGCGTTCTGGTTCTTTCGTGGATTGCTGATATCGAGTATCGCCTTTTTGTTGTTATGTAAATTGATGCATGCCAAGACGCCATTGAAGGGTAATCGTGCGGTTATTGCAATCTGTATAGGGATGGTCGCGCTCACCGCACTCCGTATCTGGTTTAATTTAAAGATAGCAGTGATTCCAAACGGGGGATGGCGAGAAGGCTGGGGAATATTCTTTTTCGGAGCGGGAGTATTGTTCCGTTCATATGAGAAGCGTATCCCTGCCAGATGGTGGCTTGCTTTGCCGTTATTCGTATTCTTGTGTTTCGCAGCCGGGATGCACTTCTCGGGAATGAACAATGGCGGAAAAATGCAGGATGTCATAACATTGCCGTTGACAGGAGTAGCTGGCTTTATATTTGTCAACTATGTCTCGGCGAAGATTGACAAGAGGTGTGGCATATTCAGGGACCTTCTCATATTCATAGGAGAGAACACTCTGTATGTGTTTATATTCCATATCATATCGTTCAAGTTAGTCAGTCTGGTCAAGATATGGTGGTATGATCTTGATTTCGGACAGATAGGTTGTCATATGGTTATTCATGATTATCCCGGCGACCTTTTCTGGATTCTCTATACGATAGCCGGTGTCGGTGTGCCTCTTTGCACACTTACATTGTGGCGAAAGACCAAATCTCGTTTCCCTATGCCAAGGCTTGGTTTCCTCAACAGATAACTGACAGTACAGGGAGCCTCATAAAAGCAGAAGAGAACCGCATTCCCGAAAGTATAATCAGATTCAGGAATGCGGTTTTTATGAGTTTTGGAATGAATATCACTTATATATCGTTTAAATTTTATTACTTACTATATAATGACTTTGCGTATGAATGAACCTATTTTTACAATGTATATGCCTTTAGGTAAGGAGATGGTTTCTTTGCAACCGCGATAAACATTCTGCCCGTTGATATTGTATATTTCAACAATATCTTCTTCAGATACATTGTCAATTGTTAAATTGTTTCCTGAAACTGTGATTGAGACAGCTGAATTTATTGAGTTTTCGTCAACACCGGATGCATCATATTCAACAATATTGAAATATTTGCAGGGATTATTGTTTTTATAGTTTTCAACGCTTCCGACCGGGACATGTAGTGTGCATTTTTGTGCATTGTCCTTTGTCAGCCCCCAGGCTACAGTGGTAGCGGCAGGGGGGATGGATGTAGATACGTATATGTTTTGTACTTTAGATTTGGAAAGCATGAAAGATCCGATATGGTTTATCTTCGGACCAATATATAGGTTCTCAATGGCTGTGCAATTGCTGAATGCTCTTTCCGGAATTGAAAAAGAAGTTTCATCATGATTTATATTTGCTCCATAGACTCTTATCTCTTTAAGTGCAGAACAGTTATCGCATATGTTATTCTCGATAGAAGTTATATTGTCACCTATTTCGATGGATTCAATCATGGTTTCGCTAAATGCATATTCTCCGATTGATGCTACGGAATTTGGGATATTAATGGACTTGACATTCGTACATTGGTAGAATGCATGACTTCCGATTCTTTTGCATCCCGGCATTAGTTCAGGGTTGGCTTTTGCAGAAAGTCCCGGCCATAAAGCAAGAGTTAGAACCGTCTCATCATCTTGAAAATAGTAATCATTTTGATAATAGTAATATGCACCATCATATGCACTTCCGCCTTTGCTGTTGTTGGTGTACTCTATTGTGTATGGATTTATAGATCTTAGAAATACTGCGGAATTAGTGTTGTTATAATCAAATCCATCGCTTACAGTTACATTGAGTGGCTGCTCTGTTGAAAGTTTGGAATACTCACCAGATATATTTCTGGCTATTGTCAGGTTCTTGATATTTCGCCCTAATTCACCATTGTTTGTCAACCAATATATATTCTTGATTGTAAGAGTGCCGGCATCGGCGTGACCTGCAAATGTAAGTTTCTCAAAATTAGCGGATCCAAAAGCGGATGCTGCAATGGTTTCAACAAATGGAGAAATTGTGAGCTCTGTCAGATTGCTACGCGTGAACGCATTGTCGCCAATGGTTCTGATGTTTTCCGGGGTTGTGAATGAACCTTTACGAGACTCCGGATACCAATAAAGTATGGTTTTGTCTTTACTTACCAGTATGCCGTCTTGTGCCGAAAACATTTCATTGCCTTCTGAAACGGTTATGTTTTCAAGGTTATATAATCCTTGGAGTGCCATAGCCGCATTAGATTTTTTTGATTCAATGTCCGTATTGATTGTCAAATGTGTGCAGGCTTTAGGTATATTGAGTTGCTTGAGAGGGACATAAAAGAATGCTCCTCTTCCAATAACTTTTACTGATTCAGGGAGAACTATAGATTTCAGGCTTTGGCAAAAAGAGAAAGCCTCATCTCCAATGTAAGTTATGGTGTTGGGTAGTGATACTGATGTCAGCTTGTCGCAAGATACAAAGGCAGATTCACTTATGGCGGTAACTGAATATTGCTTGCCATCTACAGTTGTAATTGATGATGGAATAATAATATCGCCCTCATAGTCGGAGATTAAGTTATTACCTTCTATATGTGGCATTACCATTGCTGTGGTTTCAGATGTGATCGAATAGTATATATTGCCTATTTTTATGTTATCGGCTTGTGAAACAACGGTTGATAGGAGAAAAAGACATACCGGTAGTAGTGGTTTTATAAAAGACTGTTGGAAAAGTTTCATAAGGAAATATATTAAGTGTGAATAATTTGTAAAAATATAATAATTGTTTAAATAAACAATGTATTAGATAGAAAAAGTTGATCTATTCCCTAATTTTTTGTGAAATTTCCATATTGTTGCCTATATAAAAATACAATCGGGTGACTTATATTTAATCACCCGATTGTATTTTTTATAGTTCCTTATATTAGAGTACTTCCGAAACAGGAGTGTAGGGGAGGTCAAAAGCTTCGGATACACCTTTGAAGGTTATTTTTCCATCAACCATATTTACGCCGTCGGCAAGTCCCGCATCTTTCTTGCAGGCTGCAATCCATCCCATATCGGCAAGTCTTAAAGCATATGGAAGTGTCGCATTTGTAAGGGCTAATGTAGATGTGAAGGGCACGGCTCCGGGTATGTTGGCAACAGCATACTGAATAACTCCGTCAACAACATATGTCGGTTCAGAATGGGTGGTAGGATGGGTCGTCTCAAAGCATCCTCCCTGGTCAACTGCCACGTCCACCATTACACTTCCGGGTTTCAACAGTCTGACCATATCTTTTGTGATGAGGTGAGGTGCCTTTGCTCCCGGCACAAGCACGGAACCGATAACCAGATCCGTGGTAGGTAATTCCATTTCTATATTATGTCTTGAAGAGTAGAGAGTCTTCACATTTTTAGGCATTGTCTCAGCGCAATGACGAAGTGTTGGCAATGATATGTCCGTTATTGTCACATCGGCGCCAAGTCCTGCTGCCATCAGGGCGGCGTTGCGTCCTACGACTCCGGCTCCGAGTACAAGAACTTTTGCCGGCTTAACACCCGGTACGCCCCCGAGAAGAACACCTCGTCCTCCTTGCGGCTTTTCAAGAAAACGCGCTCCTTCCTGTATTGACATCCTTCCGGCAACTTCACTCATAGGAACAAGCAGCGGCAGACGGTGATCCTTGTCTGTAACTGTCTCATAAGCTATACAGACAGCCTCAGCCTTCATCATGGCTTCTGTAAGTTCGAGATCGGACGCAAAATGGAAATAAGTAAAGAGCACTTGTCCTTTACGGATAAGAGGATATTCAGGTTTGATAGGTTCTTTGACCTTTATAATCATTTCTGCTGTGGCATATACATCTTCGATAGTTGGAAGAATTGAAGCTCCTGCAGCTGAATAATCCTCATCAGGGAATCCGCTCCCTTCACCGGCAGTATGTTGAACATACACTTCATGTCCGTGGGATATAAGTTCCTTAACTCCTGCAGGGGTTGCACCTACACGGTTCTCATTGTTTTTGATCTCTTTGGGAATTCCAATCTTCATATTTGTATATGTCTAAAAGGTTATATATTCGGGTTGTCTCGTTAATAAAGACGCGTAAATTTATAAAAGTTTGAAAATTTCTCCAATGATGAATAATATGTTTTTAAACATATTTTTTGATTTTATGATAATGTGTCAATGGGAATGGCGACCAATATAATAAAAAAGATTTCCTGCTCTTTAAAGCTGCAGGAAACCGTTTTTATTATATAATGTAATTTATCACATGTGCCAGCGGTGCCATCCTCGGCGGCCGCGCTTATCTCCACGCTCGAAAAGACGGCTGAATTCATCGGAATTTCGTTGGACACGCAATCCGTATGTTTCCATGAGCTGATGCGTTTCAATATAGTCTTTTGTCTCTTCCAGCATCGTGTTCACACGTTTCTGATGCGTCATAACCTTGTTACGGGAGGAGAGCCATATTGCATAGATATCTAATGTGTATAATTTTAGTTCAATCCGCTTCTCCGGATCTATGCCCAGACTTGCATAATACTTGAGTAATGTCTTCAGCTCCTTGAAATCAGGATTCTTGCGAGGTCTTTCCTCCGATATGAAAAAGATCCTGAAAATACGTATTCTGTATTTTTCAGATTCCTTCTCTATATCGGGATCTATCCAGAAATCAAGATACTCTTTTGCTTCGGGACGGAGGTCATATAATTCAAATATTACCTCTTTAAGTTGTTCGGGATCCAGTTCCTGAAGGGCTTTTTTGAGTTTTGCCTTGGACATGCAGCTGGAAAAATTATATCAGTGAACATCCTTTTCGGTTGTCCCGCCTTTGTTCATCTTGCTCCATACCAGTGCGATGTAACCGACTACAAATGGAACCGCGATGCTGACCCACGCCATAGTGCGCAATGTGTATTCTGAACTTGAGCTATTGGATATTGTGAGTGATGAAGCGGGATCTGTCATAGAGGGGAGGTATGAGTTGCCGTTCAATCCGGCAACTGCCAGAAGAGACAGGATAACAAGTATTGTTCCTGATCCGCTCCACCAGATGCCATTTCTCGATTTCGAGAATGCACCGGTATACACTCCGATGAGCGCAAGAACCACTCCTATCACAAACATGATTCCAAACCAACGGAGAGATATCAGATTTTTAAGATATTCAGGACGCTGAGTCAGAAGCAGGACTATAAATGCCACAAACAGCACTGTGAATATCAGACCGTTGATCAATATTTTCTTACTTATGTTCTTAGAGAATACGGCATCTGCGTGAACATTGTTTTGCAGATATAGCGCACCCAATGTTCGGGCGAGGAAAAGTATTACCAGACCGAGAAGCAGACAGCGCCAGTCGGCTATCGCTTCCAGACCGTGCAACGGTCCCCACTGTGAGATCACCGGCTGACCGGGATTCAGAAGATTGGTCTTGGAAACAGTAAAATCAGCTCCAAAGAACATTGTACCTACCGCTACGCCAAGAAGTGTACATCCTAAAAGACCGTTCAGAAGAAGCAGTGTCTCATAGAATCCGGCACCGTAGATATTCCCTTTCTTGCGACGGTATTCATAGCTTACAGCCTGGATTACAAAGCTAAGAAGTATAGCCATCCAGAGCCAGTAGGCTCCGCCGAAACTTGTTGAGTAGAATAACGGGAAAGAGGCAAAGAACGCTCCTCCGAAGAGTACAAGTGTGGTGTATGTAAGTTCCCATTTACGCCCTAACGATGCTGTGATCAGGTCGGTATATGAAGATAGGTTTTTGCAGAAAAGGAATGTCTGCCCCCCTTGCACGAAGAGCATGAAAACCAAGATTGCACCAATAAGGCTGATGATCAGCCACCAGTATATCTGAAGAAATTCTAATCCGTTCATAATTATGCAAAGGGTTTTTGAGATGCTTTTGAAATGTAATTTAACATGATGCTTACTTCTGCAATGAGCAATGCTGTAAACAATGCCGCGAAGATCCAGAATGTAGTCTGTACATTGGATGCGGGAATAGCGGAAATTGCTGCATTCGTAGGCATGAGGTTCTGGATAACCCATGGCTGACGTCCAACCTCGGCAACAATCCATCCTGCCTGACTGCATATCCATACAACCGGGATTGAGAGTATGCCGACAAGGCATATCCAGCGGTTGCCAAGCCATTTGGGATATTTATATGACATCAGCAGTGATGCAAACAGCCATACAAGTATAAAGCCGCCTGCCATCACCATGATTCGGAATGCGTAGAAAGTCAATCCTACAGGAGGTACAGCTTTCTCCGGTGATGAGAGATAACCATATCCGAAGCAATCGTAATCTTTTGTCAATTTGGTATAAGCGGTTTTCATTGCAACGGAATCTCCATTTTCACGTGCGATACCGAATTGGCGTAATGCCTCAATGGCGGCTTTGCCTCGTTCTATTTTTGTATCGACCCCCTCTATTTTTATTATACTGCCGTCTTTTTCATATTCATAGCCTTTGAGCAGATCGTTGATTCCGGGAACAAAGGAGTTCATATCATGATTGGCGAGAATTGAAAGACCTTTTGGAATGGACATCTCTGCAAACATAGCCGGCAGGGAATCTCCGGGCTGTTTGTCAGGATTCAGTATTCCGAATCCTACAAGACTCTGACCATAGCCGCCATCGTATAGACCCTCCATTGCAGCGAGTTTCATAGGTTGCACACGCGCTACTTCCACTGCTGAACCGTCTCCTGTCCAAATCGTAAAAAATATGCCGGCAAGACCCACCCAGCATCCTACCTTCATGGATAGACGTGCATCATCCGTGTTGCGTTTGCGCCATATCATCCAGTAAGACACTCCTGCTACAAATACACCTGCCAGACACCATCCGCTTGTGGTGGCGTGGAAGAATTTGTTCATCGAAACGGAGTTGAAAGCCACTTCTGTGAAGTTTGACATTACATTGCGCATCTGTGCCGGATCAAACTCCATGCCTACGGGGTTCTGCATCCAAGCGTTTGCCACAAGAATCCATAATGCTGAAAGAGAAACACCGACTGCGACAAGCCAGGTGGATACAAGGTGGAATTTCCTGCTGACCTTGTTCCATCCGAAGAACATAACGGCAACGAATGTGGCTTCAAGGAAAAAGGCGAAAATACCTTCTATGGCAAGCGGGGCTCCGAAAATGTCACCCACAAACCATGAATAGTTCGACCAGTTGGTGCCGAATTCAAATTCAAGAATAAGACCTGTCGCAATTCCGATAGCAAAGTTTATGCCGAACAGGGTCATCCAGAATTTTGTGATACCTTTCCAGCGCGGATTGTCCGTGCGGACATAAATGGATTCCATAATGGCGACAATGAATGCCAATCCGATAGTGAGAGGCACGAAAAGCCAATGGTACATCGCTGTCAGAGCGAACTGTGCTCTTGACCAGTCTACAACATTTGCGAGTTCTGTCATTTTTTTGAAGTCATTGCGTCCCTCACCGCTTCAGCCCGCTGGATGTCGTCATCGTAATTCTCTCCCAGTATATTAGGGAAGAAAAGGAGTCTTATCACGGCGAAAAGAACTATTAGTTTTAAGATTATTATCATCCAAAGAGTCTTACCTATTGTCATAGAGCGAAACCCGTCGCGATAGAATGTATATATGGAATGTAGTGGATTCATATATGTCTCTGCTGCATCAAAACAGATTTATAAGGCAGATTGACCGGTCGTTTCAACAGACTCTTTATTAATGTTTAATTGGTTTAAAACTCAACATACTCTTATTGTATGCACAGAGAGCCTTCTTATATTGTTTTACAGCATTAGATCTGGATTTAGGGGTGGAAGCTTTCCGAACTGCATCATAACGGTCCCAGAGACGGAACTCCGCGACAGCCTTCTTCTGAGCTTCCGTAAAGGATTTGGCTAATGCTTCTGTATTTGCCTCCTCTTCGGGAGAAGCATATGCATGTCTGTAACCCTTTGTTTCGTTCCAGTGTCCGCGGGTAAAATCCGGGAATGAAACGGAAGCTGAATTATTATCCATTGACAACGCTCCGAGTTCCCCGATGCAACACCATTCGGCAAGGTCATATACGTCCATGTCAAGAGGAAGTCCGTTCTGCAGACAATATACGAGACGTGAATCCATCATGAAGTCCATGCCTCCGTGTCCCATCTCTTTGCCGAGGTCCCCATATTTCTTTATGATAGGATGCTTGTATTTTTCAATCAGCTCATTATATTCCGATTCCGGAAGGAATTTGTGGCTTGAAAGGTCGTCTATTTTAGGCTGCACGCCTGATGCCTGCAGCTGATTTTTATCGAGTGCAATCCCGGGTTCAGGATATTTGGTCGCATATCCTTGAGTGCCTGTGAGTTTAAATAGACGGTTATATGGCTGTGGTGTCATGACATTATGTTGGATCTCAATCACCTTGCCGTCTTCTGTGCGCATAAGGGTAGTCGTGTGGTCTCCATTTCTGAATTCGGGACACGGTTTTCCCGTTTTTTTCTCAACAAGCTTCTTGCCGTGAACAGATTTGGTATCCATAGCAACAAGAGTCTTTATCCGGTCTCCACGATGGATATTCAGACATTGGGCTACCGGTCCGAGTCCATGTGTAGTGTAGAGGTCTCCTCTGTTCTCCTTGTTGTATTTGAGACGCCATCCGAGGCTGTCAGGATCGGAATCCGGATTTTTCCAGTAGCGGTCCCAATATGGGTCGAGGTTATGGATATAAGCACCTTCGGCACGTATTACTTCTCCGAATACACCGGCCTGAGCCATAGCCATGGCGTTCAGCTCATAGTAGTCGTAACAGCAGTTTTCCAGAATCATGCAATGTTTCCTGTTTTTCTCCGAGAGATTGACAAGCTCCCAGCATTGGTCAAGGTTCATGGCGGAAGGAACTTCTATTGCGGCATGTTTCCCGTTTTCAAGAGCTGCCTTTGCAACAGGAAAATGGTGATCCCAGTCAGTTGCGATATAAACAAGATCGATATCCGGTCTTGCGCAAATCTCTTTGTATGCATTCTTGCCGAAATATATGTCTGCCGGTTTCATACCAGCCTCGCGCAGATATCTCTGAGGGCGTTCGGCAGCTGTGGAATCGTAATCGCAAAGTGCCGTTATCTCCACTCCGGGGATATGGGTGAAACGCTTTACGGCACCGGGACCGCGCATCCCAAGACCTACAAATGCTACGCGGACCTTTTCAAGTTTGGGACCCCTTAATCCTAAAACGTGCTCTTGTCCTGTGGGACGATCGGGTGTGTCGATTATAAGAGTGCCCTTCTCCCAGTGCGTGCGGGTACCGGGTGAAAGGGATTGTGCCTGCATAAGACTTCCGCCCAGAACAAATATGGCAGCTAAAAGATATTTTTGTATCATATTTCGAAATATATGGGTTACGTGGAACTGCTTGCCTGCAAATATAATTTAAATCTCTGGAATAACCTCAAAAAACGAAATAAATGATACTAAATAGCTTAATGCCAATATTATTATCACTAGTGTTCCATTTTATGGGACACTAGTGACTTACTTATATAAACAGATTGACATTGGAACTCTCTGCCCGGTTCATGTATGTTGCAACTCCTCCTATGGTAACATTGTCAAGAAGTTCCTCTTTCGAGATTCCCATCACGTCCATAGACATCTGACACGCTATAAATTCCACGCCATTGGCTACGGCCATATCCCTTAGAGTCTCAAGCGACTCGATATTCTTCCGTTTCATTATATGGCGCATCATCCGGGAACCGATGCCGAGCATATTCATCTTCGAGAGTTTGAGTTTGCGGGTGCCGGACGGGAGCATTTTATCGAACATGCACCCGAAAATATCTTTCTTTATTTTGGTTTTTTTGTCTTTCTTTATGGCATTGAGACCCCAGAATGTGAAGAATATGGTTGTCTTTTCGCCCGTGGCGGCGGCTCCGTTCGCAAGGACGAAGGTTGCCAGAGCCTTGTCAAGATCATCGCTGAAGAGAATAAAGGACTTTCCTTTGCCTTTATCGGATGTTTGTTTTGTCATCATTCCAGAATTACTTTTTTCAACTGTTATGGTGCTTATGCCTTTCGCAGTTTCATGTGAAATAAAACTGTTGCCGGTTGATTCGCACCATGCTTGCGCGTCGCGGACAAATCCGGGGTCGGTTGCCTCAATCTGTATCCTCTCGCCCGGATCTGAATTTTCAACGGCCTGTTTGAGCTTCATTATCGGACCGGGGCATGACAATCCGCAGGCATTGATGCGCGTGACCGAGGTTTTGCCGGGGGCGATTGTCATCGGGATAGTGTGAGCGTCAGTTGGATTGGTCGAACTGCCCGGCAATAAAGCCGTGGCATCACGATAGGTCTTTATGCCGCCTATAAGGTTACGGACATTACCGAAGCCTCGCTGACGGAGAATATTAGAGGCAAGATAACCGCGGAGTCCCACACCGCAATAGAGTACGACAGGCTTGTCAGCAGGTATGCAATCCAACTTCGCGCGCATATCATCCAAAGGAATGTTGACGGCACCTTCAATCGCGCCGGTGGCAAATTCATCTGAAGTACGGACATCAATCAAAGTAATTGTCTTTTTGTCCATATCCCGTAACTCGCGCCAATAGATGGGGGTCATACGGTCGGTTAGTATGTTTTGTGCGACATATCCTGCAAGGGCGACAGGGTCTTTGGCAGACGAATATGGCGGAGCATATGCGTGTTCCGTTCGTGTAAGGTCGGAGATTGTGCCCCTGTTCTTTATGACTTGCGCAAAAAGGTCAATACGTTTGTCAACCCCTTCATAACCCACAATCTGTGCGCCGAGCAAGCGACCTGAATCCGGGGAGAAAATCACTTTTATGGTCATCGGGGTTGCTCCAGGATAGTAGCCGGCATGTGAGTTGGGATGGATTGTTGCCGTTAGATATGGAACGCCGTCCTGTTTAAGACGTTTGGCCGCCATCCCCGTTGCTGCTACCGTAAGGTCGAACACTTTTGCGACGGAAGTGCCTATGGCTCCTTCATATTTCTCCCTATTGCCAAAGACCATATTGTCGGCAACTATTCTTGCCTGACGGTTGGTCGGACCGGCAAGATAGTTCATCCACGGCTTCCCGTCAACGGGATGTGGAAATTCTATCGCATCTCCTACGGCATATATGTCTACATCGGATGTACGCAGGTATTCGTTGACTATTATGCCTCCCCGTTGTCCTGCAGCAAGACCTGCTTTAAGGGCGAGGGCATTGGCAGGACGAACGCCTATAGATAATATTACAACATCTGCCATTGTTTTTTCTCCGGAGGCAAAGCTGACTTCGATGGAATCGTTCTTGCTTTCAAACCCAGTGACAGCAGTTTCCAAAAACAGACCTACTCCTTTTTGAATAAGGTGTTGGTGTACCATTGATGCCATTGAATAGTCGATTGGAGCCATAACCTGATCAGACATCTCCACCACGGATACATGTGCACCGGTCTCATGTAGGTTTTCTGCCATTTCAAGACCGATGAAGCCACCGCCGATAACGACCGCCCGGCGGACATTGTGTGTCGCCATATACTGTTTTATCGCATCTGTGTCGGCCACATTCCGCAACGTGAAGATTCCCGGCAGGTCAATTCCCGGCAGGTTGGGACGAAACGGAACAGCACCCGGCGACAGGAGAAGCCGATCATAACTTTCCTCGTATGTTTTTCCATCAGATGTTCTGACTTCAACTGTCTTTCGGTCGGGATAGATAGCTGTGACTTCCGAATTTGTTCTGACGTCAATTGCAAATCTCTGTCTGAACGCTTCCGGGGTCTGTACAAGTAGTTTGTCTCTGTCCTCTATTGTTCCCCCGATGTAATACGGAAGTCCGCAGTTGGCATAGGAGATATGTTCCCCTTTTTCAAAAAGTATGATTTCGTCGTGTTCTGCAATCCTGCGGATTCTGGCTGCGGCAGTAGCTCCACCGGCCACTCCGCCCACTATGAGATGTTTCATATCAGTTGTTCATTAATTTTTATCACTTACTTTTTTTACAAAGGTAAAGAGCCTTTTATAGACCAACAACAGATTTTTGCTATCTTTGCATAGATAAAAGCTATTGATATGACAATACAGCAACTTCAATATATTATAGCCGTCGATAAATTTCGTAGCTTTGCAAAGGCTGCAGACTATTGCGGCATCACACAACCTACGCTCAGTAAGATGGTCGCAAATCTTGAGGATGAACTGGATGTGAGGATTTTCGACAGGAGCAACAGGCATGTATCGCCGACAAATACAGGCAGCCGGATAATAGAGCTGGCAGTCAAGGCTGTGTCCGATACAGAGCGGATTATCGCTTTGGTCAATGAAACAAAGAATACACTGACGGGAGGACTCCACATGTCGGTAGGTCCAAGCATCGCGCCGTACATTCTACCGGATTTTATCAGAATTTATGGAACGGAATATCCCGATGTAGAACTGTCTATCGAAGAACTCCGGATCGAGAATATGTTTGAGGCACTGTTTTTGGGAAGTGTCGATGTGGGTATCGCCATAGGCGGAGTGAAAAGAAAAGATATTTTTGAAATTCCGCTTTATACGGAACCGTTTATGGTGTATCTGTCAGAAGGCTGTATAAGGAAACTGCCGTCATTCACCCCCGAGCAACTCAGTCATGAGGGTATGTGGGTAATGAAGGAGGCTCAATGTCTTAGGGAAAGTGCTTTCAGTTTCTGTAAAGCCCGAGAGACGGGTAAGCGCATATATGAGGCGGGGAATATCGAAACGCTTGTAAGAGTTGTGGATGCAAACGGAGGTTTTACCATTATTCCTGAAATGCACCTCCCGCTTCTCAGTGAGCGTCAGCGACAGAACGTAAGACCACTGACGGGCGATTGCCTGAGTATGCGCAAGGTGTCCATGTATATACGCCATGATTATGTGAGAGTCAAGCTGCTTAACAGTATTGTCTCAACTATTATGAAGATTGTTCCGACACGGATGTTGGATCCCTTCATACAGAAAGGCGGTATACGATTGTAGATATGCCAACAGGAAAGTTAGTGCCGGTGTCATGAAGTTTCCTGGAAATGCTTAAAATATTTAAACACGAAAGCGACCGGTTTCGCAACCAGCCGCTTTCGTGTGTTTTTCATAATACTTTCTCGAACTAACCTAACATCATGAAACAAAATCATCGAAAAATTTTGAGTAAAATCAATTGATAAGATTTTCTCTTTTCTGTATATATAACATCGCTCCCTCGGAAAAAGTTCTGAAAATAAAAAATAATTTTAAATTAAGATTTAAGAGATTGTTTATGAGAGTGTTGAGTTTTAAACCAAATTCGACATTTGCATAATGTTCTTTTAGAAGAAGATGTAGGCTATAGCGATAGCCGCCACGGCACCGGTAATGTCGGCCAGAAGTGCGTAACCTGCGGCGTAACGGGTTTTTGAAACGCCTACCGATCCGAAGTATACAGCCAAAATATAAAATGTGGTGTCGGTCGATCCTCTTACAATTGCCGCGAGTTTACTCACAAATGCGTCGGCTCCGTTGGCTTTCATGACATCAAGCATCATTGCACAACTGCCGCTTCCGCTTAACGGTTTCATAAGCATGGTCGGCAATGCTCCCACCCATTGGCTGTCGAAACCAAGCGTATTAACCAGACTTCCGACCCATCCTGTAAAGGCGTCCAATGCTCCTGATGCTCTGAACATCCCGATACCTACAAGTATGGCTACAAGGTAGGGGATAATCAAGACGGCGGTCTTGAAGCCCTCTTTCGCGCCCTCTATGAAGATGTCGTAGACACGGATACGTTTGCGGATACCTGTGGCAAGAAAGCATATTATCACGCAGAACAGTATGAAATTGGCACCGAACGTGCTGTATATCTCCACTTTCTCCTGTGGCAGACGTGTGAAGAGATATGTTATGATTCCAACCGTAAATGCTATCCCTCCCAGCCAGCTCCATATTACACGGTCCATGCGTATATGCTGTTTCAGACAGAGGGCTGTGAGACCGACAAGCGTGGCAATCGCTGTCGCGAGAAGGATCGGAATGAATATGTCGGTAGGATTGGCTGCCCCGCCTTGTGCACGGTACATCATTATGCTTATCGGTATCAGACATAGTCCGGAACTGTTAAGCACAAGAAACATTATCATCGCATCGGTGGCGGTGTCTTTCTGCTTGTTAAGACTCTGCATCTCCTGCATCGCTTTCAGTCCCATCGGGGTGGCTGCGTTGTCAAGTCCGAGCATATTCGCGGAGATGTTCATGAAAATGGCTCCCATCGCAGGATGTCCTTTGGGAATGCCGGGGAATAGACGTGAAAAGAAAGGTGAGATGAGCCGTCCGAAAAACTCGATGACTCCCGCTTTCTCCCCGATCTTCATGATTCCGAGCCACAATGTAAGCACGCCTGTGAGACCGAGTGAAATCTCAAAGGCGAATGCCGCCTGGTCGAAGGACGCATTCATTATATCGCCCCATACCTGAAGATTGCCTTCAAATATGGTGCTTCCCAAAGCCATTAGAAAAGCTATGGCAAAGAATGATATCCAGATCCAGTTCAGAACCAAGGCGGGACACTCTTAAAATTTGCGTATTCCCATTATCTCGCGCACGTCACGGAGGGTCTTTGCCGCATATTCACGGGTGCGCTCCGCTCCTTGACGTACAACGCGCGACAGATATTCCTCGTTGTTGCGGATGTCAAGAATGCGTTCGCGTATAGGAAGCGTGACTTTCAGAATGTCTTCGGCGAGTTGTTTCTTCAAGTCTCCGTATCGGATGGAACAGTCGGCATATGCATCGCGGAAATGGGTTACGGTATCAGGTGTGGATACAAGTTCGAGCAGTGTGAATAGGTTTTTGATGGGTTCGCTCATTTCGGAGTCCGGAACCTTCGGCCCCTCATCCGTTACCGCATGCATCACTTTTTTACGTAATGTCTTTTCGTCATCTATCAGGTAGATGCAGTTCCCTTCGCTTTTACCCATTTTCCCGGATCCGTCCAACCCCGGAACCTTTACAGCCTGACCTCCGAAATTGAAGTTTACCGGCTCACCGAAATATTCGGTCTTGTAGAATGAGTTGAAACGGCGTGCGAATCTGCGTGTCAGTTCAAGATGTTGCTCCTGATCCTTCCCGACAGGTACGAAGTCGGCATGATGTATAAGAATATCCACAGCCATAAGCGTCGGATAGGTGAGGAGTCCTGCGTTGACACGCCGGTTTGTCTGGTTGCCGCAAATCTCTTTTTCGATTTCGTCGCTGTCAGAAGTAATGCCGAGTGCCTTTCGTGCCTTGTCTTTGAAAGATGCGGTACGCATGAGTTCTCCTATGCCTACGTGCATGTTCATCAGCAGATACATCTCGGAAATTTCCGGTATGTCGCTCTGTACATATATCGTATTCTTCTCGGGATCAAGCCCTGCGGCAAGATATTCGGCAAGTATGTTTTTTACATTTTCATGAAGAATATCAGGGTCAGGAGCTGTGGTCAGCGCATGCAGGTCAGCCACGAAATAGCGGCAGTCGTAATCGTTCTGCATACGTACGAATTTTGATAAAGCTCCATAATAGTTGCCAAGGTGCAGATTGCCTGTGGCACGGATGCCACTGAGTACAATCTTTTTATTTGTATTGGATTCCATAATTTAAAAATTCTTTATCTTTTGTGCGGAACTATAGCTCCCCGCAAATATAAGGCAAAGGTACAAAAAAGTTTTAAAACTTATGGAAGTTAATATAAATAGCAGTACCTTTGCACAATATTTTATGAAGATTATTAATTGAGATTGTTGTTAAAATATGAGTTTGAGTTACATTCAGTGAAGCCGTTGATTTGGATCGAATTCAAACCTGCGGTAATAAGGTACGTAAATAAAATGTTATGGTAAAAGTATGCTATGAAAAATAAGAATATAAGATATATATTTTTGTTCTTTGTCGTGTTGCTTGCTGCGGCTATTCAGGCATATGCCGTTCCCGTTCCGAATGAGAATGGAGAGGCTGTTCCTGCAAAAAAGATCTTGTTTATAGGTGATTCCATGACCGGATGGTTGTCTGAAAGACTTAATGCATATGGAACAGTGAATGGATTTGAAGTGTCTACAGTCGTATGGGATGGATCTACAATGACCAAATGGGGTAATGCGTCAAGACTTTCCGCAATCGTTAAGGAACATAATCCGGATGCTGTGTTCGTAAGTCTGGGAATGAACGAACTGTTTGAGGCGCATCCTGAATCGAGACTTGCGTCATCACTCTCCGCTATCAGAAAAGCGGTAGGAGACAGACCTTTGCTATGGGTAGGTCCTCCTTCATGGCCCGGACATGACAAGGGAAAGGTCCTTAACGACTGGCTGGAGAAAGAGCTGGGAAGCGATTCTTTTTTCAGAAGTTCCAATTTGAAATTACCACGTCAGAGTGCTAAGAATCCGCATCCTACACGTCAGGGAATGATCCAGTGGATGGATAGTGTTGTGGAATGGATGCCGGAACATGCCGTCGTCAGACTTCCCGATTATCAGAAACCTGTAGAGTCCCAGATGTCGCGTGGCAAATATTTTGTGTATAAAAGGATGAAAGAGAATCTTTGATTATGAAGTTCAGAAATGTGATAGACCGGCAGGATTTCTCTGACGTATTGAAATTGTATACAGATTCATTCCCTGAGAATGAAAGAAGACTCTATTCCGGAGTGTCTGCATTTATGGATTTTGCAGACAGGCATGGCGACAGATTCAATATCCTCATTGCAGAGAATGAGGAGGGGCGTTTCATGGGGTTCATTACGTATTGGGAGTTCGACAGGTTTGTATATGTAGAACATTTTGCAGTGGAGACATCAATGCGAGGGACAGGAGTCGGAACCGAATTGCTTTCGTATCTGAAGAATATCTCTGACAGAAGCCTCTTGCTTGAAGTCGAACCACCTGTTGATGAAATGACACGCAAGAGAATTGGTTTCTATGAGAAAAACGGCTTTCGTCTGTTTGACGGCTTCAGATATATTCAGCCTCCTTATGGTCCGGGGCAGAGTGGAATGGAGTTGAAACTGATGCTATACGGTCCATACACTCCCGCCTCACCTTCGGAATTGGCAGAGTTCCACAGGATTGTGTATGATGCATAAATATAAAGACATAAAAAAGGAGCATGATTTCATGCTCCTTTTTACGTCCTTATAAATGTTTTAGAAATTGTATCCCAAGGTGAATGTCCATTCCTTTGAACGTCCGCCGTATGAATAGCGCAGATTCTCATATTTGAGATCATTCCAGGCCTGGGTGCAGCCTGCGAGATAATGGACTGCAAAGCTGTAATGCCTGAAGAGGGTCAGCCCGGTACCCATCTTGATTCCGATGTCAAGCCCTTTTGCTTTCTGACGGAAAACATTGTCGATGAAATTGTCGGATGCCGCATATATATCCGATGCCGTGTCCATATTATATTGGCATACTTTATTTTTCAATTTGGAACCGAGTCTTAGCGAGACATAAGGTCCTGCCTCAACGTCCCAGCGCAGGTCATCGGTGACATTGAAATGCATGCGTCCCATTATGGGTATGATGAAATGATATGAATTGAAGTTTCCGGCTTGTGTGAGCGTTGCCCATGAACCTTCTGTAGTGGTGGGTACATTGCTGATCATGGTATAGCTGTTTGACCGGGAGTCAAAGAAAATACCGGGCTGAATGGAGAGATAGTCACGCACGTTTATGTCGGCAACTACTCCAAGATTGAATCCGGTGCCCCATCCCTGACGGTTATAACCGGTGAAAGCTTCCTTTCCGATAGTTCGGTTAGATGTGTTTATACCAACTCTGACACCAAAATCAAGGAAGGTGTCGCATTTCTTTGATGAGAAGAAATCCTCGGCACTGGCGCTGGATGCAACGCATGCCATAAGAATCGCAGCAACTAATTTGTTCATTCTAAATTTGTTTGAGTTCCATCTGATAAACTGAACTCGTCTTGACTTATTTACGAATGTTAAAACGTATAATGAATATATTCTTTTCTCAACCTCAACGGATCTTTCCGGTTGTTTCTGACTCTCTCATCACCGCCAACCGAAAGGTTGCCGGATCTTCGAGACTCGGAAACACCTCGGAAATATCCCGCTGATGTCAAGAAAAAATAAGTCAAGACGAGTTCACTTACTCAGAAAGGGGAACTTGTGACTTCGGCATAAAATTAACAATAATATGCATATGCTCCAAATTGCCGGACTAAAAATTGGAGACCGGACTCATCTGACGTTCCCAACCGGAAGTGCAACTTTATTGTTGAAATTTCTTTTAAACAAGCTCTTAGTTTCCGTTTTTTTAATTTACCTTTGCAACGGATTTGAATGTGCATCCTTATCGGTATGCGACTTCGTTATAATTGAATCAAATCAATATGACTAAAGCACCACAGAAAAACATTATCACAAATGCAAAAGATTATGCTTTGATAATCCTGGGATTAATGCTCTATGCATTCGGCTTTTGCGCTTTCATCCTTCCCCATGAGATCGTGATAGGCGGGCTTGCAGGTTTCGGTACGCTTATATATTTTGCAACTGGCGGTTTAATTCCGGTTGCCGTAACGTCTTATTCCTGTAACCTTCTTTTGCTGGCGCTCGCATATAGGATTGTAGGGAAAACATTTGTGACACGAACTGTTTTCGGAGCTACGGTAATAGCTTTGGGTATAGGTCTTTTTGAGAATATATTCATGAGTATAGGACATCCGCTCGTGCCAGACAGGGTGGTCAGTGTGGCATTGGGAGCTATTCTCTGCGGTGTCGGTGTGGGTACGGCTTTTATTCACAACGGGTCATCGGGCGGTACGGATATTGTTGCGGCGATGGTGGCGAAAAAGAGCAATGTCAGCATCGGGCGCACCATGATTTTTGTGGATATGTTTGTGGTGACATTATCCATCTTTCTTCCTTTCTCCGGCACATGGGATCAGCGTATAGAGGCAAGAATCCCGATGATTGTATATGGCTTCATGGTGACATTTATAGTTTCATATTGTGCCGATATGGTTATAAATACGAATCGTCAGGCAACACAGTTCTTTATATTCTCTCCCAAATGGCGCGAAATCGCCGATAAGGTCAATCGTGAGGCGCATCGTGGAGTTACGGTTATGGACGGCATGGGATGGTATTCAAAACATGATATCAAGATTCTGATGGTGTGGTGCCGTAAGATTGAGTCTGTAACCATATTCCGTATTATAAAGAGTATAGACGAGGATGCCTTTGTGACACAAGGCGCGGTTAACGGCGTGTATGGGAAGGGATTCGATTCAGTAAAGATAAGAATGAAGAAACAAAAGGAGGCGGATTCACAAACCGCTAACACTCTAAGCGAAACCCCGACTCCGACACAGCTTGTACGTCGCTCAAACCGAGAGGAATAATTTCCTTGTCGCGTGCCCACCATGTAAGTTGTTTCTTCGCATAGACACGTGTGTTTTTTTTGATGCGCTCTATCGCTTCCGATCTTCCCATAACACCGTCAAAATACGCGAACATCTCTTTTAGTCCGACAGTGTTCAATGAGTTGAGGTGTCTGAGATGATATACACTTCTCGCTTCATCTTCGAGACCGGATTCTATCATCTTGTCGACGCGACGGTTTATCCTGTCGAATAATATCTCGCGCGGCATGGTTATCATATATTTTTTTATTCTGAACGGGAGTTCCCGCTTCCTGCCTGTGCGCAACTGTGTGTAGGTTTTTCCTGCCGTACGTATTATCTCCACGGCATGGAATATCCTTTTTATATTATTGGGATCAACCTTTGAAAAATACTCCGGATCCAGTGTTCTCAGCTCATTTCTCAGCCAATCCGCACCCTTTTCGGTCAACTCGGTCTCAAGCCCTTGTCGGATGTTGTCAGGAACGGTGGGCAGTTCGTCAATGCCATTGCACAGCGCGTCTACATACATCATTGAGCCTCCGCATACCACTGCCGTGCCGCGTTCGGCGATAAGTCGTTCGGCTATGGCAAAGGCATCCTCCTCGAAACGTGAAGCGCTATAGTATGCATCCAGAGTAAGCATATCTATAAGATGATGTGGCACAGCCTCCCTCTCTTCAGGTGTGGGAAGGGCTGTGACTATCGGTATGCCCTTATATATCTGACGGCTGTCGGCAGATATGATTTCTGTTCCGAGACGTTTGGCCGCTTCTATAGCGAGGACCGACTTGCCGGAGGCAGTCGGCCCTGTGATTACAATAAGTGTCGGCTCTTTTATTCTCAAAGCGCTACAATCTTGCAGATGTTGACCACTACTTGTGATGCCTTCTCCATTGACTGTATTGGAACAAACTCGAATCTTCCATGGAAGTTCTCTCCGCCGGCAAATATGTTCGGGCAGGGTAATCCTTTGAAGGAGAGCTGGGCTCCGTCTGTGCCGCCACGGATCGGCTGTACCTTGGGTTCGATTCCGGCTTCACGCATCGCTTTTTCGGCTATCTCGATTATATGCATGACCGGCTCGATCTTTTCGCGCATGTTGTAGTATTGGTCTTTGATCTCTACCGAACAACATCCCGGATATTCCATGTTGGTCTTGCGTACGAGGTGCTCAAGCTCGCGTTTGCGGCTTTCAAAACGTGAACGGTCGTGATCGCGGATAATATATGTGAGCACAGTCTCCTCGACGCTGCCTTCGATGCCGACAAGGTGATAGAATCCTTCGTATCCTTCCGTATGTTCCGGAGTCTCCCAGCGTGGAAGCATGGCGATGAAGTTGTTGGCGACGCGGATTGAATTGATCATTTTATGCTTTGCGTAACCAGGATGCACGTTGCGCCCCAAGATCTTTACTTTCGCGGATGCCGCGTTGAAGTTCTCGAATTCAAGTTCTCCGACAGCCCCTCCGTCCATTGTATATGCAAAGTCGCAGCCGAACAGTTCCACATTGAATTTGTGTGCTCCGAGTCCTATCTCTTCGTCCGGATTGAAACCTATGCGGATTTTCCCATGCTTGATTTCCGGGTGTGCCTGAAGATATTCCACGGCATTCATAATTTCGGCAATACCAGCCTTGTCATCTGCTCCGAGAAGGGTGTTGCCGTCTGTAACGATCAGATCCTGTCCGATATAATTCAGAAGTTCCGGAAACTGCTCGGGCGAAAGAACGATATTCTTCTCCGCATTGAGGATTATATCGTTGCCGTCATAATTGCTGACAATACGTGGATTGACATGTTTGCCCGACATGTCGGGTGATGTGTCCATGTGGGCGATAAAGCCTACGGTAGGAACCTTTTTGTCGATGTTGGCTGGAAGGGTTGCATATAGGTAACCGTTGTCATCAAGCACGATATCCTCAAGATTCATCTTCTCGAGTTCTCCCTTCAGAAATTTTGCGAACTCCATCTGTCCGGGGGTGGAGGGAGTCATATTGGTTAATTCGTCACTTTGGGTATCGAATTTTACAAATTCCAGAAATCTTTTAGTTAAATCCATGGATATAATATTTTAAGTAGTCAGAGTAAACAACTTCAGATACTCTATTGGCAAAATTAAGTAAAATCATACAAAAATTAAACACTTTCTTGCTAAATTTGTGGAATGAACAAAAAAGGAGCTTCAAAACTCGCATGGTTTGCTTTTGTTTTCGCTTGTGTATTGCTGATTGTGGTGGTTGTGCACAGGGCATCTTGCTCGGCTGATGACCGTCAGACGACCGACAAGCCGGTAATGAAGACTGTATATGGAGATCTGGGATATACCCTGATCCCTGATTCAATTCCATCGGAGATTTTGGTGTACGATGGTTTTACACTGTCGTTCAACAAGAAAACGCGTGTGGCGAATTGGGTAGGATGGGAACTGTTGCGCTCTGAGACGGATGGAGAATGGTCGAGATCAGACAGATTCTGGCAGGATCCGGAAGTGGAGGGTTGTGCTTCGACGGAAGATTATCGCCGGTCGGGTTATGATCGGGGGCATATGTGTCCGGCGGCTGATCAGAAATGGGGAGAGAAGCCGATGAACGACTGTTTTGTGTTGACAAACATAGCTCCGCAGGCAGGGGCGCTCAACAGAGGCGCATGGCAGACTCTCGAACAGAAGACACGAATGTGGGCTAAACGCGATTCGGCACTGGTGATCGTGGCAGGACCGATATATGGCTCGGACGAGATAAAAACAATAGGCAATGGGGTAAGGGTTCCTGACGCCTTTTTCAAGGTTATACTCGCGCCTTATGTGGACAGACCGCGTGCGATAGGTTTTGTATTCCCGAATATGTCCGCACCGGGCAATATGCAGAACTATGTGATGACGGTTGACGATATCGAGACCATTACAGGTTTTGATTTCTTCTCCGCATTGCCCGATGAGACAGAGAATGAGATCGAGGCTGTTGCCTCTTTCAAGGAATGGATGAAAAGACAGTAGGAATGAACTTTACAGTTGACGATACGATTGTGGCAATCTCCACGCCTCATGGCACAGGTGGAATTGCGGTGATACGGGTCTCCGGCAGAGATGCGGAGAAAGTTGTGGGCGAATGTTGGAGGGGAAAGGATATATCCGCTATGAAGAGCCATACGGCACATCTCGGTAAAATTGTTTATAGTAACGGAGAACTGCTTGATGAGGTGGTTCTGACTATCTTTCGGGCTCCGAACTCCTTCACAGGAGAGGATGTGGCTGAGATCTCATGCCACGGATCCAAATGGATTCAGCGTGAACTTGTAAATCTCCTTGTCCTGAATGGAGCGCGTCCTGCCAATCCGGGCGAATTTACTCAAAGGGCTTTTCTGAATGGGCGGATAGACTTAGCAAAGGCAGAGGGTATCGCCGATCTTATTTCCGCATCATCGAAAGCTGCCCAGCGGCTTGCCATGCAGCAGGTGGGAGGCGCGTTCTCAAACCGGTTGAATGAGCTTAGAGACAGACTTATAGAGCTTGCTTCCTTGCTTGAGCTTGAGCTTGATTTTTCGGAGGAGGATGTGGAATTTGCCGACCGTGGCAGATTGCGTGCGCTTTGTGGGGAGATACGTGCTGAGATGCGGAAACTTGCAGACTCCTATGCGTCGGGTAGAGTGCTTAAAGAGGGTGTGCCCGTAGTGATAGCCGGAGCTCCCAATGCCGGAAAATCGACATTGCTGAATCATATGTTGGGAGAGGATAAGGCTATAGTAAGCGATATACCCGGTACAACGCGTGATACAATCGAAGACAGCATAGAGATTGACGGGATATTGTATCGTTTCATAGACACGGCAGGGTTGCGGGAGACCGAAGATGTGGTGGAACGAATTGGCATCGAACGTACTGAGAAAAGGATAGGGGAGGCGTCCATTATACTGTGGCTGATAGATTCAACGGATCCCGAATTCAAAGAACGTGTCAGAGAGGTGGAGGAGCGTGAGTCATGTCTGCCAGGGGTTTGTAATATAAAAGTTATTACGAAAATGGATCTTACCCACGGATTGACGGATGTGCTGAAAGAGGTTACGGGTAATGGCAAGGAAGATAGGGAGCCGGGTTATGTTTTGATATCTTCAAAAACAGGAAAAGGGATAGGAGACTTGTTGCAGAGGATGAAAGAATATATAGACGGACAGCTTGCCGGTGAGGATGAGATTATAGTGACTAACTCCCGGCATTTCTACGAACTGGAGCAGGGGCTGACGGCTTTGGACCGCGTAGAGAATGGTTTGTCGGCTGGAGAAAGCATAGTCTTCATCACCCAGGATCTCAGAGAAGTCCTTTCCCGCCTCGGCTCCATCACCGGAAGCATCACCACTCATGACCTGCTTGTTTCCATCTTCCAGAAATTTTGTGTGGGTAAGTAAATAATTGATTATCAACACTTTGCATTGACAGCAATTGACTGTCAATAAGCGAGAAAACTTAATATTCTACTAAACGCCTAATGCTGATAATTGTCAGTATTAGGCGTTTTTACGCACTCATTTGTACGGATTTTGTACGATAATGGCTCTCTCCGCCCCAAGCGTCAGCAAGGTGGTGGAGGAAGTTGACAATGGTTGTCAACAGTTTACGAACATTTACAAAATCAAGGAGGAATCTCCACATAAAACGATGAGTAGCAATATTAGAATTGAGAAAACTTGTGAGTGGTGTGGCAAACAGTTCACCGCCCAGACCACCGTTACGCGCTTCTGTTCCAAGAGATGTTCTGAACATTCTTATAAGGAGCGAATGCGTCAGCAGAAGATTCAGAATACCCTGAGATATCCAACGCCTACGGCCACGTTATCGGCAATCAAAGAAAAAGAATACCTGACCGTAGCTGACGCAGGACAAATATTAGGGATGACACGCCAAGGTGTTGGAGGCATTGTTCAATCCTAAGATAGAGTTATAAAATCCGGTTATTTTCATCACCTAATAACCACCATCGACCTCAATACATTATAAATCTAAAAACGACAAGATATGCAAT
>CAJTWL010000001.1 GCA_910579845.1 uncultured Muribaculaceae bacterium | reverse complement strand
TCGCCTCCGGTTGTTTTTCAAGCGTAAGCGCTTCGCGGTAGCCTATTATGCCGCTTCCGTCCTGTGGCAGAGCCGGCAGGCTGCGCGAACGCGCCCCGGTGGCTATTATTATGTTATTTGCCTGATATTGCGTTTTTTCCCCGTCTGGCGACACCACTTCGACTTTATGTCCGGGCAATACTTTTCCCGTACCTGTTATCACGTCTATCTTATTCTTTTTCATCAGGTATTCTATACCTTTGCTCATCTGCGAAGCAACAGCCCGGCTGCGGGCTATTACTTTTGAAAAGTCCTTGTCCGCACCTTTGGGAACCGTTATACCGTAATCCGCAGCATGCGACAAGTACTCGAATACCTGAGCGCTTTTTAAAAGCGCCTTTGTCGGTATGCACCCCCAGTTGAGGCACACCCCGCCAAGATTCTCTTTTTCGACCACTGCCGTACGCATTCCGAGTTGCGATGCGCGTATGGCGGCCACATAGCCGCCTGGGCCTGAACCTAAAACGATAAGGTCGTATTTGTTGTTTTCCATTTGGGTAGTGTTGTTTAATGTTGAACTAAGCAAATTTAATGTTTTTTCCCGGTTTAAATGCGACTGGCGGATTTCTTTTTACCGCCATTATACACCCTGCAACGAAACAAAAAACCAAGGAAACACGATGAATACATAAATTTTAGGCTGGGCGTTTGATTTTTCGCAAAAAACCGTATCTTTGCACGGCGTTGGATACGCTAAGACGTACTGAAAGCGCAGAAATGGTGAGAGTAGCTCAGTTGGTTAGAGCGTCGGATTGTGGTTCCGAAGGTCGTGGGTTCGAGACCCACATTTCACCCTAAAAGGGGCATGATTCTTTTTGAATCATGCCCCTTTTAGGGTTTAGGCGTCAGTGGAAATTAGAGGGTCCTTAGAGTCTTTAAGGTCTTTAAAGACCCTAAAGACTCTAAGGACCTTATATTTAAAAAAACTAATGCCTATAAAATCTTCTTATGAAGATTCTCGAGCATGTCGCGGGTCATGGAATCGAGATCGTATTCCGGTTTCCAGCCCCACTCCTCGCGGGCGCATGTGTCGTCGAGACTGTCGGGCCATGAGTCTGCTATCTTCTGACGCAAGGGGTCAAGATCGTAACTCATTTTGAAATCGGGAACATATTCCTTTATTTTATTATAGATTATCTCAGGATCGAATGACATCGAGGCTATATTGAATGAGTTGCGGTGTTTCAGTTTCTCAGGATCCGCTTCCATTATCTCGATAGCCGCACGCAATGCGTCGGGCATGTACATCATGTCCATATATGTGCCCGGTTTCAGCGGGCATTTGAATTCCTCTCCTTTTACCGCTGAGTAATAGATATCTACTGCATAATCTGTGGTGCCTCCGCCCGGAGGCGCGACATATGAGATAAGTCCCGGAAAACGGACAGAGCGTGCATCGACACCGAAACGGTCCGCATAATAGTCGGAGAGCATCTCGCCGGTGACTTTGGTTATGCCGTAAATTGTTTTCGGGCGCTGGATGGTGTCCTGAGGAGTATGGTCATGCGGGGTGCCGGGACCGAAAGAGCCTATGCTGCTTGGTGTAAAGAGCGCGCATCCCTTCTCTCTTGACACCTCAAGGCAGTTGTAAAGACCGCCGACGCCTATTTTCCATGCCAACTGCGGTTTGGCTTCAGCCACCGCCGAGAGCAGAGCGGCAAGGTTATAGATGGTGTCTATTTTGTATTTGTCGACTAATTCAGCGATTCTTGCAGCATCTGTAATATCCACTATCTCTGCCGGACCGCTTGCGGCAAGTTCTCCTTTAGGTTCCGCGCCGGGGATATAGCCTGCCACTATTGTGCCGCCGGGATATTCCCGACGTAGTTTCATGGTTAGTTCGGAACCGATTTGTCCTGTAGAACCGATTACCAGTATATTCTTCATTTTTTATTCGGGTATTTATTGCGCAAAAATAATCATAAATTAATAAAATATATATAACTTTGGTTAAAATTCTAATATAGCTGTTTAAACAATTTCAATGATAATATACCATGTACACTAAATTTCAGAAGCATCTGCAAAAGGAACTGCAGGATATCAAGGATGCCGGTCTGTATAAGAACGAGCGTGTTATTGTCACTCCACAAAGTTCTGACATAGAGGTCGAGAATGTCAAGGGTGAGGTGTTGAATTTTTGCGCCAACAATTATCTTGGTCTTGCCGACAACAGCCGATTGATCGAGGCTGCCAAAAAGGCGATGGATAACCGTGGTTTCGGAATGTCGTCTGTCCGCTTTATCTGTGGAACACAAGATCTTCATAAAGAACTTGAGAAGGCTGTAAGCGATTATTTCAAGACTGAGGATACTATCTTGTATGCCGCCTGCTTTGATGCCAACGGCGGTCTGTTCGAGCCTCTTTTCACAGAGGAGGATGCAATCATCAGTGATTCTTTGAACCATGCCTCTATCATTGACGGTGTTCGTCTGTGCAAGGCAAGACGTTTCCGGTATAAGAATGCTGACATGGAGGATCTTGAAAGATGTCTCAAAGAAGCGTCTGACTGCCGGTTCAAGGTCATTGCCACTGACGGAGTGTTCTCCATGGACGGCAATGTCGCTCCTATGGATAAGATATGCGAACTTGCAGAGAAATATGATGCACTTGTAATGGTGGACGAGAGCCATTCCGCAGGTGTTGTAGGAGCTACCGGACACGGTGTGGCTGAGAAATTCGACTGCTATGGCAAGATAGATATCTTCACCGGTACACTCGGCAAGTCGTTCGGCGGTGCCATGGGAGGTTTTACAACGGGCAGGAAGGAGATTATAGATATGCTCCGTCAGCGTTCCCGTCCTTATCTTTTCTCGAATTCCGTAGCACCTTCTATTGTCGGGGCAAGCATAGAGATGTTCAAGATGCTTGGCGAGAGTGATGACCTGCATACCAAGCTGATGGAAAATGTCACTTATTTCCGCGACAAGATGCTTGAGGCCGGATTCGATATCAAACCGACGCAGAGCGCTATCTGCGCGGTCATGCTCTATGATGCGAAACTATCGCAGGATTTTGCCGCGGAGATGCAGAAAGAGGGTATATATGTGACAGGATTCTATTATCCTGTAGTGCCTAAAGATCAAGCCCGTATCCGTGTCCAGCTTTCGGCGGCACATTCTCGCGAACAGCTTGACAAGGCTATAGCGGCTTTCATCAAGGTCGGCAAGAAACTGAATGTAATCAAATAAAACCGGTAAATATATATTATAACAGGGGCGTCCGTGCGGATGCCCCTGTCTGCTGCCGTATATAATGATTTCAATATCTTTTTAGGAAACGGAAAATTGTGTCGTAAGCCGCTTCTCTTACAGGAAGAGGGGAGAGGATAAGATCATGTATGCCGCTGTCGATGGCACATACCATTCTCCGTTTACCAAGTTTCTCTCCCCGTTTCTGCAGCATTTCGGGATCGAGTACCGCGTCTCCGGTCTTGAATGCCGGAGTATAGTTGCAGCCGTCGATCTTTCTTGAGCTGTGCATTACAAGAATCGGTACTGTAATATGGGATGCATTCTTCATCAGTTCGGACTGGGCATGATTTATAGCGCCGACCCAACTGAAAGTCACCGGTGGCGAATAAATCATTTTCCAATCGGTATTGTATTCCCATTCCCCGTCAAATTGTTTGAGAAGAGAGTAAGCGTAACCGTCGCAGTGTCCCTGTCTGATTTTTGAGTCCGGAGATATTTTACTGAGAAACTGTATCATTGGAGCACCCACATTGCGCATGAACGGACTGAAATTCCATTCAAGAAACGGACTGTCGGTAACTACGCGGTTTACTCCGATTCTTGCCCCTTTCATCGCCGCCATATATGATACGGTCAGTCCACCGGTGCTGTGACCGGAAAGAGTTATGTCAACATTCCCGTCGCGGCGAATCTGGGACAACGCAGAGTCTATGTCCGCAAAATATTCCGTCATCCGGCGCACATTGAAAGGATATTGCCATGGCTCCCAGCTGCGTCCGTAACGGCGCAGGTCGACGGCATAGAAATTGTAGCCTGAATCGACAAAACGTTCTCCCATCTCTTTCTGAAAGAAATAGTCGTTGAATCCGTGTACATAGAGATACGCACGGCGGGTTTTTACAGGCGAGAGCTTACGGATAATTGTTGAACGGCAAGGTCCGTCGAAAGTCTCCCCCTGATCCACGTATCTTGCTTCATATCCCGGAAGTATGTCCGGATGCCAGACAGTATCTGTGGTACGTGTGACCTGTCCGGTATATTTTTCAGGAAAATGCCATTCGCCCCAAGCGACTCCGATGCCGATGATCGCGAACATTATTATTACCAGTTTCTTCATATGCACACTCTAAAAACGTACGTAACCTTCTCCTTTATTCGAGGTGTCTGCGAATAATATCGATTTTCTGGTGAAGCATACTGTTCTGCAGTTCAAGTGAGTGTAATTCCCTGTTTGCAGAAGCAAAGCTCCATGTCTGTGACACCATCTCCACATACTCTGCCGGAATATGCCACGAACTTTTTTGTCTGCCGCTTTCCAGATAACAGAGGGTGATGTCGTTCAGCCCGTTGTCTGCTATAAACTTACCGACATCGTTGCATTCATCACCCGAGAACATGACAGTAGTGATTCCGTCGCGACGATAGTTCAGTGCCTGGTCGTTAGGAACAACAGAAGAGAAAGCGGACTTACCTTCGCTCTTCACTTCAATCTGATCGAATGTGCCGCCTTTAAGAACCGCAATGAGCTCAAACTGCTCTGATTTGCTAATTCGGGCGATGATGCCTGTCGACTGCAACGGGTATCTTGACTGCCAATTACTGAGGATGTAGTAACCTTCCACTTCCCTCGGATTCTCCACATTAGTGAAATTTCCGATCTGGGAATCGATGGTTGATGTGACTTCCCGGATTTTAAGAGTACATGAGTCTATTTTAGACTGTGCTGTTTTTATCGAGTCCTGCAGGGAATTCCTGTATGTGTCTCCGGCATTGGTCTTCTCCCCCTTTTTACCTCCGCAAGAGGCTATAAGAGGAAGAAAAATTGCCAATAATATGATTTTTTTCATTTCGGAGTTGTATTTGTTTAAACAACTTCTTATTACTGATGTGCGGGGCGAAGCAGATCGTTCACTGTTTTCACGGGATTGAATGTATCTGCCGGAACCTCGACGAAAATCGTATTCCAGTCGCTCATGGCTCCGTTCCAAAGTCCCGGGAGTTCAAGAGCCTTGATCTCAACACCTTCACGGCTCTTGATGGAGATGAAGCCGGTTGACTTATCTACAAATTCAGCAAGATTGAATTTCCCGCCTTTGTAATCGCGTGTCGATACCACGAGGTCGACCGGATTGAAATGTGTGGCTTCCTGCATCATTTTTTTTGCATGATGATTCTTGGTGTCGATCTGTGATGATTCAAGAATCTGAGGGCTGACGGTGCCGTCGACATTGTAGGCAAGATAAGGACCGCCGCCGGGCTCACCCTCGTTTGCTACCATGCCGCATACACGCAAAGGACGGTTGAACTTGCTGAAAAGATAACCGCGTTTCTCTTCCGGAGACATTGCCGGGAATTTGTCGTGGGTGATGCACAGGACATCATGGGCGAAACCGATCATCTCATCCATCTTCTCTTCGGAAGGGAGACCCTCGGCGAGGATGCGGCAATAGTCGTTGATTCTCTGCTTTGTTCCCACGAGAACTCCTCCGATAATCTTTTTGTATCTTACCGTGACATCGCGACTCTGATCCGGAACCACGTTGTCGATATTCTTTATGAAAATGACATCTGCGTCAAGATCATTCAGATTCTCAATCAATGCTCCGTGTCCTCCGGGACGGAAGAACAGTTCTCCATTCTCGCGATATGGCGTGCCGTCCATATTCGCCGCAATCGTATCGGTAGAGGGCTTCTGAACACTGTAGCTGACATCGAATGTGACACCGAATTTATGTCCGATATATGCGGATGTCTGCGCTACCTTTGCCATTACAAGCGGGAGATGGTTTTCAGAAACTGTGAAATGTACAGTGACTTTTCCCGATTTTCCGGCAGCGTACATGGCTCCTTCGGCGAGGTGCTCCTCAAGAGCGGAGCGGGTGCCTCCCATCACTTTGTGGAATTCAAGCAGAGCCTTGGGCAGCTGACCGTAGTTAAGACCTTCGGGCTGTATGAGCGCTTTTGCGACATCTTTGTATCTCCTGGATTGAATCAGGCTGTCGATGCTCTCTCCATATAACCGGAAGCATGTGGAATTAAGAAGAGGGAAAAATGCAAAATTCTCGATATCCTTAAAGAATTTTTTCATGAAATCGTTGTCGGGAGTTTCTGATTTTCCGTTGACGAAAGAGAAAATATCCTTGAACATACGCGAAGCGGCACCGCTGGCAGGAACCATTTTCATTACAACTCCGCCTGATTTTAAAAATTCATCCCAACATGCGTTGGCAGTCTTTTCCAGTTCCGGTGTAAGACGGCTTATTCCATTCCCTATTCTGGCTGGAGCCTCTATTTTAAGATAAGGGAAACCGTCAGCGAGCATCTGCAGCTCCTCCTCGAATTTGTCCACACTTATTCCTTTGCCGTTAAGTGTTTTGATATCAATCTCTTCTAATTTCATATCGGGTTATATTAGTTATTTTATTTTAAACAGTTTCTTAATAGTACAGCAGTTCAATGTTACAAATGTATATTTTTTTATCTATATAACAAATTCAAACGGTTAAAAGAGTTTTTTGCATATCGATTAAACTTCCGTTAAAAACGTTTGTCTTATGGATTGTATGTGTTGAAGTTTTAGACAACAGTTTGGAAATTTGCTGAACTGGATCTTCAATATAGTTCCCAAGAAAGATTTCACATAAACGATATGTCAAGAAAATTATTCATTTTATTGATGCTTTTAGGCGGTATGATAGCGCAAGCCAATGCCGCACGAGTAAGAGGAACGGTTGTGGACTCGTATGACAAACCGCTTGTCGGAGTGACAACACAGGTATTTGCATTACCGGATTCCGTCAGGAAGGCATATATGATCACAAATGCCAAGGGTGCGTTTTCGTTCAAATCCATAGCTCCCGGAAATTATATGGTCAGACTGTCGATGGTAGGAATGGATGACCTTTCGCAGGTATTCTCTGTAGCGGATACTACCCGAACGCTTGATCTCGGAACTCTACATATGTCTGAAACAGCAATAATGCTTGCTGATGCCGTGATTACCGGAGTAAAGGCGGCTGTAGTCGCAAAAGTGGATACAGTGGAGTTTAATGCAGGATCATTCAAAACGCAGGCGAATTCCACAGTGGAGGATCTTCTGAAAAAACTTCCGGGTGTCGAGGTTGATGCAGACGGCTCAATTACTTCGAACGGCAAGACCATTACCAAAGTCCTCGTGGATGGTAAGGAATTTTTCGGTGAGGACACAAAGATGGCTACAAAAAATCTTCCCTCAGAACTGGTTGACAAAGTACAGGTGGTGGATCGTAAAAGTGATCTTGCAAGGATAACCGGAGTTGATGATGGAGAGGAGGAGACAGTAATTAACCTTACCGTGAAGAAAAACATGAAGAACGGATGGTTCGGCACCATAAACGGCGGATACGGTACTGACAAGCGTTATGAAGGAAGGCTGAATATCTCTACATTCACCGACAACAACCAGATATCTATAGTCGGAGGAGCCAACAATATAAACGATATGGGATTCCGTGATTCCGGGCGTGGCAGATTCTCCTCCTTCGGACCGCAGGGCGGTATCACCACATCACAACAGTTAGGACTGAATTTCAACCTGGGAAAGACAGACAAATTCAGAATAGGCGGCAATGTGTTCTATACACATTCCGACAGATATGCCGAAAGTTTTACAAATACCCAGAACCTATTCAAGAATGACTCTGTAACTGTTAACGAAAGCAAGAGCAATACACGTGACATAGGACACAACGTGCGTGCCGATTTACGTATGGAGTGGAAGATAGATCCTAACAATACTCTTGATTTCCGTCCGTCTTTCAGTTACAACAACCGTAAATCCGAGCTTATCGAGTCATCGGCTTTGTTCGCCGGCGATGCGGATAAATCCAAGGTAAACTCCAATAATTCCCAAAGATTCAATCACGGAACAAGCTATAATACATCAGGAAGACTTATATTCAACCACAATTTTCCGTCGCGTCCCGGCCGCTCCTTCAGTGTTCAGGCTGATTATGAATTCAGCGATACAAAGCAGCATTCAACTACCTGGAGTGACATAGAGTTTTATCTGGCAGACGAAGAAGGTGTGATCAAGGATCCCGAGAACTTATACCGTTTTATGGATAACCATCAGTGGAACAACAGTGTGGGGGCACGTCTGACATGGACGGAACCGCTTGGTGACGTGAAGCGTGGAAATTTTCTACAGATAGCATACCGTTTCAATCTGCGTTTCAACAATGCCGATAAGGATACTTATAATCTGTCCGGCATTGAAGGCATAGACAAAAACAATCCTCAGGATTTCGACATTATTCCGGAAGGCGCTATGTTTGATCCCGATCTCTCGAACAGTTTCCGCAATAAATTCACTACACAGCAACTGCAGATAGGATATAAGAAGATAAATAAAGACTACAATCTGGAAACAGGTATAACACTGTCTCCTTCGAGCAGCGGCAGCGAGGATCTTATCAACGATGCCCGTAATATAAAGACCAGATGGGTATGGAATGTGGCTCCATTCGCGCGTTTCAGATATAAATTCTCGAAGACGAAGTCTTTAAGAGTGGATTATCGCGCAAGAACATCACAGCCCTCCATCAGTCAGCTGCAACCGGTAGCCGATGTGTCCGATCCGTTGCATACCACACAGGGTAATCCGGATCTGAAGCCTACATTCACGCAATATGTAAGCATGCATTATTCAAATTTCAATCAGGATCGCCAGCAATCTATGATGGCTATGTTGAGGGGACAATATTCCAGCAATGTGGTAGTGAACAAAACTCAGACCGATGCGTACGGTGTGCGCACCACTACATATGAGAATGCCAACGGAAATATGAATATATTCGGTATGTTCATGATAAATCAGCCATTCAGAAACAAAAGACTGAGATACGGAGCAAGAGCGATGACAAGTTTCAGTTCTACGGCAGGTTATCTTAACGGTCAGTTCAACCGTTCAGGGAATCTCAGGGTATCCCCGGCTGTGGATTTTACATTCACCAATGATGTGTTCCAGATTTCGGTTCGTCCCAACTATTCTTTTACTATGGCAAGCAGTACATTGGCAGACCAGAAAACCCGTTATACCCATTCTTACGGATTCAGAGCCGACGCTTCGCTTTATCTTCCCTTCGGACTTCAGTTGAATACGGATATAGACTTTGACAACAAATCCGGTTTTTCAGACGGCTTCAACTCCGCATCATGGCTGTGGAATGCACAGATTTCGTACAGCCTCTTGAAAGACAAGAGCCTTACATTGAGTGTCAGAGGTTATGACCTGTTATCGCAAAAGAAGAATATCTCACGTTCTGTCACTAACAGCCGGATTGAAGACAACCGTTATAGTGATTTGACCAAATATGTTATGTTCGGCATATCCTATACATTCAATACAATGAAGAACAAGAAACGTCCACAGCAGGATGATTTCATGAATCCAGGACATGGTGACGGTCCGCGTGGTCCACGTCCCGGCGGACAAGGCGGTCCCGGCAGAAGAAGATTCTGACTTCAAAATTTCATAGGGTCTTTAGGGACTTTAAAGTCCTTAAGGACACTAAAGACCTTAAAGACCTTAGAGACTTTAATTATGCATTCTAAATTCTGACTACCTCCTTTACCCCTTTGACAGTTTTTATTTTCTTGATAAGAGAACTGAGCTGGCGGTTATCGGTAACACCGATAACAAGGTATCCCTGAAAGATGCCGTCGTGGGAGTCTATAGATATATTGCGGAGCATTGTATTTGGCTCCTTCGATATTATGGAGGTTATGTTGGCTACAATGCCAATGTCATCCTGCCCGATAACCCGGAGCTGAGCCGGAAGCATCTCTCCGGTTTTACCGCTCCAGTTGGCGCGTATTATCCGGTACGGGTACCGTTCACGGATATGGGAGGCATTAGGACAGTTGGTCTTGTGTATCTTTACAGATCCGTCGGATGATATGAAGCCGAACACTTCATCACCATAAATAGGATTGCAACATCTGGCGAACTTATAGGCGAGTCCGTTTATGCTTTTTTCTCCTATTACGAGTACATCATTTTTTGTATCGTCATCCTTGGGGGTTATAAGCTGAAATTCATCTGCCGATATATGCTCGGTCTCGGTCTCTCTGGTAGTGAAATCTATATAGGAGTTAAGGAACCTGCCTGCGTCTATTTTGTTCTCGCCCATGTCGGCGAAGAATTCGATGGCGTATTTGTATCCGTTTTTCTTGATAAGACGCATCATTTCCGATTCATCAAGCTCGATCTTGCGGTTCTTGGCACGGCGCAACAGAGCTTCCTTGCCTATGTCGGCAAGACGCTGTTTCTCTTCGTTAAGGCTTTGTTTTATCTTATTGCGTGCCTTGGAGGTGGTTACAATATTCAGCCATTCCTTCCGGGGATTCTGGGTATTGGATGTCAGAATCTCGATGGTATCTCCGTTCTGGACTTTGTAATTGATGCGTTTGTGGGCACCGTTGACAATGGCACCGGAGCAATGCGCACCTACATTGGTGTGAATGTGAAAGGCAAAATCCAGTACTGTCGCTCCTGCCGAAAGCCGGAATAGATCTCCTTTGGGGGTAAAGGCGAAAACTTCCTGATCGAATGCATCGGCTTTTATATTCTTCATAAGCTGCATCGGTCCCGCCTCGGCGGTCTCAAGAATGTCACGGATATTGTTCATCCATTTGTCGGAGCTGTCTCCTTTTCCGCCTTTGTAACGCCAGTGTGCGGCGAGACCTTTCTCCGCGACAAGATCCATTCGCTCGGTACGGAACTGAACCTCGACCCATTTCTGACCGGGACCCATCACAGTGGCATGCAGACTCTCGTAGCCGTTGCTTTTCGGAAGCGTGATCCAGTCTTTCATTCTTGCCGGATTTGCCGTATACATGTCCGCAAGAATAGAGTATGCCAGCCAGCAATCCTGTTTTTCGCGTTCGCGTGGCGTATCGATAATCACGCGTATTGCAAAAAGATCGTAAATGCCGGGAAGATCCACCTTCTGTTTTTTCATTTTGTTCCAGATGGAGGATATCGATTTTGTCCGTCCCTTGATGTCGAATTTCAGACCGGCTTCAAGAAGACGGTCTTTTACGGGGGAAATGAATTCGGCTATATATTGGTCGCGTGAGCGTTTTGTCGCGTTAAGTTTATGAGCGATCTGGGTGTATATTTCGCGATTGGTATATTTGAGCGACAGGTCTTCAAGTTCACCTTTTATCTTGTAAAGTCCAAGCCTATGGGAAAGCTGTGCATACAGGCAGTTTGCCTCGAAGGCTACATTTCTCACCCATTCCTCATCGGGATGACGGTTGATTGAACGCATCAGAACAAGATTCTCCACAATCATTATTATAATAACGCGGATATCATGTGCAAGCGCAAGCATCAGACCTCTGAAATTATCCTGGTTATGTGCCGAATTACGGTTGCTGAATTTAGAGACGTTGGATATGCCTTCCATCAGTGACGCTATATCCTCTCCCCATTCATCGGTAATGTTTTTTATGTCTATGATTTTTTCATTATAGAGAGGATAGAGCAGTATGGCAATGAGGATATTATGATCCGGATCCACCATCTCCGCAAATACGGATGCCGATTTCATGGAAAGAATGGCAAGCGGAAGACCGTGAGGAGAATGGGGATGTGTGCTTTTACGCAATCCGTCCCGGACAATATTGTTAAAACGCGCCATCTCCCGATCATTGAGCTGGCGGCTGAGCAGGGCTGCTATATCTTGTCGCAAGGAGGAAATTTCCCGAAGTTCCTCATATGTGAGTTTATCCTTAACAATCATTGAACCTCATTATTTACCAATCGACCCCATTTTTACATCCTGTAAAAACGAGTTCATTATACCTGTATGATGCAAATATACGAAGAAGTCGAGAGTAAAGCAAAAAAAATTGCTTTACCGAGCGCCGAAGTATATTGGACGAAGTCAAATATACGAAAAAATATATTAATTTTACGGATTGTTATTCGATGAGTCAGGATTTAACATCCTTTCACATGTATGGTGGTTCAGAAACTGTTTAATTTATTACGAAAAAAATTATATAGTGTTTCTTTCAGGCATTTTGAGTGTCTTTTTGGCTGTTTTCACCAAGTTTCATCGGTCGAAACCGGCAGGTTTCTCCCTTCTCAGCTTGTAAAAACATCTCAAAATCCTCTGAAAATAAATTTAAACAGTTTCTAAAACAATAGATAATGGATATAATAAAACCGGAGATAGAAGGATTGCTGATTATCCGTCCCAAAGTATTTGATGATGCGAGAGGCTACTTCTTTGAGAGTTACAGCAAACGTGCGTTTGATGACGCAGTAGGATATCCTGTTGAATTTGTGCAGGACAATCAGTCAAAATCATCTTATGGAGTCGTTCGCGGCCTGCATTTTCAGAAACCGCCTTATACCCAGGCGAAGCTGGTAAGATGTATCAAAGGCAAGGTGCTTGACGTGGCTGTGGATATGCGTAAGGATTCGCCAACGTTCGGAAAACATGTGGCTGTGGAGCTTTCGGAGGAGAATAAAGTACAATTTTTTGTTCCCCGCGGTTTCGCTCACGGATTCTCGGTGCTGAGCGAGGAGGCTGTGTTCCAGTACAAGTGTGACAATTATTATGCGCCTCAGGCGGACGGCGGCATCTCTATAGCCGATGAATCTCTCGGCATTGACTGGAGAGTGGCTCCGGAAGATATGGTTCTGTCGGAGAAAGATCTGAAACATCCTAAACTTGGTGAGATCAACTCACCGTTCTAATTCAATAAGATATGAAGAATATATTGATTACAGGAGGTGCCGGCTTCATCGGTTCGCACGTGGTTCGATTGTTTGTAAACAAATATCCGGACTACAATATCGTAAATCTCGATAAACTCACGTATGCCGGCAACCTTGCCAACCTAAAAGATATAGAGAACAGACCAAACTATAAATTCGTTAAAGCCGACATAGCGGATATCGAAGATATACGCAAGATTATCCGTGAGAACAGGATTACCGGTATTATTCATCTTGCCGCTGAAAGTCATGTGGACCGTTCTATCAAGGATCCGTTCACTTTCGCGCGTACAAACGTTATGGGTACTTTGTCGCTTCTGCAGGCAGCCAAGGAATATTGGGAAGAGCTTCCGGAAAGATATGAAGGCAAACTTTTTTATCATATTTCAACGGATGAGGTATATGGAGCATTGGAACTGACTCATCCTGAAGGCATCAAGTCTCCTTTTACAACCAAAGCCTCTTCCGATCACCATCATGCCTACGGCGAGGAGTTCTTTCTGGAAACTACAAAATATAATCCTCATAGCCCGTATTCCGCATCCAAAGCTTCTTCAGACCATTTTGTGAGAGCTTATCATGATACATACGGAATGCCAACGCTTGTTACAAACTGCTCGAACAATTATGGTCCATACCAGTTTCCGGAGAAACTGATACCTCTTTTTATAAACAATATACGTAAACGCAAACCTCTTCCCGTTTATGGTAAAGGGGAGAATGTACGTGACTGGCTTTATGTAGAGGACCATGCACGCGCCATTGATCTGATTTTCCATAACGGCAAGATTGCCGAGACCTATAATATAGGTGGATTCAACGAGTGGAAAAATATAGATATAATAAAAGTGATCATAAAAACTGTGGACCGGCTCCTTGGAAATCCGGAGGGTTACAGTGATGAGTTGATTACATATGTTACGGATCGTCTGGGTCATGATATGCGATATGCGATAGATTCCCGTAAATTACAGAAGGGACTGGGTTGGGAACCGAGTCTTCAGTTTGAGGAAGGAATTGAAAAAACAGTGAAGTGGTATCTCGATAATCAGGAGTGGATGGATAATGTCACTTCCGGTGATTATCAGAAATATTATGAATCCATGTATTCAAAACGTTAACTGCAGTTACAGAAACGGTTTTCTATAACTTACCAGATATCAATACAGCCGGCTAAATAATTTAGCCGGCTGTATTATAATAAATAAAAGGGTGATAACCCCCACGGTCGCACCCTTTTTGTTTTTTTCAACAGGTAAAAAATCTTAAGGTAAAAAAGATTGTTTTAGGTCATTGCAAAAGTAAACAATAAAATTATTGTCAACAAATATTTTGTATCAAAATGTCAAAAACATGTTGTAAAACATATTTTTGATGTGCGTTTATGCTTAATTGGTGCTAAAATTATGATAAATATCTTATCAAAAACACATATGGGAGGAATTACTTCCCATATGTGTTTTTAGCGAGAGGTCTCTGCCGTTCCATACAGCATAGCTGAATCTAGATATCCATTCACCTAAAACGATCACTTCGGAATCTTTGCCTATAGAAAATCTTTCAAGCAGATGGATATGCCCGAACATGAAATAGTTTATATCGGGATGAGAGGCATGATACTCTTTGCTGAAAACGGATATATTGTCGAGCATGCGCTTCGCATCTGATTGTGACGGACCGTCGATTTTACGGCTGTGTCTGCTCCAGTTGTTTGCGAACGGCACTGTCCAGCGTGGATGAATGCCGGAATACAGTTTCTGACAGAATCTGTTGCGGAACAGTTTCCGGAGTATACGGAATGAAGTCTTTAATTTGCCTACGCCGTCACCATGTGTCATGTAAAACTTCTTGCCGTCCATTTCCTCTGTTATTGCGCCGTCATATACCTCTATGCCCAGTTCGTCAGGTAGATAATCGTAGATCCATATGTCATGATTGCCTATCAGCCATACTATTCTTACTCCTGCATCGGAAAGTTCCGCAATTTTACCGAAGAATCTCACAAATCCGCGTGGCACGACATATTTATATTCATACCAGTAATCGAGCACATCGCCGAGCAGATATATGACATCGGCTTCCTCTTTAATGGAATCGAGGAAGTCGACTATGCGTCTTTCCGCCGCTTTGGAGTCGGAGAAATATGGCGCACCCAAATGTATATCGCTCAGGAAATATGCTTTCATAAAAAGCCAAGCTCAAGTTTTGCCTCTTCCGACATCATGTCCTGGTTCCATTCCGGCTCAAAAACGAGTTGTAAATCTATTTTTTCAGGACCTTCGATGCTGACAAGTTTCTGCCTTACATCCTCGACTATGAAATCGGCTGCAGGACAAGATGGCGCTGTCAAGGTCATATCAACGTGCAATGTCTTGTCTGCCTGTGTATATTCAATTCTGTAGATAAGACCAAGATCATACACATTGACCGGAATTTCCGGGTCGAATACTGTTTTCAGCAGTTCAACAGCTTCCTGAGTTATTCTCAATTCCTCATCGGTCTGTGTCTGTGCCGATGTATTTGTCTTGTCTTCCATAATAATACTGAGATATCAGTTAGAACAATACAGCGACATTGATCTGCCAGCCACGTGCACGTGCACTGAAATTATCAAGCTGGGTTGTCCTGATATCATATGATACTCCCCAGTAATAACCTGCCGAGAGCTGATATCGTTCAAAAAATTCACCGCCTATTCCGCATTGCAGTGCTACTGATCCGGCAGGATGCTCGATTATAGGAAGCTTTGTTGTCGACAGGTTGAAGTTAAATACAGGACCTCCATATACAAACGGAGCCGCATAATGTTCAAAACCGTTCATACGTGTCCATTTGAAACGTACATTCAACGGTATCTGAAGTGTGTGGAACCAGACCTTCTCTTTACCGAATCCCTGACTGCTCCAGATATATTGGTCTCCGAAATTCACATTTGCACCGTGCATGGAGTATTTCAATGCGACATCGATTCCAAAACCTATACCGGGAATCATAATCTCTCCCATTACACCGACATTCGGTCCGGTGAGAAGATCGGTTTTAACAAGTTTCTGTTTCCAATACAATTCGGAAATATTGATTCCTGCGGTCGGTCCCCATCTGAATTCCGCCGATGCTCCGAAAGTTGTTATAGCTATCAACATGATAGCCAATATTCTTTTAATCATTTTTATTCAGTATTTATCAGAAGAGCACTGCAGCTGTAACTGTCCAGTAATTGTTCTTGATTTTTATATTTTCGATATTTGCATCCGGTTTAATGATTTTCGCTACATTGTTGATACCGAATGTATATCCTCCGCAGAGCTGGACCCGTTTGAAAAACTCGAATCCCAGACCGACGTTCCATCCCATCTGTACGGTTTTTGTCTTGATATTGTCAAAAGTACTTTTGTCAAGTTTAAGTGCCATTGTCGGACCGGTATAAATCATAGGCTGTATGATTTTGCTTATCACCGGAACTCCGATCTTGTATTTGAGATTAAGTGGAATTTCAAGATAGTTTTTGTTTATTGCACCGGTATAGGATTCATTCGCAACATCCGCATTCATATGGGTATACATCAGCGAAAGATCAAATCCTATTCCTATGACAGGCACTGTGTATTCCAACATACCGCCGGCTGTGAAACCACATTTGTTGTCGGTATTGAAATTAGCGGCTACGTCGGAGAATTTAATGTTGTCGAGATTCAAACCAGCCTTCACACCGAAACGTAATTTGGCCGAAGCCTGACCGATACACAGTAACGCTACCAAAGCAATAAGAATAGTCTTTTTATTCATAATCAACAAATTTTATAGTATCTTCTACAACGGAAGACTCAAATGTATAAGTAATGTATTATATATGTGTCCTTGTTATTACTACAACAGTGGAGCACAGACTTTCCGTACGTATGCAAAATTAACAAATATATTTCAATTAACGCGTATTGCAACAAAAATGTTAGATATGCCTGGCTTTAAATTCCTGCAAACTGTTTAGAATCTGTTTAAATTTATATTAATTTTGTGATATGAAGTATGCTGAAATATTGTTGCCGTTGCCCCTTTATTCCACTTTTACGTATGAGATAGGGGATGATATAGAGTCGGATGTGAAGATCGGCTCAAGGGTGCTTGTGCAGTTCGGCAGAAAAAAATATTATACCGGTATTGTGGAGATGATCCATTCACAGGCTCCGGAAGGTTATGAAGTGAAGCCGGTTATGGACTTGCTTGATGCCGATCCGGTAGTGATTTACCCGCAACTCAAATTCTGGAGATGGGTCTCCGAGTATTATTTATGCTCACCGGGAGAGGTATATAAGGCGGCGTTGCCTACCGGTCTTAAGCCTGAAAGCGAAACATTTGTCTCATTATCTTCGGATTTTGAGATAAGTGTAGAGGATCAGCTTAAACTGACAGAACAACAGGCATTGGTAATACAACTGCTGCAAAATAAGAAACGTCTCAGGATATCGGAACTTGAGTCTGAATTGAAGATAAAGAATATCACACGTGTCGTAAATGTTCTTCTGGAGAGAGGAATCGTTGAAATAAATGAACGTCTGATAGAAAGATACAAGCCAAAGCGTGTTTCTTTTGTAGAACTTACTATTGACAGGTCGGAAATGGATACGCTTCATGAGTTCTTTGATAAAGTAGGACGATCCAGACAACAGGAGAAGCTGCTTGTCGCGTATCTTGAGATGTCCGGCTGGATGCATCCGCAACAACCGCCTAAAGAGGTTTCAAGAGAGGAGCTGCTTAAGACAACGAAGTGCTCTCCATCTATTCTGAAGGCACTCGTTGAAAAGGGTATATTCAAAATAGATAAAAGGGCGGTAAACAGGTTTTATGCGTCATCGGATGTCCGTGATATCTCTCTTGCCGTTCTTTCCGAATCGCAGAACAGCGCTTTGGCGCAGGCGAGAGAATTATTGCGTAATAATCGTATAACTCTGCTTCACGGTTTAACCGGAAGCGGTAAGACTGAAATTTATACCCACCTTATTTCCGATTCGCTTTCAGAGCGCAGGCAGGTGCTTTATCTTGTGCCTGAAATTTCACTTACTACGCAGCTAACAGACAGATTGCGCAAGGTGTTCGGTGACAAACTTATCATATATCATTCAAAGTTTACCGATACTGAAAGAGTGGAGGTGTGGAAGAGGCTGCTTTATTCCGACGAGCCGCTTGTTATTCTCGGGGTAAGGTCGTCTGTTTTTCTGCCTTTCAGAAATCTGGGGCTTGTGATAGTCGATGAGGAACATGAATCTTCATATAAACAGTATGATCCTGCGCCGCGATATAATGCGAGGGATGCATCAATCATGCTGTCGATGATGCATGGGGCAAAGATTCTTCTGGGCTCTGCTACACCTTCCGTTGAAACGTATTACAAGGCCGAGACAGGAAAGTATGGACTTGTGACTCTTTCTGAGAGATTTGAAGGTGCGGTGCTGCCTGATGTGGAGATTGTCGATATGAGGGATCAAAGGAAGCGCAAATTGAACAACGGAATATTGTCGCAACCGCTGAGACTTGCCACAGACTCTACTCTTAAGTCTGGAAATCAGGCAATAATGTTCCAGAACAGACGGGGATTTGCTCCGGTTGTGGTATGTCATCAGTGCGGATGGACCCCAAAATGCCATGATTGCGATGTATCGCTGGTGTATCACAAAAACAGTGGAATGCTGAAATGTCATTATTGCGGTTTCTCTCAGCCTCTTCCCAAGCTGTGCCCCGCATGCGGCCAGAATTCAATAGAGGTGTTCGGTTACGGAACCGAAAGGATCGCTGATGAGGTACACGAGGTGTTTCCCGGTTTCCGCGTTTCGCGCATGGATCTTGATACAACACGCAATAAGAATGACTATCAAGAAATAATAGAAGAGTTTGCCACTCATCAGACGGATATACTTGTCGGCACACAGATGGTTTCCAAAGGTCTTGATTTCGACAAGGTGAAGGTGGTGGGTGTAATCAATGCCGATACCTTATTAAATTTCCCTGATTTCAGAAGTAATGAGCGGGCTTTCAATATGCTTGAGCAAGTATCAGGCAGAGCCGGCCGCAAGGGGGGAAAGGGTATGGTATTTATCCAGACTGCCAAACCGGATGACAATGTACTGAAGCATGTCAAGGCTCATGATTATTCAGGATTTTATAAGGAAGAACTTAAAGAGCGTCAGAAATATCATTATCCGCCATTTGTACGCATAATAAATGTATATCTTAAAAACAAGGATGCCAAAATGGCGGATGAGGGTGCTGTGATACTTGCTTCCGCTTTGCGTAATTATTTCGGAGAGAGAGTATTCGGTCCGGAAAAACCCTTTGTGTCGCGTGTGGCTACCTGGTATATCCAGTCAATAATGCTGAAAATCGAGTCCGGAGCCTCGATGAAGAAAGTAAAGAATCTTCTCCGAGGTGTTTATTCATCAATATCCAATATACCTCAGATAAAGACTTCTTTAGTCTATTATGACGTAGATCCGGTATAATCCCGGGTTTATGCGTATATTCTGTATATATTCTTTATAACAGGCTTCCGCTTCCAATATATTGCAATGAAGGACCACAGTTAAACCGAAATTTATTAAATTTGCATTAGAATTGACATATCATGATTGCAGATTTAATACACGACGGATTCGACAGGGATCATTTATGGCATCCCTACACATCAACCCATTCTCCTTTACCCACTTATAAGGTCGATCATGCTGACGGAGCATATATCTATCTTGCCGACGGTACACGTCTTATTGACGGGATGTCTTCATGGTGGTGTGTGATTCACGGTTATAACAATAAGATCATCAACGATGCAATCAAAGGTCAGCTTGATTCTATGTCGCATGTGATGTTCGGAGGCCTGACGCATCAGCCGGCAATTGAGTTGGGAAAATTGCTGCTTTCCATTCTTCCGCCATCAATGAATCATATTTTTTATGCTGATTCGGGTTCTGTAGCTACAGAGGTGGCTATGAAAATGGCAGTGCAGGCACATGATAATCCCGATAAAACAAATTTTGCGACTATAAAGAACGGATATCATGGTGATACATGGAATGCCATGTCGGTATGTGATCCGGTAACCGGTATGCATGGTGCTTTCGGTCCGGCATTGCCGATACGTTTTTTTGCTCCAGCACCGGAATGCAGGTTCGGAGATGAATGGGATCCTGATGATTTTGTTCCCATGAAGAAGATTCTTGAGGAGAATGCCGGTAGCCTGGCCGCAGTTATCCTGGAACCCATAGTACAGGGTGCGGGAGGTATGCGTTTCTATCATCCGCAATATCTGCGTGAGTTGAGAAAGGAATGTGACAGACTCGGTTTAATTCTGATATTTGATGAGATAGCCACAGGGTTCGGTAGAACCGGAAAACTGTTTGCATGGGAATATGCGGGTGTCGAACCGGATATAATGTTGATAGGCAAAGCCCTTACCGGCGGATATATGACATTCTCGGCAATAGCGACCACAAAAGAGATAGCAGACAGAATATCTTCGTCACAGTCGGGCGTTATGATGCATGGTCCCACATTTATGGGAAATCCGTTGGCGTGCGCCACCGCACTGGCTTCAACACGTCTGTTGCTTGCCTCTGACTGGCAGAAGAGAATAAAGGAGATCGAGGCAATAATGGAAGCTGAACTCCGTGAGGCAGAAAAATGGGGCTCTGTCGAAAATGTCCGGGTTCTTGGCGGAATTGGTGTGGTTCAGATGAAGCAGGATGTCGATCTTGCTGAATTTCAGAAATTATGTGTCAAAGAGGGGGTATGGATCCGGCCTTTCGGTAAAAATGCCTATATAATGCCTCCATATCTTGCGGTAAATGACGATGATGTCCGTTCGCTTTGTCGTGCGTTGCTTAAAATTCTTGGTGAAATGTATGGCAGATAAATGCAAAATAGAGAAGGCGATTCCTGAAAAATTCAAAGTCTTCGCCGACTCACTGTCGAGGATGGAGCAAGAGTCGCGTCTAAGATCCGTACCGGATGATAGAGACGATATTCCCGGCTATGATCTCACCTCAAATGATTATATGGGATTGGGGAAGAATAGGGATCTGTCCAGACGGATTCAAGGAAAACAATTTTTTACATCTTCGGCATCACGACTTTTGTCCGGTCATCAGGATGATTACATAAGACTGGAGAATCTTCTTGAGACGTTGTATGCAAAGGATGTCCTTCTGTTTAATTCCGGATATCATGCAAATGTCGGCATCATACAGAGTCTCAGTGTCGAGGGTACTGTCTTTCTATGTGACAAGCTTATTCATGCCTCAATGATAGATGGCTTGAAATTAGGGAATGCAGAATATAGAAGATGGCGCCATAATGATATGGATTCTCTGCGTAAGCTCATGGTAAGATACCGCAATGCCGGACGTGTGGTAATAATGGTCGAGTCGATATACAGTATGGACGGAGATCTTTCACCGCTACGTGAGATAGTCGGGTTGAAAAAGGAATTTGACAATGCCGTGCTTTATGTGGATGAGGCGCATGCTTTCGGTGTGAGAGGAAACAAAGGCGCCGGATTGAGCGAGGAATTAGGACTGCTCGATGATGTGGATATAATTGTGGGGACTCTCGGTAAAGCCTGTGCATCGTACGGTGCGTTCGTTGCGACACATCATCTGTTGAAGCAGTATTTTATCAATACATCACGCAGTTTCATATTTTCAACCGCGTTGCCTCCGATAAATGCCGTGTGGACATATAAGATGATTTTGTCTCTTATTAAAATGAATAATGAACGGGATCACCTTCGTAAGATATCGGGAATGTTCAGGGATGGAATAAAGAAGATAACGGGAAAGGATACAGACTCTGAGTCGCAGATTGTTCCTTTGATTGTAGGAAATGCAAGGGAAGCTGTAAATCTGGCCACGCGATTGTCTGTTTCCGGTGTCAAGGCTTTGCCGATAAGGCGCCCGACTGTGCCGGAAGGGGAGGAACGTATACGTTTCTCACTTTCTGCCGACCTGCAGGAGGATGATATCAAAAATATTTTAAGTATTCTGGAAACTGCATATACCGACAGAGAATGAAATTCGATCTTTTGACACATAATAAAGGATGTAGGCGCCTGTTGCTGATCTTCTCCGGATGGAGTACTTCGGGTGGATTCTACAGCAATGTGAGCAGGGACGGTTGGGATGTCGGTGTCATTACCGATTATTCGGATATGTCACTGGATATCGGTTTTCTTGATGAATATGATACGATATGGGTTTTTGCATGGTCTTTGGGAGTCAAGATGGCCGCTGTATCGTTGCCTTCAGAAAAAATTACCGCCGCATTTGCTGTAAACGGTACACTGAATCCGGTTGACGATAATGAAGGAATTCCTGTCGGGATATATAATGGAACTGCCGATAATCTTGACATACGTAATCTTAAGAAATTCCAGTTGCGCATGTCGGGCTCCAAAGATGTGTTTGACGGGTGTTTCAACAATGACTACACTGACGAGGATATATCTGCCTTGAAGAGGGAATTGTATCTGATTCGAGATACGGACAGAAAATCGGATCCGTTACCTTGGAGAAGGGCTTTTATCGGAAAAAATGACAGAATTTTCCCATATGACAATATGATGAGGAGCTGGTCGGATTCCGGTGTAGAGGTAACAGAACTTATTGCGCCGCATTATATAGATATCAGCGATATTGTAAATATGGTCGTCCCGGATACGGAGCATATCGCCCGTCGTTTTGCCGGCTCAGGGGATACATATCTTGATAACGCACTTGCACAGAGAGCTATCGCGCAAAAGCTAGCAGCCTTGTTAAAGCGGTATGCTAGAGATAAAGGTGGAAAAGCATTGGAGATCGGCGCAGGAAAAGGTTTGTTTACAAAGGAGTATATGGAGATCCTGTCACCGCAGTGTATTGATTTTGTAGACCTCATAAAACTTGATGAATTCGGATTAGCGGCTTCTGAAAAATATTTCCAGACTGACGCAGAGAAGTTTATTGCAGATGCCGGTGATAATGCATATGATTATGTATTGTCTTCATCGGCTGTCCAATGGTTTGCAGATTTAAATCGCTTTATAATAAATTCGGCCCGGATTCTTTCAAATGACGGAATTCTATGTTTCTCTACCTTTGTAAAAGGTAATCTGAAAGAACTTGATACATTCCGTCCAAGCCCTCTGTATTACTTTAGCGTTGATAACATAAAGAAGATGATTCCGGAGTCGTTTGAAGATATCGAGGTGGTTGAAGACACTATTGAATTGAAATTCGATACACCACGTGAATTGCTGATGCATCTGAAATTGACCGGGGTTGGCGGTTTTGCGCCATCTTCCGGTTTGTCACCATTCAGATTGCGAAACATGAAGTCTCTGACATTTCGCCCTGTCTATGTGTTGGCACGAAAAAAAACGGTGAATACAGTTTCTAAGTCATAAAATATTATTATATTCGCATAATGTATTGGTTGCATATCTTTTTTGATTACGTATGAAAGGAATTGTGCTTGCCGGAGGTTCCGGAACGAGATTATATCCCATAACAAAGGGTGTCAGTAAGCAATTGTTGCCTATTTATGACAAACCAATGGTTTATTATCCGATCTCTACATTGATGATGGCCGGTATCAGGGATATCCTGCTGATATCGACTCCACAGGATCTTCCAGGTTTCAAGAGATTATTGGGTGATGGCTCTGATTTCGGTGTTAATCTTCAGTATGCCGAACAACCTTCTCCTGACGGATTGGCACAGGCTTTTATAATCGGTAAAGAGTTTATCGGTGATGATTGTGCCTGCCTCGTATTGGGTGATAATATTTTTCATGGGGCAGGATTCTCCCGTATACTTAAGGATGCTGTGATATCTGCCGAAAAAGATGGTGATGCCACAGTCTTCGGCTATTGGGTAGATGATCCGGAACGATATGGCGTCGCAGAGTTTGATAATGAAGGGAATTGCCTTTCAATTGAAGAGAAACCGGCAAAGCCAAAGAGCAACTATGCTGTCGTGGGTTTATATTTTTATCCGAACGAGGTTGTAGATGTCGCTTCTACAATTAAACCGTCGGCAAGAGGGGAGTTGGAGATCACAACTGTGAATCAGGAATTTCTCAATAAAGGGAAATTGAAAGTCCAGACATTGCCACGTGGTTTTGCATGGCTTGATACAGGAACGCACGATTCTCTGGCCGAAGCTTCTATCTATGTCGAGGTCCTCGAGAAACGCCAAGGATTGAAAATAGGATGCCTTGAGGGTATTGCGTTCAGACAGGGCTGGATCTCAGAGGAAGAGCTGATGAAAGTCGCAAAACCTATGTTGAAGAATGAATATGGCAAATATCTTGTAAAAGTTGTGGAAGAGGTAAGCCGGACCGGCTATAGGAATCTTGACTGATAAGATAAATGGAATAAAATTACGTGTCGGAATTATTTTCCGGCACGTTTCTTATAAAACAGATATACCAGAATTATTACTACTATCTCAACAACCGAAACAACTGCAACTCTTGTGTATTCACCTTTCTGCAACAGTTCGGGAACAAATGCTATTGACATGCCGATGAAATACAAGGTGAGAAGTGCCGGCAACCAAATATATTTAGGAACTTTACCCTCTCTTTTCATTCTTTATTCTCTTTAATGTCATTTTTCTTCCGTGAACTTACTTTTTTCTTCCGTGTAGCGGAATCGGCAGTCTTTGCTGTCTTTTTCTTAGGTCTGGATGCCGTTCTCTTCTTTTTAGAAGATTCTTTTTTATTCGATTCTTCATTAACGGATTTCTCATCCTTTGGTATTTTTTCAGCATCCGTCTGAGGAACCTGTGTTTCAAGAATCCGATAATAAAGGGATTCTTCCGGTCTGAATTTGCCTGAGTTAAGGTATTCGTAGATATGGATACATGCCAGAGCATCAAGTGATGCATATGCTTGCTGATGTTCTGTAAGTTCCTCAGCTTCCCAGTTTGTCAGTCTCTGTCCTTTTGATATCCGTTTGTCGAAAAGTATGGCATATATCCGTGCGAGACTGTTGTCGTGTATATTGAATTCCTTTACATAGGTCTGTAATTCGATGAAGCCGTTCGGTTCAAGTGAGAATATTTTGTTAAGACTGTGGAAATCATCATGTATTGAGAGCCCTATTTTAATAATTTCGGGATTCTCAAGTATGTTTTTTATTGGATCGGGAAGTCCCACCTTATTGAGACGTATAAGGAAACATTCTTCGTGTGTGGAGAGTTGAAGTAATGACACTTTATTTATTTGCCCTCTTTTAAAGTTTGGCTTTGTTTCAGTGTCAAATCCGATTATCCGTTGTTTCTCGAGAATTTCTGTAGCTTTATCTATCTTCTCGGGACTATCGATAACAATAATACCGTTGTGATACTCGACCACCGGAAGCTGAGCGAGTTCATCTTTGGAAATGGTGACTGTCTTTATGATATCCTCCGTCAACATGAAATCCTCTATTACTTACTTAATTGTTTGTATCTCAAAATATAATGCATCCTTATAATAGGATTTCAACCAGTTTTGAAGATATGTTTTTGTATCGGCAGATATTATGGAATCACTGTCGAAATGTGTGTTGTAAATTACAGCGAAGAGAGTAATATTTCTTTGTCTCAGAGCGTCTAAGGCAAGCAATGTGTGGTTGATGGATCCAAGACGACCATTCGTGACAAGAATAACAGGCAATTTCTTGTCTGAGATATAATTTATTGTCAGATAGTCTCCGAGTAACGGAACCATCAGACCTCCGGCTCCTTCTATAAGTACATGGTCATATTTTGTCGCCAGAACGTTTGTGGCGTCAGTGATTTTATCAAGATCTATCTCTCTGCCATCAATCTTTGCCGCAAGATCCGGACTGCAGGGATATGTGAAAATTTCCGGAGCTGTCAGATGTTCATAATCTTCTTTCAGCATCTCTGTTTTCATAATCCTACGATGAATATCTATATCCTCGCTGAACTCTTTGTTGCCTGTCTGGACAAACTTTTGTGTTATGACACTCATGCCGGCATCCATCATGCTACGGGCAAACCAGCCCGTAGCATAACTTTTCCCGGCATCTGTATCGATTCCGCTTATAAATAATCTTGAAGGAATTTTTATATCGGAAATTACCATGCGAACATAGGATATTCATTCATCAGATCATTGACAGTCTGACGGACCTCTTTGATGACATTCTCGTCATCGGCATTTGTAAGTACCTTGTCAATAAAGCCGGCTATAGTATCCATCAGATCCTCTTTAGCTCCTCTGGTGGTAATGGCGGCTGTACCAAAACGCAATCCACTTGTCAGGAACGGACTGCGTGAGTCATATGGCACCATATTTTTATTTGCGGTAATGTCTGCTTCAACGAGTACTCGTTCTGCTTTTTTACCGCTCATGTCAGGGAATTTTGAACGCAAGTCTACAAGCATGCAGTGGTTGTCTGTACCATCCGATATGATCTTGTATCCTCTTTTGATAAGAGCTTCAGCCAATGCACCGGCATTTTTCTTTACCTGAACAGCATATTCCTTCCACTCGGGTTGAAGCGCCTCTCCGAAAGCAACAGCCTTAGCGGCAATTACATGCTCAAGCGGACCTCCTTGTACACCCGGGAAGACTGCCGAATCAAGAAGGGCAGACATTTTTTTGATTTCACCCTTGGGAGTCTTTTTGCCCCACGGATTATCGAAATCCTTACCCATGAGAATCATACCGCCACGCGGACCGCGAAGAGTCTTGTGGGTTGTAGTGGTTACGATATGGGCATATTTTACAGGATTATCAAGAAGTCCCGCAGCGATAAGTCCCGCCGGGTGGGCCATGTCAACCATGAATATTGCTCCGATCTCGTCTGCGAGATTACGGATTCTTGCGTAATCCCATTCGCGGCTGTATGCACTTGCTCCCGCTATTATCAGCTTTGGTCGTTCAGCGCGGGCTTTTTCCTCCATCTCCTTATAGTTTACACGTCCGTCTTCGACTTTAACAGTGTAGCTTATAGGTTCAAACATGAGACCGGAGAAGTTGACAGGACTTCCATGACTTAAATGTCCTCCGTGCGCAAGATCCATTCCCATGAATTTGTCTCCCGGCTGAAGACAAGCCATAAATACAGCCATATTTGCCTGAGCTCCACTGTGAGGCTGTACATTTGCCCATTCAGCACCGAATAGTTTCTTTGCACGTTCTATAGCAAGGTTTTCAGCTTCATCCACTATCTGGCAGCCACCGTAATATCTATGACCGGGATAGCCTTCGGCATATTTGTTTGTAAGGCATGACCCCATTGCTCTCATTACTTCATCGCTGACGAAATTCTCGCTTGCGATCAATTCTATGCCCCGGCGTTGGCGAAGGTGCTCTCTGTCTATGATATCAAAGATCTTGTTATCTCGTTTCATACAATATTTCAGTTATAATATAATAATATAATATAATATAATATAATACACATTTTATTTATCCCCCGAAGTTGTCGTAATGTATGTTTTCCGGCTCTACTCCGAGATCGTAAAGCATTTTGTTTACGGCGTTGCTCATAGGACCCGGTCCACACATATAATACTGGATATCTTCCGGTGCATCATGATTTTTAAGATATTTATCATACATTACATTGTGTACGAATCCCGGAGTGTATTCTACGCCTGCCGCGTCTGCCGCAGGATCGGGACGGTCAAGAGCAAGATAGAATTTGAAGTTGGGAAATTCTTTTTCAAGTTGCAGGAAATCGTTTAGATAGAAAACCTCATTTAGCGCACGCGCACCATAAAAATAACTCATCTTCCGGTCAGTGGTGTGGAGTGTTTTTGTCATCCACATGATCTGGGCGCGAAGAGGTGCCATACCGGCTCCACCGCCTACCCATATCATTTCAGCCTTGGAGTCTACAATTGGATGGAAATCTCCATAAGGACCGCTCATCATTACTTTATCTCCAGGCTTTAGTGAGAAGATATATGAAGATGCAATACCTGGCATAACATCCTGAAATCCCACTTCAGGTTTCGGCTTGAAAGGTGGAGTCGCTATTCGTACCGTCAGCATGATCCGGTCTCCCTCTTCCGGATAATTTGCCATTGAGTATGCTCTGACTGTTTCCTCATCGTTCTCGCATTTTAAAGTGAAGAGACCGAATTTCTCCCATGCCGGCAGATATTCCGGACCGATCAGAGATTTATCAATATCCTTGTCATAGTCCATTTTGAATTTTGGGATACGAATCTGTGCATAGGATCCGGGAATAAAGTTCATATGTTCTCCTTCCGGCAACTTTACGATAAATTCTTTGATGAATGTCGCGACGTTTTTGTTTGATATAACCTCGCATTCCCATTCTTTTACTTCAAGTGCGGCTTCCGGAACACCGATAGTCATATCGGATTTCACTTTTACCTGACAACCGAGTCTCCAATGATCTTTTATCTGTTTTCTTGTGAAATGGACAGCCTCTGTAGGCAACATTTCTCCGCCACCGGAGAATACCTGTACTTTACATTGACCGCAACTGCCTTTCCCTCCGCATGCCGAAGATAAATGTATATCTTTGTTTACCAACGTTATAAGGAGAGAATTGCCGCTTTGTACATGCAGTGTTTTCTTCCCGTCATTAACATCAATGGCGACTTCTCCTGTTTTTACAAGAAATTTTTTAGCAATCAGAAGTACTGCTACAAGTACTAATACTATTCCGAGAAACGCAACGGATGCTGCCGCTATATTTCCCCATTGTATTTCGCAAATCATAGTCTTACAATTTTATACCTAAGAAACTCATGAATGCAATGCCCATAAGTCCGGTGATTATAAATGTTATTCCAATTCCTTTAAGTGGTTTGGGAACATTGCTGAAATCAAGTCTCTCTCTGATAGCGGCGAGACAAACTATCGCCAATAGCCATCCGATTCCGGATCCGACACCATAAACAGTCGCAGTCCATGCATTTGTGAACTCACGCTGCTGCATAAACAATACTGCTCCAAGAATGGCACAGTTCACTGCAATCAGCGGGAGGAATATACCCAATGAATTATAAAGAGAAGGTGAGTACTTTTCAATCACCATCTCGAGAATCTGTACAAGCGCCGCGATTACAGATATAAACATTATCAGTCCAAGGAATGACAGGTCGGCTGATGCATACTCCGCTCCAAGCCAGCTCAGTGCTCCGGGAAGAAGTAGATACTGGTTTATGCACCATGTCACCGGAAGTGCGATCATCAATACAAAAGTGACGGCTATGCCAAGACCAAATGCTGTTTTCACATTCTTTGAAACGGCAAGATATGAGCACATTCCAAGGAAATAGGCGAATATCATATTATCGATAAAAATCGACCGGATGAACAAATTTAGATTTTCCATCAGAAATTTCTTTTTAGGTTCTTATTTCTATTCCTGAATATCTTTATTATTTGCGCGGTGTACCCATATTATGCATCCCACTACAATGAGTGCCATAGGGGGCAGGATCATAAGTCCGTTATTGGAATAACCTGCGTCATACCAGGACTGCGGAATGACTTGATAACCCATCAGTGTTCCACTACCGAACAGTTCGCGGAAAAAAGATACAATTACAAGAATGATTCCATAGCCTATTCCACTTCCTATTCCGTCAAGAAACGAATTCCAGGGGTTGTTAGTCATGGCAAACGCTTCAAGACGCCCCATGATGATACAGTTTGTTATAATCAATCCGATAAACACCGACAAAGCTTTGCTCACTTCATAATTGTATGCCTTTAAGACTTGATCTACAATTACAACCAAAGCCGCAACCACTACAAGCTGTACGATTATTCGAATTGATGCCGGTATGCTTTTGCGGATAAGGGATATGATTACATTGGAGAATGCAACCACTGCCGTCACAGATATAGCCATTACAAGTGCCGGTTCCATTTTGGCGGTCACAGCCAAAGCAGAACAGATACCCAATATCTGGACTATTACAGGATTATCTTTTGAAAGGGGATTCAGCAGCGGTAGAAGTGCGTTATTATTCTTCATCTTGACTGATATTTTGTGACTGGTTGGATGTATCGGATGTCTGTTTGAGACTCTTTAAGTAATTTGAATATGGGAGAAGGGATTCACTTAGCATCCGTTGCACTCCCTGACTGGTAATTGTTCCTCCGCTGATTGCATGTACATAACTGCCTGAAGAAGGTTCTCTGCCGGCTTTTACCACTTGCACGCCTTCGAATGTACCGTTTGTGTCAAAGATATTTTTCCCTTCAAACTGGGAACTGAAAGCAGGTTTCTCAATCTCGGCACCTAATCCGGGCGTTTCGCCTTCATGTGCGAAATAGGCTCCATAAATTGTGTCACCGTTACCGTCAAAGGCTATATATCCCCAGATCGGACCCCAAAGTCCGGAGCCGTATACAGGCAGAATATATTTTAATCCGGAATCTGTCTTACATACGAAAACAGGCAATAGGCGTTCGGCAGCGGCTTTCTTGACTTCCTGCTTTATGTTGACATCAAAGGCATTCGTGTCTGAGTTTACTTTATTGCCATTGTTGTCTACAATAAATGAATCGACGATGTGATTCTCGTATACATCCGAGATGCTTTCATTCTTTTGGGGGATAATCAGTGCTGCGGCAAGTATCTGACGTTTTTTATCATCGGCTATGTTTTTGACCTGCATAGGGTGAAGCGTCTGATAAATTACTGACAGTCCCACACCTACAAGTATTACAAGGACAGCCGCGTATATTATAGTATATATGTTACTCTCTTTTTTCATGACTCTCTTCACTATTTGGATATTTCAACAGCACGTTTCATGCGTTTTCTTACATTGGCATTGACAACACACCAGTCAATCAGAGGAGCAAAGCAATTCATAAGCAATACTGCAAGCATTGCGCCCTCGGGATATCCGGTGTTGTAACAGCGGATAAGGATGGCAATCACACCTATGAGAAATCCATAGATATATTTGCCTATATTGGTGCGGCATGCTGTGACGGGATCGGTCGCCATAAAAATTATTGCAAACATGAATCCTCCCAACATAATTTGCTGCAGAGGTTCCAGCATTGTTACCGGATAAAGAGGACTCGCATAATTGTGCACCAATACAGACATCAAGAATCCTCCTGCGAGTCCGGAGCAGATAATGCGCCAGCTTGCTATTCCGCAGAACAGAAGTATAGCTGCACCGATAAGAATGCATAATGTAGAGGTTTCTCCCCATGACCCCGGATATAAACCGAAGAAAAGGTCACTAAGACTTAGCGGGTTTCCCAGAATACCTGTAACAGTGGCATCTCCTTCGGCAGATGAAGCAAGCTGTCCCAATGGCGTAGCGCCCGAATATCCGTCAATGCCGGTTGAATTGCCTAATGATACGAAAACACTGTCTCCACTCATTTTTGCAGGATAACTGAAGAAGAGAAACGCACGTGCCGCCAACGCTACATTCATAAAGTTATAGCCGGTTCCACCAAATACTTCTTTAACGAATATCACAGCGAATGCGACGGCAATTGCGAGCATCCAGCATGGAGTGTCAACCGGACAGATCATCGGAATAAGAATGCCTGATACAAGAAACCCTTCCTGAACCTCATGCCCTCGAATTTGTGCTATGACAAATTCGATACCGAGACCTACAATATAAGCTGTAAGAATCTGTGGTAAAACTGCAAAAAAACCATATATAAAACATTGTAAGATTCCGGGGTTTGAACCGACAGCGCCTAAGAAATGCTGATATCCTACATTCCACATACCGAAAAGGCAGCATGGAAGGAGCGATACAACTACCATGATCATCATTCGCTTGGAGTCATTGGAATCGTGTATATGAACTCCGCTTTTTGATGTATTGTTGGGTGTGTACAAGAATGTATAGAATGCGTCAAAAAAGGAACTCAGTTTTTCGTATTTCCCTCCTTTTTCAAACAAGGGTTTTATCTTGTCGTCTATTTTATTTTTTAGTGTGCTCATTATAATCGTGTTTTGAGTTATAATGTTTCTTTGCGAAGATAATCGAGACCCTCACGTACTATTTTCTGAAGTTCAAGCTTTGAGGAATCCACAAATTCGGCAAGTGCAAAATCTTCAGGAGCTACTTCGTAGATGCCCCTCTGTTCCATCTTTTCGATATTTTTCGAAATGATGGCTTTAAGAAGATATTCGGGATAAATATCCATCGGAAATACTTTGTCATATTCCCCGCTCATGATCATAGCCCTCTCGCCACCTTTTATCCTGGCATCGAAATGAAAAGGTTTGGACAGACCTCTGAGAAATGCCGGAAATGCATGACTCACGCTGTATCTTTTAGGGTTCAATGAAGCCCATCCCATGAATTCGTCGTTTTTATCCCCCTCTTCGATAACGGTTATCTGGCGATATGGATAGCGAAGGAAACCGGATTCACGTTCTACTTTCACACCTGTAAGAACGTTGCCTGATATGATTCTCAAATCGCTCCTTTCCGCAGAGACCGAATTCCCTATAAGTGATGATATCTTTGCCCCGAAGTATGTGTCTGCTATATATGCATGCTCAACCTCCGAACCGTTTATTATGACCTTTGATGTATAATCCGCGTCTCCCGTCCGGATGAGTTTTCCAATTCTGCATGCTGTCAGGGCATCAAGCATCCAGACAGTCTCACCTTTGTTGACCGGAACAATCGCAGCCATTTGAGTGCCGGTATTTCCGGCAGGATGAGGACCGCTGAATTCGTATACTTCAGCTGCATCGGATGTGATAGTGCTTCCATATTTTATTCCTAAGAATACTTTGCCTGTCGTAAGTTTGGAAAGAGTCTCAAGCCCGGCTTCAAGATACTCTTTAAGTGGATTGTCAAGAATATCACCAGCCAAAGGCGCTGAATCAAACGCGGTTACAAAAATATTTACAGGTATTGAATCTGTCTGGGGAACTATGTCAAAAGGACGTTGCCTCATCATGGCGAGCAGACCGGCTTTTGATATTTTTTGCAGAGGAGAGAGAGAGTCATCGTATTTTGCGCAACACTGGCTTTCATTCTTCTCAACTGAAATGTATTCGATTTTACGACGTTCGCCTCGCTTGATTTCTTTGACTGTCCCTCCTACTGGGGCACATAGCGCAATTTCCGGATTCTCTTTTGCAAAAAACAATCCATTTCCTGCGATTATTGAGTCACCTTCCTTGACAGCGGCTTTCCAAGTGTATCCCGGGAAGTCGTCAGGAGAGATTGCAAAAAGCTCTGAATTGTCTTTGATCGTGGATTCTATGGGCTTGGAATCCATTACGATGTCCAGACCCTTTTTTATTTTAATCAATCTACCCATGCGTTTCAAGTTGTAGATATAGTTTTTATATGATGAACTCGTATTGATTTATTTACGAATGTCAAAACGTGTAATGAATATAATCTTTTCTCAACATCTCGGAAATATCTCGCTGATGTTGAGAAAAAATAAGTCAAGACGAGTTCGGTTTGTAAAATTACTAAATATTGAACAACTAACAAAAAAAGCTCCTGTCTAATTTAGAACAGGAGCTTTATATTCCAATAGTATGTTTTATTTCAAGCTGTCAACGTATTTGCGAACAGCTTCGTTCTCTGGATCAAGGGTAAGGAATTTGTTGTAATATTCTTTGGCCTTTGCTACATCATCTTTCTTGATATAATAATTTCCAAGATACATGTAGAGTGTCTTTGCATCACGTGTATAGCGTGACGGATCCGGACTTTTCTCAAGAAGAGCGACAGCCTCCTCGTATTTAGGCTGGGCAGCAATAGCCGCGTCATCCTCATTTGCCGCTGTCTGTTTGGCAACATCTCCTGCCAGCATTTTTGGTTTGTAGTTGTCTGGCATGATTGATTCCATCTTTGCCGCGTTGGTCAGAACTTCATCAAAAAGTGATTTTGCAACCTCCGGATTATCTTTGTTCTCCACACCTGCGTAGAATGAGAATGTAGCCTGTTGGTTAAAGTCGTTGTATCCCGGCTCCTCTGTTTTCTGAATATAACCACGGAATGCCTCGGCCGCTTTAGTGATATTGTTTGCATCGACATACTTCATTGCAAGCGATTTATTGAATGCCGCATTATCCGGCATCTCTTTGATGGCTTCCTGAAGAACCTGAATTGCCTCATCGTTGCGTTTTGCATTTGAAAGCTCGTCGGCAATAAGAGTGAAGTCGATAGCTGCAAATTTATTTACAGCAGGATTGGCTTTGTGTTCGGCATAAAGAGCTTCAGCCATGGGAATAAGTTTGTCTTTCATATTCTCAAGCTGGGCCGCATTCATGAACTGATAGCGTTGAGCTGTAAAGTTCTTTGGATCCTGTTGCAATAGGGCAGTGGCGTAATCATAACCCTTCTGGTAGTCGCCGCCATAGAACAGAAGGAATGCATAGCGGTTTTCATCCTGTTTGAAGTGACTCGGGTTCTTTACATAGTTGCCATATTGGGCAGCCGCATTCTTGTAGTCTTTCGCATTGTAATAAGCATTTGCGAGTTCGCGTTGTCCAAGTGCCGACTGTGGGTTAACTTCAAGAAGCTTGTTAAGCATCTTGATTGCATACTGAGGATTAACCATTGTGAAAAGGTTGGCATATTTTACATATGCATCGGAAGCCTTGTCGTTATACGATGCCGCCATCTCATATTTTGCACCGGCATCTCCCCATTGTTTGGCACGTGCAAGGACATCACCTTCGAATATATATCTGTCGGGATTCTCAATATTTTTGCTTACCTTGGCAACTCTCTTGGATATTTTAGATTCGTATTTGACAGGGTCTACCATATCGTATGCACGGGCAATGGCAATCTGCATCGCAGGATCTTTCTTGGCTTTTCCTTCGCCGGTCTTGAACATGCTTTCAGCTTCTTTCTCATTGCCGGACATCAGCGCGAGTGTTCCTGCACCGATGTAGTTGTAGCCATATTCCGGGTTAGCCTGAATACCTGCATCGAAATATTTCTTTGCTTCGTCTTTTTTGTTTTCGCGAAGTGCGATCATACCAAGATAATAGTCACTGACGGATTTGTCTGTCTGTGGGTTGTTCAAACTGCGAAGCAATAAATCTTTTGCATTCTCTAATTGGTCAGCCTTATAATACTCCTCACCTTCAACATGAGTCTGTGCCGTGGCTGACAATGCAATGCCTGCAAGGCAAAGCGATAAGATACCTTTAAATTTCATTATAATAGTTTCTTTTTTGTTTTATAAGTTATTCACATCCCTTTATGTATTGATTTATAGAGATGTAATCCTTGAATATAATAAATATACAATATTGGAATTATACTCTTTGCGGATTATATTACATTATAAATATGATTGCTTTTCCAAAATTAATAAATTTATTTGATATACTAAGACGCCATTTCCCAAAATATGTTAATTATCGGGGAATGGCGCTAAATTAATTCTAAATTCGGATCAAATCTATTTCAATTCTACCACTCTTGGATTCATGTAATATGGAAGTATTCCGGTTTTGGATATAATCTTCTGACCTACGAATCCTGTAACAAAAGTATAGAAACTATGCAATACTGTCGAGTTGGATGCAGTACTGATCATATAGACTTTTCTGAATAACGGATATTCTCCAGAATTAATGTAAACCTGATAAGGCTTATATCCTGAGGGGTCATAATCATTTGCCTCTGTCGGATTACTTACTTTTATGACATTGACTTCTGTAGTAAGATTGGTCGCAACGGTATCGTTATGATTTTCATATCCTTTGTAACGTTCATTTACCGGAACGTCTTTAGCCAGAGAGAGGTCGTCTCCAAGCCAGCTTACCGATATGATTCCAAGAGCATCCGGATCTTTTTTCACAACATCAAACACCTGTGCATTGTCTTTTTGGGCGAATGCATTGGGGTTATCTGAAATCTTCCTGCCGTCTTTCATGAATTTCTCACGCATGTAACTGACTGTTGACGACCCCGGATTATCAAATACTATCTTGATGGCTGTTGTATCGTTACCGACAAGTTGGCTCCAGCGGGTAATTTTTCCATTGAGTATATCGCCTATCTCGTCAACTGAAAGAGTTGTAACACGATTTGCTTTATTGGTTATCAATGCAACTGCATCTACCGCGATACAATGTGTTTTTACGACCCGTTTGAATTTATTTTTGATATAATCTTTCTGGTCTTTTGTCAGTTCTTGTGTGACGATGATCGCTTGCGTTCCGTCAGACATCATTGTGTCGATTGCATCCTGTTCGCTGACATAAAACGGGATTATCGATGCTTCCGGATAGGAATATTCGAATACATTTATCTCTTCGTTGAGTATGTTACGAAAGCCGTCATCACAGAAGATTGTCGAACTTCCTTTCGCATATTCACCTCGCTTGACTTTTGTACAAGAAACAGCTCCCGTCACCAATAGTAACGAGAGTGCTATTTTTATGAATGATTTGAGTTTCATAATCATACAATTAGTTGTCTCCCCGATATAGACGATAAGCGCGGAAAATGCCGTATAAGATCAATAATCCGCCAATAACGCAACTTACTGTGTAGTCAATGGCGTTGAAGAACTTGAAAATGAACAGCAAACCTACGCCTACATATATCAATACCATTAATATGCCAAATACCAAGCGCGCACCTTTCGGAGTCTGTGGCTGATTCTGATTTCCTTCACCTTTCATAACTCTTGAAATTTTAATAGTCTCTTTATTCTTTTAACAAACCATCAATGTCGTGGTTCATATCCTTTGACAAATTTATAAATTAATTTTAACATTTCAATATTTCAATGATTCGCTTTGCTATAGGTTTTCGGCAAATCAAAAAAATAAGAGTGGATGCATATGCAGCCACTCTTGTGATTCGTGCAGGATTCAAACCTGCAACCTTCTGATCCGTAGTCAGATGCTCTATTCAATTGAGCTAACGAACCGATTAATATATATTATTTGTGATTCGTGCAGGATTCAAACCTGCAACCTTCTGATCCGTAGTCAGATGCTCTATTCAATTGAGCTAACGAACCAATCCGGGATATCGATCTCCCTTTTGCGTTGGCAAAATTAATACTTTTATCTTACTTCACCAAATATTTTCTAAAATTTTTATCTTTTGAAAATATACTCGACACCGCATGAACCCTGGATTCCGGAAATAGGGGGTTGTGTCTTATCTATACGGATTTCTATTTCTTCCACTTCTTTCCAACGAATTGATATTGTGTCTGATATCTGTTTTGCCATAGTTTCCAGAAGCTGAATCTCTTTACTCATTTCTGACTTTACGACTTCATATAAATCAGTATATGATATAGATGAGGAAAGATCTTCTTCTTTGAATTTATCGGAGTTTATCTTTACTTTAAGATTGACAAGGAATGCATTCCCAACTTTTCTTTCTTGTTGAGATACTCCGATTCTTGCATATATAAGTATATCCCTTAGATATATATTGAAGTATGATATCATATTTCCAAACAGCTTCCTTCAGTCAGTCTGAACCGGTTTTCGACATGACTGCTAAAATTGTGGTAAAGAATTTGTGTTCTTACCAGTTTATCATATTATCATTGGACTGGTATTTTGTCGATACGGCGTTGGTGACGTCCACCTTCAAATTTCGCATTCAGATAAGCGTCAATAATATTCTTAGCCTCATATTCTGTGACAAATCTTGCAGGAAGTACGATAATGTTTGCTTTATTGTGTCTCTTGGCGAGATCCGCAATCTCCGGCATCCATGCCAATGCCGCGCGGATGCCCTGATGTTTGTTAAGGGTCATGCAGATACCGTTTCCGGATCCGCACATTGCTATTCCGAATGAGCATTCACCGGATTCAACCGCTTTGGCTGCGGGATGTGCAAAGTCGGGAAAGTCGCTTGCTTCTGATGAAAATGCACCGAAGTCTACAATCTCATACCCTTTGTCTACCATGTATGCTTTTAATTTCTGTTTTAATTCGTAGCCTGCGTGATCGCTGGCAAATGCAATGGTTTCCATGACAATATTTTGTTTGCAGTTTAATAACTTCTAATTATTTCATTTACCTTGTGTGTATTTACTTTTGAAGGCAAATCTTACGAGAAAGAAATTTACCGGTATACATATCGCTAAAGCAGGAAGCAGTGCGAGTGTCGGTCCTACAAGACCTTTGAAGATTGCTACAAATCCTGTTTGCATACCCATGTTGATTAGATGACTGAGCGTAAATGCAATGCCTTTCTTCGCGTTTGGATTACTTCTGAATGTGAAATAACTCGTCAGGAAGAAATTTGCCACAAAACTTATCGCATAACTGATAAGTGTTGATACGACAGCCTGAACTCCGACAGCGTTGACGAATATAACATATATACCATATTGTAATACGGTTGCAAATCCACCTACTGCAACAAAACGGATTGCTTCCGATCTTTTGTCAGAACTTGTTAATATTCCTTTATATTTCATGATATCAGTTCGGTCTTTAAAGTAAAATGCAATAAGGTCGTTATATATTTGATCCTGATGATCCATACTCTTCCCTGTTCATCAGCTCAATATAATCAAGCAGTTCGTCTCGTCCTCTGGCTTTTTCAGAAGATGTTACAAATACCGGCGGAAGTTTTGACCAGCTAAGACTCATCTCCTTCATATATTGATCAACTTTTTTCTGACCGGCAACAGGTCCGAGTTTGTCTGCTTTGGTAAAGACAATTGCAAAAGCTATGTCGTTCTCTTCGAGCCAGTCCATGAACTCCATGTCTATCTTCTGAGGATCATGTCTTATGTCTACCAACACAAAAAGCATTCTCAACTGTCTACGGTCGAGAATATAGCTTTCGATAATATTTGTCAGCTTGTTTCTCTGCTCTTTTCCTCTTTGGGCAAATCCGTAGCCAGGAAGATCGACGAGATACCATTCGCCGTCATTGACTTTAAAATGGTTTATCAGCAAAGTTTTCCCCGGTTTTTGTGATGTCTTGGCAAGATTCTTATTTCTTGCAAGCATATTGATCAGAGAGGATTTTCCGACGTTTGATCGTCCGATAAAGGCATATTCCGGAGCATCTGTTACCGGACATTTGTCAACTTTTTCGTTGCTGACCTCATATTTTATATTTTTTATATTCATCAGATAATTTCCATCCGTTACTTTTAACAATTTTATATCTTAAACACCAAAGCAGGCATAATGTATCAGTCTCAAAGATTCCTTAACATCTTTGTCATTTATTACGAATGCCAAAGTTGTCTCACTTGCAGCATCGCTTTGTGCCAACACCTGTATTGAAGCGCATCTCAATGTATCAAGCAGTCTCGATCCTAATCCGGTCAATTGTCTTATTCCCTCTCCGACTATGGCAAGTACGGAAAGTGAGTCCTTACCATCTATTTTCAGGATCTCTTCGTTGTCAAGCTCTGGCGCAAATTCAATTCTTAGATTTTCAAGTGCGTTTGTAAGCCCTTCTGTCGGAACAGCCATTGAGAATGAGGTGGTATCTGATGGCGGAGACACAAGATATATATTTAATCCACTCCTTGCCATCGCATTATAGGCACGTGAGTTTATTTCAGGTACATTCGAGGTAAGAGGTCCTTCTATCCTTATCAGTGATGATTTCCCTAAAGATGATATTCCTCTGATATTCCCTTTTCTGACAGCAAAATCGGTAATAAGTGTTCCGGGAGCTTTAGGATTAAAGGTATTTAATATTTTTATAGGTATGTTCTTGTGAAATACAGGATATATCGTTGGCGGATATATTACTTTGGCTCCAAACGAACATAGTTCCATGCTTTCCACAAAAGACATCTTTGGAATCAATTGTGCAGAAGGAATGATTCTTGGATCTGCAGTGAGAAAACCGTCGACGTCTGTCCATATCTCAAGAGTATCGGCATCAAGTGCAGCCGCGATCAAAGCGGCGGTATAATCGCTGCCACCTCTACCGAGGTTAGTGATTTCGCCTGTATTCTTATCTTTAGAGATGAATCCGCCCGCTACACACGTTTTTTTTAACGGAAGTTTGAATTCATCTTTTATGAGTCGATCGGTTAGTGATCTGTCGGTGATGTTTTTTGAGAACCATTTTTCCGTTTTAATAAACTCGGTTGAATCGTGATGTTCTGCATTATCAAGTATTCCTGCAATAATTATGGATGATATACGCTCTCCAAAACTTACTATTTCCGCAAGAGTTGATTCCGGAAGTGTTTTTATCAGGGATAAACCCTGGTAGCGGTTTTCCAATTCGTCAAGCAGAGTGTTTACTTTTTGTGTGATTTCATCTCTAAGATTTTTCCTGACCAATGCGTTTATTATGTCGTAATGACGTTTACGGATTGAGATCATATCCTGCCGGAATTCTTCGGTGCCATTTGCGGCATCGTTCGCTGTGGATATAAGCCTATCCGTTAGACCGCCAAGTGCTGACACAACTACTATAGCTGGCTCGTCTAAATTGTCTACGATATTTTTTACATTGGTCAGACTTTCTATTGTTCCAACAGATGTTCCACCAAATTTTAATACTTTCATTCAAACGGATTATAAACAACTTCTTATTCCTCACAATCATCCTTTTCAATCTACAAATTTAACAAAATATCATTAAACACATTCTAAAATCTGATATTGAGAGCTGATTTTATATCAAAATAACCTTATCGTGCAAAATCATGCATGATAAGGTTATTTTAGAAATTGTTAAATAATATGCTTGTTTAATAAAATGTAATGGTCTTGTTCTGTCAACCCATTAGTTTTATGAATATGAATATGATGTAGAACTGTTATGGCATACTAAGAGTGTCGTACATTTGTACGACACTCTTAAAAACTGTTTAAATTTATTTTCAGAGGATTTTGAGAAGTATTTTTGAGATGTTTGTGCGAGTCGAAGAGGGAGAAACCTCCCGGTTTTGACCGATGAGACTTGGCGCAAACAGCCAAAAAGACTCTCAAAAGACCTGAAAGAATTTCTATAATATTTTTTTCGTAATAAATTTAAACAGTTTCTTAGTCAAGACAATTTTATAGTGCGACTACGTATACAATAATATAAATCTCATCACATTATTATCTTATTATAATTGTTTTTATTTATTATTGACAGAGGAAGTTTCGGAAGGACGTTTATAGCCGTCCTTTTCACAACGCTTTGTAATGTTGTTTATTCTTGACTGTGTTTCAGGGTGAGATGAGAACATTTTCTGTACATAACTTTGTTTGTTTGAACTTCCGCCCTCCAATTTCAGAAATTTCTCGAATGCCATAGCCATTCCCCAAGGGTTGCGACCTTTTGACACAAGAAAATCGTATCCGCAGTCATCAGCTTCTTTCTCCTGTTTCTGGGAATATTTGGCATTGATAAGTGATTCTCCGAGAGTTCCGAGTTGGGAATCAGTAAGCTTGGCAGCTATGCCGCCAGCCGATGATATTGCATCCTTCGCGGCTCCGGTCAGAAGCTGGGTGCGAAATCCATTCTTCGAGTGATGTTTAAGGACATGCCCGATTTCATGACCTATAATTCCAAGAAGCTCGTCATCGTTCATAATATCCATAAGTGATGAGAATACACGTACACTTCCATCCGGACACGCAAATGCATTCACATCCACAACATCATATACTTTAAAATTCAAAGGAATTCCATCTGCATCTGTGATTCCTTCAGTTAATTTCTTAAGTCTTATTGTGTAAGGACTGTCATCTCCCGGAACAGGATTGTTTTTGTCCATCCAATCGACAGATTCCTTTACATAGTTTGCCATTTGTTTGTCGGTCAGTGTAGCAGCCTGTGCTGCTTTGGCAGCACCACTTATAGCTTTTTTAAGATTAAATTGTGCTGTTGCCGGTGTGGCGATTCCAAAAATCATTGCCACTACAAGTAATTTCAATAATTTCATAAATAAATTTTGTTTGTTAAAACTCATAATTTAAATTTGAATAATATGAAAGTAGTTAGTATATTTCAATATGATTTGTATGATTTTGCAAAGATCGTTCTATTTGTAAAATTAGCTAAATTTAATGAATAATTGAAATTCAAAGTATTGTTATTTTAAGAGCTTGTGTATTTGTGTCACACATCCTTTAGAACCCAAGATAAATAGTTTTTTATATTCCTGGATCAATTTGTTTACATATGTCGTTTATGTCAAATTACTTGCTTATTTATAAACAGTTATTTAAATATTTGGATTTATGACTACAATAAAGAAAATCATTCTATGGATATTGATTGTTTTGTTTTTTTTCATGTATGGAGCTTGTGCTGGAATTCAGGCACTCACTTTTGTGAATGGATGGCTCGTATTATCCATATGTATGATATTGTCCTTGATATCCGGTCTTTTGTTTTCTAATTTTTGGCGAAGACTCACATGTAAAAGACGAATATGGATTAATTATCTTCTAAATCTTTATGTGGTATGTGCGTTATTGCTGACATTGTTTTATGTGCCGAATATATCGTTTCAGGCTACAGATAGAACATTTGAAAGAATTGCTGTTATAGAACGAGTATATTATAAAACACGATATAAGAAAAAGAGAATATCCCGCCGCGTATATGGCAGGGGAGAACCGTATAAGGTATATTATATTGACATCCGGTTCGATAACGGAACAAATAAATCACTTGAAATACCTCTGAGCAAATATAATCGTATGCGCAAGTCCGACAGGTTGGTTTTTGAAGTGCGGAAAGGCTTGTGGGGAATTGATGTAATGGGAACGGACTACAAATATGCCGATAAGATGTCAAAGTGACATGAAAGAAGTTCCTATCTATGACTTATCTGGTAAAACAACTATACTTATACTTCATTCAGTAAATTTGGTGCATATATAACCGATAACAGGTATTGGTTATAACAAACAATCAGATTGCAATCGATGTTCTATAACTATAGTTTAGGTGACTGACTATACGCTATATTAATTGAGTAGATACGCTTTATTACTCAAATTTAATTGTAATAAATTGCTTATAAACAATGAAAACATCTGTTGCTTTGGATTCCGTAGAGATCTGTCAGAGTCTTGAATTCAAACCTTTTAATTTAAATGATATATCATTTTTATATGAATTTTTCAATAGGTATCCGTCACGTTCGTGCGATTATTCAATAGGTGGAATATATCTATGGCTCGATCTTTTTAAGTATAAATATGCCTTTTATGCAGACACTCTGTTCTTAATGGGTTATGATGGAGGCATTCCTTTTTTCTACAGACCTGTAGGGGTGTTGTCTAAAGAAGATGGTTATGATTTAATTATTGATTATTGTCATACCAATCATATGTTTCCGCGTATAATATCAGAACAGTGTGTTGATGCGGATATTGATATTGAAGGGCTGTCAGATTGCGACTATAAAAGGGAGTGGATGGAATATGTCTATCCTATAGAAAAATTTATCGGTTTTCCCGGAAGAAAGATGGAAAAGAAGAGAAATCATCTTAATTATTTTGTGAACAATTATCAGAATTTTAAGATAATACCTCTTTCAGAAAAATATTTTGAATTGATAAAAGAATTTACGGATGGATTTGAAGATTCTCATATAGCGAATAAATCGCTTATATATGAGACCAATGAGGCTTTGAATGCGATAAAGGAGTTTTCGAAATATCCGTTCATAGGGTTTGCAATAAAGATTGGTGACAAAATAGCCGGTTATACTTATGGGGAGGTGATAGGTGATACATTATTTGCTCATGTAGAAAAAGGGGATTGTCAGATACGTGGTATATATCAGGCTCTTTCTTCATTTCTCTGTAAATACGCAAAAAGTAAATTTCCTGAATTAAAATATGTCAATCGTGAGGATGATATGGGTTTAGACTATCTTAGACAAAGTAAGATGTCTTATCATCCATCGTGTTTCATATTAAAGAGATGTGAACAGATATAGGATCTCAATTCAATGCCTGTTTTTAATTGAATAAAAATTCTTAATGATGCTAAAAATGCTGGTAAAAACACATTATTTGAGGGAAACAGAATGCTTGTATCATAAAGAATAATTAAATTTGTAATTCAATTTTTGTAAATCGAAATGGAGAAAGCATTAGTAATTATACCTACATATAACGAAATTGAGAACATCTCTAACATTATTGATGCAGTAATGTCACTTCCTGACGGATTTGATGTTCTGGTAGTTGATGATGCATCCCCTGACGGTACGCAGAATGTGGTTATAGAAAAAATGGACATGTATTCGGGTCGTGTGCATCTCGAATGCCGTACAGGAAAGCAAGGTCTCGGCACTGCGTATATACACGGTTTCAAATGGGCCTTGAAGAATGAATATTCCTATATAATTGAGATGGATGCCGATTTCTCACATGATCCAAAGGATTTGCCTCGTCTTCTAAAAGAGTGCCGTGACAATAATGCAGATGTAGCTATTGGTTCCAGATATGTGTCTGGTGTGAATGTTGTGAATTGGCCGATAGGACGTGTCTTGATGTCTTATTTTGCTTCTGCATATGTTCGTATTGTGACAGGAATGCCTCTCAGAGACGCGACTGCCGGTTTTGTTTGCTACAGTCGCAATGTCCTTGACTCGATTGATCTTGACAGAATCAGGTTTAAAGGTTATGCATTTCAGATTGAGATGAAATTTAAATCTTTTCTTAAGAAGTTTAAAATTGTAGAAGTTCCGATTATATTTGTAAACAGACAATTAGGCACATCAAAAATGAACTCTTCGATATTTGGGGAGGCTATGTTCGGAGTAATTCAGTTAAAACTGCAGAGTCTGTTCAGGAAGAAATAATAGATAAATTTAAATAAATATCAGTCTCTATAATACTGTTGCAGATAACAACGTGCGATAAAATCCCAATTCTCTTTTATAAGCTTATAATCGTCTGATCCGGGGAAACATGCATTTTGCAGATAACCGTTGCTACAGGCATATTTAAGTAAATCCACTGGACATTTACCCCTTACAGTAAGAAGATCTATAGAATCCTTTTTTGACTCTGCCTCATCGTAGAATGGATTTAATGGGTCGGATATATATTGTGCAACATTTCTTGCCGCGAGCATTCCTCGGGTTTTATTAACCATAAGAATTATGTTTCTGGAGTTTTTAAGAACTGCAAGATGTTCTTCTCCCTTTCTCCATTCTAATGTGTTGATAAGGAAGTTGTTTAATTCTTCATAAGACCCAAAATAACGAATCGTCTCGCCACCTGTCGCATCAATGAATTTACTATAGTAGGGATGTGGCTCATCACTCTCATTACCCGGTTTAAGATTGCTAAGTTTACCTTCAATGATTAGTTTCAGCCATTCCGGAATAAAAAGAGCGAGAGGTCCGGTGGGATTTTCTGACATTGCCTGTTCAATCCTGTTCTGAATGGCTGAAATATCTTTTGATTCAAGTAATTCCTTATCTGACATTATCTCCTGCATTGTCAGCGCAAATGCAGGTGTGATAAGATATGAATGAAGAAACAGCCATGTCCCGAGATGATAGATCCTCTCTTGGTCTTCAGGATCGTGGAATTCGAGTCCCATTGCGATATTATACCCATCAGGAACAGGTGCATCCTCGTATATGCTGTCTAAATATTCAAACCATATATCGGAAAGCTCAATCACTTTTTTGTCATGAGGATATAGCAACCGGTTTAAATTATCGAGCATGGAAATATTGTACCATACAAGAAATCTTATATCCTCGTGGTTGAGCTCATAATCTATATACTTTTCGCCAACTGGATGGAATGGAATAGAATAGCAGTAAAGTTTTCTATTTGCGTCAATGAAGCTTCTCCATAATCCCATATCCGAAACTATGTCCTGAAGGTAACCGGTAATATTGACAGCTATTCTCTTTATAAGTGATTCTGGCAATTCACTGAAAATATTGCTTTCCCTCCAGAGTTCAAGCAAATGATTGGCTACCGAAAGATAATAGGGATCGCTCTCAATTGCTTCCGGATAGTGCGGTTGTTTATATAGAAATTCTTTTGGGCTTATTTTATCCATAGCAGTAAGATGACATACTCTTAAACTGTGAATTTATCTATCAGTTCCTGCAAGGTCAGAGTTTCCTGTTTCCCTTCTATCATATTCTTAACAACAATTGTTCCGTCGTTAAGTTCTGTTTCACCAACTATGCCTACATATGGTATATTCTCCGAGTCTGCATAAGTCATTTGTTTCTTCATTTTAGCAGAGTCAGGGTATATCTCTGCAGATATGCCTGCAGATCGAAGAATTCTAACATATTTCATTGATTGCAATGCTTCGGAATCTCCGAAGTTTACAAAAAGTATCTTTACGCTTTCTGTTATTGAGGATGGATATAGATCCAGCTGGTTCATCACATCGTATATTCTGTCGGCACCAAAGGATATTCCGACACCCGATAATCCGGAAACTCCAAAGACTCCCGTCAGATTGTCATATCGACCGCCACCTGTGATGCTTCCGATCTCTACGTCACGGGCTTTTGCTTCTATAATTGTTCCTGTATAATAATTCAGTCCACGGGCAAGTGAAAGATCTGCCTCGACAATGCTTTCATGACCAAGCCTGTCGAATCCGTCGAGTACGGTGCGCATTTCTTCTATTCCTTTCATTCCTGTTTCAGAATCTTTAAGGAACTCAGCCATTAAATTGAGTTTTTCGTCATTGGAACCTTGCATTTCAAGGATAGGACGCAATTTCCCTATGGCATTTTCAGATAGTCCTTTCTCCCTTAGTTCGGAGTTGACATTTTCGATACCGATTTTGTCTATCTTATCAATTGCAACGGTTATATCGACAATTTTTTCTGATTCACCGATGGTTTCTGCAATGCCGGCAAGAATCTTTCTATTGTTCACTTTTATCAGTATTCTAATGCCTAAATCCGAAAATACCGTGTCTATAAGAGAGAGTAATTCTATTTCATTATTAAGAGAATCGGAGCCTACGACATCTGCGTCGCATTGGTAGAACTCGCGATAGCGACCTTTTTGCGGACGATCGGCACGCCATACCGGTTGGATCTGGAATCTTTTGAATGGCATCTGCAACTCATTGCGATGCTGAACTACAAAACGTGCGAATGGCACTGTAAGATCATATCTTAGCCCTTTCTCGCACAGTTTATTTGTGAGCTTCGGAAGGGCGCGCTCTGTCAGTTCCTCATCGGAAGCATTCTTCAGAAAATCTCCGGAATTAAGGATTTTGAAAAGTAGTTTGTCTCCCTCTTCTCCATATTTACCCATCAGTGTACTAAGATTTTCTACTGCAGGAGTTTCTATATGTTTATATCCAAATAATTTGAAAGATCTCTTTATTGTATCGAAAATATAGTTTCTGCGAGCCATCTCTATAGGCGAGAAGTCTCGTGTTCCCTTGGGTATGCTTGGTTTCTGTGCCATGATTGTTGTCTGAATTTTATGCGAAATTACTAAACATTTCGCTAATATTCAAACGTAGTTCCATTACTGTTGAAAATGAGAAACCAAACTTGTATTGATTCATAAGTATGCCGACATCTATATTGTTCTAATGTAGAATTTCATAATTTTCACTAAATTTGTGCTGTGAATATGTATTAACTAAATGACTTAACACTTACGTTTAAATTTAATGAGTTGATTAATTAATATCTTCTTAATTATGAATAATCTAATAAAATTGTTTGTTTTAATTTGTGTTGTTTTGACAGCCATCGCAGCTGAAGCAAAAGTAAGGGTCCCAATGAATGAATACTATTTGGCGGAAGTAAATACTGATGATGTCAATATTAGGACCGGTCCCGGGACTAATTATCCTAAGGCATATTCTATTTTTACTGAATTTAACGGAAGAAAATCGAAGTCGGAAGTAATGCCTGCATATAAGGGGCAACGTTTTTTTGTAAAACCCTCTGGTGACTGGTGTGAGATACACACGTTAGATACTTTTGATACTAATTCAAAACGATATATATCAAAAAAATTTATTGATATAATAGAGACAGAACCATTCGATTGTGAGTCAATTAAGTCTCCTCAGGTTTGGGGATATGCTGAAAAGATAATGTATGGTGATGAGGGAGTAGGAGGGGAGGAGCTTCTGGTTGTTACAATAGTTACAATTTATCCCGAAGGTCTTGTTATAACTCAGAACTATACTCCGGAGGGGGATGCTATTAAAATAGGTACTCTTGCTAAAGACGGGAATGCCGTTAGGAATGTGATGAGTTCCACGGTTGGTACTACCGGTAATGAGGTTCCCAAGGATACCCCGTTAAAATTATGGGCACAGTCTGACAGTAATCCTCCCTGTCTTATGTGGGAGTTCGGTGAGAACACTATGAGTCCCTTCGTTTTTAATGGTGAGAATGTTGGTTATACGGATGTTTCAAACATTTCGCCGGAGAGATGGGGTGAATTGGTAAAAGAGCTGAGAAAGAGTGATAATTATAGGTCAATACGCCTGTTTCGGACGAATCCTGATATATATTTTACTAAAAATGATCTTTCCAAATTTGTAAGAATAAAATAAATAGACTATCTGTAAGAGCCGGTTCTACATTTATCGTCGAACCGGCTCTTATTTATATTACTAAATGAGTTTCATAAATCCATTTTGTTATTAGAATTCTGCCGAGAGACGGACGTTTATCTGACGCCTTGTGAGGTAGTTGGGTACTGCATATTGTATATTATTGACGTCTGTTACCCAGTAGTAGCTGCTGACGTTGCTCAAATCCAATAGATTGAAGCAGTCTAAACCTACGACAATGCTTTTAAAATGTCTCCAGATGTTATATGGTCGCACTCCATCTGTAGGCGCACCTACAAGCTGATAGCTTACCCCGATGTCAACTCGTTTGTAGGCGGGAGCTCGGAAATAGGATTGAGTCCGGCTTTTATGCGGTGCTGTCATTGTAAGTCCATCTGCAAGCACGGCATTAAGACTGAATTTCAGCTTTGGAAATTTAGGGAAATAGTCGGTAAAATATAGATTTACGGAATATCGCTGATCGCTTGGAAGGGGTACTTTTTTCCCATCAAGTGTCTGATTGGTTTTCATCAGTGAGAAGCTTAGCCAAGAATCAGAGCCTTCAACGAATTGACCGAATAACTTGAGGTCCACTCCTGCAATATATCCTTTTGAATCGTTTTTGCCTGTATAGTTGATTTTCAAATTGTCATATTCGTATGAAATCAGATTAGATAGATTCTTATAATATGCTTCTCCCGTGATTTTAAACGGTCTGTTCATTGCACGGAATGTATAATCAGCACCCAGTATAAATTGTAGACTTCTCGGAGATTTGATGTCGTTGTTCAAGTCTACCGAACTGTTGCCGTATTCATCAGTGTTGGTAATTCGGAATTCCTTGTAGAATGGCGATTGATAATAAAGCCCTGTGGCAAATCTAAGGTTCCAGTTTGTTCCTGCCGGTGTCATTGAGATATTTATTCTCGGTGACACAAGTAATTCTTTGTTGAAGTCCCAATAAGATAACCTTATCCCTCCGTTGATCGTATAATATGCTTTCTCTGTATCTATATAGTACGAGTCTTCCAGAAACCCCGAAATCCTATTTGTTGAAAGGTTCTGTTTTGATGTAAGATTATATACCAGATGCACGCCATCTGGAGCAACCGGTAGTGAATAACCGGCTGAGTCTCTCCATTCCCATTCCTTGGTTCTGTCACGGAAGTTCTCTCGCTTGTAGTTGATACCGTATGTAATATGATTGTTTTTTATCCGGGTGGTGCCATTAAGGAAAATGCTGAGTACAGATGCTTTGAGCCGGTTACGGGAATGTTCCATATATTTGCCGACACCAACTTCGCCACCTAAGGCGTCAGACCCTGATGTACCGGCTTTGTTGAGCCAGTATTCGCCGGAAATATCATATGTTACGAGCTCATTTGTGAGGAATCCTGAAGCTCCCAATTGAAAGCTTGTGGCTTTGTTATGTCTGTATGTGGCTGACAAAGACCCTAAGAATGTTTCAAATTTGTCTCGTTCGCCGCCATCGAAATAAACTTTGAAATGTTTTACATCCTGGATTGTCCCGAATGTGGTCTCTCTGTCCTTGGGATTGAAGTTATAATGATTAAGTGATATATTGCCGAGAAAATTGATTGTTAGTTTATCCGAGGGCTTTAGATTGATATTGGTCTGATAGTCGAAATATGAAGGATCGTATTCTCCTTTTGTATCCATCGATGAGAGTAATGAATTGTTTCGTTTGTATCTCACACCGTGAAGTTGCGAGAACTTGCCGGAATTCTGACCTAATGTAAGAGAGGCACCCATGAGACTCAAAGATACATCACCCTCAAATGATTCCGGTTCTCTATATGTTATGTCAAGCACTGACGACATCTTGTCATCATAACGGGCAGGGAAACCTCCGGAGGAAAATTTTAGGTTTCCTACCATACTTGGATTAATTATACTCAGACCTTCTTGTTGACCGGATCTTACCAATTGAGGTCTATAGATCTCTACACCATTGATTTTTACGGAATTCTCGTCAAAAGATCCGCCTCGCACTGAATATTGTGAACTCAACTCGTTAGATGAATTTACTCCAGGCATAGTTGTTATCATAGCTTCTACGCTACCTCCGGAAACGTCGGGAGACAGCTTGAAGCTCTCGGTATCAAAACTCTGCATTCCGTTGATATTGTTGCGGAATCCGAGAACCTCAAGCTCTTTCAGTTCTACGTCATTGGGGTACATGCGGACATTGACTGTCAGTTCACCCCGTGGATTTATAAGCTTCTTGCTTATTGTTTTAAATCCGATACATGTATATACAACTTCAATGGTGTCCTTCTCAGCTACTGAAAGAGAATAAACACCCTTTAGATTCGTATTTGTACCGACAGCAGTACCGGCTACACGGACTGTTGCAAACTCCACAGGTTTGTCTTCATTGTCAATAACCTTGCCCGTTATTATGACATTGGCTGCACTGATAGCTATATCTGATGCAAATAATATTATTATGGTGAGAATAATCCTGAACATAGACAATTGAAAAACGGATTTATCCCTTCTAATATTGCCTTATGGATAAGGTAGGATATAAAAAGGAGAGTATCCCGACGGATACTCTCCTTTTTATCTTGTGGAATCTTATTCCAATTATTGGTTTTGCAGACGGAACACAACCGGAAGGTTGAAGTAGCTTCGTACGGCAACACCATTGTTTTTACCTGGTTGCCAGCGTGGCATCTTCTTAACTACACGGAGTGCTTCGCGGTCAAGATCTTTATCCACACCTTTCAGAATCTCTGTTTTACCGATGGATCCGTCTTTTTCTACGACGAATTTAACGATTACTCGACCCTGAATATCGTTCTGCTGTGCAGATTCGGGATAACGAATATTGTTGCTAAGCCATTTCATCAAAGCACCCTGACCTCCGGGGAATTCGGCCTGTTGCTCTACAGCAACGAAAATCTCCTCCTCTTTGGGTTTAACTTCAGGTTCGGGTTCTTTAACTACAACCTGCTCTTGAACTGCTTTGAATTTATCTGCATCATCGCTACCCTCTTGGGTTACAACACCACGAGCCGTATTGTCCTCCTTCTGGGTGTCCATATCCATCACTTCATTCTTCACTTTGTCTGCATCGACAATAGCGATCTGAGTGACCTGAACAGTTGCCAGAACCTCTTCGGGTACTTCAATTTCAGGTTGTTCAAATTTCTGTTCCTCTACTTCGGGCTCTTCCGGAATTTCTTCTTCCTGAGCAAGAGCCGCCGCCATCATTTTCTCACGTTGCTCCTGAAGTGCGAGAGCTTGTTGCTCTGCACGATAGTCGCTCCACTTGCTGAATCCGATGATGAGGAAAAATATTACTACCAATCCAATCAAGGTGTATAGCGCTGCCATGTTGTGACGTTTGTCACTACTCTTACGCAGTTGGTATGCACCAAATTCTTTATTTTTATCTGCGAAGATTAGGTCACGCCATTCAGCCGAGGTCAGATCTACATTTCTTTTAGCCATTTCTTTTTTTGCTTTAAGGTTAATTAATCTGACACTTTATTTATGATGACTGTTTTGATAGTCGATTACCATAAGGGAATCCGCTTTTGTCATGTTATCGATCTGATATTTGGAGATTGAATTGATCTGCATCTCGTCAAGTACAGACACGAGACTTCCGTATGAAGCCTGCGGTGTGGATTTGATGATGATAATCGGTTTCTTCAAATTCTCATTCTTTCTGACTTTTGAGGCTTCCTGATCATAAGCTGCCTGTGCTTTTTCGCGACCGTCTTTTGTTTCGAGACTTCCGAATCCGCCATCCTGATATTTCTTTTTAAGCTTATTGATCTCGGTCAAGACATCCTTGTTACGTTTCTGGATAATGTCGCGGATACCGCGTGCTTTTCCTGATTTTTCATCGTTTGCAAGGAATTCAGATTCCTGAAGGTTGTTGTTCTCGGACAATACTGTGCCACCGGCACCGATTATACCTGCATCACCACCCGGTTTACCGAAGTAGTAGTATACAATAGGAACAACTTTACCGTTCACTGTATCCACATCAAATGAACCAACTTTACGTTTTGCGTCAAGAATGATTGTTACAGCGTCGTCGGCTGAAGCCTGTGACATGTTCTCTTCATTCTGAACTTTTTCATTTGAAGGAAGTGCAATTGTCAATGTTTGCGATTTGATCATTGTCGTACAGAGCATGAAGAATGTGATAAGCAACATGTTCATGTCGACCATCGGCGTGAAATCCACGCGGATCTGCATTTTCTTCTGGTGCGCTTTGCCTTTGCCGCCACCATCGTTTTGTTGAACTTCTGCCATTTTCTATTATTCTTCAGGCCCTTTAAGAGCGGTCAATAATGTAAACTTGTTCATGTGGATGGTCTGGAGATTGTCCATTACCATGTGTACAACGTCGAAAGCTGTGTTCTGATCTGCCTTGATGGCAACACCTGTTCCATCTTTGATCTTGTCAGCGAGGTTGGAGTTCTCTGTCTGACGCATAGCTTTCATCCACATTTGGAATTCATTCGGTCTCTGCTCATCGGAGTTCCAAGAGATTGGAATACCGGTTACGTGGTTAGGATTCTCATCTTCGCCTGACAACCATTTGTCCATTTGGGTCTGACCCTCCTGCTGGCTTGCCAGGTTCAGAAATTCACCCATTTGTGCCAACGGCACACCGAATGAACCTAATTTGCTGAAGGCGTACTTTTGCTCCGGTGTGAAGCTTAATTTGTTCTTATGTTGCTCGTTGTAGATTTCGGCTACCTTATCCAACAATGCCATTTTCATTTTTTCATTACTCCAGTTTGCGGAGGTGTCATTGTTCATGGTCAGCCATACTTTCCCTTCCGGACTCAACAGAACCTGAACGAAGTTAGTTTCCTGAACCTTCTCCGTTGAAACGGAGGGCGGGGTAATAACAGTTGCAGGCTCCTTTGAAAGGAAGGTAGATGTCAACATGAAGAAGGTAAGCAAAAGCACGGTAACATCACTCATCGCGGTCATGTCGATGAATGTGCTTTTTCTTGCAATTTTTACTCTTCCCATATTAGCTATTAACTTTTTTCGGTTTTAGTTTGGTTATATTTCTCGTTGCGTGCAGATTACTTGTGGGTAGCTGCGAATGTCGCTACGATAGAGAAACCGATTTCGTCGATAGCGTAGGTAAGGTTATCAATCTTATTGGTGAAGTAGTTGTAAGAAATTACGGCGAATGCACCGGTTGCGATACCGAACGCTGTGTTCACAAGTGCCTCAGAAATACCGGTAGAAAGTTCTGTAGAGTCAGGAGAACCTGAAGATGCAAGAGCCTGGAATGATTTGATCATACCCATTACAGTACCGAGAAGTCCGACAAGTGTACCAAGTGTTGTAAGAGTAGCGATGATTGGAAGATTCTGAGACAGACCTGGCATCTCAAGTGCTGTAGCCTCTTCAACCTCGTTGCGGAGAGTTGTAAGTTTCTGCTCTTTGCTCAATGTGTCGTTCGCATCCATCTCTTTGTAGCGTACCAATGTATTGTAAACAACTGATGCTACAGAACCTTTCTGTTTTTTGCAACGCTCCATAGCGGCATCGATTTTGTTTGCTGCAAGGTCAGCTTTGATGTCAGCAACAAATTTTGTGGTGTTGCCTTTACCTGAAGCTGAGCTGATAGCTATTGAACGCTCGATTGACAATACGATTACTGTGAGAAGCAATGTCATCAGGATAGGTACGATGAAACCACCTTTGTAAACAGTACCGGCGAGATTGAGAGGATGACCGGCGGGATCATTACCCTCGAAGTTGCCGGAATAGCCCATTCCGAAAAGGAAGATACATACTGCTGCGATAGCGCATGCGATGATCACAATAAATGCGTTGCGGATACCACGCACGTTACTGATCTTTTCCTCTTTTTTGATTTTTGCAGAAACAGGAGTTGCTGCAGGTTTCTGAGATTCCATAATCGTTCTGATTTTTAATTGATTTGTTAATGTTTAAATTATTTTATATTATTGTTTCTTTTTTCTTTGCTATTAATGCGACTCCCGTTATGGACCCTCGTGGTCGAGTTTTTTCAGGGTATGCATTGCAAAATTACAATTTATTTTGATTAAAACAACGGTCGGCTTGAAAAATTTAATATCCTTTACGGGTTTTTATTAAAAATCGGCTTGAAGTCCGATACTTCGAGCCGATTTTAGTAGCATAAGGTCAACTGTAGTCAAACAGTATTCGGTTATTTTATTTTTCTTCAACAGCAGCTACACCGGGAAGTGTTTTTCCTTCGATAGCCTCGAGTAGAGCGCCGCCTCCGGTAGATACATAAGAAACGCTGTCTGCGACTCCGAATTTGTTTACACAAGCCACAGAGTCTCCTCCGCCAACGAGTGAGAATGCACCATTCTTGGTCGCCTCGACAATAGCTTCTGCAATTGCTCTTGATCCGGCAGTGAAGTTGTCGAATTCAAATACGCCGGCAGGTCCGTTCCAAAGAATTGTCTTTGCAGGGACAATAACTTCGCGGAACGCTTTGATAGATTCCGGACCTGCATCAAGACCCTCCCAGCCTTCCGGTATGTTCATTACTGAGCATATCTGAGTGTTGGCATTGTTGTTGAAATCGTCTGCAGCGACACAGTCTGTGCCGAGCACGAGGTTGACACCTTTCTCTTTAGCTTTTTTCATTATATCCAAAGCGAGGTCAAGCTTGTCTGTCTCACATATGGATTTTCCAATATTGCCTCCCATTGCTTTGGCAAATGTATAAGTCATTCCGCCACAAAGAATGAGGTTGTCAACCTTGTCCATTAGATTCTCGATGATTCCTATTTTTGTAGATACTTTGGAACCGCCCATGATCGCTGTAAACGGACGCTTTATATCCTTAAGAATATTGTCGACCGCTTTGACCTCTTTCTCCATAAGGAATCCGAGCATTTTGTGGTCTTGATCAAAATAGTCGGCTATCACGGCTGTTGAAGCGTGACGACGGTGTGCTGTGCCGAATGCATCATTAACATAAACGTCCGCATAGTTTGCAAGAGTCTTGGCAAATTCTTTCTGACTCTCTTTCATTGCCTTTTTTGCCTCGTCGTATGCGGGATCTGTTTTTTCGATACCTACAGGCTTGCCCTCCTCTTCGGGATAGAAGCGCAAGTTCTCGAGAAGAAGAACTTCTCCGGGTTTTAGGTCTTTTGCCGCTTCGGATGCTTTTGCACAGTCCGGAGCAAATTTTACATCTGTACCTAAAGCCTTGGCAACTGCTTCACGTATTTGTGAAAGACTGAGTTTTGTGTTTATCTTTCCTTTGGGTTTTCCCATGTGAGACATCAGAATCAGACTTCCTCCGTCAGCAAGGATCTTTTTAAGTGTGGGGAGAGCGCCACGTATACGTGTGTCATCTGTAATGTTGCCGTTCTCATCCAAGGGTACGTTGAAGTCTACCCTGACTATGGCTTTTTTACCATTAAAATTGAAATCTTCGATTTTAGCCATTGCTGTATCTTTTTTATTGGTTTTGATCTTTATTTGGGTTTTATTGCTTTTTTGATTAATGCTTCGTTGCAAAGTTAATAAAAAATGCGTTACGTTTATTAACTTTGCATTATAAAACTATTTAAAACGATATGCAGTTCATTTCAGATAGGGATGTTGATATCCTGTCAGGTCTATTTAAGGAATATTTCGGATTTTGTCCGGATTCTGTAGTGAAACTCCCTCTCTCCGGAAGCAATAGGAAATATTTCCGTATTTATGGTTCTGCAATTGAAAAGTCGGATGATCCGAATTATATGTCAGAGTCTGCCGGATGTATTGGCACCGTAGGTGATGATGCAAAAGAGTGCCGCGCATTTGTGAATCTGGGAGTTCTGTTCAGATCACAAGGAATAAAAGTACCTGATATCTACCTTCGCACATCAGATTATATGAACTATATACAAGAGGATCTGGGTAAATTGTCATTAATGGATGTCATACTTAAGTATAACAGGAATTGTATTGCATCTGATGTCAGTCTGTCGGAAAATATACCATCATTGAGCGAACTTATAAGTGAGACTCTTGCTGGTCTTGCCTGTATGCAGCAGGTAAATCCTGATTTATGGATGGATAAAACCGAGTATAATCCCTTTTGCTTGCGTCAGGCTCTTTGGGATCTGAACTATTTTAAATATGAATATCTGAAGCCCTCCGCAGTGGTGTTTGATGAGGAGACTTTGCAGGATGATTTTGAATCTTACGCTGAGTCATTATGTTATGATAACGGGTTTAATGGTTTTATGTTTCGTGATTTCCAAAGCAGGAATGTAATGATCCGTGATGGCGAGCCTTGGTATATAGATTTTCAAGGTGGCAGAAAAGGTCCGGCAATATATGATGCTGTATCGTTTTTATGGCAGGCAAAAGCTGATTTCAAGGATAATTTCAGATATGAGAAGATTGAGGAATTCATGTCTCATTTCCCGAAAGGGTGTTTTCCGGAAGATAATGAGTCAAGAAGGAATCTTATCAACAGGTTTGTCTTGTTCCGAACTCTTCAGGTTTTGGGTGCATATGGTTTCAGAGGTCTTGTCGAGAAGAAATCCCACTTTATTGAAAGTATACCACAGGCTTTGAAGAATCTGAGGACAGTGCTTAAAACAGGTATTGCTGACAGTTATCCCGAACTTAAGCGTGTTTGCAAAAAGATATGTGAGGATGGCCGGTTCAGCAACAGCGATCATACCGGTTTGACGGTGACTGTTATTAGTTTCTCATATAAGAAAGGATATCCTGAGGATTTTACAGGAAACGGTGGCGGATTTATGTTTGATTGCAGAGGAATGCATAATCCGGGGAGATATGATGAATACAAGAGGTTCACGGGACTTGACAAACCTGTGAAAGATTTTCTTGAGGAGAGGGGAGAGGTGTCTGGATTTGTAAGTAAGGCAAAAGAGATTGTGTCACAATCGGTAAATACATATCTGAGAAGAGAATTCAATGATCTTCAAATCGGTTTTGGATGTACAGGTGGTCAGCATCGTTCGGTATATTGTGCTGAGAAATTGGCACATGAATTGAAGAAAGATTTTCCGGGCATCAATGTGCGTATATTGCATCGTGAACAGAAAATTGACAGAATATTATGAATGGAATGATTCTGGCGGCAGGGCTTGGAACACGTCTGCGTCCCTGGACATTAGAGCATCCTAAGGCATTGGTGCCTGTAGACGGAGTGCCGATGCTTGAAAGAGTTATGAAGTTGATGGCGAGTCAGGGGTATGATAATATAATTGTAAACGTACACCATTTTGCCGATCAGGTTCTTGAATTTCTTGAAGGTAATGATTTTGGTATAAGTGTACGTGTCAGCGATGAGTCCGATCTGTTGCTTGATACAGGAGGCGGTATACTACAGGCATCGAAGATGATGGCTGACGCTCCTTTGCTGGTTCATAATGTCGATATTCTTTCCTCTGCCGATCTCGGGCTGCTGCATGATATTCATATTCATGAAGACAATGATATAACATTGCTTGTATGCGACAGAGATTCAAGCCGCAAACTTGTTTTTGATTCAAATCGTGATTTATGCGGGTGGCATAATTTGAAGACAGATGAATACAGAAAAGTAAAAGACTTTCAATCTAATGAAATAGTAGAGCTTGCTTTCAGCGGTATATATATTCTTGGTAAGAATGCGTTGCTCAGTCTTGATAAATATTCATCTCGTATCGCTAAGAAATCTTTTCCGATAATGGATTTTTTACTTTCAGGTCTTGACAATTTGAAAATAAGAGCATTAAGGGATGATACTCTTAAAATTCTGGATATAGGCAAGCCTTCTTCTCTTGAACAGGCGGAAAAATTTTTAGAGACATTGCAAGTCAATTCCACGAAACGAAGAGTGAACTTGTCTTGACTTATTTTTTCTTAACATCAGCGGGATATATTCATTACACGTTTTAACATTCGTAAATAAGTCAAGACGAGTTCAGTGTCTTAGAAGCTGTTTAAATTTGATTCAATAAAATTTAAACAGCTTCTAATAAGTGATATTACCTACTCAATATATACGCTATTAGTGACGATGGTGATGAATCAGATCACGTTTTTTTGTGGCATTGTATTGAAATACGCATCCTAATACAAGAAAAACTACAGCTATCCCTCCGAGCCACCATGTTGTGGCAACGTTGATTGTGAAACATGAAATTCCGAGGAGAATTGCTCCGATTACGTAACTTATTATTGACAGAATGTACATGGCATTAAATTTTAATAAATGAACTATGGGTGATTAATCAAATAAAGAAGCTAATAAACAAATTTGATTTATTATTCTCATTTACTGGGTTCCTTCTTCAATATTAAAACGAGCCAATGTATAAAAAGATCACTTGATAATGTTAAAAATCGGTAATACTCAGCGGTTTCAGGGAATGTTATAATTCTGCGGATTTAAGTTTTTCGGCATTTTCTGCAACTATAAGAGAATCGATGCACTCCTGAATATCTCCGTCCATAAATGCAGGTAGATTATAAATTGTATAATTAATGCGGTGATCCGTAATTCGACCCTGTGGATAATTGTAAGTCCGTATTTTTGCTGAACGGTCTCCGGTACTGACCATTGTTTTTCTTTTTGAAGCTATATCGTCGAGATACTTTTGATGTTCGCGATCATAGATGAATGTACGCAGGCGGGACAAGGCTCTTTCTTTGTTTTTAGGTTGATCTCTGGTTTCAGTACATTCTATCAGTATTTCCTCAACCTTTCCTGTATTTGGATTTTTCCAGTTGTATCGCAGACGTACACCTGATTCAACTTTGTTCACATTCTGACCTCCGGCTCCTCCGGAACGGAATGTGTCCCATTTAATCTCTCCTTCATGTATTTCAACCTCGAATTCCTGCGCTTCCGGCAGTACCGCTACGGTTGCTGCGGATGTGTGGACGCGACCTTGTGTCTCGGTTGCCGGTATGCGCTGAACTCGATGCACTCCACTCTCATATTTCATGGTTCCGTATACATCGTTGCCTGATAAGTTGAAAATAATCTCTTTGAATCCTCCGGCAGCCCCTTCCGATACTGAAGATACGGCAAGTTGCCAACCCTTTGACTCCGCATATTTCTGATACATGCGAAAAAGATCTCCGGCAAAAAGGGCGGCCTCATCTCCTCCTGTCCCGCCTCTGATCTCTACCATTGCATTTTTTGAATCATCAGGATCTGCCGGAATCAGAAGCAGTTTGATTTTCTCCTCAAGATAAGGTAGTGCCTCTTCTGCCGCATCCATCTCTTCACGAGCAAGGGCTTTCATTTCCTCATCTTCTTCGAATGCCATTACCTCCTTTGACTCTGCAATCAGATCAAGTTTTGACTTATATTCGTTTCGAGTGTTTATTATATTTTTAAGATCATGATATTCTTTTGTCAGACGGACATATCTTTTCTGGTCTGCAAGTACTGCCGGATCGGTTATCAGAGTGGACACCTCTTCAAACCGGGCGTCAAGTCCTTCTAATCTGCTTAATAATGAATTCTCAGCCATGATATCTAAGAAACTGTTTAAATTTATTATGAAAAAATATTATAAGTATTCTTTCAGGTCTTTTGAGATGTATTCTCCTGATGATAATTTTTAGGGAGATGGTGCCGTTGCGTTCCATATCGGAAACTTTGGTTTTGCAAAATTACGAAATAAAATGCAAAATACTTTGTAGAAAGTGGGAAATGAATTAATTTTGCGTTTGGAATTCCTAAAAGGAGTTTCTTAATTAAATTTATTCAACACAATAAACCGGCAAAGTTTATGGCAACAAAAATCAGATTGCAGCGTCATGGCCGTAAAGGCTACGCTTTTTATCCAATTGTAGTCGCCGATAGCAGGGCACCACGTGATGGTAGATTTATTGAAAGGATAGGTTCTTATAATCCGAACACTAATCCTGCTACAATAAGTTTAGACTTCGACCGTGCTTTGTATTGGGTAGAGGTTGGTGCACAGCCTACAGACACAGTTCGTTCAATACTTTCAAAAGAGGGTGTCATGCTTATGAAACATCTTCGTGGCGGCGTTAAGAAAGGAGCCTTCACAGAGGAAGAGGCAACCCGTCGTTTCGAAGCTTGGAAAGCAGACCGCACTAAAGCCGCAGAAGCTGCAAAAGCTAAAACAGAGGCTAAGGCTGCTGAAGATGCTAAAGCACGTTATGAGGCTGAGGTTGAGAAGAACCGTGTAAAAGGTGAGGCTGTAGCTAAGAAGAAAGCAGAAAAGCTCGCAGCTGAAGAGGCTGCTGCAAAAGCTGCTCTTGAGGCTGAAAATGCTGAGACTGAAACTACAGAAGAAGTCGCAGAGTAATTCTTCCGCATTCTTCAAACAAATAAAATCCGCAGTCCAAAAGACCTGCGGATTTTATTTGTTTTATTTATTACGTTTGTTCACGGTGTTGTAAAACCTTAAAACTCCATATTTGTCTATTGTTTTAACAAAGAAATTGTTATCGTTTGTCGGTACAATGTATTTTATTTTCTGATAATTTTTAATCTCTTTATTCTTAGGATATTTTTGACCGACAAATTCCAATGTATCCTCATTAATGGTTACAATATATATATGGTCTCCGTCTGAGCAGCCGTTCCATGTCAAAAATGTTTGGGATCCCTCTGAAGGTGATAATTCAAGATATTCGTAATTTTGAGGTTTGTAGCGTTTGCCATCAGCTCCATCTTTTTCAAATCCCCAATTTTGTAAAACCAGTCTGTCATATGCATTAAACAAATCTGACCAATTGCGTGGAAGCTCAGTTTGTGTAGGTTGTTTTGTCCCGGAAACCTTGCCTGATAATGTGGCATGAACTTTTTCTTGCTCATGTCTAACGGTTTCAATAAATTCTTGTACAGACTTTGATTCCGATGGTTTTTGAATCTTTTCTTTATTACTACGAGAGTCTGCGGATCTTGAATTTGCTATGTTTGGTGTTGCTTTTTCTCTTTTTCTGGCGGTCTCAATAATTTCTTGTACAGACTTTGATAACAAGGGGTCTTGAATCTTTTCTATATTACGGGAGTCTGATAGTCTTAAACTCGCTATGGTTTGCGTTGCTTTTTCTTTTGATTTCTGATCAAACTCCATCCAAATTGACGTAAAGCCAGGGTTCAGACAGCATATCATACCCCTCTCGGAAATCAAAAGCCAGTTGTTGTCGCCCTTTATGTTTATTGGCTCAAATGCGGCTGATTTATGGTCGACTCTAATTTTATTGCCTGTTAAATCAATACCATATTTCCCCTCTAAAATAGCGGATTTTTCAGGTGTTTCTATTCTTATATTAAAAATGTCAAGATCACCGGAATCATCAACGTCAATTATGAGATTTGCTTTTATCTTAAATTCTTTTGCAAATTCCTTAAGCTTTTCATCTACTCTGTATTCTGCAAATGAATCAAGGAAATTATAATCCTTGTTACCGAATATATCCGTTTCAGGTTTGCATTCAAAAGGAGTTCTGGTACCATGTAAATCATATATACTTCTCCCTCCAAAATGAAAAGTACTCGGTGGTCTATAAATAAAGATTTTTCCAGTTATTGTATGTTTAAACTTATATGCAAATGTTTCAGTGGAAAAACCAACTAACGTTAAGATTAAAATTAATAAATGAAATTTTATAAATATTGTTTTCATATTATTATCATGATGGCTTTCAATACGGGTTTACTTATTGATAGCGTGAGTAGATTTCTACACCCTTGCTTTTGGCGCGACGGATATCTTCCGGATCAGAAGCATTGACACCGTATTTTGATAAACTTGGTATTACTACACGTGTCCCCGGCTTGATCCGATCAGGATGACCTAATATTTTTTGGTTCTCAATATAGATATAAGGCCAAAGGTTATAGTTGCCATAATGCTCCTTTGCCATTGTTGTCAGATAGCGTGTGCGGGAAATTGTGTCGTATACAGGCACATCAGAGGGCATGGTTAGAACTGCGTTTTCTACTTCTGCATTTGGCTTGGCTGAATCGACATGGATATCAGAAGCAACGGTATCTTGATTTTCTTTTGATTTTCCTTTCTCTATATTAGATATTGTCGGTGTCTCTTTGTTTAAGGAGGACTTTAAATCCAATATATTTTTGATTTCACCTCCAAGAAGAAAAAATGCAGCCATTAGAATAACCAATGTGAGTGTTATTCCGGAAATAAAGCCCCATAAGAAACGGAATCTTTTTGACGGCGCCGGAGTTTCTTCGTAATACTCATAAGAATCGGAATCATCACAGCATACCGGATTTGATTCTGTATTTATCTCTGGAATTGTTTGCTCCGGATCATTTTCCGGTTCTGTCAGTTGCTCTTGTATCAACTGTACTTCTGTATCTTCGATGTTGGGTTGTTCGTCATATTTCTTACTGTTTTCAATATCAAGTGGACTTGTATTTTCAGTATCTATATTGTTATAGGAACCGGGTTGTACATCATCCGGCAATTCTACCGATTCAAACATTGAGAATGGTTCGTTAATTCTCTCTGACAGTTCTTTGGCAGGTATGAACGTAACTTTTTTGTGTCCCGGTATCTCAATATCTTCTCCGGTATTGACATCAACACTTTTGCGTGGATCGACATTTATCAGTTTAAATGTTCCAAGCCCTTTTATTTTTACGCTTTCACCAACTGTCAATTCTTCCTCAATAATGCCGAAAAGCTCTCGCAAGAAATCCTCACATTGTTTCTTCGATTTGCCAGACTGTATGGCGAGGTTGGCTACCAGAGTCGGAAATACAATCTTCTGTTTCATGGTTTCAGCGTATTTTCTGTTTTAAAATGTTTGAAGGCTTAAACACAACCGATAGTTTAGGGGGGACAAGCAGTTTCTTGCCGGATGAAGGGTGTATTGCATATCTTTCGGCACGAAGTTTCGTTTCAAATACACCGACAGAGGGAATACATATTGAGTCTCCTTCCATAAGGGAATCAGATACTATTTTTGAAAACTCAGTCAGAAGTTTTCCTGATTCATCCTTAGACAATGATGCCCTCGCTGAAATTAGATCGATCAATTTTTTTGTATCCATATTAAAGTGTATCTGCGTTTGGTAAATATATTCTTGTGGGGAAAAACTAATTTATGCAAAAATAACTATTTTAAAATGATTTTGGGAAAGAAACTGTTTAAAATGTGGATGATCTTGCAATTGGTATATTTGTTCAATTATTATTTAATGGTTTTGTAAATAAAACAATTTTTTATGAATTGCTTGGTTAATATGCATATTTTTTATCTGTTAGCTTTGAGAATATCAATTTATGCTGTAAATTTATCAAGTAGTTGAACATATCTCAAAGCCGGTTGTAATACCTGAAAGATCATTTTCTCATAATATGTTTTATTTACTTACTTAAATATATTGTTTAACTTTTATTACTTATTTAATACGATGGAGCTACCTTATGCAGAGTCATGGAAAATAAAAATGGTTGAGCCTATACGTAAAAGTACACGTGAGCAGCGTGAGCAGTGGCTTAAGGATGCATATTATAATGTTTTTCAGTTGAAAGCGGATCAAGTCTATATTGACTGTCTTACAGATTCCGGAACCGGTGCTATGAGTGACCGTCAGTGGGCTGCGTTAATGACCGGTGATGAATCGTATGCCGGTGCCAGATCTTTCTATGAACTTAAGGAAACAATTAATCGGATTACGGGATTCGAATATGTCATTCCGACTCATCAGGGCAGGGCTGCGGAAAATGTACTCTTTTCTGCTCTTGTCAAATCCGGTGATATAGTTCCGGGCAATTCTCATTTTGATACGACAAAAGGTCATATCGAGTCTCGACATGCTTTTGCTGTGGATTGTACGGTTGATGAAGCAAAAGATACGCAACTTGAGGCACCATTCAAGGGCAACGTTGATCTCGTCAAACTTGAGAATGTTTTAAAAAGTAATGCCGATAAAGTGCCGTTTATTATTGTTACTATAACCAATAATACGGCAGGCGGGCAACCTGTATCTCTTGAAAACATAAAGGCTGTCAGGAAGCTTGCTGATAAATATGGAAAAAGAGTAATATTGGATTCCGCACGTTTTGCAGAGAATGCCTATTTTATAAAAATGCGTGAAAAGGGATATGCGGATCTTACCATAAAAGAGATATGTCTTGAGATATTCAGGAATGCCGACGGAATGACAATGTCGGCTAAAAAAGATGGATTGGTGAATATGGGAGGCTTTATTGCCACTCGTCATGAGGATTGGTATGAAGCTGCAAAAGCTTTTTGTATACCGTTCGAAGGCTATCTTACATATGGTGGTATGAACGGACGTGATATGGCGGCTTTGGCTGTCGGTCTTGATGAAAATACAGAGTTTGAAATGTTGCATACCCGTATTCATCAGGTCGGGTATCTTGCCAAGAAGCTGGATGAATACGGTGTCCCATATCAGCGTCCTGCCGGAGGTCATGCTATTTTTGTTGATGCATCGTTGATTCTGACCAATGTTCCCAAGGAAGAATTTCCGGCACAGACATTGACAGTGGAATTATACAAGGAAGCAGGAGTGCGCGGCTGTGAAATAGGTTATATTCTCGCAGACAGGGATCCTGTCACCCGTGAAAACAGATTTGATGGATTGGATTTCGTAAGACTTGCAATCCCTCGCCGTACATATACCGACAATCATATGGATGTAATCGCGGTGGCATTGAAAAATGTCTATGACAGAAGAGAACAGATCACTAAAGGTCTGAAGATTGTGTGGGAAGCAGAACTGATGAGACACTTTACGGTGAAACTCGAGCCGATTGTTTAGAAAACAGATAATAGAATTAGAGGGTGTATCAAAATGAAGACTTTGGTACACCCTTTTGCTTATTAAGAGCTTGTTTAAAACTTTATCGCAGAATTATTTGTAATTAAACAGTTTGTTATCCAATTTGAACTTTACTGATTTAGGATTGTAATAAAGTTAGTAATTGTCAAATATTGCTTTATTATGATTCCACTGATTGCATCTATAATGATATCCGGGAAGGAGAATGCAGACGTATTTAAGATCCACCTTTCTGATAATGCCGAACAAGGATCTTATTTTATTGCCCGAATTCTGATGGATTGTGTCAATTGGGTGATGGGTGTCTTAGGTTTGGAAGGTAACACAACGCTGTTTATCTGGATATATTCAATTCTTGTATTTGCTGTTGCTTTAGGTGTCGGACTTGCACTCCAATGGATTGTTGTCTTTATACTGGAGAAAACAGGACCATATGTCAAAAGCAAAGTGTATAAATATCTTGTGGATAGTAGGTTCTTTACAAAACTTTGCAGGGTTATACCGGCATTGTTTTTTCTGGTCTTGATTCAGTTCACACTTAATGCACATGTGTCGTTGGCTTCGTGGCTATCTCGCCTTACTTGGATTTTTGTAGCGGTAGTAGTAACTGATACTCTTTGTACACTGGCAAATGTCATTTGGACTAATATAAACGACCGTGCCAATAAACGGAAGTTGCCGTTGAATGGTGTAGTCCAACTTGTTAAACTGCTTCTTTGGATCATTTGCATTATTGTGGTTCTCGCGATCCTGATAAATAAGTCTCCCGGATCACTTCTTGCAGGTTTAGGCGCATTCTCGGCGGTGTTGATGCTTGTTTTCAAAGACAATATAATGGGTGTGGTGGCCGGAGTCCAGCTTGCCGAAGATGACTCTCTACACGAAGGTGACTGGATTGTACCGTATGGTTCGGATGCCAATGGGGTAGTTGTAGGGGTCGGTCTGACAGCAATTAAGATTCTGAATTGGGATAAGACCATATCTACTCTTCCACCGTATAGTCTGGTAAGTCAGGGATTCCGGAATTACAGAAATATGTCAATCAGTAATACACGTAGAATACAAAGATCATATTATATAGATGCAGACAGTGTTGTCGCTACAGATGATGAAATGCTAAAGGAATTTGCAAAGATACCGTTGCTTAAGAATTGGATTGAAAAGAAAATAGAACAGCGTGAAGCAGGTAGGATAGAGGATGTCGGCAACAGTGAGGGACTTGTAGATGGTACAATCGATACCAACCTTGGTGTATTCAGAGCATATATGATGATGTGGCTTCTCCAAAACTCTAATATAAGCAGTGTAGATACATGTTTTGTGAATACATTGGCTCAGACAAACGGTGGAATACCATTTCAGGTATATTGTTTTACCTCTACTTCATCATGGATTCCATACGAAGGTATTCAGTCAGGAGTATTTGAACATATTGCCGCAATGTTGAATAAATTTAGGTTATATGTATTTGAAAATCCGTCAGGTCGTGATACTATTGCGGAGGGATATATATCTCCAGGGCTTGATCCCGATTATTTGTATGGTTCGCCTTATCCTGTTGTCGACATAAACCGGACCGTGCAACAGTCCGGAACTTAATAGAAGACTTTACGCAGTAATAATTGAGGATGTTACAAAACATTAGAGGGATGAAGACCTATGCCGGTTTCATCCCTCATTACGTTATGAGAATTGTATTGTTATTTTAATTTCAGAATTTGTCCGCTTCTGATTGAACTTGATTTTCCAAGTCCGTTAAGTTTTCTCAGACGGGTAACTGAAAGACCGTATGAACGGGCAATCGAGGATAATGTATCGCCTTTTTTAACTCTGTAGGATGAACGGGAGGACTTGGCGGCTTTATATGGGTTCTGGGATTCAGACTGAGCAAGGATGTTTGCCGGAGCATAGTTACGTCCTTGTGTATAAGTTGATTTTGAGAATGCGTATGTATCTGTATGGGTTGTCTGATTTGCAAAATCGAAGATAGCTGCCGGATTGATGGCATAACCCATGAATCGTGTTTCAAAGTGTAGATGGGGACCGGTGCTTCTGCCTGTGCTGCCACCCAAAGCTATGGGGTCACCGGCGCGAACGGTTTCATCCGGCTTTACAAGAGTCTTGTTTAAGTGACCATACACGGTCTCGAGACCGTTAGGATGGCGAATGATTACATAATTTCCATATCCCTTGCGTTCATATGCCGTCAGTCTGATTTTGCCGTCGAAAGCGGCATATATAGTATCATTGTTATGTATTCCGAGATCGATACCCTTATGCATTCTTCTAAAACGTGCGCGATATCCGTATGGTGAGGTCACTCTGCCCGGACAAGGCATGGCATAACCGGTTACGTCAATTATCTTGCTGTCCGGAACATCAGCATCCTTGAATGGATTGACCGATTTACTGTTCCATCCTTCTGTATAGATATCAAGTTCAGGCTCTGCTTCATCAAGCAGGTCGATAAATGTATTCTTTTCAATTAATCTGATTTGATCTTTGCTTTTGGCTTGGTTTGCCAGAAGCTGTTTGTGCATATCGCTATGCGCGGACTTTGAAATTATCTGTTGAGCCTTTACAAATGGTGTAATTAGTGTCAGCCCAAGGCAGATAATGGTTATTTTCCTTATTTTTGTCATTACAGTTTTTTCTTTTGAGAAAAAGAGAAGATTTTTGAAAAAGTGAAAAATAATTTAGTTCGGAATTTACAATTCATCGTTTCCATAAAGAAAACCTGCAGTAACAGGAGTGTAATCGAAAATCTCTTCAGGCTTGAAGAATCGCGCCAATTCAATTTTTGCGTTTTCTATGCTGTCGCTTGCATGAACTATATTCATCTGTCCGCTTACGCAGTAGTCTCCGCGAAGTGTGCCGGGGGCTGCTTTGCGACCGTTGGTGACACCTGTCATCTCTCTGAATACGCTTACTGCGTCTACTCCTTTAAGGCACATTACAACAACTGGAGATGCTGTCATCGATTCAACAATAGAGGGGAAGAATGGCTTGTCGACCAAATGTGCATAGTGTTCGCGTAATATTGCCTCATCCAATTGGATCATTTTCATGCCACAGATTATAAGTCCGCGTTTTTCTATTCTTCCGATAACTTCTCCGATGAGTGAGCGTTCTATTGCTGATGGCTTTAAAATGACAAGCGTCTGTTCCATTAATTCTTTACAAATTTTAAGTTTTTTAATTCCAAACTTCTCAAATGTAAAGAAAAAATAGGCTAAATCCTAATTTTTCCAGAAGTTTTTTCTGAACAATTCTTGGAGTTAGCCTATTTGTGAAACGCAACCAGTTGTGTATTATGTTTTTATACAATAAATATGTTTTACAACATATTTTTGAACCATTTGCACATCACTGTTTTTTTGTGCAATTATTAAATTGCACAAAGTGTTAAAGGATGTTAATGGTTGTGATCGGCGTTGCAATTCAGCATTTTGCATATTAATGCTTATGCGATTGCTATTTAAAAAATAATTTCTTAAGTAAGTGATAAAAATTAATGAACATATAAAACGCCGTTATTTATTGAAGGATTTTGTCGCGGAGGGATAGATCATGCTGGCGTATGCGACTGACCGACAAGACGGAAGACGTAATAAAGAACAAGTTTTATGGTTCAAGATATTTTCACTTACATATATCGTTTAATTTTTATTACTTACTTAATTAATTACTTTTTAAGAAGATGTCTTATAGGTGATATATTCAGATTGGCTATTTTGTTGGAATAAAGATTGAATCGGTTCTGGTAACCGGCTGCGATAGATTTCTGAATCAAAGACATTGCCTCTGTCAGATTTCCAGTCTGGGCATAATAGACCGACGCCCAATAATAATCATCTTTATTCAGAGAATTGGCATCTTTGAGTGCTCTTTTCATTATCTCGTCAGCGTCGAGTTTCTTTCCGGCAAAACATTTGGCCATTGCCTTGTAAGTTATACCGGGAAAGGAATCTTCCTGCAATTCCGATATACGGGCATATTGGTGTATTGCTTCTTTTGCATCGTTTATGATGTCAAAATTCACATATGCTCTTATCATAAGTGCATATGCATTATCGGGGGCTGTAAGAGCCACCTCGTTGAGACTCTGAAGAGCTGCTTTGCTGTCATCGAGCTGAAGATTCGCAAGTGCGAGTTCAACCTGGGCTTCCGGTGAGTTTGCATCGATTCTTAGTGCTTTGGACGCTGACATCATTGCTACAGGAGCGTTGCCGCAGGCGTTGTAGACTTTAGCTTTAGTCACTAAAGTATTGACTGAATTCTCCTTCAGAGCAGCCATATCAGCATTTGTTTGTGCCTCGGAGAATTTTTCAAGTGCAAGGCAAGTCAACGCCATTTTTGCATATACGGAACCTATCTGTCCTTCTTTTGATTCAAGAAGTTTGGAAAACCCTTTATATGCCTCATTGAAGCTTCCGCTATTATATGCTATATTTGCCTGAAGGAAATAGAGTGCGTCCGGATTTGAGCTTCGTGAAATAGCATACTGTATTGCGGCTTCTACAGCAGGATAATTTTTATCTGCAAGTTTAATCAGCGATTGGAGAGGTCTGCTGGTATCATTGTCTGCGAGACTGAATGCGCTGAGATAATTCGCAGCGGCATTTTCATCTTCGTTCATATCGCTGTATAGATCACCTATTCTTGAGAATGTGAGCCATCCGCTTGGATCAGCTTTTTCAGCTTCTCTTATAAGTTCCCGTGCGGCTTCATTGTTGCCCATCATTATGTTGGATTTAGCCATACCGAAGAATGCTTCTTGACTGCGGCTTTTCAGTCTTTGCATTGAACTGAATGCTGTAATCGCTTCTTCCGGATTATTGAGATAAAGACATATATTTCCTTTCTTATACAGAAGTGCGTAATCCGACGGAGACAGGGCAAGGGCATTATTGACCGCTTGTAGTGCCTGTTCGTAATCCTTTGTCTGGATATATATGTCGCTAAGCATGGAAAACTCATCTATTCTCAATGATTTCTCTTTTGCAGGTGTGAAATCGAGAGCTTTCATTATGTCTACAAGCGCGTTGTCGTACATTGACAGCTTGTAATATTGCGTAGCCCTTTGGTATAGAGTCTCGTAGTCTTTTGGATTCTCTTCAAGTATCTGTTTGTATCCGTTAAGCACAGCCTTGGTTAATGGATCAAATTGTTGTGCGGATGCATTTAATGTGACAATTAATCCGAGCGCAATAATTATTGGTTTGATTTTCATTTGTGGAATCTGTTGGATGTTGTGTATTATATAATTTGGGTTGGATATTGACATTATCCTATCTCATTTACAGCTTTTCTTAGAATTGTCAGTTTCTCAAGCAGTGCACGTGCGTCATGAAGGGGCAGCATATTTGCCCCATCGCTCTTTGCAAACGATGGATTTTGGTGAGTCTCCATAAATATTCCGTCAGCACCTACTGCGATTCCTCCCTTTGCTATAGTTGATATAAGCTGTGGAAGACCGCCACTGACTCCCCCGGAAGCATTGGGTTGCTGAAGAGAGTGGGTTATGTCGAGTATGACAGGTGCATCGCAAGCGGCTTTCATCAGTGGAATGGATCTCATATCCACAATCAGGTCTCCATATCCGAATGTGGTTCCTCTTTCTGTCACCATTACATTCTTATTACCGTTGTCTCTGACTTTCTGACACGCATATTTCATTGACTCAGGTGAGAGGAACTGCCCTTTCTTGATAATGACAGTTTTTCCTGTTTTTGCAGCGGCTTCAAGCAGGTCTGTCTGGCGGCACAGGAATGCAGGAATCTGTAAAATGTCTACATATTCAGCTGCAATCTCAGCTTCGGATGGCAGATGTATATCTGTCACGACGGGGATTCCAAATGTGTCCCGAACCTTTTTTAGAATGTTTAATGCTTTAAAATCACCTATTCCGGTAAAGGAATCAATACGTGTTCTGTTGGCTTTGCGATAACTGCCTTTGAAGATATAGGGAATATCAAGATCGTTGGTAGCCTGAACCATCTTTTCAGCGATCTCCAGAGCCATGTCTTCCCCTTCTATAACACAGGGCCCTGCCAAAAGGAAGAAATTGTTGCTTTTACTTGCTTTTATGTATTCTTGTATATTCATTGATGCTATGTATATTGGTTAGGGAATATAGTGCGGCAGTTTCTGTTCGCAAACGGGTGTTGCCGAATGTTACGCATTCAAAACCGTTATTTACCGCATTTTTGATCTCCTGTGGTGCGAAATCCCCTTCAGGACCGATTACAATGACTGCGTCTTTCAACGGTTCATATTGTTCCAGAAGTTGGAGCCTTGGATATTCAGGGGAGCAATATCCTATGAATTTCCGGGCTTTTCCGAAGTCTTCGGATATAAATCTTTTAAAATCAACCATACCGTCATATACCGGTAATGTCGCCTTCATGCTTTGCTTCATAGCTGATACCAATATTTTCAGTATGCGGTCATCTTTTACCTCTTTACGTTCACTTCGTTCACATTTAAGAAATATAATCCTGTCTATACCGATTTCAACAGACTTTTCAATCAGCCATTCCATGCGGTCCATGTTTTTTGTGGGTGCGACTGCAAGCGTAAGATTGCCTATCCAGTGTTTTTGTTCCAATGATTCGGACAATACTTCAACTTTTGTGCGTTTAGGGTGCGCGTCTGTAATTCTGCAATGGTATGAAATGCCCTTGCCGTTTACGACCTCGATCTCATCTCCCTCTGTCATTCTTAAAACACGGCAGCAGTGACCTGAATCCGACTCAGGAAGTGTAAAGGTTTCGTTTATGTCAGGGGCGTAAAAACGGATCATACTTCTGTAAAACCTGATGCATCCTCTTCTGTTACTGAGGCGAGAATTTTTTCGTTTTTATTATCTATATTCTTTTTGGGCGATTTGAAAATGAAAAGGAACAATATACTTATTGCCAACGCATATATCGCGAATATGAACCAGGAATGCTGCCAACCGTTAAGATTCTCTGCCGCGGAGGTCAATCCACTCATGTCTACATTTCTGTTTACGACTAATGTGCCGGCAAGAAAGGTTCCGATGCTCGCACCGATGCCGTTTGTCATGATCATGAACAGACCTTGTGCGCTTGAGCGTAATTTTGTGCTGGTCTGTTGGTCGACAAAAAGACCTCCCGCTACATTGAAGAAGTCAAATGCTACACCGTATACAATGCATGATAGAATAAGCCATATCAAACCGTTGCCTGTATTTCCTATCCCAAAGAATCCGAAGCGAAGCACCCATGCAAACATTGCCATCCACATAACCCCCTTGATTCCGAATTTGCGCAGGAAGAACGGAATTAAAAGAATGCAAAGGGCTTCGCTTGCCTGAGATATGGCAGTCAGTGCAGTGGCGTTTTTAGCGCCCCATGTATCCGCAAATTCGGCAATATTCTGGAATGAATCAATAAACATTGTACCGTAACTGTTGGTGATTTGCAGACACACACCCAATAGCATAGCGAAGATGAAGAATGTCGCCATTGTACGGCTTTTGAAGAGTTTGAAAGCTGAAAGCCCCAAGGTTTCGCCAAGGCTTGCGCCTGATGCCGGATTCACAGGACAATTGGGCATTGTCAACGCATAACACATCAGAATCAAACTTAATACTCCCGAGGATATGAACTGGGCATAAGTGGATTGGAATCCTGTGAAATTGACAAACAATTCAGCACAAATAAATCCGATAGTTCCGAATACTCTGATTGGGGGGAATGCTGTTACGGTATCGAGCCCGACTTTGTTCAGCGCATTGAATGCCACTGAGTTTGATAAGCCGATGGTTGGCATGAAAAACGCCACCGATATAGTATAAAGTGTAAATAGAATTGAAAAGTCAACATTATCTGCCGCCTGCATGCAATACCATCCAGCACCGATCATGAATATGCCGGCCAAACCATGGCATATACTAAGCATCTTTTGTGCCGGAATCCATTTGTCGGCTATAATGCCTACAAGAGCCGGCATAAACAGAGACACAAGCCCCTGTACTGTATAAAACCAGAATATGTTACTCCCGAGTCCGACATTCCCAAGATATATGCCCATAGATACGAGGTAGCATCCCCATATTGCAAACTCCAGGAAGTTCATTATTATTAGACGAGTTTTCATATACTTTTATACTTTTATCTTAGATTTTGTAACGTATTTAAAACTATTTTCTTCTGATATATTATACAGATTTTTATCCAAAAACTTTTATCCACAAACAAATTTACTCAATTTTCCTGAACATTGGCGACCATTCCATACTTTTTTATGTCGGTACAATTAAAAACATACTATGAAACTGTTTAAATGAATAAGCTTCTGTTGTTGATAATAAATCCATGATTTGTTGGAAAGATTAATTTTTCAGCTGTAAGGATCTGAAGTCTTTTGTTTATCTTCTCTTCTTCAAGACCAAGATATGTCGACAGATCATATATATTATACACGAATTCGATTCTTCTGGATTTTTTTGAAGTGTAGAGTCTGATCATGGAACTGATAAAATTTTCAAAACTGTTGTCAGGGTATGATATAAAGGCAGAGGAAGATACCTGAGCTTTTAGACTTACAGTATTAAGAAAATTAAGCAGGTATATCTTATCTGATTTCAGGATATTCATAAGTTGTTCTTTACTGAATTCCATGACGCTGGTTTTATCGGTTGCCCGTATTTGAACAGGAGAGGATGTCTGTATGCCGAACAATCGGTCACCGTTAAGAGTAAATGGCTTATCAATGATTTCCGCTATTGTCAGTTCCTGATTCAGTCCTATCACGTGTTTAATTTCTATTTCTCCATCTATCATGCAGGAATAATTGTTGACAGGATCCCCGATTTGACAAATAATATCATTCTTCTGATATTGCGAGAATGTGATAGGAGTTTTTTCAAGAAAATTGGATATCTGGTTATGTGTCAACCCTATGAATAGTGGCATGCACATTAGTTTCTCATACATTGCAGGCATAATTATATACTTTGGGATATATTCGGTATTAAGGTAAGATCAAATTTATAACAAAAAAAGGTGGGCTATTGCTCACCTTCTGTAGCGGGATCGAGAATTGAACTCGAGACCTCCGGGTTATGAATCCGACGCTCTAACCAACTGAGCTATCCCGCCTTCTGCGACTTGTCTGCCGTTTTGCGAGTGCAAAGTTATATAAATTTTTTCACCTGACAAAAATTTCCTCGAATTTTTTGTTTAATTTTGAATAAATTTGAATGCAGCATGTATAGACATTATAAAATATATTTTGTTACTGTTTTGTTTTTCGTTGTATGTGTTGTTGTGGGCGGATGTTCAACCGGAATAGAGAACACAAAGACCATAAAAATGTCTAAAACGGAGCAGCGCATCACACAGGCTACCGAGGAGGAAAAAATGATGAGTGATTTTCAGGCGCCTGTAATTTCTTCATGGTCACCCGGAAAGACTTTTCTTGTGGCTGACGACAAGATAAGTCTGGTGTTTGATGCCTACACTAAGTCTGATGGCGATACATCACTCGAAGGAAAGATATTAAGATACAAAGGAGTGGCATCTAAAACCACACCGGTTGGAACTGAAGAACTTGTTGTGGTTTTTACAGATGGAACTTCCGATTACAGATATACTACAGGCAGAACTCCCGACGTTGCGAATAAGAGTGTTACAAGTTTGGATATCCCTATGCTGATAGACCTTGACCTTGTAAAGAAAACATCCGATTATTTATCAGGAAGGAAGCTTTGGACACGTACCCGTATGTGGTATAAGCCTGATGGCGAGAAATTGGACGGACGACAGTTTGTACCTGTTGTAATAGAGGAGGTGACACCGGGCAACATGGTGTTTCCGCTTAAAGTTTGTTTCAAGGATGAGAAAGGAGACCGGGCTCTTTTGTATATGAATATTAAAAATGCAGGCATTGAGAGTAGATCTTTTCAATCTCTGTTCTATGTGTCTGATCCTAAATTGAGGTATCCTTCGATTCAACCGGAAATATGGGAAAATATCAGAGACGGTAAAGTCAAGGCCGGAATGACAAAGGAGGAATGCAAACTTGCGTTGGGTAATCCTTCGGATGTTAATGCAGGGCATGACTGGAATTCAACTATAGAATTCTGGCAATATCCTGATGGTAAGTTTTTGAGATTTGAGGACGGTTTATTGATAGATTATAGAAACTGACGATGAATGTAAATATTGAGCATGATAAGGATCTGACTACTCTTAATACGTTTGGAGTACATGTAAAAGCTAAATTTTTTGCTGAGTATACATCCGAACGGGAACTGCTTGCTATATCAAGGACATCTGAATTTTTAGATAACAGAGTGTTGCACATAGGTGGAGGAAGCAATCTTCTTTTCCTGTCCGATTACGATGGATTGATTCTTCATTCCCGTATAAAGGGAATCAAAGAGTATAAAAAGGATGACAATACCGTTTTCGCAATTGTAGGTGCGTCGGAGAATTGGAATGGATTTGTAAACTGGTGTGTGGATCGTGGTTATGCAGGGTTGGAGAATCTATCGTTGATTCCGGGCGAAGTGGGAGCTTCTGCAGTCCAGAATGTCGGTGCATACGGCGTGGAGGCTTCTGATGTGATTCATGCTGTTGAATGCTTTGACACACTTACAAGAAAGACTGTTGTTTTCTCTAACGAAGAATGTTGCTTCGGATATCGTGACAGTATGTTCAAGCATGAGGGAAAGGACAGATATTGTGTTTTGAGGGTAAGCTTCAAACTGAAGAATACTGTTGAGGCAAGTAATTTAAATTATGGTCCGTTGCGTAATCTAAAAAATGAATTGGGGCATAATCCTACCATCAGAGAGGTTGCTGATGCTATAATTGCTATACGCAATGCGAAGTTACCCGATCCTGAAAAGATAGGAAGTGCCGGAAGTTTCTTTAAAAATCCGGTCGTTTCAGATGACTTTTATTCTCATCTGAAAAGGGATTATCCCGATATGCCGGCATATAGTATAGGTGATGGGATGGTGAAGTTGTCTGCGGCATGGCTGATTGACAGATCCGGCTTAAAAGGTTTTGGAATTGGAGGTGCCGAGGTGTATCCGTCTCAGCCTTTGGTGTTGGTGAATAGGGGAAATGCGTCAGGCGAAGATATAATCAAGGTTGCTGACCATGTGATCAAAATGGTTCGTACCCGATTTTATATAACCCTTCATCCTGAAGTCAACATTATAGATACGGATACTAAAATTACAGTTCTGGGTAGCGGTACATCCAAGGGTGTTCCGGAAATAGGCTGTAAATGTGAAGTCTGCAGGTCAACTGACCCGAATGACAAACGGTTGCGTGCTTCTGCAATGGTAGAGACACAAGGTTTGCATATATTGATAGATGTGTCTCCGGATTTTCGCCAGCAGATGTTGAGACTTGATCCTGCGAATATAGATGCCGTATTGATCACGCATACGCATTTTGACCATGTGGGAGGAATCGATGACCTTCGTCCTTTCTGTGCGGATGGCGGGTTGGATATTTATTTGAAAGAGGATGTGAACCGAGATCTTCATAAAAGGCTTGATTACTGTTTCCGTCCTGTTCTTTATCCCGGAGTCCCGCATTTTGAAATGCATGAAGTAGACAGTGAGCCTTTTTATATTCATGGTGTGGAGGTTGTGCCAATTCATGTTAATCATGGGAAACTTCCGATTTTAGGCTATAGGATTGGTGATTTTGCGTATATAACAGATGCCAAGACCTTAGGTGAATTTGAGAATGAAAAACTTGAAGGATTGGATGTTCTGATTCTAAATGCGTTGCGCGATAAGGATCATTTTGCGCATCTTACTATAGAGGAGGCTTTGAAGCTGATAAATGAGTTGAAGCCTAAAAGGGCATATCTGACACATTTCAATCATGAGGCAGGAACGCATGCCGATCTCTTGAAGAGATTGCCGGAAAATGTATATCCATGTTATGATGGTGAGGTGATTAAAATAGTGGGATATAAAGGTTAATAAAAAATAAGTTTAGACAAGTTCAATAAAAAAATAGAATAAAATTTTGCAGTAAAGAAAATAATGCTTAACTTTGCAACGCAAAAGCGTAAAAGCATATTATAATGGTCGATTAGTGTAGCGGTTAGCACGCCACCCTCTCACGGTGGAGACTCGGGTTCGAGTCCCGGATCGACTACCAAGGAGCAGTAGAAAACTGCTCCTTTTTTGTATACCTGTGTGTCTTGTTTGCTTCCGCCCCGTTTGCGACAAATTGTTAGGGCTTCAAGTAGGCATATGTGTTTTTGTACAATATAATTTGTATTGTACGAAAGATTGTCTAAATTTGCGAGGGATCGTTATCTTAACTATAACTGACGGCTCTTTTTTTGTATTATTAATTTTATCCATTAGCCTATGAAACATTGTTTCTTATCTGCAACGGTGGCATTTGTATCGTTGTGGAGCTTTGGGTCGCAGGATGCATCGGCATTTGATGAAAAAGTCGACTTTAGAAATTTCCTCGCTTCATCACCCAAAGCTGTAGCCGGCACCGAGTTTGAATTACCGACAAGATCTCTTGATCAATATGTCGGAGGTTCGGTTGTACAACCGACATCAGACAATGCTCGCCGGTCCGCGGTGCAGTATGCTCCGATGCGTAAAACACTCCCGGCGAGTGTCGGTGGCACTTATGTGATGACTGTAAAGTCTCTTCGTCCTGATCTATGGGGTGACACGGGCAACTGTGTCACTGTTGAACCCGTTGCCGATACAGACTCTGTTTGGCTGCGTGATTTCTGGGAAAACGGAATTGATATAAAGGCGGCTGTTGATCCGGCAAAGGGAACGGTGTCCATTCCCAATCAGAAAATCGGGGTGAATTCCGATGGTGTGACAGTCGACTTCTCATTCTGTGACAACGCCGGTAAACCTGTACGTTCAAAGAAAGTGGAGGGTGTGATTAACGCTGACGGAACGATATCCGTTGCAAGCTGGTGGGGACTTTTCGCGGTGGACGGACCGAATAAGGATCGCTATGCTTTTGCGGGAGGCGACACTGAATTTGAGCGAGCCAACGCTACCATGTCTTTCAGTTTTCTCGATGGGAGGAAGGTTTTTTTGGAGTGGTAGTCTCGCAACCATTTGACAATCAGGTGCTTATTAAGAATTTTGCAAACTACGGACAGACTGTAAAGATTTTCCTTGACTCATCACGCGGAGGTTCCATACCTACTCAATGTGCACGTATATACCCGGCCAATAAAGCGAATTTCATGACGATGTCCGTGGGATCATACTCATCTTCCGGAAATCCGTCGGGTATGACAAATACCATATCCCTCATCCCGGCTCCAACCGGTTCGGACAAGACTTTGAGCTGGGGTAAGTGGAGTGCTTTCAGTATGGGTACCACTCCTACTTTCTTCGGAGCGATTATCAACGGTACTATTGAATATTCCGAGGGATTCCGTTACCCCACGCAGGTGACAGGTTCTTTCGAGGGCGGTGGAACCGAGAATGACCCATATCTGATTAAAAGCATTATAGACTTAGAGCGACTTGCTAATGAAACCAATACTTATACATCCGAAAACCCTGAAACAATTGGAGGATTCATAAGCCATCTTGCTTTTACAGGCAAATATTTCAAGCTTGTCGCAGATCTTGATCTGAGTTCAAAACTGCTTACACCTGTAGGTGCGGATCTTAATCACCATTTCAATGGCGTTTTTGATGGTAACGGGCACACCCTTTCCGGTCTCAATCAACAGACAGGCGGCGCCGGTCTGGCAGGTCTCTTCGGAATGTGCGGTCCGCAGAGTGTAATCAAGAATGTAAAGATGCGCGATGCCGTGATATCAGCGGAAGGTCTTATAGCTTCGGTACTTGCAGGTTGGACTTACGGCTCTGTAAGGGATTGTAGTGCGGAGAACGTTAAGGTATCTAATTCACAGCGCATCGCGTCAGGTCTTGTGGGTGCGGTCGAGACAATCAGCAACTGTTCTGTAAATAATGCATATATTGATGGCAGAGGCGGAAATTCGGCAGGTCTTGCAGGTCAGGTCAATGTAAGTATAGAAAACTGTTCTGTCACCAATGCGACAATTCTTGCAGGTTCCGGAGCTGAAGGTTATCCTGCCGGTGGTGTTGTGGCTTCTATGAACGGTGCCAGTGGACGTAATCTTTATTTCTCCGGAAGTATTGACAGTAAAGTGTATTACAGTACTATGACAATCGGAGGTATAGCCGGTATTCTGAGTAACGGTTCTTTGGAAAGCTCTTTTGCTGTAGGAACAATCACATCGGGTGTCTCTGCCACCGGTAAGAATGCTGTTGCCGGCGGAGTTGTGGGAACAAATTTCGGATCGGATATAACCGATTGTTATTTCACAGGAGTTGCCGGGACTTATTATTCCCGTATGGCAGGAGGAATAACCGGTTGGATCAGGTCTTACACTAATGCCGCAGGTACACGTCAGCCTTCTGTACGCAATTGCTATACTGCTTCTGTGATAACATCAGAGACATTCCTTTATGATAGTGAGAATGAGGTCCGCGAATCTCTCGGCTATATTGACGGTGCCGCGCAACCTATTATCGAGAATGTGTATTTTGATAATCAATATACCAACCTCAATTCCAAGAAATATGGTGTGCCTGGAAGCTACCTTACTTCAGCCAATGGTCCCAAGGGATTCTCACATGACAAATGGTTGATTACAGAAGGGCAGTATCCACGTCTTAAAGGGTTGTCGGATAATCAGACGGCACTTATGAGTGCATCTTCAATTCTATTTGCATCACAGAGCAGTCTTAAGAAGCTTTCAGCAAACGCAGCGCTTCGCCCCATGGGTAATACAAGATTCTCGCTATTGCTCAACGGCAAGCCTTCGGAGACCGGACATTATTGCAAGATAGAAAATGATTCGTTGATTATATCCGATAAATTCGGAACCGATTCTTTGACTGTAACCAATGGAGATGTAACTCTTTTATATGAAGTCAAGGTCGCACCCGTTCCGTTTGCCGGCGAGGGAACTGAGTTGAATCCATATCTCATATCCACCAAGGAGGATATGATTGCTCTGGGAAATATAACTTCTGTCGTCAAACAATATTTTCCACAAACTTATTTCCTGATGACCAATGACATTGATATGCAGTATGATCCACTTTTCAGTGGAATATGTATCGATGCAGACGCATACTGCAAATTTGCTGGAATTTTTGACGGCGGAGGTCATACGTTGGACAATGTACTTGAGAATTGGGTAGTCTGGACTAAGAAACCGGTTGATGAGAATGACGTGACCGGTGTGGTCAACACGAATGACAAGGGTACCCAGAATGTAAAAGGTATTTTCGGACGTCTTGCAGAGGGGGGAATAATACGTAACCTTAATGTAGGATCAGGATGTAAGTTTAATTTCTGGGCGCGGTCTGGTTCTATTGTGGGACAAAACGAGGGTCTCGTCGAGAATTGTAGGAATTATGCTCCGATCACCACTGTCAGTGCCGCTGCCGGAGGTATAGTAGGCGAGAACCGCAAAGGTATTGTACGCCGTTGTTATAATGCGGCGCCTGTAACTTCAGGATATAATTCGGCTGGTGGTATAGTCGGTACCGGAACCGGAATAGTAGAACAGTGTGTGAATACAGGTGATGTCACTTTGCGAGTTGTCTCCACATTCCAGAAAGAGAGCGGGAGTATGACCCGTGCAGGCGGTATACAGGCGGAAAATACCGGAACAAACTTTATCGATTGCGTGAACTATGGTACAGTCCGTGCATATCACAGCATTGCCGGCGGTATAGCTGGTCAGCTCTCAAAAGTGAGCAGCACCACTGCTATGGCTGACAACTCAGTGAAAAACACCCTGAACCTAGGTCCAGTGAAGGTCGCTGTGGATCGCTCAAAAATAGGAGCGATAGGAGGGACCAATGGTACTGAGGGCACTGTATCCGGTGTATATTGGGATGCGCAGATTATTCCGCTGAAGGCACAGGCAGGTATGCCTCTGGCCGGCGCGCAGGGAGTTGAGACTACGGTACTTGTTTCCGGTGAACCGCTTACCGGCTATGACACTGAGATCTGGAGTTTTGAGAAGGGTCTGTATCCTACACTTAAGGCATTTGCCAATGAGCCTAAAGTTATAGAAGCCCGTTCTCTTATTATGATGATGCCCGCAACCACGGATGTTAACAACCTTACTGACGGAGCAACACTTGAGTCAAAGGATGCAACCTGGAGTCTTGCAAAGGCATCTGATTTCAAGATTGAAGGCAATCGTCTGGTATCTCCGAAAGATGTAACTGATGTTGTATCAGATGAACTCAAACTCGTCTTGGGATCCTTCAGTCGAACACTGGATATATCATGTCCTCCGGCTGTTCCGCTTGCAGGAAAGGGAACAGAGAGCGAGCCATATCTGATAGCCTCGGCAAATGACTGGAATGCACTATCAAAGTTCGCGTCTTCCACAGGTAATGATTTCACAAATAAATATTTGAAAGTTTCTTCAGACATTGACTTTACAGGGACTTCATTCAAGTCTATATTTGGTGATGGTGTTACCAATTTTGCCGGAACACTCGATGGGGATAACCATACAGTGAAAGGTGTGAAATTGACTGCAACGGCATCATATCAGGCTGCGATCGGTACTATTGCCGAAGGTGCGACTGTGAAGAATCTCACCATTGCCGGTGCTGTAACTTCGGCTCAGACATATACGGGTGGTTTCAGTGCAAAAGTGTATGGCAATGTAATTAATTGCGTAAATGCTGTGGATGTCACCTCAACAAAGGCTTCTGTGTCCGGATTCGGTTATATCTACGGCGGTGCTGAACTTACCGATGTAATCAATACAGGTCATATATCCGGTGGCGCAGGTTCCGTTGCAGGAATCGCATGCGCTACTACCCCCGGTGTTGTATTCACCCGCGTGGTCAACAAGGGTGTGATCGAATCGACTGCAACCGGTACGGCAACATATATCGGCGGTCTTGTGGCTCAGTGCCAGCCTGCCGCGTTCACGGCATGTGGAAACGAAGGCTCATTTGAACTGAAGACTCCTACAAGTACAAACAGTGTCGGTGGTCTTGTAGCTTATGCCAATGGAACCGCAGGTATAGCTGTAACATACACTTTCACCGATTGCTATAACCGCGCTTCTATTTCTGCCAACAGTATTGTAGGAGGAATTGTTGCAAATACAAATGCGTCGGCAAGCATAATCAACCCGTTGACTGTTAAAGGTTGCGTAAATTATGCCGATATTGCGACAGTATCAGTCAAAGCTGTTTCAAGTGCGCCTACCGCCGGCATTTCAGCCTTCTATACACCGGAAACAAAAATAGAGAACTGTGTCAATGAGGGGAATATATCGGCTACATATAATGTTTATGTTTCAGGTATAGTCGGCTCGAACAAGGGTACAGCAACTGCCGCTTATCCGGTATTGATCTCGCACTGTGAAAACCATGGTAATATAAATGCCCAAGGTAATCAGGGTGCCGGTATTGTCGCCTTGACGTCCAATAATGTAACTGTTACACATTGTTCCAATACCGGAACTGTGAAAGGTGGCTTTAATCTTGGAGGTCTTGTAGCGCAACTCGGTGGAAATGATGTCGAGATAGCTTATTCATGGAACTCCGGAGATATAGAGACGACTACCAACCGCACCGGCGGACTTATCGGCTCGAATACGGTTGTTGCAGATGTGCATGATTGCTTTAATACCGGTAATGTATCAACAACTTGTGAAACACAAGGCGTTTCTACAACCACTGCCTCTCCGTCTGGTTTCGCTATAGGTGGTCTTGCAGGATATGGAGCCTCGACTTTCCGTCGTTGCTACAACTCGGGGACTGTTAAAGGAGCTTCCCGCGTAGGCGGTCTTGTCGGACAGACCTATAAAAACCGTACAGTGATCGACAGCTGCTATAATTCAGGAACTGTAATAGCACCTGTTGATACCTGTGGCTATATAATTGGAGTCAATCCAAAGGGTGGCAAGGACTGGAATACAGACAATCATATAACCAACACTTATTATGTGAAAGGAGATGCGACGTTGCTTGACTCCGGTCTTGCAACCGGCGTTACGGAATCAAAACTTGCTGAAATAGATCTTGGTTTAGGCTGGGATTCGGGAGATATCTATACATATCCTATGCTTAAGGATATTGAAGTTCCTGAAGCCAAGATTGTGGCGGCGCGTGTTATTGCCGATAAAGTCAATGCCGACAATATAATTACCGGTCCTTTCCATGTCGGTTGTCCTGCTGGTCTTACATGGAGCAGCAATAACAGCGAACTTGTATTTGACGGCAATGATGTTTCCTTGAAGGGCTCTTTCACCGGAAGTGCCAAGCTTATTGCGACATGTGAGAATCTTAACAGGGAAGTAATTGTCAATCTGGATGTCAAGAGCGGATTGAATGATCTGAATATAGAAAACGGATATACAGATGAATTTTATACGCCGGACGGTATTGCGGTTCCTGTTGAACATCTTGGCAAGGGTGTATACGTAAGGGTACGTAAATATTCCGATGGAAGACGTGAATCCAAGGTTGTGATTCTTTGAATTTAATGTTTAACTTGGTTTAAAACTTAACATAGTCTATAATAAATAGTCAAGTAGGCGGTTCGATCTTGAACTGCCTACTTTTTTGCATCTCTGTATCTCTCAACGATGCTGGGAATTAATTAATCCATTTTTTGTTTTTAGTATCATATACTTTAGGAAGTCCTCCGCCACTTCCATTCTTGTTGATCAAAACAATGCCGGCTCTAACATATCCATCCTTATCGATATATGGAGAATATACGAAAGATACTGATGTTGCTGTTCCCGATAATTTTTGTAAATCAATATACTTTTTTGTGTCGGGATTCATTACTCTCAGAACTGCTTCAGTTGGTGTTCCGTAAGACGGATCCTTAGGAACTGACCAACGCAAAGTCATTGAGCTGCCACTAACAATGCAATTGCCATATTGAACCGGACCTGGAGTTCTTTTGTCGGTAAAAGCACAAGTCGCGTAGTCACTGAAGTCGCTGGTGCCGTATGAGTTTGATGCTTTGACTTTATAGTAGTAGGTTTTGCCGTATTGAACGGTTTCATCAGAACAAGAAGCAATCGTTACACTTTTTATTTGAGAATAGCTGCCTGTGGTCGATGTGCTGCGGTACACTAAATATTTAGTCGCGCCCGCCACTGAATTCCATCTGATAAGAGCAAAAGGAGCTGTAGACGGACCATCGGGGGAAGCAGTGAGACCGGTAGGTGCATTAGGCTTTTGGTTGGTGGACCCACTTCCTGTTCCTCCGGTTCCGCTATTGCCCGCTTGTGTAATATAGAGTGTTACGGTTTTGCCGCCAGAGTAAAAGACCATGTTTCCGCTACGTTCAGCCCCGGTGTTTTTAGTGGCTTTTACTATAAACTGTGTTGACGAATATTTGGTGTAATTAATCCACGACGGCTTGGATGTTACTGTAACTTCATCTTTAGCTTGGTTGATATAAACATTCAGGCCACTGCCATTGACGTCAAATTTCAATTCAGAGGGGCTCAACCAAAAACTGCCAGAATCGCCGGAAGAACCACCTGTTCCCTGACCGCCACCTTCACCGGTCCCGGGTTCCCAAGGGTAGTATGGTTCGTCAGGATAATCATGCTTGTCACATGATGTGTTCACCACAATCATAGTTAGGGCTAATGTGCACATCAGCCATTTTAATTTGTATAACATCGGTTATTAGTGTGTTGTCGTTTGTGCCCCCCGCAACCGACTGTTAAATGTTATAAAAAAAGCGTGGGGACAGTCCAGTTATTCTCTTACCGGGCATCGCCAAACGCCTTGCACGAAATAACAGTCCACTCCCACGCCTTAACGCATATCTTGTCCCCTTGCCGGGGAGTGGATAAACGACAAGCATGAGCGTTCCCAGACTGCTTTTTCCTTCGTGCGATAATTTGGCGATTTCGGTAAGAAAGGATAAAGCTGAAACGCTATGAAAATTAAAAAATAATTGGCCTCTGCCAACTTAATTGCAAAGTTAACATATTTATTTTAATCACCAATTCAATGTTATGCGGTTATCCTGCGGTTGGGAGAGCGACTTGTCCTCAAGTCGCCAAAAATCGTCAGGGTTACGTAAGGGAGCTTGGGGACAAGCTCCCCTCCCAACGGCGCATGATGAAGCTTAGTGGATAGGCTCACCTCCCAAGCGTAGAGCGAAACCTTATAAGTAAACACTCAAACTTGGATACTACTCGATTAAAAGGTAATATGTCTTTACCTATAGCGTCTTGTCATTATACGCAGAAGGCTATGTGGTTTGGGTAGTCAGGTGTGCCGAGCGGCAGGAATGTCTCTGAGGAAAAAGTTTTAAGTTCGGATGGAGAGCTTATTTCGTTCTTGACAATTTCTCTGAGGAGCATTCCTCTAAGCTGTTTTAATCTGTTGGAATTTGGAGTTTTGTATTCCCCACCATCCTGAAGTTCTTTAAAATCAATTTTCCAGATTTCCGCATATCGCTTTACAAGCTTCAAGTCTATGCATCTTGCCGCGTCTTCAGGCATAAGATTAAGAATGTCAGTTGCTCCGTTTTGTTTAATTTCGCGTACAAGCTGTATGGTCACATCTTTACACCAGAATTCAGCCAATGTCTTGTCATTCGGCGCGATATGGCTGTTGAATTCCAATCTGTATGGTTTGATTATATCTTCGGGACGAAGCCATCCGTATAAAGATGATATGATTCGCACATACTTCCTTGTCTTGTATTTTTCAGATTCAGACAATGACCCGTAATCAAAAGTCTTGAATACAACTCCGGTAAATGCCTCAATACTATTTAGTCCGGTGCGCTTGTTCGGAAAATCATAAGAAAAATTCATTATTTTAGAAGCCATAGTACCGCTCACTTTAACTTTAGCGGCTATATCCTGTAATGACATATGTGAAATCATGTGCATGATCTTATCTGCCGCTTTTTCACCGGATGGATTATGATTGATATAATTTTCATGCGTAACTTCCTTGCAGTTATTACGCATAGTTTTTGATTCGGCTATCAATGTAATCATTAATTTATATCACTTACTTGTTATTTAAACGGCGGGCTTCTTCAAACTTGGATTTCATGGTAGGATTGCCGTGTGTCAGTTTCTTGATTGTGAAGTCGTTCTCAATAACATCTCCGGCCCTTACAAGCTTCTGTGTTCCGGTATCAAACAGATTTTTTATTCTTCTGAGAGCATCAATCTGCTTTTCCGCATTGGCGATGGCTTTGTCAATTGCTTCCATTGCCTCGTCATGTTTTTTTCTGTGTCCATCCACGAATTTCATGAATTCACCGACAAATTTATCTCGACGTTCCTCAAATTTGGTTACATCGATACTCTGTGCTTTAGCCTCTACAAGTTCAGCGCGAAGCGCAATCACGGTCTCGGCACCTCGTTTGGCGGCTTTAGATAGCAGTGCTATGACAGGCATAAAGAATTGCGGACGGATTACGAACATCTTGGAATAACGATACGAGACATCGACTATTCCACTATTATATAGTTCATTATCTACTTCAAGTGTACTTACGAGTACGGCATATTCACAATTCTTTTCCCTTCTGTCTTTATCAAGTTTAGCAAAGAAATCTTCATTCTTATGTTTGGTAGCCGTGCAGTCAGCTTCATTTTTCATTTCAAACATTATTGAAAGACATTCTTCGCCATTGATATAATCTCTGAATATAAAGTCACCTTTTGTTCCGGAACTCGCATCGTTATCTTTTTCAAAGTACGCATCTTGGAATTGCCCGACACTTCGCGCCATATTGAAAGTATTTTGACAATGCTGTTCGAGAGTCTCACCAAGCATTTTGGTAGAGAGTCGGCTTTTCAGGTCTTTATAACGTTCAATCTCCTCATCCTTTGCTTTAAGCATAAGTTGATAATTGCTCTTAAGTTCAAATTCGCGGTTTTTTGCGGAAGTTTTCTGAGACTCAAGACGAGATGAAAGTTCAGTTATCTCCTTCTCTTTTTTATGCAGCTCCTCAAGATTGCTGGTATGAAGATTACTCAGATCAAGCTTATGCTTCGAGTTGTTTTGTTGTATTTGATTTTTCAGTTCTGATATTTCCCTGTCTTTTTCTGCTGACAACTCCGTTATCTGACGTTGAGTATTTGCATTGATAGTTTCGAGGTCTGCCTTTTTTATTGAATCGTAATTGTCAATTGCAGACTGAAGACGTCCAATCTCATTTTTGAGATTATTGATCTCCATATCTTTAGAAGCAATGGTCTGCTCGATTTTCTGATTCTCCTGGGCATGTTTTACTTCATTTCTTGCATTCTGGAGATCAGAGATTTCTGCAAGTCTTCTCTGCAGTTCCGCTTCAAACTCCTTGTTTCTTACCTGTGCGAGAAGTGCAGTATAATGATTTTCATCGACTTCAAATATCGTATTGCAGTGTGGGCACTTTAGATTCATATTTTTAGATAACTTTCAATATTGCAAATATACACAGAAGTCGAATACAAAACCAAACTTGTTTGGTTTTTGTTGATCGCTGGGTATATTGGGCGAAGCCAAATATCGTAAGAATATTCGATGAAACATAATAGCGAATGTCATCCAAAAGCTGGTTCGCGGTGGCGGAGCCAATTATGTGAGTCAAATATATACGAAACATTCGATGAAAAATAATGCTATATAAATAATAGAAATTTAATCTGAATTCCAATATTAATAGTTATTTATTAACTTGTTGATTAAACATGCATTATAAATATAAATTAAAAAATATTTTAAATTCTTTTAAAATTTATTTGAATTTAAGAAAATTTGTTTAATTTTGTGCATTAATGGGGAATCTTATTATGCTTCTGGCATTTTAATCCATTACGTTAATTAACTACCATAACTTTTTCTACTAATTTGGGTAATTCTAACTGTAATAATTTGAGAATTGATGTAAATCAAAATGTGTTTATTAGCTATCTCGCTGATAGACAACTGATTACCCCCCCCATTTGCGTATCTCGGGATATGTAGACTGATATCATTTATCATAAATAAATACTTTTACAGGCTGTCGCGTAATTGCGATGGTCTGTGTTTTTGTGTGGGCAAGTATTTTGAATCTTTCCTACTGAGTCCTTTTATCTACGGATGTATCAGATGCATTGATAAAAATCTGCTGACCCATAAAAATCAAGATACGTCTATAAAACTCACATATGCTTATCCTATGGTTGGTCATCTATATCTGAATGGGTAGGTTTTCTTTAATATGAAATTTCATCAATATAATAATTCTAAATATTTTTTTATGCAACACAAATCTAACCATTTCATGAAACTTGCGGCATCGTTGCTGCTTTTCTCTATTATTATGGGTGGATGTGATGATCACGAATCATTCATTTTACAGGAGTATCCTGAAGTGAATGTAGGATTGCCACCTACCATATATGTAGTTAAAGGAGTACCGGTTACTCTGAAACAGAACAATAGTTCAATAAGCGATTCCGATATTCTTTATTTCGAATCTGCCGGTCAGTTTATAAGCTGTAAAGTTGACCGGGCAAGTGAGGATTCGTTTACATTTACAGTTCCCTCCGGTCTTGATGATGGATTATATAATGTATTTATAAAACAGGGTCTTAAAAGAACACAAATAGGATCTGTTCAAATCAAATTTATAACAAAGGATATCAAAATCAATGAAGGTACAACAATATATGGAGTAATTGAGACAGAAGATGGATCTCCATTAGAAGGAGTAGTAGTCAGTGATGGACGAATTTGCACTGTTACCGATTCGAATGGTGTTTATCAGCTTGAATCCGATAAAAAACATGGTGTGGTATTTTATTCGGTTCCTTCAGGGTACGAAGCTGAAGGGAATGGTGTATTCCCTTTGATATATGATAAACTTGTTATGAGCGGTGAGTTTCCGGAATATCACTCCTTCAAATTAAATAAGGTCGATAATCAGGATAATTTTAAATTGCTTTTATTCGGAGATATGCATCTTGCCAAAAGGTCAAATGACCTCGAGCAATTCAGAAAATTCTCGGAGGATGTGGCAAAGTATCAGGCACAACATCCGTCCGAAAAGATATATGCCGCTACATTGGGAGACTTATCATGGGATCAGCATTGGAGCAAGGGATATGATCTCTCGGATTTTGTCAATACCGCTAATTCCAACTTTAAGAATCTTGTATTGTATAATGTCATTGGAAACCATGATCATGATCCAAACTCAATAGCAAGTAATTTTGATGCGACAAATCCATTCATAACTAATATAGCACCGGCTTGGTATTCGTTTAACATCGGTGCCGCTCACTTTATTGTCATAGATGATATTGATTGTGAAGGATATGATGGCATAAAAGATCGCCCATATAAGGAAAAGCTTTACGGAGATCAGGTTGAATGGCTTGCCCGAGATATCAGTTATGTGGATCCATCATCGCCTGTATATGTGCTTACACATTGTCCGGTATTTCTTCAGAATGCGGATTTACCAGATAATTTTTATCTGTATCTTAATCTTAATAGGGGAGGACCTGAGATATTGGAAATTCTAAAAGGACGGGAGGTGCATTTTGTTACCGGACATATGCATGAGCAGCATACCATGCTGCCAACGGATATTCCTGCTAAAGATTATGGATTTCCTCTGTATGAGCATAACATTCCTGCTGTCTGTGCGGACTGGTGGTATTCAGGTTACTATACTCCGGGTGTTCATGTATGTACTGATGGTACTCCGGCCGGATATGCCATATTTGATTTCAAGGGAAAAGAAATGACATGGAGTTATAAAGGAACCGGACGTAATGAGAAGGAACTGTTCAGGGCTTATGACATGAACAACGTCGATTTTACATATGCGCTTTCTGAATTCAAGAATTTAACAGATAAGAATGTTATCAAGGAGTTTGAAAGACGTTATGTAACACCTTATTCAGACGGAAAATTGAAAAACAAGGTATTGGTGAATTTCTGGAATTGGAATAGTGATTGTAAAATAGAAGCAAAAACTGTGGATGGACAATCCCTTGCTATCAGCCGCTGCAGTGCATGGGATCCGTTATCAATTCTTGCGTTGACAATTCCATACTGGGATCGCAACGAATTGACTTCTGTTCCAGGCACGGCAACCAGATATCGTCAGCATTTCTTCCTGATTGATTGCCCCGATGAAACATCAGATATTATTATTACCGGTACTGATAAATTCGGTAATGTCTATTCCTTTGAGATGCGGCGTCCATTCGCATTTAATGCCGCGCAGTATAAAGTCAAGTAAATCTGCATATCATCATTTTGCAACATGAGTATATAACATGAGTATATATGGTGCTAATTCCAAAATATAAACAATAAAACCTATATTATGAAAAAAGTCAGGAGACTAATTATAATGTTGTTGATGCTGGTTTCAGGTTTGCCCGTGTTTGCCGCATCCAGAGAGATAACCGGTACTGTTACAGATAAATCAGGAGAGCCCTTGGTCGGAGCAAGTATAATGCTCCAGAATTCAAGAATAGGCTGTATGGCAGATATCGATGGAAAATTTTCGCTCCAGATTCCGGAAGGGAGTGCAAAACTTAATGTAACATTAATTGGATATAAGACGGATGTAATTAATGTCGCAGCCGGTCAGAATAAGGTGAATGTAGTTTTACAGGAAGACTCACAGATGCTTGAAGAGACCGTGGTTGTGGGTTATGGTACGCAAAAGAAAGTCAATCTCACAGGCGCTGTGGCTGCAATTGAAGGGAAAAGTCTTGAAGGGCGCCCTGTCAGTGATGTGTCGACAATGTTACAAGGAGCTGTAGCCGGTCTTAATGTTACAACTACTTCAGGAAAACCGGGTTCTACAGCTGAACTGAATATACGAGGAACGACTTCAATAAATTCTGCCGGTCCTCTGATACTCATTGATGGCGCTGTCGGAGATCTGGATTCTGTAGATCCAAATGATATTGCACAGATATCTGTTATAAAAGATGCATCTGCGGCTGCAATATATGGCGCTCGTGCCGCATTTGGTGTCATATTGGTAACCACTAAGCGAGGAGATGAAAATGATGGCAAAGCAACTGTACGATATAACGGACGCTTTGGTTGGATATCTCCTACGACATCTACTGATTATGAACACAGAGGATACTTCCATATAAGAGTAATGGAAGATTTCTCTCAGCAGTCTTCCCAAACACCGTTTTTTTCTTCGGCATATTGGGGAGAAAATGATTGGGCGGAACTTTTGTATAGAATAAATGATAAGACGGAGCATCCTGAGCGTCCATGGGCTGTGGAAGCAGAGGTGAATGGTAAGAAAATATGGAAATATTATGCCAATACAGACTGGTGGCATGAAATGTTCAATGACAACCGGTTCTCAACTCAGCATAACATCTCTCTTTCGGGAGGAAATAAGGCGGTTCGATATTTTATATCAGGAGGTCTGAAACATGATGACGGAATTCTGAAACTGAATACCGACAAGTTCAACAGTTACAATATTCGTTCAAAAATTGATTTTACGATCAATAAATGGGCAACATTTGAAAATAATACGACATTATACGGTAGTAAGTATACATATCAGGGTGATAATAAGATTGAGAATACTTTAGGATATTCAAATATGTATGCTTTATCTACTTTCCCGACTCATAATCCCGATGGCAGTTATATTTATGAAACCACATATACATCATGTAAACCCACAAGTGGAAGATACATAGTAATGTCTCAGGGGCTTCACCCCGGGTCTCAGGTCAAGACTGATATTATGACTATGAGCAGATTGAATATAACTCCAATCAAGCAGCTTACTATTACCGGAGATTTTACATATCGCTTTCTTCAGAACCGGAATATGACCCGTTCCAACAATATTCCATATCGTGTGGCACCCGGTGAGGATATGAGTTACTATACTACAGGAATGGGTAATGATGATCTTAAGGAAACAGTGAATACAAGACAGTATTATTCTGTAAATGCGCTTGTTACTTATAAAGATGTATTTGCTGATAAACATAACTTGAATATCGTTGCCGGATATAACTGGGAAAGTTACAATGATAAAAGAATACAGACATATGTAATGAATCTTGGCAATCCTGAACTCAGCGATGTAGGGCTTGCTCCAAATCTCGAAGGAGCCTCCGTTATAGGCGGTCAGAATGAATATGCCATTATGGGTGTATTCGGCAGGATCAATTATGATTATATGGGAAAGTATCTGGTTGAACTTTCCGGACGTTATGATGGTACATCACGTTTCTCAAAGGGAAATCAGTGGGGATGGTTCCCTTCCGGTTCTATCGGATGGAGGTTCAGTGAAGAGAAATTCTTTGAAGGTTTACAGCCGGTATGGAGCAATGGTAAAATAAGACTTTCTTATGGCAGTCTCGGTAATCAGAATGTGTCAAGTTATTATACATTCTTGAGGCAGGTAACTTTGACAACAAGTAATGATTATGCATTTAAGGATTCGGAATATGTAAAACGCGCTATAGCGGATGCTCCTGTCGCGTCTGATATGACATGGGAAAAATCCAACCAGTGGGATCTCGGTTTTGATCTTGGATTTTTTAATAATAGATTGAACGCGACAGTTGATTTATATATTAGGGATACTAAAGATATGCTGACTGAAGGAATGGCGTTGCCGAGTATATATGGAGCCGCAGTTCCGGAAATGAATGCCGCGGATTTGCGTACAAAGGGATATGAAGTATCTCTTGAATGGAATGACAGCTTCAACTTATGGAATAATAAGTTTACGTATAATATAGGTTTCAATATATCTGATTACCAAAGTAAGATAACCAAGTTTGATAACCCGACAAATCTTTTATCAAACTATTATGTCGGACAGGAATTCGGTGAAATCTGGGGGTATAGAATAGGTGGCATCTTTCAGACTAATGAAGAAGCTCAGGCATATGCTGAAAAGGTAGACCTCAGTAAAGTCAACAAGGGAATAATAAACGGTTGGCAGGCTGGTGATCTGATGTTTGTTGATGTCAATAACGATGGTAAGATAACAGAAGGGCAGAACACATTGGACAATCACGGAGATTTGGTAAAGCTTGGCAATTCACTCGCAAGTCTGCAATATGGATTCCGTTTAGGATTCAGCTATTTTGGCTTTGACCTTTCTACTGTATTTCAAGGGACAGGAAACCATCATTATTATCCTGCATCATCTTTAGGACAGTTCTGGGGAAGTTTTGCGGATAATTATCAGGTCTCTTTCTTACCCGATGATTTTAAAGATTCATATTGGTCTGCGAAGAATCCGGATGCTTATTTTCCTCGTCCATACATTTCCGGTGCGAAAGGAGGTGCGCTCAGATTTACAAATGACCGTTATTTACAGAATTTAAGGTATCTGAGATTCAAGAACCTTACAGTTGGATATACCTTCCCCCGCAAATGGACTCAGAAAGCTGCCATAGAGAAACTGCGTCTGTATTTTACGGCAGAGAATCTTTGTTATTGGTCTCCAGCAAAGAAACATATGAAGTATATTGACCCGGAGGCGGCGTTCGAACGACTTGATAATTCCAAATTCAATATGGCATTTTATCCATGGCCCAAAACAATTATGTTTGGTCTTGATGTTCAATTCTAAAATTAAGGAAACTGTAATGAATAAATTTATAAATATAGCTGTTGTGGCAACGTTATGCCTGGCGTCATGTCAGGATAGTCTTGACAAAGTGCCTCTCGATAAAGTCGACCTGAATAATTATTTCACATCCGCAACTGATATGGAATTGTATTCCAACGGATGGTATATAGATATTCTGGAAAGGAAACCTTATGATAATCAGGATGATTATAGGGTCAATAGAAATTTGAGCGAGTTGCTTAAATGCGGTACAGCCCGCTCCACTCCCCAAAGTGGCGGCGGCTGGAATTGGGAGCCTTTAAGAGATATAAATACTCTGCTTGAAATCGCACCCAGGAACTGCAAGGATAAAGAGGCATTGACATTTTATACGGCATTGGCGAGGTATTTTAGAGCTCATTTTTATTTTGAGAAAGTTAAAAGATTTGGTGATGTGCCATGGATTGACCGTCCTTTGGGATCGTCGGATCCTGCATTGATGAATCCAAGAGATTCCCGTGAATTCATAATGACAAAGATGATAGAGGATATAGATTATGCGATTGAAAATCTTTCTTCTGATGGGGGACCTTATAAGGTTACAAAAGCTGCTGCGCTTGCTTTGAAATCGAATTTCTGTCTTTTTGAAGGTACTTACAGAAAATATCACAATATCAATCTTGAAGGACATAATTGGGATTATTATCTTGAAGAATCCATTGATGCTTCCGAAAAATTGATGAGTGGCAGTTACGGAAATTATAAACTTTACAGTACCAAATCTCCTGATAAAGACTATAGAGATCTGTTTGCTTCTATTGATGCAAAGAAAGACGAGGTAATACTTGCCGTTAAATATAATATCAGTCCGAACATAGGTCACAATGTCAATGCATGGTCATTAAGTTCAAATTCAAGTGGTCCGCAGTTTACACGCAAGTTTGTATGTACATATCTGATGAAAGACGGCAGTCGGTTTACGGATCAGCCCGGATGGCAGACAATGGGTTTTGTTGATGAATGTAAGAACAGAGACCCTCGTATGGCTCAGACTATGCGTACACCCGGTTATATGCGGATTGACGGTAATGTAGTTTTAGCAACCGATTTAGGCGTAAGCTTTACAGGATATCAACCGATTAAATATGTCACGCAGTCCGCTATTGGAGATTATGTCTGCGACCAAGGAAGCAGAGCAGTCAATGATATGCCTGTTTACAGATATGCGGAATGTCTTCTTAATTATGCAGAAGCTAAAGCTGAGCTTGGTAAATTGACTCAGGCTGATTTGGATAAGTCAATAAATTTGATTCGCAAAAGAGCCGGAATGCCGGATATGACAATCGGAAATACACCTGATCCGTATCTTATAAATGAAGAAACCGGTTATTTCAATTCGGAAACAGCCGGTAATCAGCAAGGCGATGTGCTTGAGATAAGAAGAGAACGGTGCATTGAAATGGCTATGGAGAATCGTAGATATTTTGATCTTGTGCGTTGGAGGAGCGGGCTCAGCTGGAGTCAGAATCTGTATGGAATATATATTCCCGGTCCTTGTAATCTGGATGTTACCGGCGACGGCAAACCCAATTACGTATTTTATGCCAAAGGAACTGTAAAACCCTCTCTTGAGAACGGAATGGTGGCTTATGAAATAGGTAAGGATATACTTCTTAGCGAAGGTACAAAAGGGTATATCGATATGCATGGAAGTCAGGTGCAAGGGATTTTTAATGAGAGCCGGGATTATCTGTTTCCGATTCCGCTTGATGATCTACAACTCAATCATAATCTTGTCCAGAATCCAGGGTGGACCGATATTGACAGATAAGAAGTTGTTAAGAGTATGTTGGGTTTTAAACCAAATTAAACATTAATAAAGAGTATGGTGGATTTTTGATTTCATCACAAATGATCTTTCGGGCGCTTTTCCAAAGTTTCAACCGGTTACATAGCGGGCTATGCTCCCTTCTGAATCTTTGAAAAATCCCTCCGAAGTCTCTGTTTGTGCTAAAATCATTTAAAACTCAACATACTCTAAAATATAATTCTAACATTATGAGAAATAAATTATTATATATTATATTTTTAGTAGGAATCTTTTCACAGGCAATTCTCACTTCTTGTAATGATAAAGATGGTATTATCGACAATTCGGTTATCATCAGTACAAGATCAATCTCATTCCCTGCTTCAGGAAGTTATCCGGTTTCTATATACGTCACATCTGATGGACCATGGAGATGCGAGACTCCTGAATGGCTGGCTGTAACGCCTCCTTCTGGAAATGCGGGACGTACAGAGGCTTTTGTTGAAGCGACAGAGAATTATACGGATGGCATTATGAATCAACCGAGAGAGTATACACTGAAATTTACTACGCAAGACATATTCGGTAGTTATGAAGTTTCTGTCAGTCAGGCTGGAGATAAGTTCAGAGGAATAGAACCGATTGGAATTGCCGATTTAAAGGATTTGGAAGATAATGACGCCGTGTATCTGAAGGATATGATTGTATACACAGTTACAGCAAATAATCTGGTGGTTACCGACGGGCTGAAATTTGTCTATATAAAGAATGCATCAGCCTTTGTTGGCGATAAAGTCGATATCCTGGGTTCTAAATTTGAAGAAGACGCTCAGCCATATGTTGATGCTTCGAAATTGACAGTGACAGGTTCAGACCAATTGCCGAATTTCGAAATAGAAGATATCACGCAATCCGCTGATAGTTTTGAGTTGAATGATCTTCGACTTGTCAAAGCTACAGGTATCTATAACGGTTCTTTAGTTAAATTGGATGGTCAGTCCAATAATCTTCAGATTATCGATTTCGCAGAAGATATTAAACTGGATGAGTTTAAAGGTCATATCGTAGAAGTTTCAGGAATATGCACTGCAAAAGCATCACCCGTCATTAAGTTGATTGCTGCAGAAATAAAAGATCTGGGACTAAATGAGACCATTTATTTTAACGAAGATTTTGAATGGTTCCATCCGTGGGTTGCTGCGTATCAGAAGGATGGCAAGAATGTGTCTGACAATGTCGGAGATAAACTGTATTCAGGTGGTTATAATCCGCAGGCTCAAACGGTGAAGAACTCCGATGGAAAGAGTGTTTGGGACATTCTTTTGTCTAAAGGTTTTGAATTTGCATCGACAAAAGAGGCGCAAGCAAAGAAATGTCTGTGTCTTGGTGTCAACTATCTTAAGATGGGACTTACGACCTATACGGTATCAATGAAATTGCCCAAAATGCCGGCGGTAGGCGATGGCGTTAACAACGTCCGCATACAGTTCGATTGGACGCCTGTAGGTATTGAAGGTTTAAAATGGGATTATCCGGAGATTGTCGTGATCGTGGAGAATGATGGAAAAGAGACACAGTATCCTGTCCCTTCGCCTGATTTAACTGATGGAGAATCAGAATATAAGTGGTTCAGGGTTGATTTTGAGCTCGATGAGACTATCACTAAAGATACTCGGATTACAATTAGAAATGTTGATCAGGATTTTCCGCAGACACGTGAAGAAAAGGGTAAGCGCCGCTATTTTATAGATAATATAAAACTCTATAAACCAAAAGATGAATGATAAGAGGGTGTTTAATAATAAAAGTTAAATTTGGGGCGGCTATCTTTTGATTAAAATTCATTTAAGGCAAAGGAGCATAGCGGGCTATGTGACTGCGCCGCGAATGGATTTTAACAAAAGACAGACGTACAGAAAGTAATTTTTCACACAATACATACAACATGTTAAATATTTTAACCCGATATTTCGTTTTTAAGTTACATGTGATCCCGCAATCTTGGGCATCTTTCTCCTTTCGGTTCAGTCACATAGCCCGCTATGCTCCATAACCTCAAGAAGGAATATGCTCCAAGCCTGCGACCCCAAATTGACTTTTATTATTAAACACCCTCTAAAAAGTTAGGTATATTTATTTGTTTGTAACACTCTCCGGAAGTAGGGGTTACGGGTAAATCGTAACCCCTCTTTATTTTATCAAAATAGTGAAGTCATCTTGACTTCATTCTCTAATAAGTATTATTTTAAGATGAATTTCAAGCGTTTTTTTATTTGCTGTGCTATATCGTCAGTGCTGTTTAATGTCTCCTCGCATCGCACTACTCCAGAATGGATACATAATGCTGTATTTTATGATATTTATCCAAGCTCTTTTATGGACTCGGATGGAAATGGAATAGGCGATCTTAATGGAATAATTTCTCGTTTGGACTACGTCAAAAGCCTTGGTGTGGACGCGATATGGATGAATCCGATCTTCGAGTCAGGTTGGTTTGACGGAGGATATGATATAATTGATTTTTATAAGGTCGATCCAAGATTCGGGAAAAATTCCGATGTTACCAGACTTGTGGAAGAGGCTCATAAAAGAGGACTAAAGGTGTGTCTTGATTTAGTAGCCGGTCATAGTTCCAACAAATCGGGTTGGTTTAAAAAAGCCGCAGCAGAGGGACGAGATAGTCAATATGCCGATTATTATATTTTCAGTGACACAATACCGGAGGAAGAGTTGATACATATTCAGAAAAGGAATGAATTGCCAAATCCTGAAATCGGGAAAAGAGGGAAATGGGTAGAAACCTATAAGGTATTAGGTAAAGCTCCTGATTCTTTTGATAAAAGAGCCAATTATTACTGGAAAAACTTTTATCCATGTCAGCCGGCTTTAAATTATGGTTATGCTGATCCTGATCCGAATAATCCATGGGAACAACCGGTTGATGCCCCCGGACCTAAGGCTGTCAGAAGGGAATTAAAAAATATAATGGCATATTGGTTTGATAGGGGGGTGGACGGTTTCAGAGTTGACATGGCTTCATCTTTAGTCAAAAAAGATCAGGGTCATGTGGAAACTATAAGGCTATGGCAGGAGATGCGGGACTGGATAGATAGAGAATATCCCGGAAAGGTTCTCATTTCAGAATGGGGTATACCCAAGGAATCTTTACCGTCAGGATTTGATGTGGATTTTAATATGTTGAAGAAAAGACCCGGTTATGCTGAGATAATGTGGGGTGCCGGACATAGTAAGGAAGTAGGGGATAACGCGTATTTTGAGAAATCCGGCAAAGGCATAATCAAGAATTTTATCAATGAATTCGAGAGTGATCTTGATTCAACCCGATCACATGGCTATATAGCTTTGATGTCATCCAATCATGATGTCAATAGACTGAATTCCGAAGGTCGGAATCTTCCGGATGAAATCAAGACTTGCTTTACGTTTCTGCTCACAATGCCCGGAGTTCCTTTCATTCATTATGGAGATGAGATTATGATGAGAAATGTCAGAGGATTGCCTAATGTTGAAGGTTCACGTGAGATAAGAAGTGGAACGAGAACACCGATGCAATGGGATAATAGCGAATCGGTGGGATTTTCTACAGCATCTCATGAAAAATTATATTTGCCTACGTTCACGGATAACGGAAAGTTGACAGTCTCTGTTCAGAATGAAGATCCCAATTCTGTCTTGAATCATGTCCGCAATTTAAATTCACTACGTCATAAATATACTACGCTTGCCAATGATGGCGATTGGGAAACTATAAGCGATCCCGAACATCCCTATCCCTGGGTTTACACCAGGACAGGAAACGATGGAAAATTTATCGTTGTTCTTAATCCATGTAACAAATCTTCAGAAACAACGGTTGATATTCCTGGCAATAGTATAGAAAAATTATTGGGTAATGGTAAGATTGATACAAAATATACAAAGAAAGGTCTTAAGGTAAAGATTGGAGGTCTGTCATCTGCTGTTTTACGGGTCAGATAAAAATAAGATGACATAATGAAAGGTTCCATTTCAATAGTTTTCAATTGAAATGGAACCTTATTTATAAGATTTATAGAATTTCGAAATTTTATTGAAAATTCTGTATGAAATATCAATAAAAATTGGTAATGGAGTTTTTATAGCAATATAGGAAATTCTTTCCGTTTATGTTTGTAAGGGAATAACATTGGTTGCCCTCTTTGTCAAGAAAAATTACAATGTTGTTATCCTCCGTTCCAACAATCTGTTCCGTTCCCGTGTTTAGCAACCATTTTCCATTGTTGGTAACAGATATCTTTTCAGCAGGGGAATTTACTACAGAGTATTCTCCTGCAACCGGTTTCTTGAATGACGCTTTATCGGCAATCACATTCTGCATTATCATTCCTCGAAGTCCGGGAGTATATTCGATAGTGTACCAACCTCCTTTCAGTTCTTTGACCATGAAGCACATTCCTGAAAAGAGTATGACATCTTTACCGGCACTGTTCAGAGCCGCATATTCATCTTTTGCAATCGGTGTCTCAAAAATTTTTGTATCTTTAGCCAATGCAATGAATTTCTGAGCATCTGCCGCTATCGTACATATCAGCGACAGCATTATGGTGACAGCTATTTTTTTCATAATATCCCCGTGCCTTTAAATTATTTATTAATCAGTTCGTTCATCTTGTCAAATGCCTGCAGCAGGTTGTTCTTATCTTTGCCTCCAGCCTGTGCAAAGAACGGCTGTCCGCCACCTCCGCCTTTGATGAGTTTGGCAGCCTCCCGGACTATCTGTGAAGCATTCAGCCCCTCTTTTACAAGGTCATCTGACAGAGCAACTGTCAGAAGCGGTTTTTCGTCAGCTTCGGTCGCTGCAATGAAAGCAGTGTGTTCTTTAGAATCCCGACGAATTGCAAATGCGACATTTTTTACAATATCGGCAGGCATCGGGCAACGTAGGGTGGCAATTTTGATCCCATTCATTTCTTTTGCTTTAGCCAGAATATCTTCAGTAAGACTTTCAATCTTTTGAGCGACAAAATCTTCAACCTGATGCTTCAGATCTGCATTTTCATCAATTGCACGTTTAACAGCAGTCTTGATATCTAAGGATCCGCCAAGCAATTGTGCGATGTCATTGAAGTTATCCTGCAGACGATCAAGAAAACTCTCGACGCCATGTCCGGAGACTGCTTCTATTCTGCGGATGCCGGCAGCTATACTGCTTTCGGAAATTATTCGAATCATACCGATGTTTCCTGTGTTGGCAACGTGTGTGCCTCCACAAAGTTCTATAGATGAACCATATTTCACAACTCGTACCTTATCACCGTATTTCTCGCCGAATAGAGCCATTGCACCCAACTCACGCGCATCTGCGATAGGCATATCACGATGTTCCTCGAGAGACAATGCCTCGCGTATGCGGGCATTTACAATATGCTCTACTTTTCGCAATTCATCCGGAGTTACTTTCTGGAAATGTGAAAAGTCAAAGCGAAGCAATTCCGGAGACACATATGATCCTTTCTGTTCGACATGTGTGCCGAGCACTTCGCGAAGTGCCTCGTGAATCAAGTGTGTCGCACTATGATTTGCAGATGTCGCGGCTCTTTTTTCAGTATTTATTTTTGCTGTAAATTCTTCTGCCGGATTTGTAGGAATCTTGTAAGAGAGATGGACTCCAACGTTATTCTCCTTCTTTGTATCGAAAATCTCAATTGTTTCTCCATCTTCTGCTATAAGTACACCTGAATCTCCGACTTGACCGCCCATTTCTGCATAGAACGGAGTCTTGGTAAGCATTATCTGGTAATATTCCTTTCCTTTCTGTTTTACTTTGCGATAACGGATAATTCTTGCTTTTGCCTCAGTCGTATCGTAGCCTACAAATTTTTCCTCACCTGAAGTAATCTCAACCCAGTCTGTCGCTTCTACGGATGCGGCGTTGCGGGCACGATCCTTCTGTTTCTTCATCTCATCGTCAAAACCCTGCTTGTCGAGTTCAAAATTCTGTTCGCGAAGAATAAGTTCCGTAAGATCGAGGGGAAATCCATATGTGTCGTAAAGAACAAATGCGTCTTTACCTGAAAGAATGTTTTTATCTTCTGCTTTTGCCTTTGCTATGAAAGAGTCAAGCAAACCGATTCCTTTATCAAGTGTGCGTAGAAAAGCTTCTTCTTCCTCTTTGATAACTTTCTTTATGAGATCTTTCTGGGCTTTCAATTCCGGATAGGCATCTCCCATCTGATCAACGAGCGTGTCTACAAGTTTATACAGGAACGCTTCTTTCTGATCAAGGAATGTATAGACATAGCGTACCGCGCGACGGAGAATACGGCGAATCACATATCCGGCTTTTGCATTTGAGGGGAGTTGCGAGTCTGCTATCGAGAATGATATGGTGCGGACATGGTCTGCGGCTACGCGCATTGCAACGTCAATCTGTCTGTCTACACCGTATTTCTTACCTGACAATTCCGCAATCTTATCGATAAGAGGTGTAAATACATCGGTGTCATAGTTTGATTTCTTGCCTTGTAAAGCCATGCAGAGCCTTTCAAATCCCATGCCTGTATCAATTACTCTGGCAGGAAGCGGTTCAAGATGTCCGTCAGCTTTGCGGTTATACTGCATGAAAACAAGGTTCCATATCTCGATGACAAGAGGATTGTCTTTATTGACGAGAGTTGCTCCATCTATTTTTGCCCGTTCCTCGTCTGAGCGAAGGTCTATGTGGATTTCCGAGCAAGGACCGCAAGGACCGGTCTCTCCCATTTCCCAGAAATTATCATGACGGTTTCCGTTGATGATATGAGAAGCGGGAAGGTGTTGTTCCCAATATCCGGCAGCTTCATTGTCGCGTTCCAGACCTTCGGGTGCATAACCTTCGAAAACAGTAGCGTAAAGACGGTCCTTGTCAAGTTTGACAACTTCCGTAAGATATTCCCACGCCCAATCGATAGCCTCTTTCTTGAAATAGTCGCCAAAGCTCCAGTTCCCAAGCATTTCGAACATAGTGTGGTGATATGTGTCATGTCCGACCTCTTCAAGGTCATTATGTTTGCCGGAAACGCGCAGACATTTTTGGGAATCGGTTACTCTTTTAGCTTCTGCAGGACGGTTCCCAAGAATAATATCCTTAAACTGATTCATGCCGGCATTTGTAAACATCAGTGTCGGGTCATCCTTGATTACCATTGGTGCGGACGGTACAATTTTGTGACCTTTTTCTTGAAAGAAGTTCTTGAATGATTCACGTATTTCTTTAGAAGTCATCATATATGTATGGTTTATCTTTCTGAGTATATAATAGTAATATAATTGTATATCAGGAGCGTCGGAATTTCTTATGAATTGCACTCTCTGGTTTCAAATTGTAAAATTAGCCATTTTTTACTATTTTTGCAATTAAACAGTTTCTAAGTTCGCTGATTTATAGTTTTTAAATTGAAAAGTAGAAAGTTATACATATATAATCCGGAGACAGACAATTTTGAACGGGTGTTCCACTCATTCAGAGAGCGTGCTCTTAAAGTATGCGGACTTATATTTTGTTCGTTATTGTTGGCTGTAATATTCTATTTTATTGCTATAAGCGTTTTTGAGCTTCCGACTGAAGAAAATCTCCGTAAAGAGAATGCTTCTTTGAAAAGCCAGTATAATATTCTTAACCGCCGACTTGACAATGCGTTGACGGTAATGAACAATATTCAGAACCGGGATGATAATTTTTACAGGGTAATGATGCAGATGGAACCTTTGGGAAATGTCCAACGGTTTGCCGGGCTTGATAATGAGAAGCGATATAGGGAGCTGAGTAAAATTTCTGACGGTGGTCTCGCCACATTGCTGACACGGCGGATGGATCTGTTTGAGCGTCAGCTCTACGCCCAATCCATATCGTTTGATCAATTACGAATGAATGCAGACAAGCATAAAGATAAACTTGCCCATATACCATCTGTCATGCCTATAAATATCAAGGATTTTACCATGTCCTCAGGCTATGGCGTCAGGCGAGATCCGATATATGGCTCAAGGAAATTCCATGAGGGTCTTGATTTTGCGGCAAAAACAGGCACTTCTGTTTTTGCCACAGCTGATGGAAAGGTGATGGATGCTGAACGAATGAGCGGTTATGGTAATTGCATAAATATAGATCATGGCTATAATTATGTAACCAGATATGCTCACCTTAGCGAGATACTTGTAAAGCCCGGTCAGGAGGTGAAAAGGGGAGAACTGATAGGCAGGGTCGGATCTACCGGAAAATCCACGGGTCCCCATCTTCATTATGAGGTGCGCTTTAAAGATGAGCCACAAAATCCTGTAAACTACTATTTTATGGATCTTACGCCTGCTGAATATGCCGAGATGATTCAGTTGGCAGAGAATGCCGGTCACGTAATGGACTAAATCATGATTGTTATGCAGGAATATGATAAGAAATTTTATAAGATACGTGATGTGGCGGAACTTTTAGGTCTGTCGGCATCTACTTTGCGTTATTGGGAAATTGAATTTCCGGAATGTAAGCCAAAGAGAAGCAATACGAATATTCGCTATTATAGACCGGAGGATATAGAGTTGTTAAAAATCATACATTATCTTCTGAAAGTCAAAGGTCTTAAGATGGAAGCCGCCAAGGAACAGCTTCGGGTCAATCGTAAGAATGTATCCAATAGGGTTAAAATACTCGATATCCTGCAGGAATCCAGAGACCGACTCCAGGAAATGCTTGGAGCCCTAAATAAACGCAAGAGTTGACTACAAATTGCTTTTGCAGTGTTATCATGAAATGTTTGTGTAAGCTTGATTCTATTATGAGATTTATAGATTCTATTGTGAAAAAGTTCGGTTTTGCAAGTGTGCTACTGTCAGTTCTAATTTGTAGTCTGCCGGTAAATGCTTATAGGTTTGCTTTTCTTTCGGATATACATGTTGTGCCGGGTAATCGGAATGACTCAGCTCTCAGAGTTGCTGTCAGAGAGATTAATGATGATCGCTTCGATGCCGTGGTTGTTGCAGGAGACCTTTCAAACGAGGGATCGGATGTGCAGATTGATAATGTCTATTCCATATTGAAAGGAATAAATAAGTCTCTTTATGTAATACCAGGTAATCATGAAAACAACTGGAGTCAGAGCGCAACAAAACATTTCAATGATGTTTTCGGCAATGACCGTTTTATTTTCCGAATCGATTCTTTGCTTTTGGTGGGCTTGAATTGTGGACCTTATATGAAAATGGGCGACGGCCATATCAAACAAGAGGACCTTCATTGGCTTCATGACGTACTGTCCTGCAATGTAAAGCCCGGTGACAAAGTATTATCAATAAATCATTATCCGATCAGAGAAAATGATATAGACAATTATCTTGATTATGCATCTGTCCTTTCAGATTTTCCTGTTATAGGGCATATCAACGGGCATTATCACCGATGGATAAATTATGAAATTGCCGATATGCCCGGTTTGATGATCAGAGCTCTGGATATGGGTAAAGGGAATTACGGTTACTCAATCATTGATATTAATAATTATTGGGTACATGTGTATGATAAGGAGTTAGGTAAGAATCCCGTGCCAAAATCAGCTTTTGCAACTGCGACAAAGCATCCGAAATTGAAAAAGTTATTTTCCGCTAAAAAGCGTGATGATATGGCTCAGCCGGAAGGATTCCGGATAGAGAAGATATGGACAGACAGCGCTTCTGTCTTCACACGTCTGGCAATTGATAAGGATAATATATATTTTGGAACATCTAACGGTAAAATTAAAGCTATTGATAAGTCGGGAGAGAGCAGGTGGATGATCTATGCGCCGGATTCCGCTTCAATTTTTTCGCGACCTACGGTTCTTACAGAGACAACTGTAGCTTATCCTTTTTCATCCGGATTGATGATTGTGGATAAAAAAACAGGTAAGATAAGAAAAGAATTTAAAACACCAGGTTTTCCATATGTCGCTGACGGATTATGTAATGGGAAACTGTATTTTCAGGGTGGATTTAAGAAGTTTGAATGCAGATCCACGAAAACTGGAAGGATCATATGGAGTTATGATTCTTTGAATAATTACTGTCAGGCTTCTCCTGTACTGATAAATGATAAAGTTATATTCGGAGCATGGGATACAAATCTCCGGGCTTTGGATGTCAAGACGAGTAAGAAATTATGGAGTTGGAACAATACACGCCCCGTCAATCTGTTTAGCCCAGGAAATGTTGTGCCGGTGATTGCAAATAATAAAGTTATAATTGTTGCTCCTGACAGATATATGACCGCTCTTGATTTGGATAGTGGCAAGGTTATATGGCGTGACAATTCTCATAAATACCGTGAAAGTCTTGGTGTAAGTGAGGATGGAATGCGAGTCTATGCAAAGACGATGGATGGTGAACTGACGGCAGTCTCGACTGAGGGCAATCGATTTAATGAACTTTGGACAATAGATTTAGGTGTCGGTTATGAGCATGCACCATGTATAGTATTGGAAAAGGATGGCGTGATATATTGCGGGACAAGAAAGGGAGAGGTGGTTGCTGTAGACGCCGGCAAACACAAGGTTCTATGGAAAGAGAAATTCGGTAATAGTGAGATAAACGGATTTGATTTGGATCCTGCATCTGACAACATATATTTTTCTTTGATAGAGGGTTCCATATACCGCATATCGAAGAAATAGACTCAAAATTTAGAAATTATGAAAGAAAATTATTTCAGCAATAGAAGAACAATAAGAAAATTTTCGGATAAAGAGGTTTCTGATAAGATTATAGAGGAGATTTTAAGTAAAGCATCCCACGCTCCGACTACAGGAAATATGCAGCTTTATAGTGTCGTTATAACACGGGAACCGAACAATAAGAGCAAGCTTACTCCTTGTCATTTTAATCAGCCGGCTTCTACCGGTGCACCGGTATTAATCACTTTCTGTGCGGATTTTAATCGATTTGTAAAATGGTGCGAACAAAGAAACGCCACGCCGGGTTTCGATAATTTTCAGTCTTTTATGAGTGCTGTATTTGACACCACTATTTTTGCACAGCAATTCTGCACTATAGCTGAACTTCGAGGGTTAGGGACATGTTATCTCGGCACGACTACATATACTGCCCCTGAAATAGCTAAGATTTTAGAACTTCCTGACAGGGTGGTGCCTTTGTTGACCGTGGCAATAGGTTATCCTGCTGAGGAGGGGGTTGTAAGTGACCGTATTCCCGTATCGTCAATCATCCATTATGAAAAATACCATAATTATTCTTCTCTGGATATTGATAAGGCATACGCATATAAAGAATCATTGGAAGATAGCAAAAGGTTTATAAAAGAGAATGATAAAGAAACACTTGCACAGGTTTTCACAGACATAAGATATCCAAAAAATAATAATGAGTCATTCTCGGATGTTTTTATAAAATATTTAAAGGGTGTAAAATTTGGTATTTAACATTTAAATGTTAAATTTGCATTTGATTGTTAAATTGGACGATGGAAATTACTTAAAATAGTTTTATAAGTAAGTATTCGGTTTAATCTGAACGCTTGCTTATAGAAGTTATTTTTAAGAGTTCATAAGTATCGACTGATTCGACTGAACAGATAATTGTTATTTTTTGTTAATTAAGTATGAAGAAGTCGTTAATATGGTTGTTGACTGCCATCATGTCTCTGACATTTGGCGCATTACTATATTTTCAGATCATGTATCTTGAGAATATGGTCAAAATGCGTGAGGAGCAATTTTCCGAAGGAGTCATGCGTTCTCTTTATGCTACATCCGAGTTCCTGGAAAGAGAGGAGACAATGTATTTTCTTGAACAGGATGTAAATATGCTCGGATCAAATGTTTATGACAGCTATAACAATCCGTCAACTATAAATAACATATCGCAGGGAGGATTGTCTTCCGGGGAATCATCCATTATACCGTATCCTTCTCCTACACAGAATGTGGGTCAGCGCTACAAGAACATGCAAGAGATAATCCGTAGCCAATATCTTTATCAGAAGGGGTTGCTGACTGAAGTCATACTCAATATTCTTCGGGATGCAGGTGATCGTCCTCTGATACAGCGGGCTGATTCTACAGTTATAAAGAATTGTCTTGGCACAGAACTTGCAAATAACGGAGTAAAAGTTCCTTTTGTTTTCGGTGTGTATAATGTAAAGGGTAATCTTGTGTACTCGACTGACGGCTTCAAGAATACCGGCGCAAAGGATAGTTACAGTATACCTCTTTTCTCAAATACGGATACTTACTATATGTTGAAAGTTGAATTCCCGACAAAGAAAAATTATATATTCTCATCGGTGAGATTCATTATTCCTACATTGGCTCTGACTATTATTCTTCTTGTCGTATTTCTATTTACGATAATACTTGCATTCCGGCAAAAAAAACTTACGGAAATGAAGACGGATTTCATCAACAATATGACCCATGAACTTAAAACACCGATCTCAACGATCTCACTTGCCGGTCAAATGTTGTCTGATCCGACTGTCAGAAAGTCTCCGGCTTCTTTGCAACATCTTTCAGATGTAATTTGTGATGAAAGCAAGAGGTTACGTTTCCAGGTTGAGAAAGTGCTTCAGATGTCTGTTTTTGAGGAAACGGGTAGTGCTCTTAAGTTTGTAGATGTTAATGCAAATGATATCATTCATTCTGTTGTCAATACATTTAAGATCAAAGTTGAGAAATATGGAGGTTCTATTTCTACTAAGCTTGAAGCAGACAATGCAATTGTCAGAGTTGATGAGATGCAATTTACCAATGTAATTTTCAATCTTCTTGACAATGCAGTAAAATATATGGATTCGGATCGTGAGCCTCAACTTAAAATAAATACTACTGACATAGGCGGTAATAAACTTAAGATTGAGGTTGAGGATAATGGAATTGGCATTAAGCGTGAAGACCTCAAGCGTATATTCGAGAAGTTTTACAGAGTCAATACCGGAAACCTACATAATGTTAAAGGTTTCGGTCTAGGGCTTGCATACGTAAAAAAAATGATAACGCTCTTTGGCGGTTCAATAAGCGTTGAAAGTGAATTTGGGAAGGGATCATCATTTGTGATAATTCTTCCTTTGGCAGAAATTGATTAGAAACCGAAGTCAAGCCGAGTTCAGTTTCTTAGAGCAGCATATAATATTAAGAAAATAAATTTAAACAGTTTCTAAGGATATTTCACTGTTAAATTGTTATAAAATTAAAAGATTGTAAATAATATAAAAACCGATATAAAATGGAGGAGAAACTTAAGATACTGCTTTGCGAGGATGATGAAAATCTCGGAATGCTTTTGAGGGAATTTCTTCAGGCAAAGGGATTCAATGCAGATCTTTATCCCGATGGTGACAAGGGTTACAAAGCATTCCTGAAAGGGAAATATGATCTGTGTGTTCTGGATGTGATGATGCCTAAGAAAGATGGTTTTACATTGGCTCAGGAGATTCGAAGTGTAAATAGTGAGGTTCCGATTATTTTCCTGACAGCAAAAGCATTGAAAGAGGATGTTCTTGAAGGATTCAAGATAGGTGCGGATGATTATATCACCAAACCGTTTTCAATGGAGGAGCTCGTGTTCCGTATCGGAGCGATTCTACGCCGTGTGAAAGGTAAGAAAGATAAAGAGATAACTCTTTATAAACTTGGTAAATATACTTTTGATACGCAGAAGCAGGTTCTGATTGCCAACGATAAGACGCAGAAACTGACTACCAAGGAGTCTGAACTGCTTGCTCTTCTGTGTTCACATGTCAATGAGATTCTTGAAAGGAATTACGCTCTCAAGTCGATATGGATCGACGATAATTACTTCAATGCAAGAAGCATGGATGTTTATATAACTAAACTGCGTAAATTGCTTAAAGATGATCCTTCCATTGAAATTATAAACATACATGGTAAAGGTTATAAGCTGATTGCTCCCGATGTTGAGTCCGAGTAATGGTTTATATAGTATGCCTGAATATACAAACAATACCGGAAATCGTCAAGATTTCCGGTATTGTTTGTATATTTCTTCTTCTTTTATTATTCTTCGTAGATTCCTTTGGGAAGGGCTGCAAGCTGATAGTTGTGCTTCTTCACAAAGTTAAGAATAGCATCTTTTTCCGGTGAGTCCAGAACATCGGATTCTATCCTTTTCACAGCATTGAAAGGTGACGTCTGACTTTGATATATATGGCGATACGCTTTGGCAATCTCATCTATTGTTGCTTCAGACATCTTCCCTTTGCGTAATATATAGGCATTTACACCAAAGTAATCAATCGGGTTGTGTGCCATAATTGTGTATGGCGGCACATTGTTGTTTACACGGCATCCGCCCTTAATCAGAACCCATTCGCCGACATTACAGTTCTCATGAACCAACGCGTGTGATGAAAGAATTGTGAAATTGCCGATTTTGCATGCACCTGCAATTTTGGATGCATTGCCAAGTACAACATAGTCCCCGATTTCAGTGTCGTGACCAATATGGCTTTGGGCCATAATAAAAGAGTTACTGCCTATTTTCGTGGATTTACCCTGGAAGATACTTCTGTTTATAATCACATGCTCGCGTATACAATTGTTGTCTCCTATCTCCACGTAGGATTCATCACCGGTCCATCGGAAATCCTGGGGTTGTGCGGCGATTACACAAGCATCATAAAACTTGTTGTTTCTACCGATTCTTGCTCCGGATCGGATGCTTACATGAGGGCCGATCACACAGCCTTCACCGATCTCTACATTGTCATCGATGTAGGCGAAAGCCATGATTGTGACATTGTCACCTATCTTGGCATTGGGATGAACAAACGCTAAAGGACTAATCTGGAACATATTGTTGATTTTAAGATTGATAAATAAGTAAGTGATAAGAACTAATTAATTGCCGTTTATCTGCCTCCTCCGACGGCTTGATAAAGAGATATCAAGGCTGAAACTTTTGTATGCCAGCACGCAAGACTTGACAATTGGGCATTGAGAAGACTTGAACGTGCTGTCAATACTTCAAGATAAGTGGTCTTCTGATCCAATGTGAGAAGTTCAGATGTATACTCTACGGATTTTTCAAGGTTTTCAATCTGTTTGTCGAGATTATTCTGTTTTTCCTGATTATTGGATATTTTTGCCAAAGCATTGCTTACATCTACGCTTGCACTTACCACAGTCTTCTCAAAAGCATTCATGGCTTGTTTCTGTTGTGCCTTGGCAACCTCCAGATTGGCGATGTTCTGCCCGCGTGAGAATAGGGGAGCTGTCAGTTGTCCGGCAAGCTGAATAAACCATTTCCCCGGGTTTGTAATCATAGTGCCTATACTGTTTGTAAAACCACCCTGTGCCGATATGTTAAGGCTTGGATAGAATGCGGCGCGTGCGCTGTTGGTTGCGTAGTATGCTGAGGCCAGACCTCTTTCGGCGGCTCTTACGTCCGGACGTACTGCAAGGTATGAGATCGGGATTCCTCCGGATATATCGGCAGGCAAACTGAACGAAAGGTCTGAAGTTACTTCCCATTTCTGCGGGTTTGTGTTTAGAAGTAGAGAAAGCGAATTGCTTGTTTCGACTATACTCTGTTCTATATCCGGAATAGAAGCCATTATACTGTAATAGTTTGCCTGGCTTTGTACAACTGCAGCCTCGTTGACATAAGCGGCTTCTTTCATAAGTTTCATAGACTCTACCTGATCTTTCCAGATCTCGGATGTGCGTTTGCTGAGTTGAAGCTGTTGATTGAGCAGTACAAGAGCATAATATGTATTTGCTACTCCACAGATGATTTGTGAACGGACAGCTTGTTCATAGTCCTGCATCTGTTCAACTGTCACCTTTGCATTCCGTTTACGGTTCAGGATCTTTCCAAAGGCATCGATTTCCCAATTTGCAGCCAGCGGAATAGTATAACTCCAGTTCATGTGGCTTCCTCCATAGCTTGCCGAACCGCCATTGGGATTTAGAGAGATAGCCGGGAAATAGCTTAATTTTGCGCCCTTGAGTTGAGCCTGAGCCATATCCACATTACATTTTGCGTCATCGAGATCGCGATTGTTTTCCAAAGCCGTACGTATGTAGTTTTGCAGTAAAGGATCTGTAAATACCTGTTCCCATCCGAGATACTCCAGAGATGTGGAGTCCGGTGTCATATCTACAGCTTTCTGATACTCTTTTGTAAAACGATTTTCTTCTGCCGGAAATTCATATTTCTTGTAGATGTGACAGCTGCTCATGGCAACTGTCAACATCATTATAAGTGTATATTTTAAAGCTTTCATCTTAATTAGTCTCTTGAAATACTATATTGCTCGATCTCAGACGTAATGCCTGTGTTGTCTTTGTCGCTCCATTTCGGAGGAGTGATTTTTTCCTGAATGATCTGGAATGCAACAAACATCGCCGGCACAATCAGAACCTGCAGTATCATACCGATAAGCATGCCGCCGATTGCACCTGTTCCTAACGCATTGTAGCCGTTGGCACCGGCGCCTGTGGCGAACATTAGAGGCAACAGACCGATAATCATTGCAAGTGATGTCATGAGAATAGGACGCAGACGTGCTGTTGCACCCTGTATGGCGGATTGGACAATGCTTAGACCTGTACGGCGCCTTTCAAGAGCGAACTCAACGATAAGAATTGCGTTCTTTGCCAACAGACCGATAAGCATGATCAATGCAATCTGTGTGTATATGTTATTGTCTATACCCATTATTCGGTCAAGGATGAATGTTCCCATCAGACCGAACGGAACCGAAAGTATAACCGCCCATGGCAGAATATAACTTTCATACTGAGCGGATAGCAGCAGATATACAAACAGCAATACGAGTCCGAATATATATGCTGTCTGTCCGCTGCCTGCCTTGGCCTCCTCACGGGTCATGCCGGAATATTCATATCCGTATCCTACAGGAAGTGTCTGCGCGGCAACCTCTTCAACAGCCTTAATTGCCTGACCTGATGAGAATCCGGGTGCCGGTTGACCGTTAACTGATATGGTAGTGAACATATTGAAGCGGTTGATAATGTCCGGGCCATATATTCTTTTAAGTTTTACAAAGTTGTCTATAGGAGCCATTGTAGCGCCGTTTCTTACCTTGATCCGTTTTAAAGTCTCGGGAGATACACGCGATTCAGAATTGGCTTGCATCATCACCCGGTAAAGTTTACCGAATTTATTGAAGTTGGAGATGTACATACCTCCGTAATAACCCTGCAATGCCTGTAGAATCTGGTTCTGTGTCAGCCCGGCCTGTTTGATTTTTGCTATATCAAGCTCCACGAGATACTGTGGGAACGACGGGTTAAAGGTCGAGTATGCCATCTGAATCTCGGGACGTGCGTTCAAAGCTGCGATAAAGCTCTGGTAAACCCTGAAGAAGTTGTCAAGACTTCCACCCGTCTTGTCCTGAAGCTTGAATTCAAAACCATTGGAAACAGAGAAACCGGGAATCATCGGTGGCGCGAAGAACATGATACGTCCGTCTTTGATTGTAGAACACTTCTGCGACAGTTGTGCGATAATGGCATTCACATTCTCAGTATTGTCGTCACGCTCACTCCAGGGCTTGAGCTTGATGATGAATGAACCGTATGTATTACCCTGACCGGCAATAAAACTGTAACCGGTGATTGCGTTTCGCACACTGATTGCAGGAATGGTGCCTGCGATACTGTCTACCTGATCCATTATGGATTTTGTCTTCTCCATCGCAGTGGCAGGGGGCATGTCAAGAACACCCATTATAGTGCCGGTATCTTCCTGCGGAACCATTGAAGTGGCAGTGGTCTGCATAAGCCATACGAGGGCTGCTATAGAAACAGCAACTATACTGAATCCTGTTATCTTATGATTGATAAACCATTTGGATATCTTGTTATAAAACTTCAACAACGAGTTGAATCCTTTGTTGAAGAATTCAAGAAAGCGCTTTGAGAACATGCCGCCTACACCTATCACGGCTGTGACAACTGCAATGATGCCTTTGATTACGTTTTCGAAATCGAACCATCCCATCATCAGGAACGCAACAGCGGCAACGATAAAGCATAGTGTCACAACAGGAGGCAGATTAAAACTGAATCGTTTCTTATATGTGGATTTGAGAGATTCTCCGGCAACTGAATAAGCCTCTTTCATCCTTTCCTTAAGAGACAGTTCATCTTCTCCCTCTTTCTTATGAGGTTTGAGGAACAAGGCACACAATGCCGGTGACAATGTAAGTGCGTTGACAGCTGAAAGACCGATAGCCATTGCCATTGTCAGACCGAATTGACGATAGAATACACCGGATGTTCCTCCCATGAATGACACCGGTATAAACACAAGCATCATAACAAGCGTGATAGACACCAGTGCGCTTGCAATTTCGTTCATCGCATCGATAGCCGCCCGTTTTGATGAGGAATATCCCTCATCAAGTTTCGCATGGACGGCTTCCACCACCACTATGGCGTCATCCACCACAATCGCAATTGCAAGTACAAGAGCTGAAAGTGTAAGCAGGTTGATAGAGAACCCGAATATCGACATTAGGAAGAATGTTCCGATTAAGGCAACCGGAATAGCGATAATAGGGATAAGAGTTGAGCGGAAATCCTGAAGGAAAATGAACACAACAAGAAACACAAGCACAAATGCCTCGATAAGTGTTTTTACAACCTCATGAATAGAGGCGAAAAGGAATTCGTTCACACTCATGGTTGTCATGATATTCACACCTTTCGGAGCCTCCGTGCGGAAGCGGTCCAATTCTTTCTGAATATCCTTGACCACCTGTGTGGCATTTGATCCCGGTGACTGGAATACAATTGCCGAACAACCGATCTTTCCATTAAGTGTTGAGTGGAATCCGTATGACAGTCGTCCGAGTTCTACGTCAGCTACGTCTTTAAGATAAAGAACCTCTCCGTCAGGAGTAGCGCGTATGATGATGTTGTCAAACTCTTTTTCATCTTGCAGACGACCTTTGTAACGCATAACATATTGGAAGCTCTGGTTGCCGTTCTCTCCGAACTGTCCTGGAGCCGCTTCTATGTTCTGTTCTGCCAGTGCTGCAGATATATCCGAAGGCATAAGTCCGTATTGGGCCATTACATCAGGTTTCAGCCATATGCGCATACTGTAGTCGGCACCCATAACCATGGCTTCACCAACACCCGATACACGTTTGATTACCGGAATGATGTTGATCGCCATGTAGTTTTCAATAAATTCCTCGGAATATTCTCCATTCTCGGAATATACATTGAAGACCATAAGCATTGAGCTCTGGCGTTTCTGGGTGATTACACCTACCTGGTTTACTTCCGAAGGCAGGAAGCTTGCCGCTTTGGCTACACGGTTCTGGACATCGACTGCAGCCATGTCCGGATCCATACCCGGCTTAAAATATACCTGAATGCTTGCTGAGCCGTTATTGGCAGCTGTTGAAAACATGTAATCCATGTTTTCAGCTCCATTTATCTGCTCCTCCAACGGGGCTATGACGGAATTCAACACACTCTGTGCGTTTGCTCCTGTATAGTTGGTAGATACTTGAATTGTAGGTGGAGCAATGTTCGGATATTGCTCAATAGGCAGCGAGGCAAGACCCAGAAGACCGAATATCACTATAAAGACAGAGATAACCGTAGAGAGTACAGGCCTCTTTATAAATAATGCTAAATTCATTTTCTGAAATATCTAATATATCGGTATAAAATTGGATTATTTTTTAGGCTTGATAACCATATTGTCCTTTACAGATATACCGACACCCTCTGTAACGATAACTTCACCGGTGTTGAGTCCGGAAATTACGATATAGTTCTTGCCATCATTCTCTTCTGCAATTTGGATAGGACGTGAGTGTACCTTGTTTGAATCTCCGACTACATAGCAGAACTTCATGTCCTGAATCTCGTATGTGGCGTTCTGTGGAATCAAGATTGAATTGGAGCGTAAGGATGGAATCAGCACTTGACCGGTATTGCCGCTGCGCAACATGCCGCTTGGATTTGGAAAAATCGCAGTAGCGCTTGCTGATCCGGTTTTTGAATCTATGACGCCGGATATTGATATGATCTTGCCTTTCTGATCATATAATTCACCGTTGGCAAGTACGAGTGATACCTCGGGCATCTGGCTGATTGCCTCCTGTAGTGTGCGTTTGCCGTTGTCAGTCATGTTAAGCAGATCTTTTTCGTTAAGTGAGAAATTGGCGCGCATGTCACTGCTGTTTGAGAGCACGGTCAATAGTGTTGAGGGTGATACCAGAGACCCTTCCCTGAAATCAATTGAACCTACAATTCCGGCTTCCGGTGCTGTCACAACGGAATAAGAGAGGTTTTTACGGGCGCTTACAAGATTCGCGTTAGCCTGATTCAATTGTGCTTTGGCTGCATTCAGCGCGTCAAGTGATGTCTGATATGCAGGTGCACTTATTATGTTTTTGTCAAAAAGAATTTTGTTGTTATTGGCATTTGTCTGTGCCGTATTTACATTTGCCTGTGCCACTTCTACAGCAGCTTTTGCGGCGTCTACAGTAGCCTGAAGGCTTACCTGGTCAATTGTAAACAGCACCTGACCACGGCTTACGCGCTGACCCTCTTCTACGTGTACTTTTGTAAGAAAACCTGATATTTGCGGACGAATCTCAACGTCATTTTCTCCTCTTAAAGTTGTCGGATAGCCGGTATCGAGTTGAGTATCCTCTTCACCGATAGTCATGACTGCCAGTTCAGGAGCCGAAGCTTCCTGCTGGTTACCGTTGCCTTTGCATGAATGCATAAATGCTGCCACAGTCAACAATGACAATGTCAACACACTCATTTTTCTGAATTTCATAAATATAAGTTTAGTGTATATTAATTTCGATTTTTCGGGTAGTTGTTAGAGAGTGTTTGAATTTAAACCAAATTAAACATTAATAACGAGATTGAATATTTTTGATTTCATCACAAATGATCCTTCGGGCGCTTTCCCAAAGATTCAACCGGTCACATAGCCCGCTATGCTCCCTTATGAATCTTTGAAAAATCCCTCCGAAGTCTCTATTTGTGCTAAAATCATTTAAATTCAAACACTCTCTTAATCAATCTTTATGTGTGTTTGCAATATGATTTCGTCTACAAAATTAACAATTATAACTTATTCTTGAATTTAAAAAGTATAAATATATCCCATATTGACCAATTTTGGTTATTATAGAAAACTAATTTATGAAATTCAGTTTTCATATGATGTCAACTATACTTTAATATGTAATATAACAGTCACTCCGGCTATTCCGGGGTGACTGTTATAATACTTGTAAAAGTGTGATTAAAATCTAAACGATTAACGTTAGAAAAAATCATTTAGATTTCGGTTCTTCATTATCTATATTCCTGTCATTATTTTTATTCTCAATTTCTTGAGACGTTTTTGAGAATGGAGGAGGCGTTCCAGGGTCATTTTCTTCTTTTTCACGCTCAATGCGTAGCTCTTCCTCTTTTTTGTTTATCTCGATAATTTCGTCTGTACGTGACTTCCATTGGCGTTTGCCAAGTATTTTTTCAACATCATCGTGATAAATTACCTCTTTCTCAATTAACAGATCCCTTATCTGGTTATGTTGTGCGGCATATTTACGAAGAATCTCCTTTGCACGTTCATATTGTTCGTTTATGATTCTCTTGACCTCAGAGTCGATAAGTTCAGCTGTGTTTTCAGAATACGGTTTGGTAAATCCCATATCCTGACCCGTTGAATCCGTATAATTTATGTTTGGTAATTTATCGCTCATACCATAAACAAGAACAAGAGATTTGGCTATCTTTGTACACTTCTCAAGGTCGTCGCTTGCACCAGTTCCGATCTGTCCGGTGAATAATTCTTCGGCAGCTCTTCCGGCAAGCAGACCGCACATTGTGTCAAGCAGAGCCTGGGTGGGAATAATCTGGCGTTCTTCAGGTGCATACCAAGCCGCACCCAATGCGCGTCCCCGCGGAACTATCGTCACCTTCACAAGAGGATTGCCATATTTTATCATCCATGTGATTGTTGCGTGACCTGCCTCGTGAGTGGCAATTGAGAATTTCTCTTCGTCTGTTATTATTCTCGATTTCTTCTCCAAACCGCCTACTATTCTGTCAATTGCTGACATGAAGTCGTTCCAGCTTACAATTTTTTTATTGTTTCTGGCGGCAATCAATGCCGCTTCATTGCATACATTGGCGATATCCGCTCCGGAGAACCCTTGCGTCTGGCGGGCAAGTTGCTCAAGGTCAAGATCCTGATCTACCTTTATATTGCGCAGGTGAACTTTAAAGATATCCACTCGGTCTGTAAGTTCCGGAAGATCAACATATATCTGACGGTCGAATCGCCCCGGACGCAGAAGCGCCTTGTCAAGCATATCCGCGCGGTTTGTTGCCGCAAGACATATAACACCATTATTGGACTGAAATCCGTCCATCTCTGTCAGCATCTGGTTAAGTGTGTTTTCACGCTCGTCATTGGAACCCATATTGGGGTTTTTACCGCGGGCACGACCAACAGCATCAATCTCATCTATAAATACTATACATGGAGCTTTCTCCTTTGCCTGTTTGAAGAGGTCTCTTACACGTGCGGCTCCGACACCGACAAACATCTCTACAAAATCAGAACCAGACATGGACAGGAAAGGAACGTTGGCTTCACCTGCAACAGCTTTTGCAAGAAGAGTCTTTCCGGTTCCGGGAGGGCCGACAAGTAGAGCGCCTCGAGGAATTTTTGCACCCAGTTCAGTGTATCGCTCCGGATTTTTAAGAAAATCTACAATCTCCTCTATCTCGACTTTGGCTTCGGCAAGACCTGCGACATCCTTAAATGTTACGTTCGTGCCGTTATTTTTATCGAAAACAAGTGCTTTTGATTTTCCAACATTAAATATGCCGCCGGCTCCACCTCCGCCAGAACTCATTCTGCGGGAGAGGTAGTACATGAAGAAAACAATAACAACAATAGGACCGAAATACCAGAGAATCTTCATCAGATTACTCCCTTTCTCATACTCGACGGAAATGGCGGGTTTACCCTCCTTCTCAAGTGAACTGTTCCAGTCATCTATCTTATCCTGAATCTTATCGGGTGATGGAATGTTGGCCTTTACCTTGACCTGTTCGCTTCCCAATCTTGATTTGGTATCGATATTGAGTTGCTTGGCTCCTTGTTTTGTAATATAGCCTTGTGCCTCTCCCGATTCAGGAAAGACTGTGATTTTGCTTATATACCCGTTAGTAGCCGCTTTCTCAAACTCCGTCCAGTCAAGATTCTTTGTCGCGGAACTGTCGGAAAACTGGAATAGCGCTATCAAGGCAAGAATTATGAGGGCATACATCCAATACATCCCCATAAGAGACTTCGCAAATGGAGATTTCTTATTATTGTTCCTTTTGTTTTTTTGTGGCATATCTGTTAGTCTAAGCTGTTATTATTCTATATCCTGGATATTGGTTATCGTTGCATCATTCCATAGTTCTTCAAGATTGTAAAATTCGCGGAATTCAGGAAGGAACACGTGTACCATTATATTGCCATAATCTATCACGACCCATTGCGAGTTGCGGTAGCCGTCATAGTTATATGGCTTTAAACCATGTTTGTCAAGCAGGTCTTCTCTGATGCTGTCTGCAATTGCAGATACATGCGAAGTGCTGCGTCCCTGACATATGATGAATTTTGAAGCCGGGGCACTCTCAATATGGTTCATATCAAGTATAGTGATAGAACCACCCTTTTTATCTTGTATAGAATTGATTATGTCGTATGTTATATCTTGAATAATGTTCATTGTCAGTTCTTTAGGCTTTTGGAAAACAGAAGCAGATCTTTTTGTTCATCTCCTGTCCTTATCCATCCCGGCATACATCCGCATTGGGAATAGCCTGAATTTTTAAATAAACGAATACTTTCTATATTATTAATAACAATTTTTACGCCAAGTTTATCAAGGTTTAAAACAGATAGTGCAAATTTTTCCAATAATCCGAGTGTTTTTCTTGCAAGTCCGAGACCTCTGAATTGTGGAAGAATATATATTCCGACGTATGCTCTACGGTGAATAGCGGAAATATCATATAGTTCTATTAAACCGACAACTTCCTTGTTGTTTTTTTTCTCTATTATCAGTCTAAGCTGTCCGTCCTTGATTGGGTCGGCTGAATAGGAAAGAACATAATCGATAAGCATTGTTTTTGACAAGGGAGCCGACATGCAATTTTCTATCCATTGGGTAGAATCGTTATCAATTTCCCACATTATATCTGCGTCTTCTGCATTGACTGCACGCAGGAGAAGAATATCACCTTCCAGAAATTTTCCGCGCATCCTCTAATTTTTTTTGTTGAATGAATCCGTAAACGGCATTCTGTTCTGAATGGAACGACCGAGTGTCAGCTCATCCGTATACTCAAGTTCGTTTCCGATGCTAAGACCGCGTGCAAGCATGGTTACCTTTACGGGAAGGTGGGAGAGTTTACGGAAAATGTAGAAGTTGGTGGTATCGCCTTCCATGGTCGGACTCAGTGCGAGTATCACCTCTTCTATTCTCTCCTTCTCAACTCTTTCCTCCAGACTTCCTATCTCGAGATCCGACGGGCTGATGCCGTCAAGAGGAGATATCAGACCGCCAAGCACATGATATAGTCCTTGATGGACATGTGTTGATTCAATGGTAAGCACGTCCTTGACATTCTCGACAACACATATCACTTTGTCATGTCTTCGGTGATCGTTGCATATGGGACAAATCTCTGAATCGCTTATGTTATGGCAGCGCTTACAATAACGGATATTGTCGCGCATAGCTATTATTGCATTTCCGAGATCATGGGCCATGCCTTTCTCCTGTCTTAATATATGCAGGGCAAGCCGCAGAGCCGTTTTCTGACCTATTCCGGGCAATTTTGCCAGTTCTGCAATTGCATTCTCAAGGAGGGGTGAATTAAAATTCTGGTCCATTTTTGTTATTTTAATGCAAATTTAAGAATTTTCTTAGAAATTGTTTAAATTTATTTTCAGAGAATTTTGAGAAGTATTTTTGAGAAGTTTCTGCGAGTCGAAGAGGGAGAAACCTATTGGTTTTGACCGATGAGACTTGGCGGAAACAGCCGAAAAGACACTCAAAAGACCTGAAAGAATACTTATAACATTTTTTTCGTAATAAATTTAAACAGTTTCTTATTATTTTATTATAATTTTGAAGTATGTTGGACTATTTAAATGGTAAAGTAGCGGAACTGACGCCCACGTATGTAGTGATTGATTGTCAGGGTGTGGGTTATGAAGTAAATATTAATCTTCTTGATTATTCGGAACTTAAGGATGCCGAATCATCAAAATTGTTTATTCATGAATCTATCAGGGAGGATGCTCATCTACTGTATGGCTTCCTTACAAAATCGGGGCGTGACATGTTCCGGCTGCTTATCGGCGTCAGTGGAGTGGGACCGAATACAGCGCGTCTTATCATGTCATCACTCGGTGTGCCGGATCTCCAGCGTGTCATTACGGAAGGGGACGAACGAAGTCTTAAAGCTGTAAAAGGTGTAGGTGCAAGAACTGCGCAGCGTATTATAGTTGATCTGAAAGATAAAATAAAAGCAGATGCGGAAGCGTTTATAACAAGTAAGCCATCCACAGAGAACTTTAATGACTCCCTGGCGGCATTGGTAATGCTTGGCTTCTCAGCGCAACAAAGTCAGAAAGTGCTGCACAAGCTATTTGAGGTCAACTCTTTGCTGTCTACGGAAAATGCGATAAAACAGGCGCTTACGATGCTATAATGCAATTTGGGCGAGAACGGACAACAATATCACATAAATCTATCTCTTTTGTGGCAATGTCGTTTGCGGCATTGCTTTTGACATTTGTCACCTACTCACAGCAGCCGGTGCGTAAGACCGTTCCGGAGGTCACAACACCAAATCCTCTTAAAGAGGGTGAGTATCCAGCGGATCTTAGGACTCCTTCCAATATTACTACTGATGCTGTTTATGATCCGCAGTTGGGAATGTATGTTGTCAGAACCAAAATTGGTGATACAGAGATTGCCACTCCCTTCCTTTTGACTCCGGAACAGTATGCACAGGTTCAGTTCCGTCGCGACATGTTCGGTTATTTCAAACAGCAAAATTCTGAAAACTTCGTAAATAAGGATAAGAAGCCATTCAATATCTTTGATATGAATTTTGCTCTCGGTCCTCTTGAAAAGGTGTTTGGCCCCGGTGGAGTTCGACTTACTACCCAGGGATCAATACAGCTGTCTATGGGTGTGAAGAGTAATAAGACGGATAATCCTGCTCTGTCTATGAAGAACAGGAGAAAGACCTATTTTGATTTTGATCAGAAAATTCAGGCTACAATAAATGCTTCGGTAGGTGATAAGTTGAAATTCAATATGACTTACAATACTGATGCGACATTTGATTTCGATTCTAAGAATCTTCGTCTGAACTATGAAGGCAAAGAGGATGAGATTATCAAGAGTATAGAGGCAGGTAATGTCAGTATGACTACGGGCTCGAGCCTTATTCGCGGTGGTACGGCTCTTTTCGGATTAAAGACAAAGCTGCAGTTCGGGAAACTTACGTTGACCGGTCTCGTGTCGCAGCAGAATTCCGAATCGAAGACTGTATCTACATCCGGCGGTGTGCAGTCTACCAAATTCAGTATTAAAGCCGACAAATATGATGCTAACCGTCACTTCTTTCTTTCTCAGTATTTTTATGAGAATTATGACAATTTCGCATCAAAGCTTCCTCACGTTTCTTCCGGTATAAAGATTACAAGAATAGAGGTCTGGATAACAAATAAGAATAGTAATTTCAATGAATCCCGAAATTTTGTAGGGTTTATGGATCTTGGTGAGAACCATAATCTTGCAAATGATTATTGGAGCCCGGATTTGTCTGCTGCTGTTCCAAGTAACCGTAGCAATAACATGTTGACAATTCTCAAGGACCAGTTCCCGGGTGCGCGTAACATCAATATGGTTACTCAGACTCTTGAGCCGCTGAAAGCCTATGGTATAGAGGGAGGCAAGGACTATGAGAAGGTTGAGAGTGCACGGTTGCTAAAATCCTCCGAGTATATTCTCAATGATGATCTGGGATATATATCGCTGAAATCAGCACTTAATACTGACGAGGTCCTTGCTGTAGCATTCGAGTACACCTATCAGGGAAAAGTATATCAGGTAGGGGAGTTCTCAAGTGATATCACCTCCACATCGGACTGCCTTTATCTTAAGATGTTGCGAAGCACAACCGTGTCACCTAAGCTACCTATGTGGCGTCTTATGATGAAAAACGTATATTCTCTTGGTGCATATCAGTTGCAGAGCAAGAATTTCAAGATGAACATAAAGTTCCTGAGTGACACAACAGGAACTGAAATAAACTATCTCCCCGTAGGTTCCATCTCAAATAAGCCATTGCTTCAGGTAATGAATCTTGACCGTATCGATTCGAATCAGGAATCGAATTCTGACGGATTCTTTGATTACATAGAGGGTTATACGGTGCAGTCGTCATCAGGAAAGATAATATTTCCGGTAGCGGAGCCGTTTGGATCGCATCTTGAGAGGATGATAGGCAATCCTGCAATAGCGGAGCAATACGTATATAAGGAACTTTACGACTCGACACTTGTAGTAGCTCAGCAGTTTGCCGATAAGAACAAATATTCTTTGATAGGAGAATACCAGGCGTCTAACGGCGCCCAGATACGGCTTAATGCCATGAATGTGCCTCGAGGATCTGTCGTTGTCATGGCCGGTGGCGTAGTGCTTACAGAGAATAGCGACTATACCGTGGATTATTCAATGGGTATCGTCACAATTACAAACCAGAGTATAATAGATTCCGGTACGAATGTCAGTGTGACCCTTGAGAATCAGTCGATGTTCAGCATGCAAAGGAAAACATTGCTTGGTCTTGATGCGCAATATAGATTCAACAAGGATTTTACTATAGGCGGAACTTTGATGCACTTCTCCGAGAAAGCCTTGACAGAGAAGGTAAATATAGGAGATGAGGTAATCAATAATACCATGTGGGGATTAAATCTGGCTTATAACAAAGATTTTATGTGGCTGACAAATCTTGTAAACAAGATTCCGACTGTAAATGCCACAGCTCCGTCACACATCAATTTTAATGCCGAATTCGCACAACTTGTGCCCCATAAACAAAAAAGCGGAAGCAACCGAGGTTCAAGTTATATAGATGATTTTGAAGCGACACAGACAGGTATAGACCTCCGTTCACCCTATTCATGGTTTCTGGCATCCACACCTTATGAACCTGGCAAGGATGCTCTGTTTCCGGAGGCATCTTTAAGCAATAATGTCGATTATGGCAAGAACAGGGCGTTGCTTGCCTGGTATTATATAGACCGTTTGTGGACACAACGTAACTCGTCTATGGTGCCCGGTTATATGAAAAGCGATCCTGCCATGTTGTCCAATCCGTATGTGAGAGAGGTTAAGATAGATGAGATTTTCCCGTATCGTGATCTTTCTTACGGTGAGGCTAACTATATGCAGACACTCAATCTTTCATATTATCCCAAAGAGCGTGGTCCGTATAATCTTGATGCGGACAATATTGACGAGAATGGTAATCTTCTGAATCCGGAAAAGCGATGGGGAGGTATCATGCGTAAGATGGATAATACGAATTTCGAATCGTCGAATGTGGAGTATTTGGAGTTCTGGATGCTCGACCCGTTCCTTGACCCGGATAACCCGAATCTTGAAGGTGGCGATCTCTATTTTAACTTCGGTGAGATAAGTGAGGATATCCTTAAAGACGGAATGAAGAGTTATGAGAACGGTCTTCCGATTGATGGAGCCAACACATTTATTGCGGAGACCAACTGGGGTAAGGTTTCACGTCAGAATTCTCTTTCATATGCCTTTGAGAATGCTCCTAATGCCCGCCCGACTCAGGACGTCGGACTCGACGGACTGAAAAATGATGAAGAGTATACGTTCGGTTCATACAAGGATTATCTTGACAAGCTCAGAAATAAACTTCCGGCTTCCACAATAGCCACTATGCAGGAGGATCCCTTCTCTGCAATGAATGATCCGGCAGGTGACAATTATCACTTCTTCCGCAGTCCTTATTATGATGAAATCAAAGCGGATATTCTTACACGCTACAAGAGATATAACGGTGTTGAGGGCAACTCGCTCTCTCCTGATCAGTCCACTAATCCGCAGTATCAGTCCGCACGTGCTGTCCCTGACGTAGAGGATATAAATCAGGATAACACGTTGAATGAATATGAGAGATATTTCCAATATAAAGTATCGATACGTCCCGAGGACCTTGAGGTTGGAAAAAATTATATCACAGACAAGGTTGAGAAGGAAGTCCCTGTTCCGAGTGGGCGTCAACGTGCGGTTTGGTATCAATTTAAGATTCCTTTGAATCAACCGGATAAAGTTGTGGGCGATATAAAAGATTTCACTACAGTGAGATTTGCACGAATGTTCATGACAGGGTTCAAGGAGACAACCCATCTCCGTTTTGCCACGCTTGAACTTGTTCGTGGTGAATGGAGAGATTACCGTTTCAATCTCAATAACAGAAATGATTCTCCGGCTGAGGGAGAGATTGATATGACAGTCGTGAATATCGAGGAGAACTCCGGTCGTACCCCTGTAAACTATGTATTGCCTCCCGGCGTGGATCGTATTCAGGATCCAGGACAGTCACAGGCGACGCAATTAAACGAACAGTCTCTCTCAATTACTGTTAAAGGGCTGCAACCGGGTGATGCTCGCGGTATTTATAAAAATACGCAAATGGATATGCGTATCTACAAACGTCTACAGATGTGGATACATGCTGAGGCTCTTGTGGATAATGTTACAAATCTGCATAATGGAGATCTGGCTCTGTTTATCAGGTTGGGTTCTGATGTCAAAAACAATTATTATGAATATGAGATACCTTTGGAGCTCACGTCTCCCGACAATTATAATAATTTCAGCAGTTCGGACAGAGCGAAGGTCTGGCCTCTTTCCAACTATCTCAACATACCGCTCGACCTGTTCACAACGTTGAAAACAGCGCGTAACCGCGACAAAAGCAATCATCTTGAGGGTGTCGGATACAACGTTCTCTATTCCCAGCATGATGCCGACAGTCCGCAGAACACCGCATCAGTGCTTGGTAATCCGAGCCTTAGCGATGTGCGTGTCATGCTCATAGGCATCCGAAACAAATCTAATAGTACTAAGGATGGAAATGTGTGGGTGAATGAACTTAAGGTAACGGATTTCAATCAATCCGGTGGTTGGGCGGCAAATGCTAATCTGAATCTTTCCGTCAGTGATATTGCTATGCTCAATGTTTCGGCACATAAGGAGACATCCGGATTCGGCGGAGTGGATCAACCGTTGAATTCGCGCCGTATGGAGGATTACGAACAATATAATGTTGCTGTGCAGGGTGATCTCGGACGTTTTCTGCCGGAAAAGGCAAAATTGTCAGCACCTATCTATTTTTCGAAGTCTCAGGAAAATATAACACCTAAGTATAATCCGCTTGATCAGGATATTCTCCTGAAGGAGGCTATAGATGCGTCTTCTACCCAGCAGGAGAAAGATTCAATAAAGAACTATGCTTTGACAAAGAAAACAGTAGAGAGTTTTTCTATCTCCAATTTGCGTTTCAATGTTCAGAGTAAAACGCCTATGCCATGGGATCCTGCAAATTTCCAGATTTCATTCTCGTATAATAAGCAAAAGAATATCGATCCTACCACCCAATATGAGAATACCAATGATTATCGTGGCAGTTTCCAGTATTCATATTCTCCGGTTATAAAGGGTCTTAAACCTTTCAAATGGATAAAAGGTAAAAGTAAGACGGCGAAATATTTCAGAGATTGGGAGATAAATTGGCTGTTCAATAATCTTACATTCTACACCGGAATGAATCGCTATTATTATGAACAGCAGACACGGAGTGAGGTGGATGTCGATTTTCAGTTGCCTGTGCAGGTCAGCAAAAATTTCACATGGGATCGCCAACTGAGTCTGACATGGAATCTGATAAAATCATTAAGCCTGTCTTTCTCAAGCAATACGGTTGCCCGTATTGAGGAAACTTTGGGTGCGGTTAACAAGAAACTGTATCCTACAGAGTATGAACAGTGGCGCGACACGGTTATGTCCTCTCTCCGTCATCTCGGAACTCCCTGGAATTATAATCAGACCTTCTCCGGAACTTACCGTGCGCCCTTCAACAGAATTTCTGCACTTGACTATCTGACGGGATCCTTGACCTATAACTCTACCTACAGGTGGGACAAAGGAGCTACGGTCGAGGATGTGTATCTTGGTAATTCAATACAGAATCAGACTACCTGGAACGCTGATGCACGTTTGAACTTCGAGACTCTTTTCAACAAAGTGAAATATCTTCAGAAAGTAAACAAGCGCTTTTCGACTTCGGCAATGGCACGTACCGCAAACAGGGGATCGATGCAGCCTGTTGATAGACCTAAAAAGTTCGAACGTGCTTTCACACTTTCTGCCGATACAACTACGCGTGTTAAACATAATCTGAAAATAAAAAAAATTAAATTCTCTGCTGTATCTGACGGAAAGCCTCAAAAATTGAATTTCAAGATAATTGACGAGAATACGATTGAGATTCTTGATAGAGGCACCAAATCGTATAAGATAACCATACGTGAGGATAATATAAAGAAGGTGAATTTCGGGAAAGAACTTGCAGATCATGTGGTTCGTTTCTTGATGATGCCCCGTTCCGCATCTTTCAGATGGAGAAGCGGTCATTCGATGAACCTGCCGCTATTCAATCCTAATGTCGGAAATGTTTTCGGACAATCTTTGTCTTATGGTCCGATGTCTCCGGGGCTTGACTTCGCATTCGGGTTCTATGATAAGGATTATATAGACAAAGCACTTGACAATGGTTGGCTTATCACCGATTCAGATCAGGTATCTCCGGCTCTTTATACCAAGAGTAATGATTTTAACTTTGAATTGACACTCGAACCAGTAAAGGGTCTCAAGATAGTTCTTACTTCCAACCTTACTGACAGCAGAATAGATCAGATACAGTTTATGTACAAGGATCGTCCTACTTCATATTCCGGATCATATCTGCGTACTCATATGGCTTTGGCGACATCGCTAAGGACGAGTAAGGCGGAAAACAATTATGAGTCTGATGCATTCAACCGGTTCCTGACAAATATTCCGGTTATTGCCCGCAGAGTAGAGGGGCAGTATGTAGGTACCAATTATCCAACGACAGGCTTTTTTGAAGATTCGCATCTTGCAGGAGCTCCTTATCAGGTGACAGAAGAGGGTCTGTCAGCTACAAGTCCCGATGTGCTCATTCCTGCTTTCCTTGCCGCGTACAGCGGTACAAGTGCGGATAAGATATCGCTTAAGCACTTTGGAGGGTTAAGCTCCATGCGACCTAACTGGAAGGTGACATACGACGGGCTGATCAGACTGGGTAATATGTCAAGATGGTTCAAGGCTTTTACATTGACTCATGCATATCAGTGCACATACGCGGTTGGTTCCTATTCGAGTTATATGAATTGGGTCGGAATCGGAGATGATTTGGGTTTCGTCTTTAATGAACAGACGGGTAGACCAATGCCATCCTCGCCATATAATATAACCTCTGTGGCTATAACAGAGAAATTCGCACCGCTTATCGGGGCAAAGCTGACTCTTTTTAATGATCTGACATTCAATGCTGAATATCGCGATGCAAGAACGTTGAATTTGAATACTTCAGCTGGTCAGGTGGTAGAGACTACGAGTAAACAGTTGTCTATCGGTGCCGGATATAAGATAGCTAATTTCAATACAATTCTAAAGCTGGGAAGCAAGCAGGGCGGAGTGTCCAATGACCTTTCGATGAATCTTGACATAGCTCTTGCAAACAACCAGTCTTTGATAAGAAGAATTGAGACTGCATATACACAGGCTACAACAGGATCGCGTACGTTCTCTGTCAATTTTATGGCAAGTTATGTATTGAGCCGGCGCATCACTCTTTCTGCATTTTTTGACCATCAGGTGAATACACCTCTTGTGTCCAACTCCGCATATCCGACTACAAACTCAAATTATGGTATAGCGGTTAATGTATCATTGGCAAGATAATTATGCATTGGATTCAAAGTATACTTTTTGATCATTCCGCCATTCAGGCTTTGATAATAATTTCTGTGATCATAGCTTTTGGACTGGCTATGGGTAAACTGCATTTCTGGGGAGTATCTCTTGGTGTCACTTGGGTTTTCTTCGCAGGAATATTCGCAGGTTATCTCGGATTCTCAATAGATCCGGATATGCTTGTATTTGCAGAGAGCTTTGGGTTGGCTTTATTCATATATGAACTTGGCTTGAAAGTAGGTCCGGGTTTCTTCAACTCATTCAAAAGAGGGGGAGTTGTCTATAATCTATGGGGACTTGCGGCGATTATTATGGGAACTGGCACAGCAATTCTGCTCGGTTTCCTATTTAATGTGTCGATGGCTGATATGGTTGGTATAATTTCCGGCGCAACAACAAATACGCCGGCGCTCGGTGCTGCACAGCAGGCTCTGAAGCAACTCGGAATATCTTCCAGTGGAGCCGCTTTGAGTTGCGCCGTGACCTATCCTCTTGGAGTTGTAGGAGTGATTCTTGCAATAATTCTTATGCGTAAGACAATTGTGCGTCCGGCAGATATGGTAAACCTGAATATCGATGAGGAGGATTCTACTTTCATTGCAACGTTCCAGATAAAGAATCCCGCTGTGTATGGCAAGACAATCCGCGATATCGCAATGCTTACCGAAGCAAAATTTGTTGTGAGCAGATTATGGAGAAACGGTCAGGTATTTATTCCAGGTTCCGAGACCACAATCGAGACCGATGACCGCTTAATGGCAATTACAGAGGATAATGACCTGCATTCTCTTGAAGTTTTGTTTGGAAAATTAGAGAGTCGCGACTGGAATACAGGTGAAGTCGATTGGAATAAAATTGACAGTAATCTTGTTTCGCGTCATCTGATAATAAGCAAGCCTGAGCTTAACGGGAAGAAGTTAGGTAGTCTGAGGCTACGTAATTCGTATGGCATAAACATAACGAGAGTATTGCGTAGTGGTGTGAATCTGCTTGCAAAACCCGGATTGGTTCTACAGTTGGGTGATAGACTTACAGTTGTCGGTAAGGAAAGTCAGATAAGGGAAGTAGAACATATAGTAGGCAATAGAATTCTGAAACTGAAAGATCCGAATCTCGCGGCCATTTTCATTGGTCTTGTGCTGGGACTTCTTTTAGGTTCAATACCGGTCTTTGTTCCCGGTATCAGTGTGCCTGTTAAATTGGGACTTGCAGGAGGTCCTATAATTATGGGAATACTCATCGGACGTTTCGGCCCGCGATTTAGAATTGTCACATACACCACGAGAAGTGCAAACCTTATGCTTCGTGGAATAGGTCTGTCTTTGTTCCTTGCATGTCTCGGTCTGGATTCCGGAAAACACTTTATAGACACCATTATGAATGGCGACGGTCTATTATGGATAGGTCTTGGATTTATAATAACTGTTCTGCCGGTGTTGATAATAGGGTGGTTGGCTATGCGTATTTCCCGGCTCGATTTTGGGTCGACTTGCGGTATACTTTGTGGTGCGATGGCAAACCCTATGGCTTTGACCTATGCCGACGATTTAATTGAGGGTGACGCTCCTTCGGTAAGCTACGCTACCGTTTATCCCGTAGCGATGTTCTCCCGTGTTATAATCTCTCAGATTCTCGTTCTTTGCTTTTTGTAGTTATACACGATGAAACATATAATAAATAAAACACTTGTAATCATGATTACAAGTGTTTTATAATTTGTGGAGCATACGAGACTCGAACTCGTCACCTCTTGACTGCCAGTCAAACGCTCTAGCCAGATGAGCTAATGCCCCGATATTATTTTGATGCAAATCTAAGTATTATTTTTGAGATTGCCAAATCTGAGCATAACAGGTTATGCAGTTTTATGTAAATCAAAGATTCAAAGATTCCAATAAGGAGCAGGATGGCATTATTTGAATGTATCGGGAAGGTCGTTCTCATATAGGACTGTATCTCCTGATCGAAGTATTTTTGAGAGAACCTGTTGTGCTTCTATGAAGGAATTGACAATGTATAGGTTATCCTCTTTGAATTCTGTGTCTGTGATACCCTCTGACAATGCCTTACGGTTGTATTCTCCGACAATAATGGCAACATCGACATTTTTCCCGATATTCTCTCCTAAGACCTTATTAAGTTCATATTGTCTCTCTCCCAATTCAATCATTCCGGGAGTAACTATTATTCTTTTGCCTCCGGTGAATTGGCTGAGCACATCAACGGCCATTTTTGATCCGGATGGATTGGAGTTGAAAGCATCATCTATTATCGTTACGCCCCCCGGAGTTTTCTTCATTGACAAGCGGTGTTCGACCTGTTCGATAGACTCTATGGCATATTTGATTGTAGATGGTTCCACATCAAGATAAAGTGCCACACAGATTGCCGCTAGAAGGTCAGACACGTTGCATTCTCCAAGAAGCCTGGTATGCACATTCATAGAGAAGTTTTCCGGTCCTTCTACAGTAAAAGATGTGCCGTCAGGTGTATATTTAACGTTCGTTGCCCTGAAAATGGCGCCTTTGGGATCTGTTACAGCATAGCGTGCAGATCTGCAGTTGTTGATATCCCGGTTTGCGCAATATTCAAAATCGTTGTTCACAACTGCCAATCCATCAGAAGGAAGAGAGTCTGCAAGTTCAAATTTTGTTTTCTGCACATTCTCGATTGTCTTGAATGATTCAAGATGCATAGGTCCGACGGAGGTAATGACACCTATCGTCGGATGCACGATGTCACATATCTCCTTGATATCGCCAATCTGTTTTGCACCCATCTCGCAAATGAATATTTCATTATATGGCTTCAAATATTCTCTGACTGTCCTGACAACACCCATCGGTGTGTTGAATGATCCGGGGGTCATCAGCACATCGTATTTCTCGGACAGAATTCGGTGAAGATAGTGTTTGGTGCTTGTCTTGCCATATGAACCAGTGATTCCTATGACTTTCATATCCGGCATAGAGGCGAGTATTCGTTTGGCATCGTTTATATAATGGCTGCAGATAGCTTTTTCTACAGGCATGAGTATGGTGTCTGCCAAAATAACAAAGCACCACGATATGGCAGCTATCAGCAAAGCAACGCTAAGCGATAACGACATACCGTAATATGAGCCCCAATAGATTGATGACGGAGTAATGCATATTATGGCGGGTAGATATGCGGCGACCGCCAACAGACCTGTAGTTGTATACAGTCGTTTCACACGTGCGGTGAATACGAGAGGTTTTTTATATTTTTTTCTGAATGCCAAAACCGATTTGACGATGCACACTACAGCTGTAATCAATGCAGAGGCTAAAGGATGAAGCAATGTTGATATAAGGATGAAAATAAGCGCCAAATCGATGATACGTGAAGTTGTGGCATAATTATAGCGCAACCACTTCCAATAGCGGGAAATCCTGTATGAGTTTTGCTGGAACATCTGAATGTCATATTTGAAATTCAGAATCATGTATAATCCCGTGATTACATATATAGCGATGATTAAAGCATTCATTTTGTTACTTATTTAGAATTTTACTCACTAAAAAGGAAGTTTCTTATTACGGAGCGGAATGCGATCGGATTATCAAGAAACGAATAGTGCCCGCATCCCTGCCAGCTTACAAGTCCTGCATCAGGAATAAGCTTTTCCATAGTTTTTGCATCTGACAGTGGCGTGGCAGTGTCATTCTCTCCCCATATAAGAAGTGTGGAAGCCTTTATTGATGGCATTGCGCTTTTGAGGTCTTCATTCACACATCGACTCATTACAGCACGCATTATGGGACTTGAATTCCTGTAATCAGCTGATCCTGCCTTTCCACGCCATACCTGAATTAATTTTCCTCCGTATTTTCTGCCAAGTAAAAGTGGCAATATCTTTTTTGCCGTTTTGAAACTGTAGACTTTAACGTAATATTTGATATTTCGTTTAGGCTTGATGCCGGCGGCATCTACAAGAACCATTTTTGATATGGGATTACGGGAGGACATAAGAATTGAGATTCTTCCACCGAATGAGTGTCCCACCGGAATAGGGTTCTTGATGCCGACCGTTTCTACAAATTTTTCCATTAGAGATGTGAAATCTTCTACTCCCCATGGTGTCGGAGGTTCGGAAGATTTTCCATGTCCTGGAAGGTCTACATTGTAGACACGAAGTTTTTGGTTAAGAGCGTTTGCGATGCTGCTCACAGTTGTGTGATCGCATCCCCATCCATGCATCAACAGCACGTTGGGTGTATCCTGGTTATCCGGACCACTTACTTCATAATTGATGGTAAGTCCGTCAATCTCTATATTTTTCTCTTCCGATTGCATATGTGCAAAATTAAATAATTATCGTCACATACCCGCAATCTCAGATTAAATAATTACATACAATGAACATGTTAAAATAATTTTAGTGTGTGCCTGGATTTAACTTTCCTTTACATGAAGAGTTGTTTTCGAGGGAATTCCACAAGTTGAAGAAGGAGCATAGCGGGCTATGCGACTGATGAAGCCTGTGGAATTCACCGGAAAGAACCTTCAGGGGAAGGAAAAGAATATTCCAGACATACTCAAAATATAATTCGTGTTAAATTCAGACACACTCTTAAGGTTTCTGAAATTTGATATTTTACATTGTTGACGAACATTTAATATTGTTAAAATGTTTAATGTGTGTTAACTAATATTTAGATATAATGTCCGAAGGTTCAGATGCTTATGCGCTTTATGATCTTACTGCTGCAACGGTCATGGAGCTCTGGATGGAATATGAAGTTTGTAATAATAGGTGGCATTAAACCAATGGGAATTGAATATGGATAATTTTAAGCGGTTCGGTAAGATAAAAACGATTAATAATCCGTCAGTTAAGGATTTATCAATAGCATTGGCTCCATTTTTTGTAATGTTTGTAATTACAATGATTAAGGGGAAAATGCTAACATGGGCATTGGTCGTATCCGTTGTGTCGCTCTTAAGCTATGCCGGATTGATCGTATACTTTTGTATTAAACAAAGGTGCTATAAGCAGATGGCGTATAATTTATTATTTCTAATCCTGTTTGGATTAGGATTTATACTGATACATATTTAGAGAGTTTTGAATTTAAACCAAATTAAACATAAATAAAGAGAATAAGTATTTTTGATTTCATCACAAACGATTCTTCGGGCGCTTTCCCAAAGATTCATCCGGTCACATAGCCCGGCCGGAGTCCGGCTGACACAAATGCTCCCTTCTGAATCTTTGAAAATCTCTCCGAAGTCTCTGTTTGTGCTAAAATCATTTAAATCCAAATACTCTCTTAAATTTATTATTCAGCGACTTGGGACAAGTCGCATTCCCAGAACAGGATAAATCTCAAATGTAGAATTAGGATAATGTCATTGTACTTCTTATTGGAAACTTTTAGTGACCAACAATAGCTCTCTTTAATTTGCAACAGTCAAAATATATAATTAAATTTGTTGTTGGAAAAATAGGGTGAGTCGTATGATTCCCCAATGGCAAGAAAGGAGTAAAATAAGAAATGACAGCAAACTGGAATTATCAACCGTTAACGCATCAGCAACAGCTTGAGGCGGAGTCTCTTTTGACCAAGGTCAGTGAGACGCCGGTTCTTGCAGAGCTTCTTGTGCGCCGAGGTGTAACCACTCCCGATGCTGTGGATGATTTTTTCTCTCCTGGTCTTTCACAGCTTCACGATCCTTTTCTGATGCAGGATATGGATAAGGCTGTAAACCGTCTGAACAAGGCAATGGGTGCCAAGGAACGTATCATGGTTTATGGAGACTATGATGTTGACGGAGTTACGGCAGTAGCACTTGTGTATAAATACCTGCAGAATTACTATTCAAATATTGAGTATTATATACCGACCCGTTATGAGGACGGGTATGGCATATCGCTTAAGGGCATAGACTATGCGGCTGATAATGGTGTAAAGCTGATAATTGTTCTCGACTGTGGCATCAAGGCTATTGAGGAGATAGAATATGCAAAGAAACGAGGGGTGGATTTTATTATTTGCGACCACCATGTTCCGGATGAGATTCTGCCTCCGGCCGCCGCTATCCTTAATCCGAAATTACCGGAATCCACATATCCGTGTCCTTATTTAAGCGGTTGTGGTGTCGGCTTTAAGTTCATGCAGGCATTTGCCATGAGCAACGGTTTATCAAACCATAATGAACTTGAATCTCTTCTCGATCTGGTTGCAGTCAGCATAGCTGCCGATATAGTGCCGATAGTGGGAGAAAATAGAGTTATGGCATATCAGGGTCTGCGCCGTCTTAATTCCAACCCCAATCTTGGTTTACGTAGCATAATACGTCTGTGTAAATTGACAAACAAGGATATTACTATCAGCGATGTCATATTCAAGATCGGTCCGCGTATAAACGCATCCGGACGTATGCAGAGCGGTATGGAAGCGGTTGAACTTCTTGTAAGCCGGGATCTGCACGAAGCATACGAAAAAGGGAAGGATATTGACCAGTATAATAAGGATCGTAAAGAACTGGATAAACAGATTACCGATGAGGCCAATAGCCTGATAGAACATAATGTAAATATAGTGCAGGGAAAACGGTCTATAGTGATTTATAACAAGGACTGGCATAAAGGCATTATTGGCATTGTCGCTTCCCGTCTTACCGAGCTGTATTATAAACCGGCGGTAGTATTGACTTATTCCAAAGGGGTGGCTACAGGTTCCTCCAGATCTGTACAAGGTTTCGACATTTATTCTGCGGTGAACAGCACACGCGATCTGCTTGAAAACTTCGGAGGACACACCTATGCTGTCGGTCTTACACTTAAAGAGGAGAATATACCGGAATTCAGCAGAAGGTTCGAAGAATATGTAGTTGACAATATTCAGCCAAATCAGCTCCATCCCCATATAGATATAGATGCCGTTATTGAATTTGCCGACATAACTCCTGAATTGCTTGTTTCTCTTAAGAAATTCAATCCGTTTGGTCCCGGCAATCAGAAACCTATATTCTGCACCCGCAATGTGTTTGATTTTGGAACAAGCAGACTTGTGGGAAAGAATCTCGAACACATCAAACTCGAACTCGAAGACAACAGTACGAGCCATGTTATCAATGCGATAGCATTCAATATGTCAAAATATTTCGAGCATATCCATTCCCATAAGCCGATAGATATATGTTATACCATAGAGCAGGGGAAACGTTCGGGAAATTCTGAAACCATTCAGCTTATGATTCGTGATATTCGTCCATCGGCTGAATAATCCAATACTCTAAGATGAATAGAGAGGAAATCCTTTCGATATTGAAAAAATATTGGGGATATGATTCCTTCCGCATTCTTCAGGAAGATATTGTCATGTCTGTTTTGTCGGGTAAGGATACTCTCGGTCTGATGCCGACAGGAGGTGGTAAATCCATAACGTTTCAGGTCCCGGCATTGGTGCTCGACGGTGTGGCGATTGTTGTTACCCCATTGATCTCGTTGATGAAAGATCAGGTTGACAATCTTAAACGAAGAAACATCAAAGCTGTATATCTGCATTCCGGAATGTCGTTGAGGGAGAGAAGGCTGGCGGAGGAGAAACTGCTCAACGGGAAGGTCAAACTGCTGTATGTATCACCGGAAAGGCTTAGAAACGAGAATTTTATAAGTATTCTCCGGATGCTGTCTCTTTCATTTATCGTTGTAGATGAGGCTCACTGTATTTCGCAGTGGGGCTATGATTTCAGACCTGCATATCTTAATATAGCAAAACTCCGCAAGCTGTACCCTTCATTGCCGATACTTGCTTTGACAGCTACCGCGACACCGGATGTTGAAAAAGATATCTGCCGGCAGCTGCTTATGAAGGATCCATGTATTTTCAGGATGAGTTTCGCCAGATCAAACATTAACTATATCGTCAGACCTGCGGAGACCAAGATATATGAGATTTTTCATATATTGAGTCGTACCCGTGGGTGTTCCATAGTCTATGTCAGAAGCCGCAAAAAGACAAAAGAGATCTCCGAATATTTGGAGCTTGCCGGTATTCCGGCAACTTTTTATCATGCAGGTCTTGACAGTGAAGTCAAAGAGGAAAGGCAGAATTTGTGGCAAAGAGGCGGCGTGCGTGTTATGGTCGCGACCAATGCTTTCGGAATGGGAATCGACAAACCTGATGTAAGAGTCGTTATACATTGCGATCTGCCGCCTTCGCTTGAGGAATATTATCAGGAGGCAGGACGCGCAGGACGTGACGGAAAACTCTCATGGGCTGTATTGCTTACATCATCGAAGGATACGGCTTTGCTGAAGCGTCGTATCACAGAAGCGTTTCCTCCAAGATATGATGTGAAAGTGTTATATGAACGGGTCTGCAATTATTTACATGTCGCCATGGATGAGGGATATGAGAAGATTGCGGAGTTTGACGTGGATAAATTCTGTGACACGTTCGGTTATCAGCAGAAACGTTGTCTCTCCTCATTACGCTTGCTTGGGCAGGCAGGTTATCTTGAGTTCATGGAGGAGACCGAACATCGTTCGAGAGTCATGATTCTTGTGGAGAGAGAAGAGTTATATCAGCTCCATGCATTGTCAGGAGATGCTGAGAATCTCCTGTCCGGATTGATGCGTCTTTATCCCGGTCTATTTGCAGATTATGTATTCATAAATGAAAGGATACTTTCCAACGAGACAAGTATGAATGAGCAAAGGATTTATGAAACTTTGCTCGAATTATCAAGGGCAAAGATATTGCATTATGTGCCGCGTACACGTTCTCCATTTATCTATTTCCCTACAGCACGGGAAGAGATTAAATACCTCATAATCGGGAAAAATATATATGAAGAGCGAAAAAGTGTCATGGAGCAGCGTATCAAAGCGATGCTCGGATATGCTTTTGATACTGATATGTGCCGGGAACGCCGGATACTTGAGTATTTCGGACAACGTGATGCCTGTAATTGCGGACGATGCGATGTATGCCGTTCCAAAAGAGGTGAGAGCCCGGGTTCAGATAAAAAGTATCTTGAGCGTATAATAAGTTATATTGAATCAAAAGGGGGTGAGGCGGATATACGTATTATGGAAAATGACCTGAAGATTCCTTCGGATAAATTCAAGCAATTGTTTTCATTCCTCTCCGGAGAGGGATATATAACAATGTCAGGTAACGTTTGCAGGAAGACTGAATAGCGTCTTCAGCAACTTGTAAAACCATTATTTTTCATTAATTTTGTGAATAGAGCGAAGAAAACGCCTTGGTTTAATACTAATATGATTATATGAATCCATTATTTAGAATTCTCTATTTTATCTATCAGTGGTTTATCGCAGGTCCAGTTTTTGTGGTTCTTACTGTTCTGACAGCAATTGTAACCGCAATTGGTTCTACTGTAGGCAATAAAGATTTCTGGGGTTATTGGCCTCCTCATTATTGGAGCCGACTTACTTGCTGGATATTTCTTATTAGAGTGAAGGTGGCAGGCAGGGAGAATATAGAAAAAAAACAGTCGTACGTTTTTGTCGCCAATCATCAGGGTGCATATGATATATGGACAATCTATGGATTTCTGAATCATAATTTCAAATGGCTCATGAAAAAGGGGCTTGAGAAAATAGCTTTTATAGGGTGGGCTTGTAAATGTGCCGGACAGGTATTTGTTGACGATTCTACTATATCCGGAATAAAGGAGACTATTGCAGAAGCTGAAAGCGCTTTGAAAGATGGAATGTCATTGACTATATTTCCAGAGGGAAGCCGGAGTTGGGATGGTAATATGATTCCGTTCAAGAGAGGTGCGTTCATGCTTGCCGCAGAGTTTAAATTACCGGTCGTGCCTGTAACGATTGATGGAAGTTTCAAAGCTATGCCTCGGTCTACGTATCAGATGACCCCTACAACAATAAGAATGACAATTCATAAACCTATTTATCCCGGTGAAAAAGGATTCAATACAAAAGTTCTGATGGGTCAATGTCGTGATGCAATAGCGTCATCGTTGCCCGGTTAACCGACAGTGACCGACAAACAGTATTAAATAATTAAAACCGATTCTTGGTTAAGAAATGAAGAACAAGCAACCTGTAGTTTTATCGATAGCCGGTTCGGATAATACCGGTGGTGCAGGTATTCAAGCCGATATAAAAACATGTTCGGCTCTTGGTGCATATGCTGCAACAGTTATTACGGCAGTGACTGCACAGAACTCCAGGCATGTATATGCTGTGGAATCTGTTTCTCCGGATATGGTGACAGCCCAGTTTGATGCAATTCTCGAAACTATCCGTCCTGATGCTGTCAAGATAGGAATGCTCCCTACTGCGGAAATTATCCGTATTGTTGCGAAGAAAATTAATGAATATGGCTTAAAGAATGTTGTGACTGATCCGGTGATGGTAGCTACGAACGGTGATTCTCTGACCGCTTCGGGTTCCGATATGATTGAGGCATTCAAAAATGAGCTTTTTACCTTATCATCATTGATAACACCGAATTTACCTGAAGCGTTGACTCTTATGGGAGATACAGGTATTGATATGAGTCCTAAGGAATTGTGTCGGTCTTTGCAAAGGGATTGTGGTGCGAAAGCGGTATTGCTCAAGGGTGGTCATTCGAAAGGGGATAGAGTGACTGATTATCTTTATGACGGTTATAACCTACAGGAGTTTGATTTGCAGAGAATCGATTCTGTTAATACTCACGGAACAGGTTGTACACTTTCGTCAGCCATCGCTGTCGGACTTGCTAAAGGTTATTTGTTACCGAAAGCTATTAAGGATGGGAAAGAATTTGTATATAATGCAATAAAACATGCTGATAATATAAATGTCGCTAAAGGTCCCGGACCGTTGAATTTCCTTTGGCGCGACAATAGCGAGGCGATTATAAAGAAATAGGATATGAATATAGTCATTAATAATCAGAAGGTTGAACTGGCAGACAAAATAATAAATGTCGCGGATCTTTTAACCGAAAGAAACATACCGCTTGGTGGGACAGCAGTTGCTGTCAATAATCATCTGATAACAAGGATGAATTGGAATATGACTTTCATAAAGGATGGTGATGTCGTTACAATTATATCAGCTGCCTTTGGCGGATGAGAGATATGGACAGATTTATTGCAATAGTCATTACCGAACCTGAGTTTATAGATGATGAAGCTGTGAAGATCGTGAAGCTTCTGCAATCCGGTGTCGACTATGTACATATCAGAAAACCGGGTGCCGAATTGTGTGATGTCGTTCGGTTGATAGAGGTGATTCCGGCAGATTTACGGCTAAGACTAAAAATTCATGATAATTTTGAACTTACAAAATTTTATGACCTTGGAGGTATACAGTTGAATTTACGCTCTCCTAAATATTTTCCTTCAGTGCGTCATGTGTCACGTTCATGTCATAGTATTGAAGAGGTTGATAAATATTATGGCGAATGTCAATACGTAACGTTGTCTCCTATATTTGATTCAATTTCAAAAAAAGGTTATGTTTCTAAATTTAATTTAGACGGGATAAAAAGCAAAATTATCGGTAAAAATGTTATAGCTTTAGGTGGTGTGACACCGGAAAACTTGCATGAGGTCAAGGATGTCGGATTCAGCGGAGCCGCTATGTTGGGATGTGTCTGGAAAGATATCGACATGTTTATAGAAAGATTAAACCGCTTCAAAACAACTTGAAATTAAGTTATCATGTTACAGTATATAACAAATACATCGGCACCTGTAAGTGTGACAGATCAGGTCAAGGGTGTTATTGCCGGAGGGTGCAGATGGATCCAGATTAGGATGAAGAATGCATCCGATGAGGAGATAAGCAGAGTGGTAGAGGAGATAATGCCTTTATGTCTTGAGACCGAGTCATTCCTCATACTTGATGATAGGGTGGAACTTGCTAAAAAACTTAATGTCGGAGGGGTTCATCTTGGGAAAATGGATATGTTGCCTTCCAAAGCACGTGTCGAACTCGGACCGGCAGCTGTCATCGGATGTACTGCCAACACAATCGATGATGTACTTGCTGTTCATACACTTGATATTGATTATATTGGAATAGGTCCTTATCGTTTTACAGAAACCAAGAGTAATCTTGCTCCGGTTCTTGGAATAGAAGGAATAAGACAGATCTGTGACGATATGCGTAAACGTGGGATCAATATTCCACGTGTCGCAATCGGCGGTATTCTCAAAGAGGATGTAGACGCGCTTATGGGAACAGGCATCAATGGAATCGCCGTCAGCGGAGCCATAGCCTTTGCTGATGATATTAAAAAGGAGACAGAGGAATTTCTTAAATTACTTGCTCCATATGAACATAACGGAAATAAGTAGGTGATAAAGATCGATTCACTTATCGTTTAGAATTTAAAGATTAAACACAATAATAACGTGAATGAACTAATAATAGGAGGTCGCGAGTTCAAGTCGCGCCTTTTTGTGGGGACAGGAAAATTCTCCTCTCCGCAACTGATGCTTGAGGCGATTAAAGCTTCCGGTTCAGAAATGATTACAGTAGCCATGAAACGTGTAAATATGATGAATGAGGCTACAGATGAGATGCTGACGCATATTAATCGCGACCATGTCCAGTTTCTGCCCAATACGTCTGGAGTCAGAAATGCTGACGAAGCGATACTCGCCGCACGAATGAGTCGTGAAATATTCGGCACTCCCTTTATAAAACTTGAAATACACCCCGATCCCAAATATCTTATGCCTGATCCGATAGAGACTCTTAAGGCTACGGAGGTTCTGGCTAAGGAGGGATTTGTAGTTTTGCCATACATACAGGCTGATCCTGTGCTTTGCAAGTTATTGGAGGAAGTCGGATCTTCGGCAGTGATGCCTCTCGCGGCACCTATAGGAACAAACAAAGGTCTTGTCACCCGCGATCTGCTCGAAATAATAATAGAACAAAGCCGTGTACCGGTTGTTGTGGACGCCGGTCTTGGTGCGCCGTCACATGCTGCCGAAGCTATGGAAATGGGCGCGGATGCGGTATTGGTCAATACTGCCATAGCCGTCGCAGGAGATCCTGTGATGATGGCGAAAGCTTTTGCCAAGGCTGTAGAGGCCGGACGCGATGCATTTGAAGCCGGTCTTGGAGCTGTCTCAAGTCATGCACAGGCTACAAGTCCGTTAACTGAATTTCTTTCATAAATTCAACATATTCCAAATAAACAGATTTCATGAAAATTGAGAATATAGATTTAACATCATATCCGAATTCAGAGAAGATATATGTTGATGGAAAGTTGCCCGGCGTTAGGGTCGCTATGCGCAAAATTCATCAATATCCGACTGTCCGGATAGAAAACGGCAAACGTATTGAATATCCTAACGAGGATATAACTGTATATGATACATCCGGTCCGTATACCGATCCGGATATCAGAATAGATATAAACAAAGGCTTGCCGAGAATGCGTACCCAATGGGTGGAGGCTCGTCGTGATACTGTCGAGTTGGACGACATTACAAGTGAATACGGAAAACAGCGTCGTGATGACAGAAATCTTGACGGATTGCGTTTCCCGATATTCCACAAGCCTCGAAGAGCCAAAGAGGGTCATCGTGTCACTCAAATGCATTATGCCCGTAAAGGTATTGTTACTCCTGAAATGGAATATGTTGCAATCCGTGAGAATCTTGACAACCGTGAAAGAGGCATTGAAACTTATATAACTCCGGAATTTGTAAGAGACGAGATTGCTGCGGGTAGAGCCATTATATCTGCCAACATAAATCATCCTGAAGCTGAACCTATGATTATCGGCAAGGCTTTCAGTGTGAAACTCAATACCAATATCGGTAATTCCGCATTGTCATCAGGAATCGAGGAGGAGATCGCAAAAGCAATGTGGAGCTGTTATTGGGGCGGTGACACATTGATGGATCTTTCTACCGGGGATAACATTCATGAAACACGTGACTGGATTATACGCAATTGTCCCGTTCCGGTAGGCACGGTACCTATTTACCAGGCTTTGGAGAAGGTGAACGGAGATGTGAAGGAACTGACCTGGGAGATTTATCGCGACACTCTTATAGAGCAATGTGAGCAAGGTGTCGATTATTTCACAATTCATGCAGGTGTGCTTCGTGAACATGCGGCACTTGTAGAGCAACGTTTGACCGGATGTGTATCGCGTGGCGGGTCGATAATGACACAATGGTGTGTCCTGCACGACAGCGAAAGTTTCCTTTATACCCATTTCGATGAGATCTGTGAGATCCTTAACAAATATGATGTCGCTGTATCTCTCGGTGACGGAATGCGACCCGGTTCTACGCATGATGCAAATGACAGGGCACAGTTCCTTGAACTCGAGGTGCTTGGTGAATTGACAAAGAAAGCGTGGGAGCATGATGTGCAAGTACTTGTAGAGGGTCCCGGACACGTTCCGATGCATAAGATTCCGGAAAATATGAGCAAGCAGAAAGATGTTTGCCTTGAAGCTCCCTTCTATACGCTTGGTCCTTTGACTACAGATATAGCACCCGGATATGATCATATAACATCTGCTATTGGAGCGGCAATAATATCGACATTAGGTACAGCCATGATCTGTTATGTAACACCTAAGGAGCACTTGTCTTTGCCGACTCTGGAAGATGTCAGAGAGGGTGTCATAACATATAAGATTGCGGCGCATGCAGCCGACCTTGCAAAAGGATTCCCGGGTGCGAATGTGCGTGATGACGCACTTAGTAAAGCAAGATATGAATTCCGCTGGAAAGACCAGTTTAATCTTTCTCTTGATCCGGAGAAGTCAAAACGTTATTATCTTGAGTCCCGTAGGAATGCTCCGGATGCTGATGACAAGTTCTGCACAATGTGCGGACCTAATTTCTGCGCTATGAGAATATCTCAGAATATAGCGGAAGAGTGCAATAAGTTATGAAAGGAGTCGTAAATGAGTGAATCTTATAAAGATAAGAAATTCAAGTCCGATCCGACAAAGGAATCTGTTTTCGGTTATGGTTTTGCAGATGAGATAGACAGCTATGATTGGGGAAAAACTGTAGAACTTGTAGATAGAGCCACAGAGTCCGATGTCCGCAGAGTTCTTGCAAAAGCACGCCGTAACACCAAGCCTCTTACTTCGGAGGAATTTGCGATTCTCATCTCTCCTGCCGCAGATGCTTTTCTGGAAGAGATGGCACAATTGAGCCGTCATTTTACACTTGAGAGATTCGGTAACACTATATCCATGTACATACCGATGTATGTGTCTAACGCGTGTACCAACAAGTGTGTTTATTGCGGTTTCAACCATGACAACAAATTTGCGAGAACGACTTTGAGTTTTGAACAGATAGAAGATGAATGCAAGGCTATAAAGAAGCTTGGTTCGTTTGAGAATCTTCTTATTGTATCCGGAGAATATCCGTCAATATGTGGAGTGGATTATCTTGAGAAGACCCTTAAAGTATGCCGCCCATATTTTCATAATCTTACAATTGAGGTGCAGCCACTGAAAGCCCGGGAATATGCACGTCTCGCGGAATCCGGTCTTAACGGTGTTGTGTGTTTTCAGGAAACATATCATCGTGAGGCTTATAAGACTTATCATCCGCAAGGCATGAAGAGCCATTATGCTTGGCGGTTAAATGGTTACGACCGTATGGGTGAAGCTGGAATGCATAAGATAGGTTTAGGTGTACTTCTCGGTCTGGAAGATTGGAGAGCTGATACTGTGATGATGGCAAGGCATCTGCGCTATCTGCAGAAGAGGTACTGGCGTTCACGCTTCTCTGTAAATTTCCCGAGAATGCGTCCTTCTGAGAGCGGGTATCAGCCCAAGGTTGTGGTAAATGACAAGGAACTTGCAAAACTGACATTCGCATTCCGTATATTTGATCACGATATTGATATTTCTTTCTCTACCCGGGAGGCTTCTTTCTATCGTGATAATATTATGAAAGCGGGGGTGACCTCAATGAGTGCCGGCAGTAAGACAGAACCGGGTGGTTATTGTACGTCACCGGATGCTCTTGAACAGTTCGAGATCAGTGACTCCCGGACACCGACAGAGGTGGCGGATTCCATACGTAAGCAAGGCTATGAACCGGTATGGAAGGACTGGGATGCAATTTTCGATTAAACAAGTTCAATATAATCTTTTTAAAGACTATATTTGTTTATAATGTGACGGAATATATGTTTTCTGTCACATTTTAAATTTTGTATAATATCAAAAATATCACATTATGAAATTCACACAACCAAGATTACCTTACGCCGTCGACGCACTTGATCCCGTTATCTCTCCTGTAACTATAGATTATCACTATGGGAAACATGAGAAAGCTTATATTGATAATTTAAACTCTCTTATAAAGGATACCCCATTTGAGGAGATGCCGTTAGAGGAGATTATATGTAAAAGTGAAGGAAAGATATTTAATAATGCTTCCCAGGCATGGAACCATATTTTTTATTTCTTTCAGTTCTCTCCAACCGGTTTGAAAGAGCCATGTGGGAAATTGAAAGACAAAATTGAGGAACAGTTCGGTTCGGTCGATGAATTCAAGAAGAAATTTGAGGAAGCAGGAGCAACGTTGTTCGGATCCGGTTGGGTCTGGCTCTCTCGTGATGATAAGGGCGCACTCTTTATCACACAAGGTGGCAATGCCGAGAATCCTATGACCAAAGGATTGAAGCCGATTCTGACATTTGATGTGTGGGAACATGCTTATTATCTGGATTATCAGAATCGTCGTGCCGAATATCTGCAGAAACTGTGGAATATAGTCGACTGGGATATTATAGGAATCCGTTATGATGACTGATCAGATTCAATAAGCAATAAATGCAGATTCGGTCGGCTTGGATTATCCAAACCGACCGAATACGCATTATCAGAAAGTATTATAGATTCAGGTGTTTTGTATTGACAAGCTTTAATACCGTCAACAAAACATTTTTATTTATCTCATAAACAGTTCCTCTATAGGTGTGTAAAAGAAAATAGCAATGGAAAAAAGCCAGAACAGGAGTATTATCATGGCAAATGCAATTATCATGTATGTTGTTGGTTTAAGTTTCATATCATTATATATTTTCAATAAATTTTTCATATTCTTTTTTAAGTTCTTCAGGAGTGATTCCAAGAATACTCAACAGTCTGAACAATGGAGGTAGCTGATTGTCAATAAGATTTGTTGTCCTCTCCTGAGTAATCCTAATCTTGGCATCCTCATTTACGAAGAAGCCTATGCCACGCTTGTTGTAAATAAGTCCTTTTGAGGCAAGTACATCATATGACCGCATCACGGTGTTTGCATTGACCTCTATTGAGGCTGCAAACTCTCTGACCGACGGCATTCTCTTATCTGAGTCGTAATTTCCATTCATTATTCCGTCAGATATTTTTTCAGCGATCTGAAGATATATTGCTTTATTGTTTTCTTCAAATACCATATTCATTTATCGTTTTATATTCTCTACCATCGGTTTATTATTTCATTCTCTTTGAATCTGAAATATGTGAGGCAATATCTTGCAGATGTTGCTATTATGCATGCTGTCCATACTCCTATGGATAGAGCCTTAAAAGAGGGTCTGTAAGAGTGATCTATGTCGCTTCCGAATAATCTCACCGAGAAGTAGAAGCATGTAAATATAAGTATTGTCCATACTATAGCTATACCTGCACCTTTAATGAAACTGTTTTTTGGCCATATACAGCTGATTAATGCTATGAATGACTGCATCAGGATAAGAAAACCGTAATATAGAGCAATGGTATAATTGTAAAGACCATATTTATCATAAAAATCCGGGTGAAAATTATCATAATAGTGACCCCATGAAAAGAAATATTCCAACGGCATAGGAGCTACATATACGTTGCTGTGTGTATACAGATCGGTTGTAAATACCCGGATATAATCTCCTACTATTATTGATACGAAAAAGAGAATTGCCGGAAATATAATGTATATAATGAAGTTTGTAGTAAATTTTTCAAGATTTGATGCCGGCAATGTAAATACTGTGATTCTCTTATTTTTTGTATTCAGATTTGAAAACATATTTGCCGCCATTATTACAGAGAATATAAAGAATGTAATATAAAAGAACGGCATTTGTGTATCCCAGAAAGGATCGATATGGTATTTGTTAAGATGCGCCGCATATTTTGGGTGTACGATATATGTATCTGCCAGATATGGGAGACCCGAGCAATAAATAATTAATCCTCCGAATACGCAAAGTGAAATTATCAGAAGTGTTTTCCAGGAGACGGCAAGTTGAAGGCTGAAATATCCTGCGAATCTTTTTAATGAGAATATATTGTTTTCCATTTATTCTTAATTGTTTAAATAGGTGTTATTGGTTTTGGTCCATTTATTTCTTGAATATAGAATTTAGTTTCTCCGGTTGTTCGACAGCGAATGTGAATAATGTTTCAAGATTTACTTCCGTATCTATATTGTCGAGATTCGGCATTATCACAGTCGCTCCTCCTAATGATGGCAGAGAGAAATATGCGTTTTCTATCTCTGATTTATTGGATGTATTCGTAAACTTCATTTTGCTTTGAATTTCCGAGATATTTTCATTAAGAAGCACTCTGCTTGAATCCATGATGATTATGTGGTCAAGAATATTGCTTACATCCCTTACCTGATGGGTAGAGATCAGAAAAATTCTATCGTCATTTATTGACTCTACAATGAATTTACGGAATGCGCTTTTCGACGGTATGTCAAGCCCGTTAGTCGGTTCATCCATAATAAGTAGTGATGTGTTGCATGCCATGGCAAAAGAAAGTGTAATCTTTTTCTTTTGTCCCATTGACAACTTGTCAAGTCGGGGATTACCTGTTATTCCGAATGTTGAGAGATGACGGTACATATCTTCCATAGAGAATTTCGGATATAAAGCACCGTATTTCCTGGCAAATGTAAGTAAATGTATCTGGGGAAGCTCATTCTCTTCCGGTACAATATACATGTCTGCCAAAACCGACGGTAATCTTTTTCTGGTGTTTTCACCGTTAAATGTCACCTTGCCGGATTCCGGTGTCAACAGTCCCATGATAATATGTAGAAGCGTTGACTTGCCGGCTCCGTTCTCTCCCAGTAAGCCGTAGATTCCTCCTTCTGTCAACGTGAGGTTAAAGTCCGAGATTGTCTGCTTACCTTTTCTTGAATACCTGAAATTTAGATTTTTAATGTTAAGCATATATTTAATTGTTTAGTGTATTAGTATAATAGTACACTGCAAAAGTAATACATTATTTTAATACACCAAACAATTATAAAAAATTTTTTCAAAAAAATTTTTTATTTTTTATAATACATATATGTAGATGTTACCGGACGTTTGGGAGGGCGACTTGTCCTCAAGTCGCCAAATAACACCAGGGTCATGCAAGAGAGTTTGAGGACAAACTCTCCTCCCAAGAGTCTGGTGCAGCTAAAATATTGAGGGTGTATCAAATTGATGAGATTTGATACACCCTCTGTGCTATTGTCGGGTAAACAAGAATATATTCTTGTTTTCTATATAATATTCTTTGTTCAGTTTGCGGTCAGTTTCAGAACGCGACTTGACCAATCAGTTCTCTTATCTTTGGGAAGCTCATGGTTGACAGGGATCTCCAGTCCGCTGCTCATAAGATAGGTTCCGCTATACTTCTTCCCTTCAAACGACAGTGGTTTTGTGTCAATTCTATTGAGCTCGGTAACGGTGTATCTCTTTTCCGGATCAAGTCCGCTGAATTTGATTCTTGGCAGAATCTCGTTCCTGAAGGCTTTTGTCTTGTACCAGTAGACAACCGCATTCTCTTTTGCTTCATCCACGTACATTAATGAAGCTACACCTTTCTCATCATAAGGGGATATCAGGCGGTACAGGTCTCCGAACTGCACTATCGGTCGTATTGATTTGTAGTCGGCGATGGCTTTCCTGGTCTGTTCTCTCTCATCAAGTGTCATATGAACCGGTTGCATTTCAATGCCGAGACGACCGCTCATTGCGACATCGGTACGGAACTTTATCGGTATGGTCCGGAATGTCTGGTGATTGGGTGCGGCACTGATATGTGAGGCCATTGCGATAGAGGGATAGAAATATGATGTTCCCCATTGGATGAATATTCTCTGAAGAGCGTCCGTATTGTCCGATACCCAGAACTCATCGAAATAGGGGAGTAGTCCGTAATTGGCTCTGCCGCCACCTCCGGAACATAACTGAATCGTAAGATCCGGATATTTGGCACGTATTCTGTCAAGTGCTTTTCTTAGACCCTTATGATAATCGGTAAGGAGGTGTGACTGGTTATCAGCTGACAGATATTGCGAACCATGGTTGGTGAGATCCATGTTGGCATCCCATTTTATGTAATCGATATCAGGATAGTTTGTCATCAGAGTGTCAACAACTGTGTATACAAGATCCTGTACAGCAGGATTCGAGAGATCAAGTACCATCTGACCACCGCCACGTCCGTATACGGGTGTGCGGTTTTCCGGTTTGATCACATATTCCGGGTGCGCCTCAAAAAGCTCGGATTTGACATTTGTGAATTCCGGTTCAATCCAGATACCGAATTTAATCTTGTTTTTATCCGCTTCTTTCAACAAACCCTTGATGCCATGTGGAAGTTTGCGTTTGTCAACCATCCAGTCGCCGAGGCTCGACTTATCGTTATTTCTCGGGTATTTCACTCCGAACCAGCCGTCGTCCATTACAAAGAGTTCACCGCCCATGTCTGTGATATCCTTCATCATGGAAGCCATACCTTTCTCGTTGATATCGAAATAAACACCTTCCCATGAATTCAAGAGGACTTTTCTCTCTTTGTCGCCATGCATCAGTTTATATTTGCGTGCCCATTTATGAAAGTTGCGGCTTACGCCTCCAAGACCTTCTGTGGAATATGTAAGAGCCAGTTCCGGAGTCACGAATGTCTCTCCGGGTTTCAGATTGTAAGGCGAGTCATCTTCATTGATACCGGCAATGAATGAATGGTTCTTGGTTTCATCGGTATCGATCTTCAAGCGATAATTTCCACCCCAGCAGAGAGCGGCACCTATTGTGCGCCCGTTGTTTTCGTCGGGCTTTCCGTCAAGCGAGAACATAACCTCGGAATGTGCAAGATGTGAGTTTCTTGTGCCGTTGCGGTTCTTGATTATCTTCATCCCGTGCTGCAAAGGCTCATGCTCGACTTTTGTTTCATTTCCCCATGCTCCGTGAAGATGTGAAAGCCACACATTACCCTTACGGATTGGGAGGTGCGCCGATGCAAAGCGCGTAAGTTTTATATTGTCGTTTTCATTATTTGTAATCTCTGTCCATGTCTCAAACATGTCCTGTTCCGGAAAGGATTTATAATTTATTTTTACACTGACAGGATAATATGAATCCTTAAGTATGATTGAGGTTACATCTTTACCGTCGACAATTTTCTTCTCAACAGCCTCGACACGGAGATCAAGCGTCATGTTGCCGTCGGAATGTATCATTGCCACAGCTGTCTCCGGAACGGTAATCATCCCGTAATCCGGATAAACCGTAGCCCCGGAACCGACCGCTGATGTCAGGTTCTTAAGGTCTGAATCCTGTATTTTGTCGCCATAATACAGGTGTTTCAGTTTTTTTCCCTTATCTGCTTTGAAAACCATTGAAGTTTTATCGGTATCTAACTTTATGATCTCTGCATTCAGTATCCCGAAGCCTGAAGAAAAAAGAATAACAGCAGTTATTAAGTTTTTAATTTTCATAATTATGATACTGGATTAGAAAAGATTAAATAAAAAAGATGGCATTTCATATAAACAATATAGAAATGCCATCTTCAATAATATCGTTATTTTCTTGCTTCTTTCAGCAGTTCGCAGAATTCAGCGATATTTTCAGCTGTAATTTCAGGTTGAGGATCGGAATTCATAGCTGTTTCGAGAGTTGTCTCTCCGGAAAGTACGAGCACTCCGAGAGATCCTGCGTTGCGTGCCGTTGCGACATCTGTGTATATGCGGTCGCCACACATTGCCACCTCCTCCGGTTTCAACCCTTCGCGGAAGCATATTCCTGAAAGCATGTCAGGATTGGGCTTGCCGATCACAGCATCCGGTTCGCGACCTGTGGCATGTTCAATGCATTTGCATAGAGAGCCGCAGTCAACCAGAATTGTTTTCTGATCTGTAGGACACACGCGGTCCGGATTTGTAGCGATATATGGAATGCCTTGAGATGCAAGCCATGATGCATGACACAATTTGGGATATGTAAGTGTTGTGTCAAATGCTACAATCAGAACATCCGGAACTTGCTCCGGATCATCCGGAAGCAATTCGTATCCTGCATTACGGAATTCCTGCTCCATACTTGGCGTGCCGACTACAAACAGTTTTTTTGCATTGGGGAATTTCTCGTGCAGATAGTCTATGGTCGCAACTGATGAGGTATACATTTCGTCACGCTCGGCATGTATGCCGTATTTTTCTATCTTCGCCAGATAATCATCCACGCTTTTAGTCGGGTTGTTGGTCAGGAATGAATATTTGATACCCATCTCCTCAAGATCTTTCAGAAAACCAAGTGTAAAAGGGAAAAGCTGTGATCCCAGATATATTGTGCCGTCCATGTCAAGAGCAACGTGCTTGATCTTTCGGCATTTTTCCATCAGTTCTTCGTGAGAGAGAGGGGAATGATATTTGTTGAATTTCATTTGTTGTCTAAATTATTTGTTATGTAACAGACGATTAGAGATCGGTATCTCCCTCGTTTGTTGTGTCTCCTTCGATCTTGTTGACTTCTTTGGCTACTCCCGTAAGTTCTGCATAGAATTTGTTGCTTCTTTCATATCCGTCGCGTGGTGCGAACCACATTGTGAGGAATGTAATGGCACCGAGAACACCAACACCTATAATGAGGTAGAATACCATTTCCCATCCCCATTTGTCCGCTACAATACCGATACCTATTGCCGAGAGGAATGATCCTACATAACCGAAGATCCCTGCAAGACCGTTTGCCGTGGCTGATGCCTGTTTAGTAGCATGATTGGCAGAAGCGATACCGATAAGTGCCTGTGGACCGTAGATAAAGAATCCGGCCATAGCAAGCACACATATTGAAACGACAACAGGTAATGAGGGACAGAAAATAAAGATGCCCATAAATAAGACAGCGCAAACCATGCACACGAGACACATTCTATGTGCTTTCCCTTTGAAAAGATGGTCGGTTGCCCAACCTGCTCCTATTGTACCTACAATTGCAAAAATCTCGAATACACCAACGGACCATGCGGCATCTTCGATCGACATGCCTCTCGATTCCGTGAGAAACTTGGGTCCCCAGTCAAGAATACCCATGCGCATGACGTATACAAATATGTTTGCAATACAGAGTGTCCATATCCAGCGATTTGTCCAGACCATGACTTTAAGGAAAGCTGACTGGTTCTTCTTAGTATCCACATCATCCGATTTTGCAAGTTTGGTACCGGGCAGTTCGGGAAGACCGACCGAACGGGGGTCATCACGCAACCCTAAATATAGCCAGAGCGCGCCGCATACCGCAATACCTGCAGGAATCCAGAAACACCATTTCCAAGCGTCCCAGTGCCGTGCATAACCCATTATAGTTTTAAGATGCTCTGAATTGTTGGGATCAAGGTTCAGGTTTTCCGCTATTCTGAGGATAATACTGTGGTCTGAACTCATGTCCGTACCCATTGTGCCCATGATGTAACCGCAGACTACAACAGCAAGTGATGCTCCTATGGAATGAGATGTGTTCCATATCGACATCTTGGTTGCCAGCTGCGACGGATGAATCCAGGAGGGTAGAAGGCGGGCGCACGGAGGATAACCGACGCCTTGGAACAATTGGTTCAGGATAATGGTTACCGCCATCACCATGATCAGGATGTTGATGAAGTCGATACCCACGTTTTCACCTCCTGTAATCCACTGGCTGATGTTTACGCCGAATCCGAACGCAAGGTTTGAAGCCGCACAGAGCAGAAGACCTATTGCCATAATGACACGTGCGCTGAATCTGTCTACAACAAATCCGTTGATAAATCTTGAAAAGCCATATACAAGAGAGCCGATACCGATGACAATACCGAAGCTTGTATTGGATATGCCATATTGGGCTGTTAGTCCGGGCATTGCAATGGAGAAGTTCTTTCGAACAAAGTAATAGATGGCATATCCTACCATCGATACAAGAATAGTACGCAACTGCCAATTGTTAAACTTCTTGATAGTCGCTTTGTCCCATCCTTCAAAAATATTTTCTTTTGCCATTTGTTAGGTTAGATTAGTTTATTCATGGTTCTACAGATTGTTGGCTTTACGTGTCTCCTCAAAGTCAAGAGCCTCTGCAAGTATCTCGATCGGATTCTTCACAGTATAGCCGGTGCTCATCTCTATCTGCCATTTGCATGTCTCGCAATCTGTGGCAACGTAATCGGGATTTGCATTGCGGATGTTATCAAATACCTCGGATCCTATTTCTTGCGAGTATTTGTAATTCTCTTTCTTGAAACCATAGGTTCCGGCTATTCCACAACATTGGGACGGAAGGACAACAAACTCGACGCCCGGAATCATTTTCATCAGTTCCTTGGAATAGGTAGCCCAACCGAGTTTCTGCATGTGGCAAGGAGTATGATACGAGATCTTCTTATGATAGTCATTTCTGAATACCAGTTTAATTTCTCCTGAATTGACCTTACGGGCAAGGAATACGGTAGCCAGAAGGATATCGTTTTTAACATCAGCATTATCGAGCCCAAGAAGATGAGGGTATTCATCGCGCATTGTGAAGATGCAGGTGGAACTTGTGCCAAGAACAGGCATTCCCTCGTCTACGGCTTTGCGTATAGACTTCAGGTTTATACGAGCGTCATGCTGTGCGCGGTCTATCAGCTTATTGGCAATTTTTGCTACACCACAGCACTTCTGTTTTTCCAACGGCAGAACACCGTAACCGATGGCGTTCATTATTTTCACGAGATCCTTTCCCATTCCAGGGTTCTGGTTATTCACATAGCAACCGTGAAAATATGCAATATGTTTAGGATACTTCAGCTGTTCCGCTTCCTGCTTCTTAAACCACGGTGCAAAGCGCTTTGAAACGTATTCCGGGAAATTGCGGTGTCTGTCTACACCCAGAACATTGTCAAGTGCCAATTTCGCAATTTTTGTCTTGAGTATTGGATTGACTATGGGTGCGAAAGGTGAGGCCAAGGCTCCCATCACATCTGTTTCCGCCAATATATGATCACGGAGTTTTGGTTTGCTTTTATCGTATTTGATACGTGCGCTTTGGATTATATCTCCTATTTTCACGTTTGACGGACATGAAATCTCGCATCTCTTGCAGTTGAGGCAATATTTCAATGCTTTGTCATAAAACTCAGGACTCTTCAGACGGTAACGCTCACCATCAGGTCCTGCCATTTTTGGACCGGGATAATCAGGATTTACAGCCATAACGGGGCAATAGGCGGTACAAATAGTACATTTGATACACTCCTCAAAATCGTTGGCTGATATATTTTGTTGTTGATATTTCATCATTTTAAATCAGATTCTTGTATTAGGAACAGTAATTTATTTTGTTGCAAGGTCGGATGCGTGCAACGCGGTAAGCATTGCGCATCCGGCTCCGGAATCCTCTTCAAGTGAATTGCAGTGTGCCAGTATGGATCCTGCCGCATATAGATTCATGACAGGTCTGCCATCTTTGATTGGATGAAAATCTTTGTCGACCTCAACTCCGAATGACATGTAAGGCTGGGGTGAAAAGAAGCTTTCGGAATACCATTCATCTCTATTCTCCGGAGTTTTGACTGTCAGTCCGAAAACAGGCTCCTGGAAACCGTTGGGATTCGAGATGAGTCCCTCGCAAAGATATGAGCCGGTGGCAAGAATATAAGCGTCAGCCTCCAGGTAATCGTCACCTAAATTGGTTGTAGTCACATGCTTTACCTTGCCATCCTCGATGTAGCCTTTATTTACGCGATCGCCAAGAAAGAATGTGCCTCCGAGAGATTCAAAATACTGCTCCAGAAGTGTCTGTGTCCTTACTCCACCTACAGAAACAGGAAGAGTGGGTATGCAGTAGAGATCATTCTTTACAAGTTCTCTGAGTTTCTCTATTTGTTTGGGATCTTTCAGACCCACAAGAGCCGGAATCAGTACTGTTTCTCCGTCTGTTGCAATTGAATTTATTTTATTGGCGAGCTCTTCAATTGTCGCATTATCAATGTGCTTGGCAACCGTAATTGTACGCATGTCATATTTCGATTTGCGTAGTGTGGCTATACGTTCAAGATCTATTGTCTCTACTCTCACGCATATGCCGGCTTTGCCAAGATTCTCGGCAAGGAATGAAGGATAGCTTTCAAGAAATCCTTTTAAACCTATAGCAAGGACTTTCTTATAGGGTATTTCGTCCGCATTCTCAAATGCCGGGAATTCATTCAGTGTGAGCCACGATGGACGGATCTCTCCGAAGGGTGTGAGAGTGAAATGGTTTTTTGCCGTATCTCCGTTAAGTCTGATACCGGCATTTTCCAACAATGCTTTTGCTTCATTTGCAAGCTGTTTCATCTCCGGACCAATAAGGGTGTAGGGATGATCTGAAGGCAAATTTGCCGAGTTTTCAATCGGATTCAATACCAATTCTCCATTATTGTATCCCAAAAGTCCTAAAGAACCGGAACTGAAATGTAGTGCGCTCTGTCCGGCTGATACGATTGCAACTTTCTTATTTTTAGTTGCCAGACGGATTCCGGCGGTCAAACCGCAAAGTCCTCCGCCTATGACTATATAATCAAATTTCATTATGCTTCTTTATTTGCGGTTTTGTCATTTGTTTTATTACCTGTTTCTACATTGTAATCCTTCATTCCGCATACACCTTTATAAATCCATGATGTGAAATAGGATTCTGCCAATGATCTGCCCCAAGCCACGGGTCTGATACCTTTCCATCTTTCCTGCAGGAATGAACGCAGATCCGTAAGAGCCCGGTCATTGCCATATTTTGTTCCCAATATCGCGGCGGCACGGGAGGCGCATATGCCGGCCTGGCATGTTCCCATGCCCATACGTGTACGTCTGCGAAGGTTAACCAGATTGTTGACGTGCAGGGCATCCATTGCATATTTGATCTCTCCTACGGATACTTGCTCGCATTCGCAAACGAGAGAATCATCCATTTCAGATCCATATTTGATATTGGAAGAGAGGGAACCGTGACGTTCCTGGGCAGCCAATTGCCCGGTGCTCATTGATATAATATGTTTTTTACCCGATTTCTCGATCTCATTCGTTGGTTCCGAACCGGGAAGCGGATCGATATGGGTGGTACATTTGGCGTCAACTCCTAATTTACGGCAGACCATGTCAGCCGCTGTCTCTGCCATAAGACGATATGTCATAAGTTTACCGCCTGATATTGTAATAAATCCTTCTGCGCCATCTCTTGCCGCATGGTCGAGACAAACTATACCACGGCTGATTTTGCGTCCTGACGGATCAGAGTCATCGGCAATAAGGGGACGTACGCCTGCATATGCCCGTAGAATACGGGTCCATGACAATGATGGAACAAGCTGGCATCCTTGGTTAAGCAGAATATCCACTTCCTCCTGTGTAACCTCCATATTGTCGACCTGGTCGTACGGTACACGGCTTGATGTTGTTCCGATAAGCGAGATTGTATCTCCCGGAACGAGAATATCGGCATCGGCGGGTTTGCGGCAACGGTTGATTACCATGTTGTTGACACGGTGCCCGAATATAAGAAGCGCGCCTTTTGCCGGGAACATATTGATTGTTATGCCGGCTTTCCGTGCTATTCCATGACTCCAGATTCCACCCGCGTTCACTACTATGCGGCTGTGGAGCTCCATCTCTTCACCGTTTATATTGCTGCGCACTTTGACACCGGTTATTCTTCCGTTCTCCTGTAAAAGTTCCACGACCTCTGTATAAGTCAGCACGTCAGCTCCATGCAGGCGGGCATCGAGAACGTTTGCGGTAGTAAGCCTGAAAGGATCGACTGCTCCGTCCGGAACGGATACTGCTCCTATAATATCAGGATTGACAGCCGGTTCCATGCGGATTACATCCTTGGGATCAAGTTGTTTTGCTTCGATTCCTGCGGACAGACAGGATTCAATAAATGTTTTTTGATAATCAAGATCGTCATCCGGAAGAGTAACAAACAGACCGCCGGTCTCCTCTACGCAATGAGCAGCGATTTTGCGTAATGTCATATTCTCTTTTATACACTCAGTGGCAGACTCGTGATCCGTTACGGCATATCGTGCCCCACTGTGCAATAATCCGTGATTTCTACCGGTAGCTCCGGCTGTGAAGTCAAGGCGTTCGATGAGCAGTACCTTCAAACCGCGTTTCGCGCAGTCACGTGCCGTGCCGGCACCGGTAGCTCCACCACCTATCACAATTACGTCATAAGTGTTTTTTTGAAAGTCTTTGTTCATTATAGGTTTTGTCTATTCTGTTATTCCGTTATGGATGAGAGGAGAAAAGTAAAAGTAAATATCGTAGGAGAGCAGGATAGGGAGAGATAATTGTATAGACAAGTCTTTAGTATCTTCGATTCAAAGATACTAAAGACTTGTCTGATTGTTTATTATTTTACAATAAATTTGGAAGTTTCTGTACCCTGACGTTTTACATATACGCCCGGAGCAAGATTCTCATTGTTTACGCGGACACCGTTGAGATTGTAGATCTCTACAGGTGCATCTGAATTGTCAACATAGATATCGTTTACACCTGATGTGTTTAGGAATGGTTTGGGAGTCCAGCCGTCGTGAAGAGTCTGGATACCGCCAAAGCCGATAACATCACCCGGTTTTACACCATATACGGCAATGTCAAGAAATTTTACACAATATCCTGTAGGATATTTGGTATTGGAAAAGTTCATGGCGGCAAGACAATTATATGGCGCACCCGATGTCATCTCTTTGTAATTCCCATCACAAACATCTGCAAAATCAAATGCAGCTGTGGAAACAGTTCCATAAAAATTTTTATTCCATGTTGTTCCACTTGTATCTTCTCCATACTTTGATTCGCTCATACTTGAACAGTTTAGATACGCTTTAACTGTACATCCTGCAGGGGCTTTAATGCCCACATAAACACCCGTACAACCATGTAGCTGTGCTTCATCTCCAGTTGCACTCAATGTATTTTTAGGGTCATTAATACGATATGGCTCGCTGCCTAAACAAATATGGAAATTCATAACATTATTTTCAGCCGGCATTGGCTGCCAATTTGGTGTACTGGCTTCGGTTCTGGGATAATCCTTCTTGTCGGGAACCGTAACTTCAAGATAGCCGTTTTTAAAATTATCAGCCGTAACTGACGGAGAAACAGATGTCCCGTCCAACTTAGAATAATATCCTTTTTTTGCATCATTCATGGTTGAAGGTCTTACAATCATGTCGGCTGAGTTATTGTGATAGATGTTACTGCTTTCAACTGTTTTGTCAGGTTTCTCCATCGGCATAACAAGTTTAGGTGTAGCCCAGCAGTTGAGAGTGATGTCTCCGCTGACATTATCAAGGTACGGTTGAATCGCATTCATTGACGGTTTCATGAAATAACCGTGATGAGACTGCGCTGTTGCGGTCAACATTGTTCCGCACGCTGCAAAAATAAGTAAAGATTTAAAATTCATAATTATTAGATTTTAAATATAAATAAAATTGTTTAGTACATATCGATTTTTAGTTCTTTGGGTCTTGTCATAGTCTGTTTATAGACCTTACCCCATTCATCAGTCACCTCAATTTCGAGTGTAGATGTAGGGGAACTTGCCTGAACATCAAACATATGGGATGTCTCTGATGGCATCTTACCGCTTGTTGGTGTCTGCCTGTTATTAAGCATCAGACATGGAACAGATATTGTCCACAAAGGATCGTACGCGTTCACTCTGGTAACCGGCAAAGATTTCCCGTTCTCTGTAACTTTGATCTTCCATTTCTCATTAAAACAGAATACATTGATACGCACGACGTTGTCTGTGCGTTCGGTATCGTATCCATTCAGGAATTTAGCACCGATTGATGATTTCAGCAAGGCTTCAGTGCTTTGGGGACAGTATTTTGCGGCGGTGATATGACAATTATTTAGATCATAAGCGCGGAATTGGTATGATTTGTCAAAATTAACGCATTTGTAGTACATGCTGTAATCCGTGCCCTTTTTCTCCATAACCATATATCCGCCACCAGATCCGTCACCGCAAATATGGTTTCCTGCAAGGTAATTCTGTCCTGACTCCCAGAGTCTGCCTGCTGCGGAACCAATATTGTATTCTACAATATCTCCATTCCTGCTGCTTGAGTTCATGTGTGCGTGTCCTGACAGTATGGTTACAGAATAACCTTCTATACAGGACATCAACTCTTGAAAGTTTGACAGACTTTCTTTTAACTCGGGCGTCTGTGAACCGGATGGCAACATCGCTTTTTTCCACATTGGAGCATGCATGCCCAACACGACAGGTGTCTGAGAATCAACGGTCGCAAGGTCTTTTTTTAGCCATGATAATTGGTCTTCTGTTACTTTGGCTTTACATGACCGGTCACCGAGTGTGCCTATTTTTCCACCTTCGTTTACATAGACCATATTGTCAAGCATTATATAATGTGTTCCTGCAATATTGTATGAGTAGTGTGTGGGACCAAAGGATGCCCTGTATCTGTCTTCCGCCCTGAAATCATCCGACACATATGGGTCATTATCGTGATTACCCATTGTCGTGAACATTGAAGTGCAATTGATCCTGTTCAAATAATCTTTTGATCCTTCAAGATCTATGCCTCCCGCATCGTACCAGTATAAATCGTGGCTCTGGTCTCCCAATGCCATAACGTATACATCTTTTCCCTCATTCACATAGCCCGCAATTGTCTTGTTTATGTCCGGCAGAAAGTTATCCCGATACTGACGGATCATTTCCCTGACATCTGCAATGTGGATATCTGCCATGCCGATTACTACATAGTCGTTCTTTTTGTTTTCCACAAGCTCAAAATTCACTTGGTCTATCTGTGCTACGGATCTGTTTATCCGTGAGTAGAACCGTGGCCATATTCCATCGTTTTTTACCGAATATCCCGATGGAACCGATATGAAAACATTCTGATTCAATTTGGTGCTTTTCAGATAGTACCTGCCGTCTGCGTCTGTAATGGCGACTTCCGTTCCGTCACTTACGACTGCTCCTGCAATCGCATTTTCACCACAATAAACGACACCTTTGATATTTGCTCCCTGTTTGTCAGGTACCGTGAAGGATACTTTGTTGCCTATAGATGCTTCAGTCGGTTCAAGATCCTGGATTTCCATCGGCATTTTAAGCATTGGAGTAACCCAGCAATTCAATGTACGTGGAGCACCGCTTTTATTATTATTGAATGCTTCGATATCCTCAAGGGTCGGAACAAAATAATAACCATGGTGTTTCTGGGAATTAATTCCAAAAACAACAACGATACTCAATATTATTGTTATTGTATGTTTGAACTTCATTGTTATTGTATTTTTTTGTTTCATTAACCGCAATTATTTCATGTCACAGGTAAGTTGTTTCGGTCTGGTCATTGTTTCCCTGTATTTGTTACCCCACTCGTCGGTTACCTCAATTTCAAGGGTAGATGTTGCGGATGATGCCTGAACATCAAAAATATGAGAAGTCACGGAGGGTAATTTGCCGCTGGTTACAGACTGTCGGTTGTTCAGCAGTTTGCAAGGTACAGATATTATCCACAATGGATCATATGCATCCTTACGTGTTGTCTGAAGTGCCTTGCCATTCTCGGTAACCTTTATTGACCAGCGTTCGTTGAAGCCGAATACATTTATACGGACTATGTTGTCGGTTCTTTTGTTTTTATAATCTGCAACGCAATCACCTAAAGACGATGCAATTAGATTATCAGTTGATTTTGGACAATATTTTTCTGCCGTTATATGGCAGTTGTTGAGGTCATATGTGCGGAACTGGTAATTTTTATCAAAACCGATTGATTTATAATATGCCTTATAACCGGTTCCATTGAATTCCATGACAAAATAGCCACCTCCGGATCCGTCTCCGCATATGTGGTTCTGCCCAAGGAAGTCCTGTCCTGATTCCCAGAGTCTTCCTGCTCCGGAACCGATATTATACTCTACCACGCTTCCGCTGCGGTTGCTTGTGTTTACATGTGCGTGACCTGTAAGGAATGTTACCCTGTAGCCTGACAGTGCCGCAAGTACTTCTGCATTATTTGCAATATGAGTACGTAATGACGGGGTTGTCCCGCCTTTTAGCAGAGCTGTTTTCCATAGAGGAGCATGCATGCAGATAACAACGGGAGTCTTTTTGTCAACTGTCTTCAAGTCATTTTTCAACCATGTCATCTGTTCGGCTGTGACACGTTGTTCATATTCCCGGTCTCCCAATTTGCCTTGAGAACCTCCTGCATTTGTGTACACTATGTCATCAAGTGTAATGTAATGTGTTCCGGCAATATTGAATGAATAATGTGTCGGACCATATGTGGCGCGGAAACGGGTTTCTGCAAGGAAATCATCTGCATAATACGGGTCATTGTCATGATTGCCCATCGTGCTGAAGAACATGTCTGCCTTGAATTTGTTGAAATAGTTTTTTGTGCCGTCGATGTCGACACCGCCTTGATCGTACCAGTAAAGATCATGGCTCTGGTCTCCCATTGTCAAAATATAGACATCTTTGCCTGCCGCCTTGTAATCCAGTATGGTCTTGTTGATATCCGGCAGATAGTTGTCTGTAAACTGGCGTAGAGTCTGACGTACATTGGCGATATGAATATCAGCTATGCCGATAACGACATAATCTGTCTTGTCATATTTCTGAAGTTCAAAGTTTACCTGCTCTGTGGCGTTTTTATCCGTAGAAACTCTTCCGTAGAATTTTGGCCATATGCCATTTGTCTTCACAGTGTAACCTGTCGGTATGGAAACAAAGACGCTGCCATGACGTTTTGAACTGTTAAGATAGTAGCGACCATCCTCATCGGTTTTTGCAACTATGTCACCGTCACTGACTACCGCATCTTTGACCGCTTTGGTGCCACAATAAACAACGCCTTTGATATTATAACCGGCTTTATCCGGCACATCAAGAGAGACATCTTTCTGATCTTCATCACCGGGTGTAGGTGTTGGAGTAGGAGTTGGTTCGGGAGCCGGTTTCGGATCGTCACCACCGCAAGATTGTAAGGTTGTAAAGACCAAGCAAGAAACTAATAGAAGAATCCAGCCTTTACGAAAAGTAAGTTTCATGATTATTAATTTTAATTGGTTTCGAAGTTGTATGTTTTTGATTTTATAGCAAAAATAAACAAGTTTGCGAACATACACAACTTTATTTAGTAGTTTTTTAGGAATTAAATTTTATAAGTATTAAATTTGAGAGAAATTTCATATGATGAAGTGATTTAAACTTTTTTCGAGGTTAAGGTTCATTATGATTTTGATCAGATTCCGGATTTTGAAGAGGGAGCATAGCGGGCTATGCAACCGATGAAAGGGACGGAAGATGCCAGAATATTGATGAAGATTGACCTCGAAGAATACATAAATTCACTTTCGTTAAGTTTTCGCAAAAAGTTTAAATCACTTCGATATAAGACATGACTAAAGAGGAACGTCATAATCTGATTATTCAGACATTATATAGACAGCAATCGGCATCGGTAGGGGAGTTGTCCGAACTACTTGAAGTTTCGGCTGTAACTATCCGTAAGGACCTTTCCGAGTTGGAAACGCTCAAGAAGCTATATAGGAGCCATGGGAATGCTATCCTGATCAATCCATATATAACAAACAGGACTATAAGCGAAAAGGCAAAACTGTCAAGCAACGAGAAGAATCTTATTGGACATTATGCCGCGAGCCTTATAACCCGTGACGATTCCATTATTATTGCTTCCGGAACTTCAGTGTTGGCTCTGGCAAACAATATTGAGCCGATTCATCATCTGACAGTTGTTACATCATCTCTCAATGTTGCCGAGACTCTTGGTGTCAATGATAAAATTGATCTGATTCAGCTTGGAGGTACTATTCGCCCGAGCAGTCTGTCTACAGTCGGCAGGGCAGCTGAGAATCAGTTGCAGGAGATATCTTGCAGTAAGTTATTCATGGGTGTGGATGGCTTTGATCCTCACCATGGTATATCAAATACCGATATAAGGGAAGCGGATCTTGTCCGTTGCATGATGCAGGCGGCTCAGCAGACTATAGTCCTTGCCGACAGCACAAAGTTCGGAAGACGTGGATTTGCCAAGATTGCCAGTCTTGATGATGTGGATATGCTGATAACCGACTCAAGATTATCAGACAAGGCGGCTTCGGCTCTTGAAGAGATGGGTGTTGATCTTCGAATTGTCGGAAGCCTGTAACTTGTCGGTTTTTGATCTTTTAACTTTTGAATTATATCTGTTATAAAAACTTTTTAATTATGAAACTTAAATCTTTTATCACCTGTCTTGCTATCGCGAGTTGTGCAATCGCATCACAGGCTGCCGCTCCGAAAGTGATTGCACATCGCGGATATTGGAATGTTCCCGGATCCGCTCAGAATTCTATCCGTTCATTAGTAAAAGCCGATTCTATCGGTTGCTATGCATCTGAGTTCGATGTCTGGATGACTCCCGACAGTGTCTTGATTGTCAATCACGATCCGACAATCAACGGTATTGAGATTCAGAGGACACCTTCCGCAGAAGTATTAAAACAAAAACTTGCAAACGGTGAGACCGTACCTACTCTTGAGCAGTATTTTAAAGCTGCTCAGAAACTCAATACCCGTCTTGTGTTGGAACTCAAGACACATGACAGTCGTAAACAGGAGACAGCCGCTTTAAAGAAAACATTGAAACTCGCTAAAAAATACGGTCTTGATGAAAGACTCGACTATATTGTTTTCTCAAAAGATGCATTCAAACAGTATGTCAAGAGTGTTCCTAAATGCAGTAAAGTATATTTCCTGAACGGTGATTATGTGCCGGCACAGGTCAAATATGCAAAAGGGGCAGGTATTGATTATTCCTTGAAAGTCATGAAAAAGCATCCTGAATGGATCAAGGATTGCCATAACAGGGGTCTTGAGGTAAATGTGTGGACTGTAAACGAACCTGAAGATATGCAGTGGTGTATAGATCAGGGCGTTGATTACATTACAACCAATGAACCGGAACGTCTTCAGAAGATGCTGAAGAAATGATTTAGATGTTATAGACTGTATATTAAATCCGCTATCCCGGATAATAGATAATAATTTAAGATATTTTAAAATCCCGATTTTATCGGGATTTTTTTATTTTCTGGATTTTGGCATTATCTTTGTAAATTAGAAAGATCAGCTCTAACAACTATTTTATTTAAAATGAAGATAAACAGAATACTTTCAATTGCCGCTATTATAGTCTCTTGTATATTCGCAAGCTGTGAAAAGCATAAGGATGAACCTAAAGTCGAGGAAGACATTACGAATGTCACCCTGATCTATGCTGTAAATCACAATAATCTTGCTTCGGATTTCATCTATAACAGATCACAGATGCTAAAAGCCGCTTCATCCCTGAATATGGGAACCGACAGGGTGCTGATATACAGCTATGAAAAAGGTGAATGCACTTTAAAAGAGATGAGAATAAGTTCGGCGGGAATCGCTGAGTTTGTTACCGTTAGGAACTATGAGAAGAATGTTCTGTCAACGACCCCGGATAGAATTGCAGAAGTTATGGACTATATTGTAAAAACTTATCCGACAGCTGATAAGACGCTCTATCTCTGGGGACATGGCATGGGACCGGTGAATCCTTATAAATATTCTCATCTTCCTGCTGATGGCAGTCAGAAATCTCCTTTGAGAGACAGTAACGATGGCTTGTTGTATTCATTTGGCGGCGAATATATAGATGATTTCACTGGAACAATGGACTATATTGATCTTGATCAATTGGCAGATGCCATTCCTTCAGGAATATTTCGTACTATCTGGTTCGACTGCTGCTATATGGGTTCGATAGAAACTGCTTATCAGTTGCGAGACAAATGCAGATTTTTTGTCGCATATCCGACAGAAATTTATGAAACAGGATTGCCTTATGATATGGTTCTTCCGTTGACAGCAGGTACAAATCCTCAGCTTGACAAGGCGGCGATCGAACTGTATAATTTCTATAACAGTAAAAGTTATGCTGTAACCGTGTCTGTTATTGATCTTTCCAAGATCAATAAATTCGCAGATTCACTCAAAGATTATGTATCCAGGCTTGATAAAAAACCGGTGTTTACAAATGTTATAAACTATTCAAGGCTAAGCATGCCGCGTCCGAACAGTTTCATAAAGCATCCGTATTATGATCTGATCGGGTGGCTTGGAAACGGTCTGGATGGAAGCCCTGCATTAAAAGATAGTTTTAATGAGTTAAAAAAGGCTTATGATGAGATGATGGTTTATACAGCTGCCGGGAAACAGGATTTCAGTCATAACGAGATAGATCCTGACGCATATTTCGGTATAAGTGTATATCCGTATTATAATGACAATTCACAAAGAGACAATTATTATCATAAACTCGATTGGTGGAATGATGTGGCTTGCCATTATGGGTGGTTATAATGTGCCTGCTAATAATCTTTTTAACAGTTTAAAAAATTACTGTATACTAACCTAATATAGAATTGATTTATGTTTTTATCGCAAACTGATATCCCTATTGTTCCTATTCCGGAAAATCTGCCTGATCAGTCCAAATGGTTTTCAGAGCTTAAAGGTCTAGGATTCGACGATGCCATAACCAAAATTGCAAATGGTATTGTGAATTTTGGTTTCAAACTTCTGATTGCCATTTTAGTTTTTTATGTCGGACGTTTTATTATCCGTAAGCTTTACAAAGGAACACTGAACGTCATGACAAAGCGAAGGATGGATCCGTCTTTGACGACGTTTGTTCTGTCGCTTATAAAGATGGTTCTATATTTTATTCTGATAATTACAATAATAGGAATTCTCGGTATTGAAACCAGCAGTTTCCTTGCGCTGTTCGCTTCTGCCGGTGTCGCAATCGGTATGGCGTTGAGCGGGACTTTACAGAATTTTGCAGGCGGAGTGCTGATTCTTCTGCTTAAACCATATAAAGTAGGTGATTATATAGAAACACAAGGTTATTCGGGTACCGTAAAATCAATTCAGTTGTTTTCTACAGTGATAAATACTGTAGACAATAAGGCTATAATAATACCCAATGGCGGTTTGTCAACCGGCACCATAAATAATTTTTCTCTTGAAAATTATCGCCGTGTAGACTGGAATATAGGATTATCTTATGATACCGATTATGCCAAAGCAAAAGAGACGATTCTTGCCATGCTTGCGGAGGATGACCGTGTTGTAAAAGAGTTTATTGAAGATGATAAAGATTATATAGAGGATAATCGTGATCATGAAAATAATTCTTCAGTAGATGACATTGAGCATCCAAGTTTATATAAGAGAATAAAAAGAAGATTTCATCGTCGCACAACAGTTATACATCAGAGTCTTACAGAGGATATTGAAATGAATGCGGCAATTCCGCTTAAAATAAATCGTGCTCCTTTTGTTGGATTGAGCGAAATGGGAGACTCAAGCATAACAATCACTGTGAGGGCATGGACCCATTCATCAAATTACTGGCCGCTTTTTTTTCATTTTAATGAGCGCTTTTATACGGAATTGCCTCAAAAAGGATTTGCATTCCCGTTCCCTCAACTTGATGTGCATCTGAGTAATCAGTAATTTCAATAGTAAGATCCGTTTGGAAACTGTTTAAAACCATTTTTTAATTATCTGATAGAAGTTTTTATTTAATAGTCTCCGTACGTATTGTATTAATCCAGCAATGAATGAAGATAGTATCAGATATGCGCGTATGATCTCTCTACCTGAGATTGGATTGAAAGGTTTGGAGTTGCTGCAAAAGTCAAAGGTGTTGGTAATTGGTGCCGGTGCACTCGGATCCACATGTGCCATGTATCTTGCAGGTGCAGGAATAGGGGAGTTGACTGTCGCTGATTTTGATACGATAGATATATCAAATCTTCCACGACAGCTGTTTTATGAAACAAATCAGTGTGGAGGGCTGAAAGCGGAAACACTTGTGAAAAGGATGCAGGCCTTGAACAATGGCTGCAAATCAATAGCCTTAACAGAAATGATTACCTCCAGAAACGGCATGGAATTATTTAAAGGGTTTGATTTTGTGGTTGATGCGACCGATAATCCGGCTTCAAAATTTAATACTGACAAGATCTGCAAGATTCTTGGATCATATTATTGTATAGGAGGTGTCGCGGGTTTCAGGGGGCAAGTAATGAGTGGCGGACCCGGTTATATAGCATATTCGGACATATTCTCGCCTGACGGCGTATGCTCTGGTGTAGCACCATGTTCCGTATCAGGTGTGATAGGTCCGGCTGCCGGTGTCGTTGCCTGTATTCAGGCATCGGAAACAATAAAGCATTTGACCGGAGCCGGAGCCATACTTTTTAATAAATTGTTTTCAATCGATCTTTTATCAATGAGCAGTAGTCTTATATCTGTTTAAGAAACAGTTTCTAAGTACCTCAAAAATTGGAAGCTGTCCATTGATGATGTAGGAAGCGTCTTTAGTTCATATAGTAAACACGGACTTGACCTACCGGCAGTTTTCCCACGAGATATAACGGTATATGTTCAGATCCTGTTGATATCCATGAGTCCATATCGTCGCTTGATTTCTTTTTCCCGTCAGTTGTAAAATTGAATTTTATATGGTATGCTTCACGATGCTTGCCGTTGCGTAATTGAATCCTCTCTTTGCCGAGATTCCGGATGGTGATTGTCTCTGATTTTGAACCGGAAAAAACAGTTGCCTTTATCTCTTTGCCTGGTGCAAGATCTGAATAATCAATATGTCTAAGATAGTAGAATATCGACAGCATGTCATATACATCCCCCGTGGCTGTAAGTGTTTTTGAAGATTCGCTTATCTTTCCTTTGTCATTTCTTTTATATCTTTTACAAATTCCGGTTACAGTGTTGCCTGTATATCTGTATGTAATGTCATCAAGTCCATATTTGCCATTTTCATGTGCTATTTTTGTATAATTAAGCGGTTTAAGGTCAGCTATCCGCAGAGTCCCTTTAAGAGTGTCTCTGACCTGATAGAATCTGTCTGCCCATGGCTTGGTTCTTGCCGCCAGTAATATATTATAGTTGGAACCGTTACGTCGTAACGAAAGAGTAGCAACGCCGGCATCCTTATGTATGAGTCCCCATTTATAACTTATCACATAATGAAGATCTTCATTCTTAAAAGATGTGGCTGATGCAGTCAGAGAGATTCCGGCAAATAAAAGCATCAGAGTAAACAGTATACGTGACTTTCTCATAATATACGACTAAAATTGTATGGCATGCTCTTAATATTGAAAACGGGAAGACTTTCGAAAAAGTACCTCCCCGTTTTATCGAATTAAGGTTTCAGTCTAAGAAAATTTTTCTAATTCCTGTTCAAGCTGTGCTTCATGATGCACACCGACTCCACGCCATTTTATTTCTCCATCCTTAAAAATCATAAGGGTCGGTACAGAGCGTACGTTATATTTGCCGGCAAGCTCCTGATTTTTATCTATATCAATTTTAATGATACGTGTTTTGTCACCAACCTTTTTGTGAAGTTCTTCAAGTATAGGATGCATCATTTGACAAGGTCCGCACCATGTAGCAAAGAAATCCACAAGTACCGGTTTCTCTGATTTAATGATATCTTCAAAATTTTCCATAATAAATATATTAATTAATAATTTCAATTTTTGAACAACAGTTCGTCATCTTTGCTGTCAATGATTATAGGATGTTCTCTGTCAACTTTTTGTGCCAGGATATCCTTGGACAGCTGGTTAAGTACCATTCTCTGTATTGTACGTTTCACCGGACGCGCACCAAATTCCGGATCATAGCCGTCTTCAGCAAGCAGATTTAGAGCCTCTTTTGTGATGTCAAGCGTGATACCGTTTGTCGCAAGCATCTGCTTGACACTTTTTACCTGAAGTTCCACTATTTCAAGTATCTCCTTTTTATCAAGAGGCGTGAACATAACTGTCTCGTCAATACGATTCAGAAATTCAGGTCGTATAATCTGTTTCAAACGGTCCATCACATCCTGCTTGGTAGTAGAGATTATATTCTGTTTCTCTTCCTCGTTCTTATCATTGAATCCTTCGAAATTCTGACGTATTATATCGGAACCCATATTGGATGTCATGATAATTATGGTATTCTTGAAGTTTATGAACCGTCCTTTGTTATCCGTCAGTCTTCCATCGTCAAGAACCTGAAGAAGTATGTTGAATACGTCCGGATTCGCCTTTTCAATCTCATCGAAAAGAATCACACTGTATGGCTTACGTCTTACAGCTTCGGTGAGCTGACCTCCCTCTTCATAACCTACGTATCCCGGAGGTGCTCCGACGAGGCGCGACACGCTGTGTTTCTCCATATATTCCGACATGTCGATACGGGTCATCATATCTTCGTCGTCAAATAGATATTCAGCCAATGCTTTTGCAAGTTCTGTTTTCCCGACACCTGTTGTACCAAGAAATATGAAGGATCCGATTGGTCGACGGGGATCGTTCAACCCGGCTCTTGATCTTCTTACCGCATCTGAAACAGCCTTTATAGCCTCTTCCTGACCCACAACACGGTGGTGCAGCTCTTCTTCAAGATGAAGTAGCTTCTCTTTTTCACTTTGTGCCATTTTCTTAACAGGAATGCCGGTCCAGCGACTTACAACTTCTGCGATGTCCTCCGCATCGACTTCCTCTTTTATCATAGCACCTTCTCCTTGAAGTTCCTTCAATTTAATCTGAATGGCTTTGTTTTCATCCTCTTTCTGCTTAATGCTTGAATATCGGATTTCCGCTACTTTGGCATAATTACCCTCGCGTTCAGCCTTGTCAGCCTCATAATTGAGTTGCTCGATATCTATCTTGTTTTGTTGGATTTTGTTTATTTCATTTTTCTCGGCTTGCCATTTTGCCCGTAATGATTTCTCAGTATCACGAAGATTTGCAAGATCCTCGTCAATCTCTTTTAGCTTATATTCATCATTTTCCCGTTTTATGGCTTCGCGTTCGATCTCGAGTTGCTTGATTTTACGTGATGCCTCATCAAGAGCTTGTGGCTGTGAATCCATTTCGAGACGAAGTTTGGACGCGGCTTCATCAATAAGGTCAATTGCTTTATCCGGTAGAAATCTGTCTGTGATATAACGTACACTTAACTGTACGGCTGCAATGATGGCCTCATCTTTGATCCTGACTTTATGGTGATTCTCATATCTTTCTTTTAGTCCACGCAGAATTGATATTGCCGACATTTCATCCGGTTCGTCAACCATAACCTTCTGGAATCTTCTTTCAAGGGCTTTATCCTTCTCGAAATATTTTTGATATTCATCCAGAGTTGTAGCACCGATTGATCTCAGCTCTCCTCTCGCAAGTGCGGGTTTCAGGATGTTTGCGGCATCCATGGCTCCCTCACCCTTGCCTGCCCCTACAAGAGTGTGAATCTCATCAATAAACAGAATGATCTCACCGTCGCTTTGGGTCACTTCATTTACAATAGCTTTTAGCCGCTCCTCAAATTCCCCTTTATATTTTGCACCGGCTACCAGCGCTCCCATATCAAGTGAGTAAATCTGTTTTGACTTCAGGTTTTCCGGTACGTCGCCCCTTACAATACGCATTGCAAGTCCTTCGGCAATTGCTGTCTTGCCGGTTCCCGGTTCTCCGACAAGCATAGGATTGTTCTTGGTCCTTCGTGACAGAATCTGAAGCACACGGCGGATTTCTTCGTCACGACCTATCACCGGATCGAGTTTTCCGTTACGGGCGCGGTCATTAAGGTTTATGGCATATTTGCTTAATGCCTGATAACTCTCTTCTGCATTCTGGTCTTTAACATTATTGCCTTTTCTAAGCTCGGCGATTGCTGATTTAAGACCGTCTTCAGTGATACCATTGTCTTTTAGTATTTGAGAAGCTTTTGATTTTACAAGTAAAATACCCATAATCATAGCCTCTACAGAGACATACTCATCACCGCTTTTTTTAGAAAATTCAACAGCTTTCTGGAGGGCGTCGTTAGATTCCCGGCTTAAAAAGACTTCACCGCCACTAACCTTCGGCAGAGATGAAATTGTCTGGTCAATCATCATTTTTACCCCATTCAGATTGGCTCCAAGTTTCTGGAAAATGAAGTTGACTATGGTTTCACTCTCCGAAATGACAGCTTTAAGGAGATGCGCCGGTTCTATTTGCTGTTGACCTGCCTCTTTGGTATAGTCAATAGCTTTTTGTACAATCTCTTGTGATTTAATAGTGAAATTGTTAAAATTCATAGTTAATATAAATTCTAAATTTTCTATAATTTATATATAAGAAACACATGAGAAAGGCTTTCTGTTCAGTTTAATATCTGATATGTTAGTCAAGTGCTTCTTAACCTCAAAACAGTTTCTTGGCAATATCTGTTAAATTTAACTAATTTGATTTTGATATATTTTTTTAAAGACAAAAAATATTATATTTGCATAATATAAAGGTGGTTCTTCAACCGTTTTTTTAATTAAGTAGTTGATAAAAATTAATGAACAGATAAAACGCTGTTATTTTTGAGGTGATTTGACTGCGGAATGAGGGAGAATATTAATATATTCGACTGAATGACAAGGTCGAAGCGACCAAAAAGAACAAGTTTTATCGTTCAAGATTTCAACTACTCATATATCGTTTAATTTTTATTAACTACTTACAACTCCATTGATGTAAAATCAATTAATACAGATAAAAAATGAGCAAACCTTATGTAATCGGAATGGATATGGGTGGTACAAACACCGTATTCGGAATCGTAGACGCCCGTGGACATGTTATAGCCAGCGATTCAATCAAAACCATGAAACACTCAAAGTTTGAAGACTATGTTGAGGATCTTCATGATGCGGTAATACGTTTGTTGAAAGCGAATGATGCTGAAGATAAAATCAAAGGAATCGGCATCGGCGCTCCTAATGCCAATTATTATACCGGAGAGATCGTAAATGCCGCAAATTTGCCATGGGGCGATATCGTACCTCTGGCTGAATCTATAAGCAAGGCTTTCGATGGGATACCGGTCGGTGTTACAAATGATGCAAATGCGGCGGCTCTTGGTGAGATGACTTATGGTGCGGCCAAAGGTATGAAGGATTTTATCATGATTACATTAGGGACAGGTGTCGGATCCGGTGTCGTTGTCAATGGTCAGGTAGTATATGGTCATGATGGGAATGCTGGAGAATTAGGTCATTTGATTGTCAAACGTACAAACGGTCGCGTTTGCGGATGCGGTCGTACCGGTTGTCTTGAGGCATATTGTTCTGCTACAGGTGTTGCCCGCACTGCAAGGGAGTTCCTTGAAATCAGAACAGATCCTTCAGATCTTCGCAATCTTCAGATTGAAGATATTACTTCAAAAGACGTCTATGACGCAGCAATGTCCGGTGATAAACTTGCTAAAGAGATTTTTGATTTTACAGGTAAAATACTTGGAGAGGCAATGGCAGACATGGTTACATTCTCAAGCCCTCAGGCATTTATTCTGTTCGGAGGGCTGACAAAAAGCGGTGATCTTCTATTGAAACCATTGAAGGAGGCTTTTGAAAAGAGTCTTATGCCTGTATTCAGAGGTAAGATCAAGATACTTGTGTCGGAACTTAAAGAAAGCGATGCGGCCGTGCTTGGTGCTTCAGCGCTTGGATGGGAAGCTAAATACCATTATCAGGACACTGTTAAGCCGGCTGATGTTCCGTTGGTTACGGAAGGTTGATGAAACATAGAATAAGTAATTGACGATGAAAACTAAATTTTGTTCTTGGGTGACAATTGTTACTGTCGGTGTCCTTTCTTTTTTTTACACAACAGCATTTGCTGAAAACAAGTCTAATGAAAATTGTTGTAAAAGGGATTCCACATTTACTTTATATCAATTGCCATCTGTTGCCGATGATCACGGAGATTCCTATGTCATTGTGACAAAGAATAAGAGGGTGATCGCAATAGACGGAGGGAAAGTGGCTGAAACAGATTTTCTTCGAGGTTTTTTGGCAGCTCTCGGTAACCATGTCGATGCCTGGTTTGTAACTCATCCGCATGGCGATCATGTCGGAGCCATGACAAATATTCTTGAAAATCCGATGGGACTTAAAGTTGATAAGGTCTATCATTCAAGATTTACTCCGGAACAGTTTGATCCTACGCATGATGAAGCTCTTTTGGCGAGATTTTATGCCGATCTTGATTCTCTTAGTTCTGCAAAACTGATAGATGTGGCAGATTGTGAGCCCGGATTGCAGTTTGCAATTGATGGAGTCAACTTCAGAATATTGTCTAAAAGAAATCCGGAAATCAAAGCTAATTTTGTGAATAACTCATCTATGGCTTTTAAATTCTGGGATAACTGCAAGTCTGTCGTAAATCTTGGTGATTTAGGAGTAGAGGGTGGAAATAAACTATTGGCATCCAAATATAAATCAGATCTTGACTGTGACTATCTCAAAATGCCTCATCATGGACAAAGCTGTTGCGATGAGAATTTCTTCAAAAGTTTTAACTTTAAAGCATGTCTTTGGCCTACGCCGACATGGTTGTGGACAAACACAAAGCGTGGAGGGGAGCCCGGCAAAGGACCATGGACAACACTTGAAACCCGGCGTTGGGTGAAAAAGAAAGGCATAACAGATAATTATGTTATGGCTGATGGTTTGCAAATAATCAAATAGAATCAATAAGTCCATAAATAAATATTCCGGATGATCAGATCATCCGGAATATTTATTTCATATATTATGCCATTGATTGGCATTAATTGGCAGGATACTGATGATTCTAAAATTGTTTTAATTCCTGGTATAATCTGTGTACCGGTAGTCCCATAACATTATAATAACTGCCGTTTATCCATTCCACAGCTACGCAACCGATCCATTCCTGTATTCCATATGCTCCCGCTTTGTCAAAGGGCGTGAAATTCTCGATGTAATAGTTTATTTCGTTGTCTGTAATATCCCTGAATTTTACCTCAGTCTCAACTGTGAAGGATGTGCGTTGCTTGGCTGTGGCAATACAGACTCCGGTAATGACTTTATGAATGCACCCTGAGAGTTCCCGCAACATACCGAATGCCTCAGCCGCGTCATGAGGCTTGCCATAAATCTTTTCCTCTTTAATGACAAGTGTGTCGGCTGTTATAACCATTTCATCGTCTTTGATCTCCTCGATGTAGGCATCAGCCTTTTTGTTGGCAATAAACAAAGGAACTTCGGAGTGGGGCATTTCATCGGGATATGATTCGTCAATTCCTCCAATTGATATGCAATGAAACGGGATTCTAAGAGTTTGAAACAGTTCTCTGCGACGCGGTGATTTACTTGCAAGTAAAATATTGTATTTAATAAGATTCTTTAGGCTATTCATAATGTTTCCTGTTTAACTGAGCCAGTTCACCATCCGAAGGCGTGATCTTCATGAAGCCATTCTCCCTTTGCTTTCATTACTTGTTCAAGTACATCCCTGACACATCCGTAGCCTCCGTCGTATTTTGAGATATAAAGAGCTGTCTCTCTTGCTTCCCAAGCAGCGTCTCTTGGAGCGCACGGCAATCCGCATATCCGCATACATTTGAGATCAGGTATATCATCTCCTATATAAACCACCTCATCACTGTTAAGGTTTTCCTTTTCCATCCAATCTTTGAATATATTGATTTTATAGCTCGCCTTTAAATATATGTCCTTTATGCCTAATGCATTAAAGCGTTTCTTGACGGCTATTGAATCTCCACCGGTAATAATTGCCATTTTATATCCGAGCTTCGCGGCAAGTTGCAATGCATATCCATCTTTTATGTTGGCCATTCTAAGCGGATATCCGTCTTCTGACAAGGGGATAACCGATGGAGACAGAACGCCGTCGACGTCGAAGACAAATCCCTTTATTTTTGTAAGATCATAATTTATACCTGACATAATAAAAATTTAATTCCGTTTTTTTAATTTATCTCTTGTCTGTTTAATTGAATCACTTAACATCATGTACAGTTTCTGATAATCCGGATGCCCCTCAAGCATATCCATATGCGAGGATATTATTTTTTCATCGCCACGTACTGCCGGTCCGGTCTGTACGGAGTGGGGATTGTCTGTGTTTACAGCTTTTTTAATGGTTTCATTGATAAGAGGTGCCAGAACTGAGAACGGTATGCTGTTTTTGCTAAGTATCTCGTTAGATATACCCAAAAGATGATTTATAAAGTTGCAGGCGAATACAGATGCCATATGTATTATCTTTCGTTTTTCAGAATCGGCTGTATATACGGTTTGGCTGACTTGAGCTGCAACTTGTTTCAATACTTTTTCAGTTTCCTCATCCGCTCCCTCTATGAAGAATGGGATGCGTGTATAATCAATATCTACCTCTTTTGAGAATGTCTGTAATGGGTAGAAGACACCATATTTCTGTCCCGGTTTAGACAGAACCTGGATAGGGGTTGTGCCGGAAGTATGGGCGACAATAGCGGATGTGTCTCCTATTTTATCTGACACTTCTTTGATCGCACGATCTGTTACAGATATAAGAATAATGTCCGCGTTCCTGTCAAGTCCATCTAAAGTATGCGGGTTTATAAGAGTGACATCATAATTACCAAGCGCACGATAAAGATGTGTCGCGACATTTCCTCTCCCGATTATATCAATCTTTTTGATAACTTTCATTATATTCTAAATTACAATTTTTTTCAGATTTCAGGAAGCTTCAAAGTACCATCTTCTACAAATTTACATAATTCTTGTCGTATATCATTATTGTTACTCTTCCTGATCTGTTCGTTTAACGCTAACGCGACATGTCCCATTGTTCTCCGAAGATTGATTTCAACACATGGATGAATAGAACCTTTATCTGTGATAAACATATCTATTCCTAATGGTAATTCTGTCTGGACATGTCCAAATTCCATGAAATATTTTTCTATCAATTCTTTCTGAAGTGCTGTCAGTTGTGTTAGAATCATGTCGGCTGATATGTCGGTTATGCCGGAATACAGGCATATTAAATTTTTTATTCTATTTTTTAATTCAGAGGATGTCCCAACATAATTTGAATGGTATTTACCTCTCGGTGATACTTCAAACATTCCATATCCCATAAATTTTGCACCTGTCTGAGTCAGTATCCATTCCGTACTGAAGTCCCCAACTCTTTTGTATGCTTTCTCGATTATTACGGATCCTTGCTTACGTATTATACCGGTAGCCCATTGTCTGATTTGATTTTCGTTAAGTTCATCCGTAAATATTAATCCTCTGCCTGAGCTGCTCCATGGTGCTTTAACGTATATATACCTGTGCCTTTTATAAAAATCAACAACTTTGTCAGCGGTTTCAGCTGTCTCGATTTCATCAAATTCCGTAAAGAACTGATTAATGTCCGTATTAGAAAAGTGAGAAATCATATCTTTAAAGAATAATCGGGAAGTCTGTCTTGATGAAGCCTTTCTGAAAGCGTCGAGGTTTGATACCATAGCTATTCTGTTGTTAGGAACGCCGTGCCTTATAAGTTGGAATACTAAGGAATTATCCCAACCCCAAGGCTCAATCCGGTATATATTGTAATTGATAGTGGATAGATCCCTAAGTTTGATAACTAATATCCCTTTATATTCAATCAGGCTTTTGAAAGTCTCAAATCCCTTTTTGTAGCATGCTTCTTTGTCAGGCAGATTGTTGTCTTCAGAATCAAGATACAGAATAAGATCTCCTTTATCGGCATACACAGCAGGAAAGCATGCGTAAAGATTGCGCATTTTTCGTATAGATAGCGGAGGTGTATAATTTGGAGAATTATCACCTAACGAGTAATCATGGTCAAGGTTATATATGTGTATTCTTCTCATGTATTACTGTACAAAAGCGCCCCAACATAAAGGGCTTGATTACCATTTATGTTGGGGACGCTATGATTTTGAATATATCAAAGCTTAGTCACTTAGACGGTCCTTCTCCTTCAATGGGTTTGAGAAGTATAATTTATGCTCTACATATTCCTGTGTGGCTATAAGTGTGGGTTTGGGTAATCTCTCATAGAATTTTGAGATCTCAATCTGCTCACGATTCTCGGAAACTTCTTCAAGATTGTCTGTTGAGGCGAATTCCTGTAGTTTACGTTCAAGCTCTTTTTTCATCTCCACGGCAATCTGATTGGCACGTTTGCCTATCACGCAAACTGTTTCATACACATTGCCGGTCTGCTCTGCCATGGCGATCATGTCTCGTGTCACGGTGTTTGTAGGAGCATTAGTTTTCTTATAATCCATAAGTTCTATTATGATTTATGTTGTACTATCTATATTATCTAATGAAACGTACTGATGTCGTTTGCTGTTTTTTACTTGCCAACGTGTTTTGAAGCAATCTTATATATGGTCTCAGCTTCTTTGGCGTGTCTGGAATCCGGATAATTGTTTTTAAATGAATAGTATTCATCAATAACGTCTCGGTATCGGTCTGCCTGACGTTCATTTACTGATTGTTTGGCTTCCTGAAATTTAGATTTGAGAATCAGCAACTCGAAATCTTCCTTATATTTTGAATAGGGATATTCCTTAAGCGCGTTTTGTGATACTATTATAGCGGACTCATAATTGTTACCCATAAAATTACCAAGGTTATAATAAAGCTGGGCGTTTTGTAATTGTTTAAGGGTAAGCTTGTCCTGCATCTCAAATATGGCGTTTTGTGCCACTGTGACACGATCACTTTTGGGGAAATAATCAAGAAATCCCTGCAACTCCTCTATGGCTTTTACAGTGTTTGACTGATCGAGTTGCGGATCCGGTGAGTCAAGATAATATCCATAACCACTGTAGAATCGTGCGAGTTCTGTGTATTTGCCTTTAGGGTATCGGGTGTAATATGTCTTGAAATGGACTGCCGAGTTCAGGAAGTCTTTATTTTCATAGTACGACATAGCAAGCAAAAACAGCGATTCCTCTCCATGTGGACCACCTCGGAGCGGTGTTACAATTCCTTCAAGAATAGTTGAAGCCTGAAGAAATTTTTTCTCGTCGTATGCTTTTTTTGCATACTGAAATTTGTATTCAATATCTTTGCTTTTCAACACCTTTGAATATTCACCGCATGAGGTGAGTATCATCAAAAGCGGAAAAATATATAATAGTCTGCTTATTTTCATTTATAATCCTCAAATAAGATCTCCGTTGATTAATAAGAAACGTTATTGCACTTTAAGTTGCAAATTTAATAAAAATTTTTTCATTATCAAATAAAATTCGTAACTGCAAGTCTGTTTTTCAATATTTATTGAATTCATAGATAATTGATATTATGAGATTATTTTTACGTTGATTTTTTTGCTTTGTAATTGCAGTTGCTTTCAAATTTAATGTTAATTTTGAAATTTGAAAAAGTGGGTTTATGAACAGGTGTGCTCTTGGAATATGAAGATTAATAAAGGATATTAATAAGAGCTTGTGTACATTTTTTGGACGATATAAACTCAATATTTGAAAAGAATCATTTGCTTTGAAAAAGAAAAATCTAAATATTCAGGATAAAATGCCCTATGACTGGGGTAGTGATTTCGTTTCTAAACATCCTATAATCGCCAATATTGCAATAATAGCGATAATAGCGATTCTCGGGTTATATGTAGCATATGTGGCAATAGCTTTGTTTACAAAGCATGGTCAAAGTGACAGATTGCCCGGAGTGGAGGGAAAATCCTATACCGAAGCAATTTCTATATTGCATGATCATGGTTTTAAAGTAGATATCCGCGATTCCCTTTATAGGGAAGATATTCGTCCGGGTTATGTAGTCGAACAGTTTCCCAAAGCGAGATCTATTGTTAAACCGGGTCGTAAGATTTTTCTTTATATAAATGCGGTTCATCCCAAGGAGGTGATTCTTGATGATAACAATCGACCCAATGAGCCGGCATTAAAAGGTGAGTCATTCAGGTCGGTTATGGCAAGACTTGATGAGCTTGGGTTTAAGAATGTAAAAATAGTAAAGGTTCTTGGTACTACCGATAGAGTTGTTAAAGTTACAGCCAATGGTAAGGTTGTCAAGAAAATGCAGAAAATCCCTGTGAATTCGAGTATTGTAGTCGAGGTATCCGACGGTAGACTTGAGGCAATAAAAGATTCACTTCAGGATGAGGAGTTGTTACGCTATTATCGTGAAGAAAACACACAGGAAACAAATACTGAATCAGAAGAATATCAGGAATCTTCACAGCAACCGGAGAAACCTGTGGAGGAAGAAAACGCTCCATACTTTGAATAGTTTTCAACAAATGAGTGCTAAATAGTCGGGAATCATGGGTGATTCTGAATACTTTGCAGAAGATTTTGCAGACGAGATTGTGAGCGGGGATGTCGCTTATACCCCGGTATATACTGATGAGGAGGGAAGGGATTTTTATGAGCATTATAGATTTGTTGCTGACAAGGGGCAGCAAATGATACGGATAGACAAGTTTCTGACCGATAGAATTGAACGTACGTCAAGAAATCGCATACAGCAGGCTGCGGACGCCAATTGTATTATAGTGAACGGAAAACCTGTAAAATCGAGTTACAAGGTAAAGCCGTTTGATGTGATTTCCATTGTGATGGATCGTCCGCGCTATGATTTTGAGATCACTGCGCAGAACATACCGCTTGATATAGTTTACGAAGACAGATATGTACTGGTTGTAAATAAACCAGCCGGAATGGTTGTTCATCCAGGTCACGGTAATTATGACGGAACTCTCGTCAATGCTCTTGCATGGCATTTTAAAGATACACCTGATTATGATGTTAATGACCCTCGGTTAGGTCTTGTTCATCGAATTGATAAAGATACATCGGGATTGCTGGTAATAGCAAAAACTCCTGATGCAAAGACCGATCTTGGTCTTCAGTTCTTCAAAAAAACTACCAGACGTGAATATGTAGCTATGGTGTGGGGAGATTTTGAAGAAAAAAACGGCACAATTACAGGTAATATCGGAAGGAACCCGAGAAATAAACTTCAGATGGCTGTAATGTCGGATCCCAATCAAGGTAAACATGCTGTGACTCATTATGAAGTCATGGAGAGTTTCGGATATGTGAGCATTGTGAAATGTGTATTGGAAACCGGACGTACCCATCAGATACGTGTCCATATGCAAAGTAAGGGACATCCATTGTTTAATGATGCGAGATATGGAGGCGACAGGATTCTTAAAGGGACAACATTCGCAAAATATAGACAATTTGTGGAGAACTGTTTTGCGATATGTCCTCGTCAGGCGCTTCATGCAAGGACTTTAGGATTCAGACATCCGCATACTGGTGAGGAAATGAATTTCGAATCACCGATTCCGGATGATATGCGTGCTCTCTTTGATAAATGGAGATCCTATATAACTGTTTCTTAGAGTATGTTTAATTTGGTTTAAAACTCAATAAGTTTCTTAGTATAGATGTCTCGGTTTCTAAAAATATTTGAATAATTTCAGTAATAGAGTCATTTAAATTGTTAATTTTGTATTAGTGACAATAGATCAGGGATGTTCCGGTAGGAATTAAGAAGCTGTTTAAAGATAATTGTTTGAATGTATGTGTGCTCAAAATCATAATTTTTCAGATATTTCACCTTACGATGATTCGGTTTTTCACGAGAAAATGTCTCAATTGGTAAAAGAGCCGGGATTCCTTCATGCGGTTTATTATACGATGCCGAAAGAAGATGTGCCGATTCTGATAGATGAATTGCTGAAGATTGATAATAAATATGATTTTCAAACAAAGGTAATGTTTCCATTTCTGGAAATGCTTGCCAAAACAACAACTTCCGGGATTACACTCGGTGGAGCCAAATATTACAATCCCGGACTGAATTATACATTCATTACAAATCATCGGGACATTGTGCTCGATGCTTCGTTTATGAATCTTGCTTTTCTTAGAAAGGGTATGCCTACTTCCGAGGTGGCGATAGGCAACAATCTTCTGATATTTGATTGGATAACAGATCTTGTGCGCTTGAATAAGAGTTTTATTGTAAGAAGAGACACAGGATTACGCGAGGGTCTGGAAGCCGCTAAGAAGCTATCTGCATATATTCATTATGCTGTTATCGAGAAACAAGAATCTGTATGGATTGCGCAACGTGAAGGACGCGCCAAGGACAGCTCCGATCATACGCAGGAATCTCTCATTAAGATGCTTGCTTATTCCGGTGAGGGATCGTTTATAGATAAATTAAAGGAGATCAATCTGATGCCGGTGTCTATATCATATGAATATGACCCCAATGATTACCTTAAGGCAAAAGAGTTTCTGATGCGTAAACGTGATCCTCAGTTCAAGAAATCACAACGTGATGATCTGTTTAGTATGGAGACCGGTCTCTTGCAGTTTAAGGGTAAAGTTCATTTTCAGATGACTCCCAGAATAAATGCAAAACTTGATCAGATAGGCGATTTCAAGGACAACAATACCGCAGCCAAGTATGTAAGTTGTATAATCGATCAGGCAATACACCGGAGTTATGAAATATTTCCAATCAATTATATTGCTTACGATATTCTGCATCACACTGCAAGATTCAGCAGATTCTACAATGAGGACCAGAAGAAAGATTTTGAAAATTATATAGATAAACAGCTTTCAAAAACAGAAGTGCCGGATCTAAGGGTCGAGGAAATGGATTACATGCGGGAGATGATGCTTGTCATGTATTCAAATCCTTTGAAAAATAAACTTAAGACAATCCTCGGAGGGATAGAATGAGACACTTTACCATTGTTGCAATATTATTATTATATATTCTAACCGTAGCAGTCCAACTGTATATCCATAGAGATATACGTAATTATCTATATGGGAAATTACGAAGACTGGGTCTGATTGCTTTCTGGATTCTGTCTGTAGCAACACTTGGTATGCTTACGATAACTATCGTATTGCAGATTCTTGATTATCCGGAACTATACAGTGTAATGTGGATATTATTCATATATATCACTGTTTTTGTTCCATCTTGCATATATTGTCTTTTATCATCCATCGGAAGATTATTTAATTGGCGTCGCAATGGCAGACGTGTGAATTATATGTCATTGGCAGGATTCATTGTATCCTTTATTTTGTTTATTTTCATGTGGTGGGGCGTATTGTTTACAAGATATGAAATTGTTGTGAACAATATAGAATATAAAAGCAGCGCTCTGCCAAAGGGTTTTGATGGCTATCGTATAGTGCAATTCAGTGATGCACACCTTGGGACATGGGGGAATGATACTGCTTTTGTGTCAGATTTGGTTGAAAGAATAAATTCATTGAAACCGGATGTTATCTTATTTACAGGAGATATTGTAAATCGTGAAACAGCTGAGATGGCTCCATTCTTAAAGACTCTGAGCAGACTGCGTGCAAAAGATGGTGTATTTTCGGTTCTTGGCAATCATGATTATGGTGATTATGCTGACTGGAAGAATGATTCTGAAAAAACGGCGAATCTCGAACTTATTAAGGTATGGCAGCGACAGATAGGTTGGACTATGCTTAATAATGAGCATACATATCTTACAAACGACAAGGATTCAATTGCATTGATAGGTGTGGAAAACTGGGGTGAGCCTCCATTCAAACAATATGGAAATCTTGAGAAATCTTATTCTTCAAGTCATGATAACCCGGGGAATCTCTATGACAAAAAATTTAAGATCCTTCTTTCTCATAATCCAGAACATTGGAATCAAGAGGTGTCGACAATGTCAAATATCAATCTGACTTTATCTGGGCATACCCATGCTATGCAGATGGTATTTAAATTGGGTAATAAACGTGCAAGTCCGGCAAGTCTTAAATATTCACAGTGGGGTGGATTATATAATCGTGTAAATTCCAAGGGAGACACATTATCCTTATATGTAAATGAAGGCTCCGGAGAGGTCGGTATTCCTGCAAGATTTGGCAATGCATATCCTGAAATAACTTTGATTGAACTGAAAAGATAGGCCGAGTTCTAACTATCAGATACTGATCTATATATGGAAGATTCCACGATAATACTAAGCATTGGCTCCAACTGTGGAGACAGAGAGTGCCATGTTAAAGATGCAGTAGCATGGCTTTGTTCAATTGAAGATATAGTATTGCTAAGAAGATCTGATATTTATGAGACATCGGAATTATATGGTAAAGGCGATCCATACATGAATGCAGTTGTGGAGATCCGAACTTCGTTAAGTTTTGAATTGTTGCAAGATGCATGTAAAATGTTCGAGATTTCTTCCGGAAGGGATTTGAAATGCAGAGAGCAGGGTCTTGTTCCGATCGATATTGATATAGTAATGTGGAACAATGAGATATTGCGTCCCAAAGATCACACCTGCGATTTCTTCAAGATCGGATTCAATTCAATGAAAAGTCTCTGAAACAAGCTCTTAGAATTTCTTAGCTCGTCTGTAAAGGAAAATGGCAATTATAAGATAGACGACATTAGGAATCTCCATTGCAATCAGAGGTGATGTAAGACCGGAAACTGCAAATGAGCTTGTTATTGTCGAGAACAGAATATAACTGAAACTTAACGCAAGCCCGATACCGATATTTAATCCCATTCCGCCTTTTGATTTTTTTGATGAGAGAGACATGCCGATAAGAGTCAGTATAAACGCAGCGGCCGTTGATGCATACCTTTTCTCTCTTTCAATCTCAAAAGATTTGATATTTGCAACACCTCGCATTTTCTGCTTGTCAATGTATTCTGTAAGTTGTGGTGTTGTCAGTGTTTCCCAATCATTTTTAGAGATAAGAAAATCTTTCGGCTCTATAGGTATGATAGTGTCTTTAATACTTCCGGATGTTATATGCTCCTGCATTCCGTCAAAGTCACGTATCATATAATCTCTTGCTGTCCAATGATATGTGCGGGTAGAATCGTACTGGATCGTTTGTGCCGTCATTCTTGATACAAGTTCTTTACCTTTGAATTTATCAAATGAGAATCTGTATCCGGTTTTGTTGGAGTTCTCAAACCTCCCCATGTATACGACTTCCCCCGGGCGAGCCATTAGCATAATGTCAAGACCGGTCTCTACACTTTTGTTCTTAACATATTTATTGGTATAGGCTATACGCTTGACGTTTCCGTGAGGTATTACATAATTGCTTAAAACGAATGTGGCTGCTGCTATAACCGCTGCTCCTATCATATAAGGACGTAACAGACGGTTGAAACTTATGCCACTCGAAAGAATTGCGATGATTTCCGAGTTGCCGGCAAGCTTGGTTGTGAAGAAAATAACGGAGATAAACACAAAAAGAGGAGATAGCATGTTGGCAAAATAGGGTAGGAATGAAGCGAAATAATCGAATATTGTCGCTTTAAGAGGTGCGCTGAGAAAGGCATCGAGTTTCTCGGTTATATCGAACATGGAGATGATTGCCAGCATCAATATGGTAGCCATAAGGTATGTGCCCAGGAATTTTTTCAATATGAAAATATCAAGCACTTTAAGTTTTAAAGCCTTGACAAGCACACTTACCGCCTTATTCATTTTCCCTTTTACCATCATAGATATGTTATAGTCTCCTTGTCACACGTTCAACCATATCTTTCTTCCAGGATGCAAAATCCCCATCCATAATGTGTTTACGTGCATTTTTTACAAGTTCCAGATAGAATGCGAGATTATGTACTGATGCAATCTGCATGGCAAGTAATTCTTGACTGACAAAAAGATGTCTCAGATATGCTTTGGAATATTCATGATCGACCCATGCTGTCCCATTCGGATCAAGCTCAGTGAAATCATCCGCCCATTTTTTGTTGCGCATATTCATGATGCCTTCGGATGTAAAAAGCATCCCATTTCGACCGTTGCGTGTCGGCATGACGCAGTCCATCATATCAACGCCCCTGTCTATAGCCTCGAGGATATTGGCAGGGGTGCCTACTCCCATAAGGTATCTTGGTTTTTCTGAGGGCAGTATTTCATTTACCACCTCTATCATTTCATACATTTTCTCGGTGGGTTCACCAACAGCCAAACCCCCGATAGCATTTCCATCGGCTCCTAAGTCTGCTATGAATTTTGCAGATTCTCTACGAAGATCAGGATATGTGCAACCTTGCACTATTGGGAAATATGCTTGAGAATAGCCATAAAGACCATCTGTCTCTTTATACCTCTTCCAACCGCGCATCAGCCACCTGTGAGTAAGATCCAATGATTTGCGGGCATACGCATAATCCGATGTTCCGGGCGGACACTCATCCAGAGCCATCATTATGTCTGCTCCGATTATGCGCTCGATATCTATGACACCTTCGGGCGTAAACAGATGCTTGCTGCCGTCTATATGACTTCTAAAATAGGCTCCCTCTTCTTTGAGTTTACGATTCGATGATAAGGAAAATACTTGAAACCCACCGCTGTCTGTCAATATTGGTCTGTCCCAACTGTTGAATTTGTGTAGACCGCCTGCCTGCTTAAGAATCTCAAGACCCGGTCGCAGATATAAATGGTATGTATTGCCAAGAATTATTTTCGCATCAATGTCTTCTCTAAGCTCCCTCATGTGTACACCTTTAACACTGCCTACTGTACCGACAGGCATGAATATAGGTGTAGGAATCTTGCCGTGATCGGTTGTGATCTCTCCCGCACGCGCATTGGAATCTTTGGATGTGCCGTATATTTTGAAATCCATTATAATAAAATTGCGTTCTATCCGATAGAATACGAATAGAACGCAAAGTTAGTTTAATCCTTGCAGATTGCCAAATGATATATTTCACATAAACTCACATAAACTTAAACAGTTTTAGGTTTTGCCTGCACCTGCGTGTGAAGTCGGAATCAGTCGTCAAGCTTGTGTATTACAAGACCAGAGCGAAGTTTTGGCTCAAACCATGTTGTTTTAGGAGGCATAATATTTCCGCTGTCGGCAATATCCATCAGTTGTTTCATTGTAACCGGATAAAGAGCAAGCGCGAAAGCCATTTCGCCACTATCAACTCTGCGCTTGAGTTCTTCGAGACCTCTGATACCTCCTACGAAGTCTATGCGCTTGTCGCTTCTAAGGTCGGTTATATTCAAAATGTCACGCAGAATAAGGTCGCTTGATACTGTTACATCCAGTACACCTATTGGATCCTGATCGTCGAATGTGCCGGGTTTGGCGGTAAGTGAGTACCATTTTCCCCCAAGATAAAGAGAAAAATTATGCAGCTTGGTCGGCGTATATATATCAGTGCCCTTATCCTCAATAATAAAGTTCTCGGATATCTTTTTAAGGAATTCTTCCGGAGTCAGTCCATTAAGATCTTTAACTACGCGGTTGTAGTCTATTATTTTCAGATGAGATGCGGGAAATGCAACAGCCATGAAATAATTATATTCTTCGTTTCCCGTATGATTGGGATTATTTGCGGCTTTTTCTGCCCCAACGAGAGCCGCGGCTGCAGAACGGTGGTGTCCGTCAGCAATATATAAATTCGGTATTTTTGCGAACTCGGATGTTATTTCTTTTATGGTATCTTCGTTATCAATGACCCATAGAGTATGTCCGAAACCGTCCGGTGCCACAAAATCGTATTCAGGAACTTTGGATGTTTCTTTGCGAATTATGTTTTCAAGAGCTTCATTATCAGGGAATGCGAAGAACACGGGCTCAATGTTTGCGTTGTTGCAGCGAACATGTTTCATTCTGTCTTCCTCTTTGTCACGGCGTGTAAGTTCATGCTTCTTGATTCGGCCTTCCATATAATCGGGAACCCATGCCGCAACCACAAATCCATATTGCGTACGACCGTTCATAGTCTGTGCATATATGTAGTAGTTTTCCTTGGTATCCTGCTTAAGCCATCCGTTTTTCTGAAATTTATTGAAGTTCTCGACAGCCTTGTCATAAACAGCGGGATCGTGTTCATCAAAACCAATTTCAAAATCTATTTCAGGCTTTATTATATGGTACAGGCTTTTCTCATTTCCTTGCGCCTCTTTGCGGGCCTCTTCACTATTTAATACATCATAAGGACGGGACGCGACAGACTCTACAAGGTCTTTAGGAGGGCGTACCCCCTTGAATGGTTTTATTCGTGCCATTATATAGGTATTAGGTTTATTTATATGGTTATAAAATCACTTTATTTTCAAAGTTATAATTTAAAACTGAAAAATACTATTTATTTCCATTCTTTTTACGTTTGCATTTCGAACATATACCATAAATATATATGGAACTGAATTCGGGGCTGAATCCTCTGAATTTCTTTCCTGAGACATAATCTACTATTCGTGTATCCGATACCTCTTTGATCTTTCCGCAACAGGTGCATATAAGATGGATATGTCTTGAATCGGCAAGATCAAATGTAGCCTGATTACCGTCAATATAATGTTTCCTTATTATATTGCATTCACATAAAAGATCAATCGTATTATATACGGTAGTCCGGGATACATGATACTCGATTTCCATTGCTTTGTATATTGTGTCAATATCGAAGTGGGTATTCATGTCAATTACCTTTTCCAATATGGCAAATCTTTCATTGGTCTGACGCAATTTTTTAGATTTGATATATTGGGAAAATCGTTCTTTAAGTCTTTCCTTGTAATCTTCTTTTTTCTCGTTTGACTTCATAGATTACAAATTTAAATTATTTCTTTTTTAAATAGTGAAAAATCTGTAATTTTGTGTTGAATCTATAGCCTCGAAACACACATAAATGAAGCTCAATAATAAAATCGGCGGAAACTATCTTGTTTACGTTGCACATATAGGAGCGTTACTAACTGTGACATTTTGGGCAACTTCTTTTCTAAGCACCAAAGTGTTGATGGAATCCGGAGGTTTTACTCCGGTTGAAATGTATGTGTATCGTTTCACGGGAGCATATTTTCTGTTGTTGCTTTTAACTTTAAAAAAAATATTTTCTGATTCATGGAGAGATGAATTGACTTTCCTGATCAGTGGCATATGTTCCGGTTCACTGTATTTCATAACCGAGAATATTGCTTTGCAGCTGACTAAAGCAGGTAATGTGTCTCTGTTGGCATCGATCTCTCCACTTTTTACTACCTTGCTGATGGCAATCGTTTTTAAGCAAAAGATTAAGTCTGGAGTGATTGTCGGTTCGGGAATTGCAATACTTGGAGTAGCTTGTATTATTCTTGGAAATGGAGAAAGTCTTGAATTAAGACCGACCGGAGATTTGTTGGCTTTGGCAGCGGCTTTGTGTTGGGCTATATATACAATTGCTATACGTAGGGTCATTCCTACATATACTACATTATTCGTGACAAGAAAACTCTTTTTTTATGGTGTGGTAACAGCTTTACCGTTATTGTTTTTACAAGGAGAACCCAGTCATTTGAGTTTATTGTTCGACGTTTATCAGCCTCGCTATTTTTTTAATTTCATATTCCTTGTGATGTGTTGTTCCGTTCTTGCCTATATTATCTGGAACGAGGCTATGAAAATTCTGGGCGCCGTCACCGCTAACAATTATCTTTATCTTCAACCTCCGATAACTATGGTGGCTGCAAGCTTTTTCCTGGACGAACACATCTTTACGATGGGTATAATCGGTTGTTTGCTTGTTATTGCAGGGCTTATTATTTCAGATAAATGGAAAGGATCAATTTGGTTTAAAAAGAAATAGTGAACACATATTGACTGGAATTTCTTACATTTACTTTGAATTACGGAATTCTTTTGGTGACATCCCAGTAGTTTTCTTGAAATATTTCCCAAAGAATGATTGTGACTGGAAATTAAGTTTATCTGATATTTGCTGTATATTAAGATTGGAGGATTTCAATAACACTTTGGCTTCAAGAATAACGAACCGTTCTATCCATTCTGTAGCAGTGAAGCCGGTTTGTGATTTCAGCGTTCTTGACAGATGTTTTGATGTGACTTCAAGTTTCTGTGCATAGAAATCAATAAATCGCTCCTTTTTGAAATTCTGTTGAGCCAATTGGAGAAACTGATCGACCATTCTGCTTTGATTGGAAAGTATCTCTTTTGAATAGGGCTCAAAACATTTATACAGAGTCTTGAAAACAAATCCGGCAAGTTGAAATAATAGTATCTGTTGCTGATAAGGATGTTTTTTGTCTGCAAGGGAAGCGGCAATATCGGTAAAGAATCTGTCTATATCCGGCATAATTTCTTGTGGTGCATTTACCACCGGATGTCTTGACATCAGTGAATATAAAGGCATATTATTCATGAAAAGCAACAGATTGTCACGATAGCGTCTTGATATCACTATTACAGATGCCAGAAAATCATCACTTACATGTTTGGGTAACATGATTTGGCTGCTTTCTATCATCAGCAATGCCGGAGCCTTAAGATTATAATTAATAAGATTGATTTCCGCAGAGAAACTTCCATCCTTTACAATTATCCATGTCGTTGCCGCGAATTTTACAGGCTCATGTAATGAATTTAACATTTCAGGACCTATATTTTCCATTATCCAAAAGTCCTGATTGAGGATAGTAGGCAGATTGTCTGGTAGGTCGATATTATAGCGGTAACCGTAATCCATATATTGAAGTGATCTATATTTCTAATTTTCGTTACAAAGATACAAATTATAATCGGTATTTTGGGCAAGAGAGCGATATAAAACCTGTCTGTAGGGATGTTCACATTTTTATATGAACGATCGAATCCAGATGTTATAATTTTAAAAAAAATATTATTGTTAAATTGTATTATTTAAAAATTTTATGCGATATTTGCATCATTAAAAATTTTCAAAAACAGTAAACTTTAAAACATATTATAATTAAAAAGTTTTCCATTTCAGGTCAGCATTTTTAATATATGCATTTTATAAAGCACTTTAAAATATGTATATAAATTGATTGTTGGAATATGGGCTGGAATACTTTGTTATTAAATTTATGGCACCGCAAACTTACACATATGATGAAGCGTATTCCGCATCGTTGGAATATTTTAAGGGTGATGAATTGGCGGCCCGTGTATGGGCGAGTAAATATGCATTGAAAGATTCCGATGGAAATTTCTATGAAAAAAGTCCGGATCAGATGCACCGTCGAATTGCTTCCGAGATTGCTCGTATAGAAAGTAAGTATCCCAATCCGATGAGTGAGGAAGAGGCATTCAATTTGCTTGATCATTTCAAGTATATTGTTCCTCAGGGCAGCCCTATGGCTGGAATTGGAAATAATTTCCAGGTAGGATCTCTTTCCAACTGTTTTGTAATCGGACTTGACGGTCACCCCGATTCATATGGTGGTATTATCAGAATAGATGAGGAACAAGTTCAGCTTATGAAGCGTCGAGGAGGTGTCGGTCACGATCTGTCACATATAAGACCCAAAGGCAGTCCTGTGAAAAATTCGGCTTTGACATCAACCGGTCTTGTACCTTTCATGGAGCGTTATAGCAATAGTACCCGTGAAGTGGCACAGGATGGACGTCGCGGGGCCTTGATGATGACTGTAAGTATCAAGCATCCGGATGCTGAAAGCTTTATAGATGCAAAAATGACTGAGGGTAAAGTTACGGGAGCCAACGTCTCGGTGAAGATCGACGATGATTTCATGAAAGCCGCTGTTGACGGGGTGCCTTATCAGCAACAGTTCCCTGTGAAAGGAAATGATCCCAAGATGGTTAAGCAGATTGATGCATCAAAGCTTTGGAACAAGATCGTGCATAATGCATGGAAGAGTGCGGAACCGGGAGTGCTGTTCTGGGATACCATTCAGCGAGAGTCTGTTCCTGACTGTTATGCAGATCTGGGATTTGAAACCGTTTCTACCAATCCTTGCGGAGAGATTCCATTATGTCCTTACGACAGCTGCCGACTTGTCGCCATTAATCTTTACAGTTATGTAAAGAATCCGTTTACTCCCGAGGCGGAATTCGATTTTGGACTTTTCCGTGAGCATGTTGGCAAAGCTCAACGAATTATGGATGATATTATCGATCTTGAAATGGAAAAAATCGATACTATCATTACAAAAATAGAAGGTGATCCGGAAACAGCAGAGGTTAAAAGCACCGAACTTAATCTATGGAAGAAAATTCGTTCAAAAACTCTAAAGGGTCGTCGTACGGGATGTGGCACTACAGCCGAAGGAGATATGCTTGCGGCACTTGGTTATAGGTACGGAACCAAGGAGGCAACTGATTTTTCTACTGAAGTCCACAAACAGCTTGCTCTTGCTTATTATTCCGCATCTGTGGATATGGCTGAAGAGCGCGGTGCTTTTGAGGTCTTTGATCCTGACAGAGAGAAACACAATCCCTATATCAATCGTATAAAGGAGGCTGATCCTGCGCTTTATGAGAGAATGGTTAAGAATGGAAGACGCAATATAGCGTGCCTGACTATAGCGCCTACAGGTACAACCTCTATCATGACGCAGACTTCTTCCGGAATTGAACCTGTTTTTCTCCCTGTATATAAAAGAAAAAGAAAGGTTAATCCTTCGGATGAGAATGTAAGGATCGACTTCGTAGATGAAGTGGGTGACGCATTTGAGGAATACATTGTTTATCATCATAAGTTTCTTGAATGGATGAAGATAAACGGGATAGAGAAGAAAGATAACATGTCTGCTGAAGAGATAGAAGAACTTGTTATGAAATCTCCTTATTATAAGGCGACAAGTAATGATGTCGACTGGATGGAGAAAGTCAGAATGCAGGGATCTGTACAGAAGTGGGTGGATCATTCAATAAGCGTTACTATAAATCTGCCCAATGATGTTACCGAAGAATTGGTCGGAAAACTGTATGTCGAGGCTTGGAAGGCAGGATGCAAGGGCTGTACGGTTTATAGGGATGGTTCACGTAACAATGTTCTTGCTGCCATTACGCCGGCTTCTTCAGCACCGAAGCTCATTGCAAATCCTGAACATATAGTTAAACGTCCGATAGAACTTGATGCGGATGTAGTGCGTTTCCAGAATAATAAGGAAAAGTGGATTGCTTTTGTAGGGCTTGTTGATGGTAAGCCTTATGAGATATTCACAGGTCTTGCTGATGACGAGGAAGGTATCTTTTGTCCCAAAAGCGTCAATAACGGAAAAATTATCAAGGCGGTCGATTCTGAAGGCAAGAAGCGCTATGATTTCCAGTTTATCAATAAAAGAGGTTATAAAACTACAATTGAAGGTCTTAGCGAGAAATTCAATCCTGAATTCTGGAATTATGCAAAACTGATTTCAGGAGTATTAAGATATGGTATGCCTATAGATCAGGTATTGAAACTTGTAGGCACTCTTGAACTCGATTCTACAAATATCAATACATGGAAAAATGGTGTAGAACGTGCTTTGAAAAAATATCTTCCTAATGGAACAGTCGCCACCGGTCAGAAATGTCCGAAATGTGGTGCTGAAACGTTAATATATCAGGAAGGCTGCCTGATATGTACTTCATGTGGCAATTCCAAATGCGGTTGATGTCAATTGAATCTGAATCTATATATCTTGAAGAACAATGAAGATTGTAATATCAATAAACTATCATACTGTCTGGGGAGAATCGCTGTTCATTAGCGGTTCTCTTCCGGAATTAGGTATGGGCAATGCTGACAAAGCATTGGAGATGAAACTTGTAAGCCCGGATACCTGGTGTGTAGTTCTCGAAGGGAATAAGGGTTTTCCGGAGTTTTATTATTCATTTATAGTTAAAGCTCCTGAAAAAGAATGGAGATTTGAATGGGGTACACCTCATAAATTTATTCCATTTTCAGGTGTAAATGATTATGAGATAATTTCAACATGGCAATCGCTGCCGCCGGAGAAACCATTTTATTCATCTGCGTTCATAGACGGTATGTTAAAGCGGACATTCCGGGATCAGCCTTTGCCCGGAAAAGCCAATACTATTCGTTTTTCTGTAGAGGCTCCTATGGTTGAACCAGGAGAAGTGCTTGCATTGGTAGGAGAGGGGAGTGCATTAGGTAATTGGAATGGAGAACATGCGCTGATTATGAATGACTCCAGATTTCCTATATGGGAAGTTGCGGTCAATGCCGATTCTCTATCACTTCCATTGGAATATAAATTTATCATTCTAAATAAAGATACAAAAATAATAAAAGCATGGGAACCCGGTTCTAACCGAGTTCTGAATAGATATCCCACTACAAAAGATTCAATACTTGAGTTTAGTGATATCCGGTTTGATAATCCTAAAGAGAACTGGCGCGGTGCCGGAACCGCTATTCCTGTGTTTTCACTAAGAAGTGAGAATGATTTCGGTGTAGGTGACTTTATGGATATAAAGAGGATGGTTGACTGGTGTGAGATAACGGGTCAGAAAATCCTTCAATTGTTGCCGATTAATGACACTACATTGACCGGTACCTGGCTTGATTCCTATCCTTATAAAGCCAACTCAATTTTTGCGCTGCATCCATTATATCTGAATCCCTGGAAAGTCGGGACTCTAAAAGATAAATCACGGCAGGAACATTTTTATAAAAAAGCGAAAAAATTAAATGAATTGGAACAGGTCGATTATGAAGCTGTTTTAGATTCTAAGAACGAGTATCTCAGAGAACTGTATGTAGAGAGAGGTGCTTCTGTCAGACGCCGTAATGACTATAAGAAATTCGTGACCATAAATGAGTATTGGCTTAAACCTTATGCCGCGTGGTGTCTGTTGCGCGAGAAATATGGTACTCCGGATAATAGCTTATGGGAAGAGTATGCAGAATATGATAATGCCAAGATTGATAATCTGTGCAAACAAAATCCAGATAAGATATTATATTATTATTTTGTGCAGTATCATCTTGACATGCAGCTTCACGAGGCAAGGGATTATGCTCATAGCAAAGGTGTGGTATTGAAAGGAGATATTCCTATAGGAATCAGTAGAAATAGTGTAGACGCATGGCAGCGACCTAAATTGTTCAACATGAATACTCAGGCAGGAGCTCCACCGGATGAATTTTCTGTACTCGGTCAGAACTGGGGCTTACCGACATACAATTGGGATGAGATGGCTAAAGACGGTTTTCTATGGTGGAAAAACAGATTCCGCAAAATGGCTGAATATTTTGATGCCTACCGTATTGATCATATACTTGGCTTTTTCCGCATTTGGGAAATACCGATGGATGCCGTACATGGTTTACTTGGATATTTTAATCCTGCGCTTCCTTATACCTCAGATGAATTAAGAAATAATTATGATTTCTGGATTAATCCGGATGTTCAGACAAAGCCTCTGATTCTGGAGTGGATGCTTTATGACCTCTTTGGAGAATATACGCAGGATGCGAAGGACAATTATCTTACACGTCTGTCCGAAGACAGATATTGTCTTAATGAATTTGTCAATACTCAAAGAAAGGTTGAAGACTATTTCGAGGGGAAAGATGATGATGCGTCAAAAAGGATCAAGGATGGCTTACTTGGTCTTATAGATGATGTCTTGTTTGTAGAAGATCCTTATAACAGAGGACAGTATCACCCGCGTATTGCAGGACAGCAGACATATCAGTATAGGGTATTGTCTGATTATGCCAAATGGAATTTCAATCGCCTATACGATGATTTCTTCTATCACAGACATAATGATTTCTGGTATGGAAAAGCCATGTGGAAACTTCCGCCATTGCTTGACTCGACATCAATGCTGACTTGTGCTGAGGATTTAGGAATGATTCCGGCATGTGTGCCTGATGTTATGAGTAAATTACAGATTCTTTCACTGGAAATCCAGAGAATGCCTAAGAATCCGAAGTCTGAATTTGGAAATACAGCGGAATATCCATATTTCTCCGTTTGTACAACATCTACTCATGACATGGCAGGCATAAGAGGTTGGTGGGAAGAGGACAAGGGCGTCAGCCAGCGTTTCTTCAATCAGATATTGGGAGAAAGTGGTGAAGCTCCGTTGTATTGTGAGCCATGGATTTGTGACAAGATTATTGAATTGAATCTTAAAAGCCCGTCAATTCTGTGTATTCTTCCATTGCAGGATTGGTTCGCTTGCGACGGAGACATCAGACGTACCGATCCTCGTGAAGAGCAGATTAACGTTCCTGCAAATCCTAATCATTATTGGCGTTATCGAATGCATATCACAATTGAGGATCTGGTGCGTAAGGATTCATTTAATGCTTATATAAAAAGAATTATTGAGGATTCAGGCAGATAATCCGGATATGATAAAGAAGATTATATTTATTGTTTTATTAAGTTGTTGTTTATCTGTGTCGGTTAGCGATGCTTGTACATCCGCGATCATAGGAGCGGATATGAATCCCTATGGTCGTCCAATATTGTGGAAACATCGTGATACAAGTACTGTAGACAACAAAGTTGAGTATGTCAGTTGCAAACCAGGAGAATATTCATATGTTGCCTTATATAACGCTGGTGACCGTCTTCTTAAGGAGGCATGGATGGGTATGAACGAGATGGGATTTGCTGTAATGAATACCGCATCATACAATATAAAGGATGATAATGTAAGTTCAAAGAACATGGATAAAGAGGGGCTTGTGATGAGCGAGGCCCTCAAATCCTGTAAAACAGTAGAGGATTTCGCACATCTTCTTGAAACATTGCCTCGACCTATGGGAGTTGAAGCTAATTTCGGAGTAATTGATGCGTTGGGTAATGGCGCGTATTTTGAAACAAATAACCATTCGTATAAAAGATTTGATTTGCAGGATGCTGAGAATCATGTGCTGGTGCGTACAAATTACAGCCATTCCGGCAGAAAAAATGAAGGATATGGTTTCGTCCGGGAGTCCAATGCATGCCATTTACTGTCTCCGTATATAGCAGATAAATCCATTACTCCCGAGGTTCTTACGGAGGAACTAAGCAGAAGTTTTTATCATGACTTGAAAAAACGGGATTATTCAGTCGCCGGTGATAAATGGGTGATAGATCAGGATTTCATACCAAGGTTCAAATCTACGGCAACTGTGGCAATTGAAGGTTGCAGACCGCTTGCTTCTTTAAACGAAATTACTCCTGAATTTGTAAAGCATGAGTATGTAATGTGGACTGGTCTCGGTTATCCACCATGTTCTGAAATCAGGGCGGTAAGGTGTTTTGCGGATGGAGTTGATAAGGATTTGAGAGGCTCACTTCCTTCCGGGCATTCACCTTTGGCAGATAAAGCAAAAGCCGCAAGATCAGAAGTGTTTCCGATAAAGAAAGGGAACGGGGATAAATATATCGATATGGAAGCTCTCTTCAATAATGAGGGTACCGGATATGTACAGAGATTGAAGAAATTAAATCTCGAGACTTATAAAAAGGAAAGAAAGATACGTGATGGAAAACAACGGTGAGCTTAGAACTGACTGGTTCAGAATGCCATCACACTTATTTGTTCTTGCTGTAATACTGCTTTACGGTAAGGTATGGATAATACTTTTGAGCTCGTTTGTTTTAATCGGTCTTGCTGCCGGTATAATTATTGATATAAGATATGCAGTTATTGCATGTATGGTTCTTTTCTTAGTATTGCCTGTCGCTCTGTTGCTGATATATCTGTATTATGGATTAAAGGAAAGCTGTTATTTCAATATAACAATGCACAGTATCACTGTCAAGGATGAAGATATAGAGGTGTTGATGAAATGGAACAAGGCTATTGAAGGTGAAGAGGATGACATGGAATCGGTGGAAGCAACACGAAGTATATTATTAAAAAGAAATTCATTCAGTACACCTTTGATATTGAAAAATTCAATTTTGTTAAAAATGAATTTTAATTTCGGATTTATCTGGCTACCTGTTTCAGCATTTGAAAAAGAGGTTGATTTTATCAATTTTGTAAATAAGATAAAAGCATAAAACCACAATAGTTAAAACCACAATAGTTGAATTTATAAGTATTCTGTGGTTAATTCTAAATATATTCTTTATTAAATTACAAAGTTGTAATATGCCGTTACTTTCCAATAATAATAAATATTGCTATGTCATGGATATGGAGGTCCGTGATTATGAGCTTGATTTTGAGGGTATAGTAAATAATGCCAATTATCTCCATTATATGGAGCATACGCGCCATAGATTTTGTGAAGACGCCGGATTGTCGTTTAAAGAGATGCTTGAGCAGGGTATAGTTGCAGTGGTGCGAAAAATAGAAGTTGAGTACCATTCATCGTTGCGTAGTGGAGACCGTTTTGTAAGTGGTCTAAGAATAGAGAGAAAGGGCGCGAGGTTTGTTTTCTATCAGGATATTGTGCGACCTGATGGAGAAATGTGCGCAAAAGGTGTCGTGACTGTAGTATCATTACATGACGGCAAGTTGACGAGGGGAGAGGAGCTTGCAAAGGCTTTTGGCAAGTATATCAAATAGCTTCTAATTATAAATGAGTGATAATAATCATGAAATAGCAAAGATTGCATTATCTTTTATTCCAGGAATAAAAGCTGAGAATCTACGTGCAATTGGGTCATTGGGTATAACTCCGGATGATCTGTTTCTCGGAGATGTTGTCAATACATCTGTAGAGCTGTCATCTGTCATAGATTTACATTCATTTAAAAAGAATAGAAACAGTGCATGGCAAAGAGCTGAGAAAGAAAACGATTTTATTACGCGAAATAAAATCAGCGCCTATTCTCTCCTTGATGACGATTATCCCTGGCTTTTAAGAGAAATTCCTGATGCACCTGTTATTCTATACAAATTGGGAAAGATGGATTTGAATGGCGACCATATTCTTGCTATGGTGGGAACGCGAAGGTGCACATCTTATGGCGTTGAATTTTGTCGCGATTCCATATCCTCAATGTCTAATTATTTGCCGGATCTGAAAGTAATAAGTGGATTGGCATTTGGAATTGATTCTATTGCCCATGAAGCAGCAATGGATTCGAATCTAAAGACGGCGGCAGTTGTGGCACATGGTCTGGATATGATTTATCCTGCAGCAAATAGAACACTTGCAAGAAATATTATTAAATCCGGGGGCGCCATTGTTTCCGAATATCCATCCGGATCCAAGCCATATGCAGGGAAGTTTCTTGAGAGAAATAGAATTGTAGCCGGGTTAAGTCACATAACCGCAGTAGTGGAATCTGGGATCAAGGGTGGTGCAATGAGTACGGCAAATCTTGCCTTTAATTATAACAGAGAAGTCGTTGCCGTTCCAGGGCGAGTGTCAGATCAATCAAGTGGTGGATGTAATCATTTAATCCGCAAAAATAAAGCGAGTCTTGTCAATTCCGGGTTAGATATAATGGAACTGATGAATTGGCAACCGGAACAGATCAATATTGATTATTCTCAGCGGAATCTGTTTCCTGAGCTTGAAGGTAATAATAAGATTATATTCGAATATTTAAAACAGGGTCGACAGGCATTGACAATTGATGCCATCCATATCGGTACTTGTTTGTCAGTACCTAAATTGATGGCATCTCTTACTGAACTCGAGTTTGACGGAATCATTACTCGTCTTCCGGGTAATAGATTCCAGATATCTTAGTAATATAAGTTGCTGTTGCAGAACTTGGCGCAAATAGCCTTGGAAGTTGAATATCCCAATATATTTTATACTCTTGCTATATGCGGTCAAGCACAGTTTCGACTAGTTTTCTCACTTTGGGTTTGTAGTCTGTATTTGCATTATTCAGGCGTCTTTCTGCAATAATGCAGCACACTGTCATCGCACGATGACCCAAAAGTCTTGACAGACCCTGCAGACAAGCTGATTCCATTTCAAAGTTAGTAATAGGTTTTCCATTATATCGGAAATTTTCTATTTTCTCGTTAAGCTTTGGGTCAGTAAGACGCAATCTGACCATTCTTCCCTGAGGTGCATAAAATCCAACAGCTGCGATAGTATATCCGCGCAACATATCGTCTCTGCCGATTTTCTCGACAAGGGATTCGTCTGCATTAACAGTATATGGTGCAGCCCAAGTCTTATTCCAGTTCGTATGTTCCATAAACTGTTTCTCAAACTCGAGATCACACACGTTGTCTCTGTCTGCATAGAAATTCAGTATTCCATCAAATCCCGTTCCCTTTTCCGCTATGACAAAATCTCCGATATGCAGATTCTCCTGAAGAGAGCCGGATGTACCGATGCGTACAATATTAAGTGTGCGATGCTCGGGTTTGACTTTACGGGTTTTAAAATCTATGTTTGCAAGGGCGTCAAGCTCTGTAACACAAATTTCTATATTGTCAGGTCCTATCCCATGAGACAGCACCATTAATTGCTTGCCTTTGTATGTGCCTGCAATGGCGTGGAATTCTCGTGAGGAAATATTATAATCTATCGTATCGAAATAGCTTGCCACCATATCAACTCGTCCGGGATCACCTACAAAAATTATATTATCACGTAATTGTTCCGGTTTAAGATGAATATGAAACACTGAGCCGTCTTCATTGATAATCAGTTCCGAAGGTGGAATTATTCTATTGTTTTCCATGGCAAAATTATTTTATTAGTAACTTCTTATTATATTAACGCTATTTTCATCATTGCGTTTTACAAAGGTACAAATATAAGCAGAATATATGATGAAAAAAAATAGCGAAAGTCTGATCTTACGGAATGAGAGGTATTAAAAAAGAGACTATCCGAAATGAAAACGGATAGCCTCTGTGTCTATTGTTGGTATTAATTGAAGCTGTATAATTATTTAATAACGACTTTACGGGTTTTATTGCCTTTTCGTTCGATATAGATTCCGTTTTCAGGCTGAGCAATTTTCATACCCTGAAGGTTATAGTATTCTACAGATACGTTCTCATCATCGGTAAGAATCTCGCCGACACCGGCTCCTCCGGTATATGGAGTGGGAGTATATCCTGCATGGAGTGACTGGTAGTTTGTCCAACCAACTTTTTCACCCGGTTTCACACCATAGAAAACAATGTCTATATAGCGTAGTGGAAAGCCATAGCTATCTTTAGTGTTTCTTTTATAAGTAAATAGGTTCCAGCTTCCCTTCGCTTTTCCTTCGAATTTTATATCCTGAGCTGAGGTTGATGTTGTTGAAGGCATTTCGAAATACGCAAGACGCTGAACTTTTCCACACGCGTCATAGTCTGGACCACCTGCACTTTCGGTGAATGTTGTGGTTGTATTTGCCTGAACATAGTCACTTGTTATCTTGACTGTTGTCGGGGCAGAGACTGTAACGTATACGCCTGTGATGTCAGTTACGTAAACTTGAGGATCGTCACCTAATCTGCTTTTTGATGATGATTCTGTACAAAAACGTACGCGAATATCACCCCCGGTTGCCGGAACATCAGTCAGGACGCCATTCTTATAATATTTTGTAGGCATATCCACATATGCCAAACCGTCGGCTCCCATGTAGGATTTTAGAACCATACCATCTATTTTTCCGGTAGTCATTGCTTCATTTACTTCAATCTGGTCTTTGCCGGATGTGGCAGGAGATGTGTAATCGATAAGGGATCCGGGCTCTCCTTTTGTAGTAGATCCGGCTTTCCATTCTGTCAAAGCATCGTTTACAGTCTGAATCTGATATTTTGGCTGATAAATAACCTGAAGTGTGACAGCTTTGCCTTCAACTCTGTATGCTTTATTGGAAAGCACTGTTCCTAAGGTGTTGTCAATCAGTTCCTGGGATGCATTGATCGAGAATCCGTGGTAATTCTGGGCGTTAGACATCATTGGTGCAAGTAAAACACCTGCGAGTAGTAAAGATTTTCTCATTTGTATATGTTTTAGGTTAATATTGTTTATTTCAACCCGTTATAATTTATAACGGGTTGAAATATCATGGCTTGTTTTATTTACATACGAGTGGCCCTATGGTCTTGATAATTTCAAATTTGTCATTCTGGTCGTTAAGCATATAAACATGATATGTCTTTCCTTCCGGATCAACACGTACAACTATATGACCGCCTGCTGCAAAAATATTGTCAAGACCTGCTGTAAACTGAGCTTTATTTGATGGTGCAAGATTCGAATAAAGGATTTTTGCATTTCCGTTATTCGTGTTTGCTGATGTGAATCTCTTGTGCACATCCGGGCTCGGATGTCGGTCTTGCCAGGGGGTACATATGATTATATTTGGATTCAGTTTGGTAAGAAGTATTTGTGCACCTGTCCCATTTAATCCGTGATGATCAGCTTTCATAACCTCTACCGCGCTTACAACATTTGTGACTTCATTCTCTACACCTTTCCAAGCGTATGTGGAATTGCCGGAGTTGCAGATATCTGCGCCTGAATAGAAATTAAATTTGCCATAAGTGAGTACAAATACGGTTGAGCAAGCGTTTTCACTCGGAGAGTACTCATCATTTCCTCCGACTCCTGAGAAAGTTGATTTATCAGGAAAAATGGATTTTGTTGCAGTACCGCTTCCTGTCCAAAGCTCTCCGTTTGCGTATACATTCTGTATGGTTACATTCGGATATGAGTTGGCATCTTTCTGAAGTGTGAACTGTGTTTTACTTCCCGGAGCGAATTTTTCAACTTTAAGTCCTCTGTTAGCCATGTGCCAGTCAATGGCTTTCTTGTAATTGTTGATGATATTTGCCCTGTTTGCATCTTTGGAGGCATCTGTCTGGTTATACGGATAGTCATAGTTTGGATAACCTCTGTCAACCATTAGTGTTACAGGAAAATTATCAAGTATTTCTGTCGCGCCATTGATTCGATAGTATGAATTGGCAGACATTGGCAAAGATGTTGAGAATCCGCCCATATGGTCATTATGAAAATGAGTGCCAAGGAATGCATCAATTCTGTCATTTTTGGTCCATTCCATACATTTTTTAATGTATTCGGTTATTATCTCACTTCCTCTTTTGTTGGGATTCCAACGTTGGCTAAGTTCATCCTTACCGGTGGCAGCTAATGAACTTGCAGCGTCAACAAGCATTTGTGTTCCGTCCGGGAGTATGATAAATTCAGATTCTCCGGTAACGGTGTTTATGAAATGTATATCAAGATAGCCTTTCTGCCAAGCAGGCAGATTTCCACTTTTAGCCTGGGCTGAGACATCCGGGGTAGGAGTCTCAGGCTCTTCCGGCTTGTCAGGAGCAATTCCGGAATTCGGATCGTCTCCTCCGCATGAAGGTAGAAACATAATTACTGCAATGGCTAAAGCTATGTATTTTGAGTAAAATTTCATGGTTAATAATATTTATGCAAATTGTAATATTACCTATCCTTTGCAGTGTATCTGAATATTAAGGAACATAGGACCGCCCTCAATATTGACATTCAGACGTAACCAATTGCCAAAGTTCGGCTGAACCTTTATGGGATGGAGACCTTCGCCCGTGAATTTGACCGGTGCGCTTCCATCAGAAGCCCAGTTGACACCGTCATGTGAAATTTCCACTTGAGCAAACAAAACCGGATTCCCTTCTTTAATATGTTCTATCATAACAAAGAAAATTGCTTCGTCAGCCCAACCTGCTTCGTATGGGTGAGTCTGGAAATTTCCTTCAAACCATTTTTTTATTTCAAGATGCGATGCATTAAATTGATTCATGACTTTGATAATTTTATTCTTGAGAAACTACTACTGAATCCACATAAAAGAAAACTCTTCTGTCTTCATCTGTCTCGACAAAGAACAATGGATTGATTAGATTGTCAATTCTGTGATATCCCGGAACGTCTGTCACATGAATGCCACGAAGATCGAAGATTCTATCCTGAGACTGGAATTCCACGTATTCGCGATTCAATGTATCAATCTTTAACCGCATGTATTGCCAGTTAAGCTTACAGTCTGTTTCATTATAGATAAGTTGCTGATGAGAATCGGGAATGATCTGGAATGCGTCATGGCGACCATCCGGATATCTGCGTCCGAACCACCAGGGATCAATACCTCTCTTACACCAGTCTCCCTCGAGTCCGAAAGCCCAGTCTTTATCTGTAACATCAGCAGAATTTTCTATTTCCCAACGTTGTACAAGATTCCCATTAAAACAATTAAGATGACGGACACCTACCTGATATCTTTCTCCTCTTTCCTGAATATCGAATCCCATGCCGAATGAACGAATACTCTTTTCATGCAATCCAGGTTGAGGTCTGCTTCCTTCGGGATCAAGTGTGTCCTGCTCCGCTGTATATGCATACCAGCATTCTATCTGAAGATAACGGCTTCCGGGACGATAAAATGAAAGACGTTTTATGGCATGACCCATTGAACCTGGAGCCGGTATGTCTTCATACTTTGAATGTACCGGACGAGTGGACAGTTTTAGACTGAATGTTCCAGACATCGCACCGTGTGTGCCCGGGTAGCGGAATGTTGCTGAACTTAACATTACAGGAGGCCATTGATCCTTATTGACTAACGTCGGAGGAACATCAAAATCGGGATACTCTGTAAAGTTCGGGAGTAAGGTCATCCAGCCATTGAAACCAGTGTTGAATACATCGTATGCGAGTATATTCTTTAGTGGCTGAAATCTACTGCGAAGCATTATTTCATCTACGCTCATATTTTTATGATTTATAAAATGATGTATTATAAGAAATTGATTCTTAATTATTAGATTTTTGGTTAGCTGCCAAAGTTGACTTAAACAGTAGTTCAAGCAATTTCGGTTAGTCAAAATTAGCAATAAAAAACAAAATAATATTATATTATAATAATATGTACGAAAAAATATGCAATTGGCAGATTTCTCATTACTCAATCGTTCCCAAGGAGATATAAAAAAGAGTCGCTTAATAGCGACTCTTGCGCTTCAAGATGGGCTTGAACCAACGACCCCCTGATTAACAGTCAGGTGCTCT